>WRDR01000001.1 GCA_009779745.1 Alphaproteobacteria bacterium
CCCCCCCCCCCCTCCGCATAAGCTATTGTTCTGTAAAGAGTTTTGGAAATTAAGAAATGCTAGGCACGTATTCCCCTTCGCTGGCGAAGGGGTGGATTTTCATTCGCGGCAGCGAATGAAAAGACGGGGCAGTGGTACAAGGTTGCTGTCACTTCCAAGCCCCCTGTTGTCACTCCCGCGAAGGCGGGAGTGGGGCCTTTACCGCCTGCGGCAGCAGGCGGGAAAATACCTGCAAAACGCAGTTTTGCCCATATTTCCAAATTTCGCCTCAGCTTTGCTTCGGCGAAGCCCCTATTCCCGCCTTCGCGGGAGTGACAAATTTCTTTTATTGGCTTTAGCTCTTACCTTTCTAACCTCTCCAGCCGTTGCCTCTACTACCCCGCCTCTTTGCAAAGCCGGCACTGTTGCGAATCTTGTTCAGAGCGGGACTACGTGGACATGGGAGTGCCAAGGGAAGCATGGAGGAACAACTGCATCTTGCAGAGCTAATGCAGTATCAACCATAAATTTAGGCACTGCAGTTGGTAGATATGGCATAACAGCACATAACAATAAACTATATATTACCCGTTATAGTGCTGCTGCAGGTATAGGTAATTTATTAGATGTAGTGGATTTAGCTAACAACAATGCAGTATCAACTATAAATTTGGGTGCTGTAGCTGTGAGGGTATGCGCACTCGTTCATAACAACAAACTGTAGCTTACCCGCCGTACTGTCAGTAATTTGCTGGACGTAGTAGATTTAACTACTAATGTGGTATCTACAATAAACTTGGGTGCCAGTGCTGCCAGATGGGGTATGGCCGTCCATAATAACAAACTATATGTTGTCCGTGAGGGCGATACAAATACAGGATTCCTAGATGTGGTAACCTTACCGCCTTCTGATTAATTTTGAAAAAACCACTACCCTGCTTTTTCATTCGCTGCTGTGAATGAAAAACCACCCCTTCGCCAGCGAAGGGGAATATTCTCTTAATTCTACATTACTTTAAGCAATCCTGATATCCTGCAGTACTTGCTTGCGTATTCTTTTTACTTCTAGGAACGAAAGGGAAGTGTAAGAACTGTCTTCGGAAATGCCGACCAGGGCATCTCTTTCCGTCAGCTTCATAATAGCGGGGAAATCCGTTATCGGGTCTACGGCATCGGCAATGATATTAGGCACGAAACTAAACCCGTTAAGAGGCTTTTGGAAAACAAAACGAGGCAGATTGTCTATAGGGTCATATCCGGCAGCAACTATGCCGAAGCCGCGGCTGAGAAACATATTGGTACTGCGTATGTTGGCAGCAGATATCTGTGTGAGGATATTATCGGCGGACTCAACCAAAGGAGTTTTAAGCGCAGCCGCCACAGTATGAAAACCCAAATCATTGCCGCTCCAATCAGGGTCGCACACCAGACTCTTAAAAACAACTATGGAATCTTCAGACAGAACGTGGTGGAAAGAGACGTTATTCTTTGTGATTAGTTTTTTCTCGACAGCCTCATCAATAGAAAGCTCTCCGGCAACAGCTATCTGAGCAACAAGCTCGCCTTTTGCCTTTATGCCGACAACAGCACCTGAAAACCCTGAAAGCAGGTCGGCGAAATAGTCTTCATTCTGAGGCAGCACAAAACGTTTGCTCTCTTCCGGCAAAGCAGCAATAGTCTTATTGTGCAAAGCAACTACAGCCGAAAGATCTTCCATAGAAAGAAGGTCTGCTGTTGCAGTAACATTGGCTTTTTTAAGTACAATCTCGTGCATATTTTAAATCCTGTTTAAGAACCTTTACTAATATGATACGGACAAAATCATGAAAGTAAACAGAAAATAATGTGAAATTTGGAGTGTGAAATGTGAAATTAAGCATAATTCTTTGTTGTTTATGCGATTTTTGTGGCTTAACTCCCAATTCCACACTCCACACTCCACACTCCACACTTCACATTTGAAATTCATCACCCAAATACACCCTCCTAACGTCCGCATCTTCTATAATCTCGGACGGAGTGCCCTGCATCAGAACTCTGCCGTCATGGATTATGAAGGCGTGGTCAACTATCTCCAGCGTAGCCTTAACGTTGTGGTCAGTTATAAGAACTCCGAGCCCTCTGTTTTTTAAGTGTATGACTAAATTTCGGATATCGCCCAATGCAATAGGATCAATTCCTGCAAAAGGTTCGTCCAAGAGAATAAAATGCGGCTGCGATGCCAGAGTTCTGGCAATCTCCAGCCGCCGCCTTTCTCCTCCGGACAGCGCAATAGACGGAGTTTCGCGCAGGTGCATAATCCCGAACTCTTCTAAAAGCTCGTCCAGTATTCCGTCTCTTACTACAGGATCCGGCTCTATGAGTTCCAGTACCGCGCGGATATTGTCCTCTGCGGAAAGTCCTCTGAAAATAGAAGCTTCTTGAGGCAAATAGCCCAGTCCTATTCTGGCTCTTCTGTACATAGGGAAATTAGTAATCTCTAACCCGTCCAAAAAGATATTCCCGGTATCCGGCGTAATAAGCCCTGTAGCCATATAAAAGCACGTTGTTTTGCCGGCACCGTTAGGTCCCAGCAGTCCTACTATCTCTCCGCGCTGCAGGGAAAAACTCACGCCGTTTACAACAGGTCTCCCGTTGTACTTTTTGCCCAGATTGAAAATTTCCAGCCCGTACCCTGTTTTTGTTCTTGCCTTCTTGGTTTTTGGAGAGGCTGTTTTAGTCATGACTGGATATGAGGGATTCAATTTGACTTCTCCGTTTTACCGTTAGATTTAGCATCTTTCTTAGTTTTGGCATCGCCGGAAGAAATAAGAGCCTTGACCTTGCCTCCGCCCTCATTCACCAGCCGGCTGATGCCGTTGGCAAAATCGGATTCCGCCATGTCGCCGGCAAGCTCGGTTCCGTCTTTTCTGGTTATTTTAACATTGCCTGTTATAATAGCAAGGTTTCTTCCAATATCATAAACAGCTTTGTCTCCTCTGACAACATCGTCTCTGGTGATAACGGTAACATTGCCGTCAATGACAGCCTTATGCAGCTGGTCTTTGCCGTTAGGCTGTGCTCTGAACACGGCAGTTAGAATATCTCCGATAATCTTTCTGTCTTTGCTGAAAACAGTGGCATTGCCTTTGGCTATGGCAGTTTTTTTGTCTTTCCAATACTCCATGCTGTCTCTGGCAGTAACGGTATCCTGAGCGGACTCATACTTCAGATTAGTTCCTTTTATGATAAAAACAGCATTATCAACATCGTTCTCTGCAAAATCTCCGAATATTCTCACATCGCCCAGATTTATAACAACATTGCCCTCGGCAGTCATTCTGTCAATGTCGCCGGAAAAATTGTCGTTCTGTTTTTTATTCTTACCGGAAGCTCTTTTGCGGGCAGTCAGCAGATCGGCAGAGATAACAGTATCTCCGCTTACAGCTCTTGCATTTTTACGAGCTAAATACAGATTATCCTTTGCGTGCCATTCCAAAGAACCGTCAGCAGTAATCTCTACTTGATTGCCCGCAGCAAAATTCTGAGCCGCAATCGGCAGCGGATATAAAAGCATTACGGCAGCGCAGATAAAATGGAAAATTGAATTTATGGTATATTTAAGTGTGTATTCCTCTTTGCCGGAATGACATACGGAGGGACAGCAACCCTCATTTTCCATTTTCCATTTTCCATTTTCCATTTCTTATTTCCTACTTCCTATTCGTAAAAACTGCCTTAACAGGCCCGCTTATTATAACAGTATCTCCTGAATCTAAAATATTAAATCCTTTGCCGTGAATATTGATGTAAGGACCCAGAATAGAAACATCATCAATGCCGGAAGCTATTTTATCATTTATATTTAAATAGGCTTCTTCAGTTTTTACTTGAAAGCCGTCATCTCTGAAGATGTTAACATTACCTGTGAGCCATAACTCGTTGGAAGATTTGTCGAATCTCCCTTTCTGAGCCTTTCCGTCCAGCCAAGTGCCGTTTTGCAGAGTTATCTCTCCCTCGAGGTCTGTCAGGTCGTAAATGCTTTCAAAAGCCATGGGCTTAGTAGCCTGAGCCGCAAACAAAGAGAACGGCTGTTTCTTAGAGTCCATGCCGGAATATCTTAGGTTCTCAATAACCAGATTAGGAATTTTCTCAGTCAATTTGCTTAGGGTAAAGTCCGGCAGCATGGAAGACCATACGAAAATCAGAACTAAAACCGCAGCGGATACTGCCAGCAAAAGTATTCTAAGGCGCATGATAAAAGGCAGCATAGCGGCATTGCGCGCCTGTTGAATACGTTTTGTAATTCTGGGGCTGATAAAACTTAAATTAAGGTGTTTTTGAGGTCTCATGTGTTCTTAATAGGCGCATGTGAAAATACGTCAACGTTCTCCCAGCCTGCTAGGTCTAATTCAGCTCTTATCGGAAGGCAGGACATGGCTTTTATAGCTAAATCATATCGGTTTTCGCGTATGAGTCTGGCGTTCAGAGCATCTTTAATCTTATGGAGGTACAGCACATCTGCAGCGGCATAGGCAAGCTGTTCTCCGGAAAGCTCTTCAGCCCCCCAATCTGATGTTTGCTGTTCCTTAGACAAATCAATGTGCAAAATATCTTTGGCTAAATCTTTAAGACTGTGTTTATCGGAAAAAGTCCGGGCTATGACCGAGGCTATTTTTGTGCAGTAAACCGGATTAGGCAGGACACCTAAATATTTATAAATAGCGCACAAATCAGCTCTGGCAAAATGAAACAGCTTGAGCGTTTCCGGATCTGTCAGCAGCTTCTTTAAATTAGGAGCCGAATAGTCTTTATCAACAAACTGTACCAGATGAGCGTTGCCGTCACCGCCGGACAGCTGAACAAGGCAAAGCCTGTCTCTGTCCCAGTTCAGACCCATAGATTCAGTATCTACGGCAACACAGCCTTCAAAATGTATATTATCCGGCAGGTCGTTTTTGTGTAAAGTGATAGTCATTTTTTTCAATAGAGTAGAGAGTGGAGTTAATGTAGAATGTAGAATGTAAAGTGTAGAATGTAAAATGGAAAATGTAACATGTTGATAAACTAGGTATTTTACATTCTACATTCTAAATTCTACATTTCTTAACCATACTTTTAACTGTAAGTTAAGGATTTTTGGATACAAGTGTACCCGTGGAGTACATAATGTCTATGTACTCTTAATCATATCGCAGAAGGAGTCTGCGTTTATCTCTTTGAAAGGAGTTCTAAAATGGCTATAGGTGATATTTCTCTTACGGCGGCTGCTAGGTCTAACTTACAGGCGCTTCAAAAAACTACCTCTCTCTTGGAAACCACTCAGCTCAGATTGGCTACCGGTAAAAAGGTTAACTCTGCTAATGATGACGCGGTTGCCTTCTTTGCTTCCAAGGGCTTTTTAAATACTGCTAACAATCTTGCCACTATTAAAGACACGATATCAACGGCTGTTGAGACTCTTACGTCTTTCAACAACACTATTGAAAGTATTGCTAAGGTTGTTTCTCAGCTGCAAGGTCTTGTTGTTCAGGCTCTTGGTACTACCAACACGGATACCCGCCTTGCCTTGAGTTCTCAGTATGATGACTTGGTCGTGCAGATGAATCATATGATTCTGGACGCTACCTTCAACGGTGTAAACATGTTGAATGAAGGCGATACTACAAACCAGATGATTATATACTTTAACGAAGACAACTCTACTGCGCTCAGCATTCAAGGTGTCGGTTTGTTGACGAATACAGTAGTAACGTTAGCAGACGGTACTAACACAGCAACAGCAGCTGTTATAGCAACAGAAATGGCAGCTATTGATACGGCGATTAATGCTTGGGCTAATACAACTGATCTTCAAAGTCAGCAGGGTGCCTTGCTTACCGCTATGTCGTTCTTGACTTCTGAAGCTGCGAAGTTCGGTGGTAACGCTACGCTCTTGGCAACAAGACAGACATTTACTGCCAATATGATAAACTCTTTGAGTAACGCCTCCTCTCGTCTGACGGCTGCGGACGTCAACGAAGAAGGTGCTAACATGCAGGCTTTACAGGCTCAATCACAGCTCGGTATTGTGTCATTGGGTGTTTCTGGAATGCTCGCAGGCGCTATATTGAGGATTCTTTAATAACTCTGATAGCGAGAGTAATGATACTGAGGCGGGGCGTTAAGCTCCGCCTTTTTTAATTCCTGCATTTGTCATTCCCGCGCAGGCGGGAGCGGGCAGGGGTGCTGTAAATACGCAGTTGACGGGTGTTTTCATAGTTTATAATAATGTTATACTCTTCAACAACAGAATACGGCAGGCTTGCCCGCTCCCGCCTTCGCGGGAGTTACAATAGGAGGAGAGGGCGATTCTACCTAATAGTGAGATGTTCTAATTACTCGTAGTTGACTAATCCTAAGACTCTAAACTAGAGTCTAACTCTAAGTGATTCTCAATTCTCAATTTTTGGAACTTACATGAAAAAAACTCCGCGCCCTATCGCCTTTATTCTGGCCTCAACAAATCACGGCAGTATGCTGGTAAACCGGTTTGACTACAGGCTTACAGACCGCGGCGGCTATGGAATGGGCTTTCAGCTGCTGAACGCTTCTTCTTTTGATCAAGCTGAAGTCGATGCCCTGCTTCAATTGCTGCTGATGAGAAAACAGCATTTTGGAAACGGCGTCATAGCAATAGATTGCGGTGCAAATATCGGCGTTCACACCATAGAGCAGGCGAAATTAATGCACGGCTGGGGCGAAGTTGTTGCGATTGAAGCTCAGGAAAGGCTTTTTTACGCATTGGCCGGAAACATCACGCTGAACAATTGCTTTAATGCACGGGCAATCTGGGCGGCAGTAGGCGAAAAAGAAGGCGTTATTCAGGTTCCGGTTCCTGATTATTTCAAGCCTTCCAGCTTTGGAAGTTTGGAAATCCGCAAAACTGAATCTACGGAGTTTATCGGACAGGAAATTGACTATTCCGAAAAAAGCACTCAGCCTACAAGAATGATGTCGATTGACGGCATGGGATTGCATCGGGCAGACCTCATAAAAATTGATGTTGAGGGCATGGAAATGGAAGTGCTCAGAGGCGCAGTCTCAACGATTCAAACGCATAAACCCCTGCTAGTCATTGAAAAAATCAAGACCAGTGAAAAAGATTTGAACGAATTTTTGTTGTCCAGAGGATATAAAATTTTTCCTTTAGGGATTAACCTTTTGGCTATTCACGAGTCAGACCCTGTCGCTTCTATGGTTAAAGTTGAAGCCTCTTAAAGCGGAGCCGCTGTCATGCCTCTTAAATTACGAGTAAAGCCTGAAGGCAAAATATTCATCGGAGGAGCTGTTCTTAAAAATGTAGGAAAGCGCGCTGCTGATTTGCTGGTTATATCGGACGGACCGGTATTGCGGCAGAACTACATGATGAATTCGGACAAAAGCGGAGAGTCTGATTTTTCTAACGTCTATTTTTTGCTGCAAGTAATATACCTGTTTCGCGGCAAAGATATGCCTATAGATAGTTTTGTAGTGGAAACTATTAAGAATTTTTTAAAACTATATCCTGATTATACTGCGGAAGTAGAGCAGATACTTGCTAGTTTGGAAGAGTTCGATACTTTTAGGGCTTTAAAAATAGCACATGAAATGCTCGCCAAATACGAACAGTCGGATAAATTAGCCAAAGCTGATATTGATTCGAATTAAAGATATTTATTGGAGAATATTTATGTCTGATATGCCCAACAATAAAGTGAATGTGTACGGTAAAAACCAGAAGCTGCAAGCAGAACAAAATATTGCGGATAGCGATGAACAGCCGGACAGCAGAGAAATTGACGCAAGGGCTTTGTTAAAATACGCCGGACAGTTGAACGAAGCAAAAGCCGCTATGGAAAAGGACCCTAAGGACAGAAATAATTCGCGCGCATATGCTGAGGCTATAAGAGCCAATCAAAGATTATGGACTATTTTTCAGGTTGCTATGATTGATCCGGAAAACGGGCTGCCTATTGAGCTAAAGAACAACATTCTTACCTTGAGTACTTACGTGGATAAGACCAGCTTTCAGGCGATTGCAAATTATTCGCCGAAAACAACCGACAGCCTTATCAATATCAATAAGACGATAGCGGCAGGCTTAAAGCCCGCTACATCACCGAAGCAAGGCTTCTGAGTTGGAATGCCAGATTCATTGGAGAGGTGGCTTTGCTCCCGCTTGTGAGTATGGATATTCTGTCTTGGAGCGTAAAAAAGCATCTCTGAGTTTTAGTGATAACATTATCTATGGAAGAGCTGTCCAGAGGATCTGTAAGCTGCCAGTTAATGACAGTAGGGTGCCCGGGCCACACAGGGCAAAGCTGTTTTGCCTCTTCCGAAAGAGTGATAATAACGTCTACGAATATAGAAAGCTGGGATTCAAACAGAGGATACAGGCTTTTGGGCGTTAGATTCACGGCAGAAATGTTGTTTGCTTGAAGCAAATCGAGCATGATGCTTTCCGGGCGGGCTTTTGGTATGATGCCTGCGCTGAGAGCAATAAAGCGTTCCTTGCCCTTTCCGCTGTTAAGAGTATCCTGATGAGCTAAAATAGCCTCTGCCATAAGGCTTCTCAGAGAATTTCCCGTAGAAAGAAACAGAATGGTAGTAGGGCGGTTGCTCATGGTACTTTTGGCACTTTGGAAAGAAAAGAATTCAGTACGCAGAGTGTAGAGTCTCGAGATTCTCGAGGTCAATTCGAACCATTATCAAATTATTAAAAAACTTTTTGATGTTGTAAAAAAGACTCACAAACAGAGAGCTGTTTTTGTTCTTGTATTGGATTAAGAAATGTATATTATATAAGCATAATAGAGCAATACGGCGTGCGCTTCTTATAACAGTTTAATTTGTTTTTTTACGCATCGATTGATTATTATAGTGGGTTCCATTTAAAGCAAGGAGTCGGTCATGGCTGTGAACATAAAACTACCGGATAATAGTGTTAAATCTTTTCCAAATCCGGTGAGCGGATTCGATATTGCAGCTTCTATCGGAGAGGGCTTGGCTAAGGCTGCTCTGGCAGTCAAGACAGACGGTACGCTTCATGATTTGACCGATAGTATTGATAAAGATTGTTCTGTCGAGATTGTTACTGGGAAATCTCCTGAAGCATTGGAGCTGATACGGCATGATGCTGCGCACATTCTGGCTCAGTCTGTGCAGGAACTGTTTCCGGGAACGCAGGTTACAATAGGACCTAATGTAGAAAACGGCTTTTATTATGACTTTGCGCGGGAGAAACCGTTCAGCACTGATGATTTTCCGGCCATAGAAGCCAAGATGCGGGAGATTGTGAAAAGAGACGAAAAAATCGTCCGTGAAGAGTGGAACAGAAACGATGCGATAAAATATTTTTTGAATAAAGGTGAAAAATACAAGGCGGAAATCATACAGGATTTGCCGGAAGACACTGTTATAACCGTGTACAGGCAAGGCGAGTGGCTGGATCTTTGCAGAGGTCCTCACATGACCTCTACAGGAAAGACCGGAATTGCCTTTAAGCTCATGAAGCTGGCAGGAGCGTACTGGAGAGGCGACAGCAATAATGCCGTTCTACAGCGCATTTACGGCACTGCGTGGAGGAACGAGAAAGAGCTTTCCGATTATCTGACTGCGCTGGAAGAGGCTGAGAAAAGAGACCACCGCAAGATTGGTCTGGAACTGGATTTGTTTCATATGCAGGATAATGCTGCCGGAAGCGTTTACTGGCACCCAAAGGGCTGGTCTATGTACAGGGCCTTAGAGAACTACGTCCGGAGATGTGTTGACAGAGAGGGTTATGTGGAAGTACATACTCCTCAGCTTTTTGACAGCAGCCTGTTCAAAGCGTCCGGGCATTGGGACGTTTACGGCGATAATATGTTTAAAATTGCCGTAAAGAACGAGGCTGATCCTGATAAACCTGTGATGATGGGCGTGAAGCCAATGAACTGTCCGGCGCATGTTCAGATATTCAAGCAAGGCATAAAGAGCTACAGAGATTTGCCGCTGCGAATGGCGGAGTTCGGCTGCTGCCACAGAAACGAAGCGCACGGAGCCATGCACGGGCTGATACGAGTACGGCAGTTTGTTCAAGACGATGCTCATATTTTCTGTGCGGAAAATCAGGTGCAGAGCGAAGCTCTGGCATTCTGCAAGCTGTTGCAGAATATTTATACGGATTTGGGTTTTGAAGTTGCGAGAGTAAGGCTTGCGGACAGGCCGCCGGAGCGCATAGGCTCTGATGAAGAGTGGGATAGGGCAGAGGCTGCATTGGCGGACGCTCTTAAAGCAGCAGAGCTGGAATATGATATAAACAAAGGGGACGGAGCTTTTTACGGTCCGAAGCTGGAGTTCTATTTGCGGGACGCAATAGGCCGTGAATGGCAGTGCGGAACATTTCAGGTAGATCCCAATATGCCTGCGCGCCTTGACGCTTGGTATGTCGGTGAGGACGGACAGAAGCACAGACCTATTATGCTGCACAGGGCTGTTTTGGGCTCTATGCACAGGTTCATCGGCATTCTTATAGAACACTATGCCGGCAAGTTTCCTCTGTGGCTTGCGCCGGTGCAAGCTGTTGTGTGTACTATCACGGACCAAGCTAATCCGTACGCTCAGAAAGTTTATCAGGCGTTGTACGATGCGGGATTGCGAGTTGAAGCTGATGTGAGAGCAGAGAAGATTAACGCCAAGATACGCGATCACAGTCTTCAGAAGATTCCTCTGATGCTTGTAGTAGGAAAGAACGAGTCCGAAAAAGAAACCGTAGCACTGCGCAGGCTGGGCGGCGAGGCACAAGAGATTATGCCTCTGTCCGAAGCTGTCCGCAAAATTGCCGAAGAAGCACTGCCGCCGGATTTGAAGAGGAAATGAATACTATCCCAAAAGCTCCAACGCCTTGTTCCTATCAATAGCCCACAGGAAAGTAGAAAGTCTTGGTCCTGTTTCTTTTCCGATAAGCAGCGAATAAACAGTCTTGAAGAAATTACGCTGGGCAGCCTTCATTTCTTTGTCGGTCATGTCGGGCTTTTTGACTATGCCGTAGACTATCTCGTCTAGCGCAGCTATAGAGTCTATATCTCCCGAAAGAGATGTCCGCAGCTTTGCAACATGCTCTTTCTGTTCCTCTGACAAAGTCTTTATATACGAAGAATTCTTCTCGGGAAGCAGCTCTATTTTCTCTTCCGGATTATAAGTGTTGAGCCACGATTTAGCCTTTGGCAAACGCCTTAGCGCAGAGTCGCGGCTGTAAGGAATCCCGGATTTCTGCGCCAGCTCTTCAACCTTATCAACATTCCACTGAGTAATCTGACCCAGCGCAACCGCCTGTTTGAAAGAAACAGGCGATTTGTCGTTTTTATCTATGCCGCTGAACAGCAGAATCTTCTCTTTCGCAGGAGACGCATTGCCTTGCTGATACGCCGCTATTTCTCTGTCGAACTCGTCATATTGGCGGTACACTTCCGTGTCGAATGCGAGGTTGAAACTCTGGTTAGGAGCGCGCCTCATGTACAGCCACATCAGCAAAGCCGGCTCGTAAATTTCCAAAAGCATAGCTGGAGAGACAGCTCCTCCCTTAGAGCCGGACATCTTGCCGCCTTTTACTCCCTGTATGCCTACGAATTCGTACCCTTGAAACACCGGAGGTTTTTCGTTGAACAGTTCTCTTGCGATTACGGAAGAGACAGTATAACTTCCGCCCGGAGTAGCGTGGTCCTTGCCGCCCGGCTCAAAGTGTACTCCTTCTTCTGCCCAGCGCATAGGCCAGTCAAATTTCCACGGCAGCTTGACTACAGGAGTTTCTTTGAAATCTATCTGCTCTGTTTTATCCGTCACAAGGCAGCGGTATGTCACTTTTGTTCCTCCGTCATAAGACAAAACTTGCGTTTTATCCGACCCGGTAAAACGTGAGTACACAGTAAGAGGAAAATATGTTTCTCTGAATTCTTCCGGGTCTATGCCTTTTTCATGATTAGCCTTTTCCGTTTTGAACTGAAGCTGAATGTCGGCGGCTTTTTTTCTGTTCGCAAGCACGAACGCCATTTTATCAGCATATCTTCCGGACGTGTATTCATCAGTCTGGTATTTATAATCCATAACAATCCCTAATTCCTGCATAGACTTTTCGAATTCCGTCTCGTAGCGTTTCGCATAAGAGGGATATTTTCCTAGAGGGTCCGGTATTGCTGATAGCGGTACTCCTACGTACTTTGAAAAAGATACGTCTACTCCTGCGGGAACTTTGCGGAATCTGTCATAATTATCCCACGAGAACAAGAGTCTCGCTTTTTTGCCTCTGGCAATGAGTTCTTTCATCACTGCGTATGCTGTAGCAACATCTCTGAAATTCCCGAAATGCACTACTCCGGACGGGCTTATTCCTGCTGCGCAAGTGTATAATTCCTGATTTGGGAACTCTGCTATGACTTTGTCGGCTGCTTTGCCTACCCATAGTCCGTCTTGACCGGACATGTCCTTATTTGCTTCGTTATCCAATTTAATATGTCCTTATTTAGGTGTTGATATAACAGCTTTTACCCAAGCATATGACAAACTAGTTGCTTTTTCAATATTTTTTGTTATTTTCCTAAAAGCCAGCGGGTATGATGGAACTGGTAGACATACAGGACTTAAAATCCTGGGCACTTAAAATGCGTGTCGGTTCGATTCCGACTACCCGCACCAGGTATTACAAGCGCACCGCAAAGGTGCGTTTTTGTTATGGTGGCACTGGCTTTGGCCGAGTCCGATGATTGTGATACCAAAAGATAAAAATCCCAGCCTAAAATCGGACCCGTCTTAGCATTTCCAAGCCTTTGAGCCAAGTCCGATAATTTTTGCTTTATTTGTCGGAATTGCTTGTTATAATTACAAATATAAAAAAGGATAAACTATGAAAAAATTCCTTATATTGCCCTTATTGCTATTAGCGGCCTGCGATAATACGACACCAGAATGTTGGAGTGAAAGCACTCAAACATTGGTTAAGAATATTCTTAAAGATGCAGATACGAAACAAAATAAAAATGTAAATTTATCTAAGGTAGCGGAAATTAGAGTAGATTCAAATAATGTGCGTTATTGCGATGCCGATGTAGAAAAAGCCTCTATCGCTGGTATAAAACTCAAAAGTGTAGGTTATACAGTAAAGCGTATCAGAATGGAAGGCGGATGGGGACAACAAGTCCAAATCATAAGATACAATAACATAGATATTAAATAAATGGAAATACTCGGTGTTTTAATTGTAGTAGCCATTGGCTTTATATTTCGCAATATAAAGCGTGGCTGGCGTAGAGATTATTATAGGAACGACTATCTTAAATCGGACGCTTGGCAACGAAAGCGTTATGTAGTCTTCAAGCGAGATAATTGGAAATGTGTATATTGCGGCACCCGTGCTACTCAGGTGCATCACAAACGATACGCAAGAAACATTGGAAGAGAGCCCATTGACTGGCTTGTCTCTGTCTGTAATGAGTGTCATAACTCTAAGCATAGCGGTTGGTTTTGAATATTCTTGAAGTTTTGAATTTTATTCGCTAAACTTAAAAAATCGTGCAGGTTATTAGTCAGATAGTTGCCTAGCGACCCGCACCATTTTCCCTTTTTGATGTTTTAGGACGATTTTTCCAGCGAATGTATGTCGAGCAAACTTTACTAAAACTATTTGACCAACTTGGAATCAATTACGATTACCGGACGCATGAACCAGTATTCACTTGCGAACAGGCCAATGCCATTTTCCCGGAACACAAAGGAGTCCATTGCAAAAACCTGTTTGTAAAAGATAGGGATAACAAGAAATGGCTGCTGGTCATACCTGATGATAGGCGGGCAGATTTGAAATCAATAGCCGAGAAAATCGGATCAAAGCGACTCAGTTTTTGTTCGGCGGAAGAAATGCAAAATTGTCTGGGCGTAACTCCCGGGGCAGCCACCCCGCTGGCGGTTATAAACGATACGGACAGTCGCATTGATTTAATTGTTGATGAAATCATTGCAAACTGGGACACAATCCGTTGCCACCCTTTGACGAACACAGCAACCGTTTCAATCAATATGGGCGACTTCCGAAAGTTTATTCGACATACGGGACATAATCTGACGATTGCAAATCTAATTCAATAAATCTTGCTTCTAAACTGTTTCCAGCAAAACTTCGCTCCCGGCTCGATTAAATGCACGTAAACAACTGCGAATAAAAACGGAGCTGCAACTATAAATACGCACTCTAACCAGCCGGGCAAATCAAATTTCCCGTGAAAAGGATGCACCATAACTTCCTGCGAGATAAAAGCCGGATATGCGTATATTGCTATTTTTTCAAACACAGCCTGCCTGTTAAGAAACGCAGAGATCCATCCTTTGGATTGTACAAACAAAATCATCAGAGGCACGAATATCAGTACGTTTGTCAATAAAAGAATTTGATAGTTTGTCCCTGACCATACTATATAAGGTCCGCTCATGTAGCTTGCAATAAACGCAATAAGCAAAGCAATCTCCAGCACTCCAAGATAAGGTTTTTTAGCAGATTTAATACCCCGTTTCTGCACAATCACAGCAGCCGTTACTCCAAGCGTTAGTCCGAACAGCCCTCGTAATAATCCCGGATTTAAGAATCCGAATATATGACCTTGCCATACCCATAACGCTTCATGCTGAAACAATATGATTACGGAAATCAAACCGATTGTTCCTAGTATAATCAGCGCAAGAGTCGGGCGGAATGCGGTTAGAATCGCAAATACAATTACCTGCGACCAGAAAAATGCAGAGATATACCAAAACGGAGTCACATTGGTTACATCAAATACAACCTGATGAGTCAGCGTCAGATAAGCCGGCATATCTTCTATTTGCAGCAGCCCCATAAAAAGAGCAATCACCAGCACGGCAAAAGCCGGCGGAATTATCCGCGCCCAGCGTTTTTTCATATATTGGATTATGCTTGTTTTATGTTCTTTTGCTCGTAAAGCTACGAAATATAGAAAGAAACCTCCTATTACAAAGAACAAATGGCTACCCGGCAGCAGGAACTGTGTTACGTAACTCGGAGCGTAATGATCCAGTATCACAAGTACAGTTAATATTACCCTAAGTAATTGTATAGAATTGATTTTATCTTGCATATACAACCTGTGGTTGAGATTTTAGATGACTCTGCTGCTTCTGTTTTGTATTATGAGAAAGGTATTACACTCTCACATAACAACAGGCAAGATATATGTTAAACTCTCAAAACCAAGACAAAATACTGATACTGGATTTCGGCTCTCAGGTGACTCAGCTGATAGCAAGGCGGGTTCGGGAGGCAGGCGTTTACTGCGAGATACACCCTTTTATGATGCCTGAACAAAAAATCAAAGAGTTTAACCCTAAAGGCATAATTCTTTCAGGAGGTCCGGCATCTACAACAGAAGAACACAGCCCCAGAGCTGCCGGTATAGTCTTTGAACTGGGAGTGCCGGTGCTGGGGATATGCTATGGTCAGCAGACTATGAGTATGCAGCTGGGCGGCAGGGTAGAGGTCTCTGACAATGGGGAATATGGCAAAACTCATATCAAAATCAAAAAGATGTCTAAGCTTTTTAAAGGAGTGTGGGATAAAGATGAAACGCCTCAGGTATGGATGAGCCACAGAGACAAGGTTACTGAAATGCCGGAAGGATTCGAGGTATATGCGGTTACGGAAACAGCTCCTTTTGCGATTATAGCGGACGAGGACAGGAATTTTTACGGAGTCCAGTTTCACCCGGAAGTGTATCATACTATCGGCGGAGCGGAATTGTTAAAGAGGTTTGTGCTGGACGTGTGCGGGTGCGCCGGAGACTGGAACATGCAGGTGTTCATGCAGATAGCGGAAGAAAAGATAAAAGCGCAGATAGGAAAGGGGAAAGTAATATGCGGACTGTCCGGAGGAGTGGACAGCATGGTGACTGCTCTGTTGATTCACAAAGCAATAGGGAATCAGCTGTCGTGCATATTTGTAGACACCGGACTCATGAGAGCGAACGAAGGGGAAGAAGTAATATCGCTGTTCACAAAGCACTGTAAAATACCGCTGATAGCAATAGATGCAAGCGAGAGATTTTTAAAAGCTCTTGACGGAGTGACAGACCCGGAAGAAAAGAGAAAGACAATAGGGAAGTTGTTTATAGAAGTATTTGAAGAGCAGGCAAAGCAAATATCAGGAGCGGAATTTCTAGCGCAAGGCACGCTGTATCCCGATGTGATAGAGAGCGTATCGGTGATAGGAGGACCAAGCGCAACAATAAAATCGCATCATAATGTCGGAGGGCTGCCGGCGAAGATGAACCTGAAGCTGGTAGAGCCGGTAAGAGAATTATTCAAAGACGAAGTAAGAGAGCTGGGAAGAGAGCTGGGACTGCCTGAAATATTTGTGGGCAGACACCCGTTTCCGGGACCCGGACTGGGAATAAGAGTAATAGGCGAAATAACAAGAGACAAACTGGAAGTGCTAAGAAAAGCGGATAGTATATATCTTGAAGAGATACGGGAAGCAGGACTGTATGACAAGATATGGCAGGCATTTGCAGTGTTATTGCCGATACGGACCGTAGGAGTAATGGGAGACGGCAGAACGTACGATAATGTATTGGCGTTGAGAGCGGTAACATCGACAGACGGCATGACAGCGGAGTCATACCCTTTTGAACACGAGTTCATAGCGAAAACAGCGTCCAGAATAATCAACGAAGTAAAAGGGGTAAACAGAGTAGTCTACGACATCACCTCCAAACCGCCCGGGACCATTGAGTGGGAGTAGGAATGAGGAAAATGTAGAATGTAGAGTTTAAAATGTAGAATTAAAATCCAGTATTTTTCTAATTCTACATTTTCCATTCCTCTAATACCCCTTATCCTTCCTGTCCAGCCTTGTAGTTATATGTTCGTCGCTTTCGGCGTATTGGTATTTTTCCATGTCGGCTTCTATCATTGCCGTATAGTCCGTTGCGTTCGGATCAAATGGCACAAATTGCTGTGTGTCGTAGTCTCTGTTGGATACAAACATATTTTTTACACTGCTTACTAAATTTCCTATGCCTTCTTTTGCCGTGTTTATCACTCCTAGAGACGGTGCTGCTCCGTACTCGGCAGGAAGCTGCTGATAGCTCCTCTTCATCTCTTCAAGAGTCCTTCCGTATACTTTTTCTAATTTAGACTGTGGCATAGTCGCAGGTTGGGGTATTACTTCGGGCTCTCTGACCGGCTCCGGAATCCTGCTCACCTCTATTACATGCGGCTGCGAGACAGCTCTGGGATTGTCCTTAAAAAGATTTCCCGTAGTTTCCGTATGCTCGGTATGTCCTGCTGTAGGCGGTTCTTCCTTATACGGAGTATATCCTCTTTCCGCAGTATTATTGCTGTATTCAGGCACTGCATGATGATTGTGTTCTGCGCTCTCTGTCTTTGCAGTTATAGCTTCCCTTACAACATGACTATGTTCGTGCCTCTCATGATGCGCGCGAGCCGCCTCTCTCACAGCATGGTTCTTCACTGCTCCCTGCACATGATGTTCATGTCCGGCTCCTGATTGTACATTTCTCTCTGCAACGGTCTTTACCGCACCGTCTGAAACTATTCCTGTCTTTTCCAGCCACAAGAGTTTCGGCAGCACATCATCTATGCGTTTTATAAGACTGTCCAACGCCCGCTTCTTCGGCAGTTCTATTGTCATAGACGGCGTTTGCGAATACAACACTGCATAGTCGCTGGCTTGCCCGTACACTGCGGACACCCGCCTTGCCATGTCCGCGCCTAATATTCCTATTCTGCTTACATATGCCTGATACAGCACTATCCTTATTCTGGGCCAGTTTATAGTTCTGTCCTCTTCCTCTGTCGTGATAGCGCGCATCTTTGCTATGCATAATGCCTTTGCCGACATCAATTCTCCCCGCAGTGCTCCTGCCGTAGCTTTTATATATGCGGCTCTTTCTTTTGCGTTCTCTATTCTTCTTCCCATTACTAAAAGTAATGCGCTGAACAAAAACACAAATGCAGATATTAGTATCTGATACCTTTCTACAAATCCGGGAATTCCTCCTGCTTCTTCCTGTGCAAAAGAGTATTCTTCTATTTGGGCTTGCTTCTGATTGGAAATCAGCTCGTTCACCAATTTCTTATCAGTCTCTGTTGTCGCCTCTTTTTTCTCTTCCGGCTCTGTTAATAAAGATAATGACGGTATAGGCAGTATAGATCTCTTAGTCTCCGGCTTGATTGCAGCCGATAATGACCATAGCCCTAATTGCCGTGTGCGTGCAGCCTGTTCTGCCGCACTATATCTGACTCCAATATCTGTTTTTTCAATATCGCCTCTTGTTGCAACTGCCAGTCCCTGTTTCAGCAGCTCTTCTCCGATATCCTGCCCGGCTTCATTCGTACATACCGCCAGCAGTCTTCCGTCTCTGTCCCTGTCTCTGATTTTACAAGTCAGACTCTGCCCTGCAGTAAGAGTATCAAGATGACTCCTAGCCTGAGGACCGAACGTAGCGGATAACTGAGGAGGAACTATGCCGAACAAACGCAGCTCGTACTGGTCAATATCCAGTTTTTCTCCGTCCAGTATTCTGGCTGTTCCGGAAACTTCTCTGTTAGCCGGAATAGCGGCTTTCCCGTCACTCAATGCTTTCTGATTGACCGGAACTCTGGGCATCTTCTGGGGAGGAGGAGCCTCTTGTGCAAAAGCCGCAGCCGCCATAAACAGACTAAGCCCAAATACAGAACATGCTGTAAATTTTGCCAATTCTTTTTTTCTTCTCATTGTATCCCAATATCTGTTATTAACCATAATTCGCACTAGTTTACAATTCATCATGTATAATAATACCTGAGGTCCCTATTATTATAACTAAATCTCAGCCTTTTGTATAGGTTTTAATATATGCTGGCTTATCAAATCCATGCCTGCTACTTCGTGTATTCGTCCGCTTGCATTGTTCAGCTCTTCCTGATTAAAGAAGAATTTCAGCAAACCGCAGGAGTGCAGCAGCCCTGTGAACATGATGTCTCTGGAAGAGGGGACTTCTTGATCGATGAGCAAGGATTTCAGATTTTCCAAAATGAGGTCGAGGCTTTCCGTAGAAACTTTTTTAGTAGTTCTTACAGGCATCATCCAGAAAAAAAAGTTAAAGGATGGATTATCTTTCAGCAGTCCTTTATTGGTGAGTCTTGAGATGTAGTCGTATAAAATCTGAGTACTGTCGCTGGAAATAGTATCTATCCAGTAGCCTATGGAGTACGGAGTAAGGACAGGAGCCTTGGATATTTTATCGAGAACGCTGTCCAAGACAGAATCATTAAGAGGCGTAGGATCCAGTATAAACAGCTCGTTTATATCATTGTCTATGCGGTCGGCCAGAGACAAATCCATAAGAACGGCTGCTGCAAGGCTTTTGGCGAAAACAGCAGGGTCAATGTCCCGCAAAGAGCCTGTAGAGGGCTCCAGAGCCGAAAGAACAAAAGCCTCAACAACCGACAGAGACCAGGGGTCATTTTCCCTGTCTAAGGAAAAATGATTATCCGTAGAGTCAAGAGCAGTGCTGAGATACGCATTATTTGAGTAATTAGTCATGGCTTTTGAGAAATTAAAGAGAAACAGAGACTCGACAATAAGGTAACAAAAATATTATAATAGTAAAGAATATTAATAATATAATAATATTTGAAAATTGTTGAAAAATTGGTTTAATGCGATTCAGGAGCGAATTTTGTATGCGAATCGTTTTATTATATTATACAGTAAATTACAAATAATTCTTCAAATTCTGCTTTTAATTCTCTGTGTGAAGGCAGCACGCTATAATAAGGTATGGTGCAAATAAGATGATACTGGATTTATATCGGCTTTTAATATTTCTGGCTGCTCCGCTTTTGTACGCCTATATGTGGTTCAGGGTTCTCTGCGGAGAAGAGGACAGTAAGAGATTCCACGAAAAATTCGGATACACTTCCAAGAAAAAGCCGAAAGGCAAAGTCATATGGTGTCATGCCGTAAGTGTAGGCGAGGCTGTTTCTGTTCTGCAAATCATAAGAAAACTGCATGAGAGATACCCGAAATATTCTTTCGTAGTTACAACCGTTACGGTGACTGCGGCTAAGATGCTCGAATCTAAATTGCCTCCTTATGCAATACATCAGTATGCTCCCTTAGACATCGGATTTGTTATTGATAATTTTCTAAAAAAATGGAAGCCTGTTTGCGCCATATGGACAGAGTCCGAGATTTGGCCTAATATTCTTACTACTCTTAAAAGTAAAGAAATAAGCGTTGCTCTTGTCAACGCCAGAATGTCCGAGCCTTCTTTCCAGAACTGGTCTAAGTTTAAGCAAACTGCAAAAGAAGTCATGTCTTGTTTTTCTATCTGTCTTGCTCAGACTAAAGCCGACTTGGCGAAATTCCAAAAGTTGGGGCTAGAAAATGCAAAGTATATCGGCAATATGAAGTATTCTTCTGCTCCGCTGAAGTTTAATGAAAATGAACTTGCAAGACTGAAAAAGATGATAGAAGTCCGAAGACCGGTTTGGCTTATGGCGTCTACTCACAGAGGAGATGAGGATTTGGCGATTACCGCTCATAAGAAACTGGCTAAATTTTATCCGGAGATTCTGACTATAATAGCTCCTCGTCACCCTCAGCGCGGAGAAGAAATCGCAAGACTTTCAGAAGCGGAAGAGCTGAAAGTCGCAAGAAGATCTAAGAAAGAAGAGCCTCTGGACGATGTGAACGTATACATATTTGACACTATAGGCGAAATGGGGCTGTGCTATTCTTTGAGTCCTATAACTGTGATCGGAGGCTCGTTCAGCTCTGTAGGAGGACACAATCCTATAGAGCCTGCTCAGTTGGGCTCCGCCGTAATATTCGGACCTCATATGCAGAACTTTGCAGAGATTGAACGCGAGTTCGTATCTGCCGGAGCCGCTGTTTCGATTTTGCCGGAACAGTTGGCAACAGCAATAGATAAATCTTGGACAGGAGACGTTCTTAGAAACAAGCAGATTAATTCTGCGAGATTGCTGGCAGACAGAAAGAGGAGCATCATAGACAACGTGATACATGAAATAGAGTCTATAATGTTTAAGCCGGAAGACTACGAGTTTTAGTGTGGAGTTAAGAAGATTGATTTTTTGAATTAAGAATTATAGATTGTAAATGTTATTGATTCAGTCTAGAGATGCACGGAATGCTAAATATGAAGACGCCCAAGTTCTGGTATGATGATAGCGGAGGCAGAGTCTCTAAGGTGCTGTCGTGTCTGTTGCTGCCTGTATCGTGGTGTTTTGCTCTGGGGACGAAATTGCGCAGAATGGCAGTGATGCCGTACAGGGCAAGCGTTCCTGTGATTTGTGTCGGAAATTTGACCGCAGGAGGAGCAGGGAAAACTCCTACAGCCATAGCACTGGCAGAGATACTGAGCGCAAACGGTGAGAAGCCTGTTTTTGTGAGCAAGGGATATAAAGGCAAAGGGGTTTTGACCAGAGTAGATGCTGAGGTTCATTCTGCCCAAGAGGTGGGCGATGAGGCATTGCTGCTGGCAAGAATAGCACCTACATGGGTTGCAGACGATATTGTTTCCGCACTTAAAGAAGCGGAGCTTAACGGAACTGTTGTGATAGTTGATGACGGTTTTCAGAATCCGGGTATAAAGTTTACGTTTTCAGTGCTGGTGATTGACGGAATGGTAGGAATCGGCAACGGAAGAATAATACCGGCAGGACCGCTGCGGGAGCAGGTGCGTGATGCGCTCAATAGAGCGGACGCTGTTGTTATCGTAGGGGATTCTAAGAGCAGAAAAATAAATCTGGATACAAAGCTGCCGATTTTCAGAGCGCATTTTGATCCCAAACTGCCGATGGGCTTTCCCAGATACGGGAAGTTTCTGGCGTTTTCCGGTATTGCAAGACCGGAGAAGTTTAAGGACTCTCTTTTGAGAGAAGGCTTGAATATAGTAAAAAATGTAGGGTTTCCAGATCATTATATGTACACGAAGAGAAATATAAAAAGATTGCGGACACAGGCTGATAAGCTGGAAGCTGTGCTGATAACGACAGAGAAAGATTTTGTCCGCCTTAGCGAAGAACTGAGAGAGAAGATTTTTGTTTTTCCGGTAAAACTTGTTTTCGATAATTCCGGTACTGAAAAAACTCTGATAGAACTTATTCGTTCAATTAGGAGTTAGGAGTTGGTTCGAATTCTTCTTCCCACATTATTTCTTCACCCGCCAGTTTCCTTGTTTGTCTAAACAAGCGGTGCCGTATTCTTCTTCTATCTGTCCGCCTTTGCGGACTTCGCGGGAGTATCTTTTGCAATAGGTGTCCCCACTCTTGTTCGGAGCGTCTGCATTTCTGTTATATCTGTGCATGCGTTCGCTGCCCGAATGTTTTTGGGCATAGGCATCACCTGCAAAAAGCAGCACAAAACAAGGTATAAGAAACAAAAGTTTTTTCATTATCCAACTCCACTTTCCATTTTCCACTATACCACCAAGTTGTGTCTTTTTTAAGGCAAATCTCTTAAAATTTTGCCGTTTTCTGAGGTATTTTCTATTAAAATTCTAACATCTCGGGCTATTTTTACCGGATCTGACAAATTATCGCCTGCCATTTTCAAAAACTGCTCCTGTGTCTGCCTTGCGCTGGGAAACAGGAAATTCGGAGCCACTCCGTTTACTCTGACGTGAGACCCAAACGACTTTGCCATGTTCAATGTCATATTCAACAACGAATCTTTGCTTTGCTTGTATGCTGAAAAATTAGGCGGCGTTTCCGTATTATCTAAAAGGTTAATTATAGAGCCTTTAGTCTTTGCCGATACTGTCTCATCATAAAACGTCTTGCTTAGTATTCTTGCTGCTTCTGCGTTAACCGCCATATGCTTTGCAATCAGTTTTTCCTGCTCCAACGGGTCTTTAACATCAGGCTCAAACACTGCCGCATTATTTACTATTCCTTTTATAGCTCCAAGCTCTTGCCATAAATACGGGACTAACTTCTTTACAGATTCCAAATTGTTCAAATCCATTTCTAGCAAACAGCAATCTCTGCCTAAATCTTGAATCTCTTTAGCCAGACTCTTCGCTGCTTCTTCAGACGTATTATAATGCGCTATAATATCCCAGCCGTGCCTTGCCAGCTCCAGCGAGATTTCTCTGCCAAGCCTTTTTGCCGCTCCTGTAACTAATATCCAGCCCTTATCCATCTCTTACCTTTTTTTCAGTGCAGAAAGCACTCCGTGCATTGTTCTTACTTCTTGAGAAGTCATTTCTGCACGTTCGAAAATATTCATCAGATTCCTTGTAATTGACGGCTTCATGTCCGGTGCAGGAAAAAATCCGGACTCCTCCAGTGCTGTCTCGAACCTGTTGAAAAAATTCAGGTACTCCTCTTTAGCCGCCAGAGAACTGTTGCCTATATGCAGGTATTCCTCTTTCGTAGAATCCTGCGCCTGATACCACTCGTACCCTATAAGCAGCACTGCCTGCGCCAGATTCAAAGATGTAAACTCAGGATTAAGCGGAATCGTGATTTTAGAATTCGCCAGCACCAAATCATCGTTTATAAGCCCGGTTCTTTCTCTTCCGAACAATACTGCTGTTTTTTCGCCCTTATGCTGCCGTTCTATCATGTCGGAAGCCGCCTTCCTGGGCGTCATTATCTTCATAACCATATCATGAGTTCTTGCCGTAGTCGCATACACATATTGTATATCCGCTATTGCTTCTTCAATCGTATCAAACACTCTTGCAGATAAAAGTATCTCATCTGCTCCGCTTGATGCCGCCAGCATTCTGTTGTGGTGGACTATGTCGAGCGGCCATTTGTCTCTGGGATTGACTATTCTAAGCTCTTTAAGCCCTGTGTTCAACATGGCTCTTGCAGTCATTCCTATGTTTTCCACCAGCTGCGGTTCCACGAGAATTATAACGGGAGCCATCAGAGTATTACCACGGTTGCTATTGCCTGAGCAGCTATGCCTTCGCCTCTGCCGGTAAAGCCCAGTTTCTCGGTCGTAGTAGCCTTAACGCTTACCCGTGAAGCATCTATATTCAGAGCTTCCGAGATGTGTTTTTTCATTGCTTCTCTGTGAGGCAGTATCTTAGGAGCCTCGCACATTATCACTAAATCCACATTGGATATTATGCCGTTTTTCTGAACCACTATATCCTGCGCATGTTTAAGAAAATGAGTGCTGTCTTTGCCCTTCCACTGCGGATCGGAAGGGGGAAAATGCGTGCCTATATCGCCCTCGCTTACAGCTCCAAGCAGAGCGTCCGTCAAAGCATGTAAGGCAGGGTCTGCATCGGAATGTCCTTTGCATCTCATATGATGAGGAATGCGAACGCCTCCGATAATTATCCCGCTCTCGCCGTCACTGCAAGCAACCAGCTGGTGCACGTCAAAGCCAAGCCCTGTTCTTATATCCGGAATAGTACTCATAATAATTTAACAGCCCGTTCAAGATCTTCCGGAGTAGTTATCTTAAAGTTCTCCGTGTTGTTGTTTATCAGCTTTACCGGAATGCCGTATTTTTCAGCTAAAGAAGCATCGTCAGTGAAAAGCTCCTTCACATCGTCCGGCTCCTTAGCAGCCTTTTCGTGGCACACCAGAATATCTGCGAACCTGAACGCCTGAGGAGTTTGAGCCAGCCACAAGGAAGATCTGTCTATGGTCTCTGCTATTAGAGCATAGTCTGCGTCTTCGCTGGATATGGACTTTTTAACGGTGTCCGTTATCTTTTGAGCCACAATGGCTCCGACAGGAGTATTAACGTCCAGAGCATTCAAGGCATCGGTAATAGCAGCCTCTTGAATCAAAGGTCGTGCGCCGTCATGAATCATGACGAAATCAGGAGGATCGGATTCTGCGAAATTTGCTGTTAAGGCTCTTAAACCATTCAGCACGCTTTCTTGTCTTGTAACTCCTCCGACTGTGTAAGGCAGTACGTCCAGTCCTTCCGCAGATTCCAGATACAAATCTACAAAAGCAGGGTTGATAACTACTTCTACAGCGTCTATAAGAGGGTGGTTAAGAAAGGCTTTGACAGTTTTTCTTAGGACGGTTTCGTCTCCTAGTTTATGGTACTGTTTGGGAATTTCTCTGTTGAATCTGGAGCCGGAGCCGGCAGCAACTATGAGAGCGGCGCAAGTTGTCATTTTGTGTACCTTATGGTATGAAATTTAAGATTTTTAAGATATACAGCAAAAATAAATAAATAGCAAACAGATATGTATAAGCAAATTAAAATAGGAAACGTAACGTTAGAAAATCCGGTAATTCTTGCGCCGATGGCTGGAGTGACGGATCAGCCGTTTCGCAGAATGGTGCAGAAGTTCGGAGCAGGGCTTACAGTATCTGAAATGGTGGCTTCCGAGGCTATTATAAGAGAGAACCGCAAAACGCTGCAAATGGCGGCGAGAGATAGGGATAATAAAGGTCTTATGTCTGTGCAGATAGCCGGGTGTGAGCCTGATGTAATGGCAAGGGCTGCGATACTTAACGAGGAGCTGGGGGCGGATATTATAGATATAAATTTCGGGTGTCCTGTAAAGAAAGTAGTATCGGGCAATGCCGGAGCTGCTTTGATGAAGGACGAAGAGCTGGCTTCGCGTATTATGGAGGCTGTTGTGAAGGCAGTGTCGATTCCGGTTTCTGTGAAAATGAGGCTGGGGTGGGACAGTGAACACAAAAATGCGCCGGCACTGGCGAAAAGAGCAGAGTCCTTAGGCGTTAAGATGATAACAGTGCACGGACGCACAAGAGCGCAGCTATACGGAGGGAATGCTGATTGGGAGGCTGTGAAAAAAGTAAAGGACGCAGTAAAAATACCTGTCATAGTTAACGGAGACATTACGGATTTTACAAGCGCAGACAAGGCATTGTTGCTGTCCGAAGCAGACGGCGTAATGATAGGCAGAGGCACTTACGGAGCTCCTTGGTTTATTTCTCAGGTCATGGAGTATCTTAAAGGAGGTAATCCTATGCCAACGCCGGATATAAAAGAACTGCATGTAATTCTTTTGGATCACTTTGAAGAAATGCTCTCTTTTTACGGAGAAAGAGCCGGGCTGCGCATTGCAAGAAAGCATATAGGCTGGTATTCGAAAGGACTTAGAGACTCTTCTGCTTTCAGGGAAAAGATTAATTCCATAGACAGTGCTGATGCTGCTAAGAGAGTTATTGATGAGTTTTTTGACGGAATTTAGCATTAGAGGCTGCACGTTTCCTCGCCAGACCCTTATCAATAAGTTCATTCCCAAGTTCCGCAACAGATTCTTGCGGTTGAGGAAGCCTTGCATACTTTCCATTTGAAGGCTCACTCTCGCCCTTACTACCTCCAGCTGCACCAACTGCATACTTAATTTGGTCAGCTAATGGCAGATCTTTTTTCGCCTCAGCTTGTTGTTTGTTAAACATATCTATAAGTTCTTTACTTCTTTCAGTTGAGCCTTCTGTCCTGTTGTGATCATATTTCATCATATCATGGATATTCCACGCAGAAGCTACTGCACTATTCAAAGCCTCGACGAATGCGTTTGCCTCGTATTCCGTTAAGTGTGTTTGATAGTCCCGCCATATAGCGGGATTTTGGCTTGGTCCTCCGCAGGTAATTTGCGGATTATCGGAAAAACCTTCGGCATGCAGACCGGCTATCTTTGCTTGTTCCGCATAATACGGATTGGATGCCGGATCATTCAGCTTTGTCATCAGTTCTTGAAACTGCAAAGCATGAATAACTTCATGCGCTGTTCCTATAAACAAATTATAGAACGAGTTTGTGTGGTTTAGCAATACGATGTTTGCTTCTTCCAAAGCATCTTTGGTTTCGTTTGCTTTAAGCAATATTCCGTTATTGTCTCCTTTTGTTACAAGATCGATTTTTACATCCGGCATATTTGAAAACGTATCCGGCTTTAGTTTTTTTGCTTCTTCTATGATAATATCGCGTGTTTTTTCCGCTATTTTCTGCATATCTTCTTTACTCAGCGTATCCCAGTTTAAAGCTGCGTTTTTCAATTTCTCATCCGCAATAAGTTTGTTTGCGGAATTAACAAAAAGATCTTTTTGAAATTTGCCGAATTCGGAATAGTCTTTTTTATGCCGTGCAAGGGTTGCAATAGAACTTAAGTTCAATCTCCGTTCCAGTTCCATACATTGATCCGGTGTTGCTTCCTGCAGAAGAATCTTTTGATTAGGTGCTTTATATCTGGGATTTGTCGGGTCCAGGATTATATGAGCGGTTGTGCTTGAAGCAAAAGTAACAGGTTCTTTATTCTTTATGCAAAAATCTTTTTGAATAGACGCCAGATTTCTGATAGGTTCATGCCAGAAGCAGGAACCGGCATAAGCAAGCATGCTTAAAATTTCCGGATCCATATCTTTGGCAAGAGCTTCCGCCGCTTTTTCCGATATTTTAAAACTGGCTGCTTCTGCCTGTTCGAATTTCTGCTTGGCCTTGCTGTTATCCCATCCTTTCGCATAAAGCATCCGAGCTTCATAAATAGCAGCCTTGGCTTCATTATCGGAAGCCGTAATCTCATCTTTTATGTTTTCATAGTACGACAAAAGAATTTTTATAGACTCCGAAAGCCAGTCGTCATAAGCTTTTTTGCTTTTCTTGCTGTTTTTAAATAAGTCTTTATAATTTTCAAAATCCATAGGCATTAAATGTCTCCTCATAAATATACTGTCTCTTATAATATCTAATTATATCAATTATTCCTTTAAAATAGGTTATTTGAATAAAATCATTATTAACAATGGATTACAGAATATGTTAACTAAACCGCATCGCTGGCAAAGGGGGAAATTATATTGGAAAAGGCTATTTATTGTATTATAAAAGGACTTTGATTCTTTTTAAAAATTTTGGTTAAGGCTTATGCTGGCAAAGTCTAAAAAAACAACAACTCTCTATCAACGCATAGTCAAAGATGCTATGCGGCAGAATCTGCGGGAAAAACTAATCATCGCCCTGGTTGCCGCCGCCGTAGTGTGCAGCGTCTCCACTTACATAGTCATAACTCACCTGCCTATGTTCGGAGGCGATCCTACAGCTGTCATGGTGCTGTTTTATCTGGATTTGTTTATTCTCGTCATGCTGGGCAGCGTAGTTGCAAACGGTCTCTACCACGCATGGAGAAACAGGCACAGCAAACTGGCAGGCTCCAGACTCCAGATACGCATGATAAGTGTTTTTGCTCTGCTGACTGCGGCTCCTGCCATGTTCGTTGCTATGTTTGCTGCCGCCTTCTTTTATTTCGGCGTAGAATCTTGGTTTTCTGCTCAAATCAGAACTTCTCTTTCCGAGTCCCTAGAGGTTGCAAAAGCATACTTGGAAGAGCATAAACAAGTTCTGAGAGCCGATGCAATGGCTATGGCTAATGATTTGAACAGGCAATCTGTATTCCTAGAGCGCGATCCTGCCAGATTTAATGATGCTGTGTCGGCTCAGGCGTACCTCAGAAACCTCCCGGAAATTATAGTTTTCGATGGCTCCGGCAAAATATTGGCAAGGTCCGGATTGACTTTTGCCCTAACGTTTGAGCCCATTACCGATGAAATGCGCCAGCAGGCCAGAGACGGAGACGTAGCCCTTATTGTAAGCGAGAATGACGACAGAGTAAGAGCACTTGTACAACTGGACGGCTTCAACGACACTTATTTGTTTGTAGGAAGAATGGTAGAACCCAAAGTCTTGGCTCACATGGCGGCTACTCAAACCGCTGTGGACAAGTACAACAGGCTGGAGGAAAACAGATTTGAGATTCAATTAATCATAGGAGCTATTTTTGCAGTAGTATCTTTATTGCTGTTGTTAGCAGCGGTTTGGTTCGGGCTTAAATTTGCGGTGAGACTCACGAAACCCATCGGAGACCTGATATGGGCGACCGACAGAGTGCGGCACGGAGATTTAAGGGCCAGAGTCAAAGAGACTAGGAATGATACTGATGATGAGATAGAGCTTCTCGGCAGGGCTTTCAACAGAATGACTTCTCAGCTTGATGAACAGAGGTCTAAACTCATGGACGCAAACTATCAGCTGGATTTCAGGCGCAGGTTCACGGAAGCTGTTTTGTACGGAGTTTCTTCCGGAGTCATAGGACTCGATTCGAAATGCAGAATAATATTGATGAATGTTGCGGCTGCCGAGTTTTTCCGTATACATGATGCTAAGTTTTATGAAGGCATGGCGCTGTCCGCGCTTGCTCCGGAAATAGAGAAGGTCATAGAAAAAGCTGTTGAAAGCACTGTGATAAGCGAACAGGTAGAGATAAAAAGGCACGGGTATCCTTCGCGGACTATACTGGTAAGAGTCGCTTCCGAAGAAGAGCTGAATGAGGCTGCGGATTATGAGGAAGACGCTCCTGGCAGCAAGCACGGATTTGTAGTAACGTTTGATGATGTATCTGATTTATTATCAGCGCAGAGAAAAGCGGCTTGGGCTGACATTGCCAAAAGAATTGCGCACGAGATAAAGAATCCTCTTACTCCCATACAGCTTTCTGCGGAGAGGCTGAAAAGAAAATACATGAAAGAGATTGCAACGGAGCCCGAAGTATTTGAGACCTGCACGGATACCATAATCCGCCATGTGGAAGATATTGGAAGAATGGTTGACGAATTTTCGGCATTTGCTAGAATGCCGTCTCCTGTAATCAAAAGGCATGAGATAAGAGAGATTGCGCGGCAGGCTCTGTTTCTGCAGAGCAGCAGCAGATCCGATATTATATACGAGCATGACATGCCGCCGGAGCCTTTCTTCGTAGATTTTGATGCGAGACAGATGTCTCAGGCATTGACTAATCTGTTGAAGAATGCGGCGGAGGCGATTGATATGAGACTGCACCCGGAAGGCGAACGGAGCGTAGTTATAACAGAGAATGAAGAAGAAGAAGACCCGTTTTGGGCTACGGAAAGAATGAGAAAAAGATCTAATAGCGCTTCGTCCAGAGGGAGAATCTGGGTTAAGATATACAGCAAAGGAAAAGATGTGATAGTAACTGTAGAAGACAACGGAAAAGGGCTTCCTGTAGAAGAGCGGAATAATCTCACGGAGCCGTATGTAACAACAAGAAAGAAGGGGACCGGATTGGGGCTTGCTATTGTGAAAAAAATAATGGAAGACCATTTGGGCAGGATAGAATTGGAAGACAGGCTGGGAGGAGGAGCTAAAATCAAACTCATCTGGCCTATAGAGCATGTGAACAAACAAAAACCTTTTGAAGAATCGACTTAGTTTTAATAAAATGGAAAATTGAAAATGGAAAATGGAAAATAGAAATGGTAGCGTTTTATAAAGAAAAAGGTCTGGTAAGTGATATTCTTGTCGTAGACGATGAAAGCGATATAAGAGCTCTCATTAAAGGGATATTGAATGACGAAGGCTTGTCTGTAAGAGAGGCTGCGGATTCTGACGAGACTCTCAAGAACATAGAGACAAGAAGACCTGCGCTGGTTATCTTGGATATTTGGCTGAGCGGCAGCAACATGGACGGTATGCAGATACTGCAGCATATATGCGAGCATTATCCGGATTTGCCGGTCATTATGATAAGCGGACACGGAAGCATAGATGCGGCAGTATCCGCCATAAAAATGGGAGCTTATGATTTTATAGAAAAGCCGTTCAAGGCTGACAGGCTGATACTACAGGTACAGCACGCTTTGGATATTACAAAACTGAAAAGAGAAAATGAAGAGCTGAAGTTCAAGGCGAATGCGGACTATAAGATTATAGGCAAGTCCTACGCCATGAATCAAATTCGCCAGATAGTCGAGCGGGTGGCTCCTACCGGAAGCAGAGTTTTGATACTGGGAGCGTCCGGTTCCGGAAAAGAAATAGTCGCAAGAGCTTTGCACGAGAATTCAAGAAGAGCCGGCGGAGCTTTTGTGACGGTAAATTGCGCTGTGGGTTCTATGGAGCAACTTGAAATTGAACTGTTCGGAACCGAGCACCCGGTAACATCATCGGACGGGACTAATAACAAAAGAAAAATAGGAGCTCTGGAACAGGCGCACGCCGGGACCCTGTTCTTTGATGAAATAGGAGACATGCCTTTAGAGGTTCAGGGGAAATTAATCAGGTTCCTGCAGGATAAGACTTTCACAAGAGTAGGAGGGAGTACTCCTGTTGAAGTGGACGTAAGGATAATAGCATCAAGCAGCAGCGACTTACAGCTTGCGATTCAAGCCGGCACCATGAGACAGGATTTGTTCTATAGGCTGAATGTAGTGCCTATAAATATACCTGCTTTGGTTGAAAGAAAAGAAGACATACCTGTTGTTGCGGAGTATTTCCTGAATCACTTTGCCGAGACAACGGGAGCTGTTTTAAGGACGCTCGGGGAAGACTCTATGGCGGCATTGCAATCGTATGATTGGCCGGGCAATGTAAGACAATTAAGGAACTGTATGGAGTGGCTTCTGATAATGGCTCAGGGAGATCCGAATGACCCCATACATGCGGACGCGCTGCCGCCTGAAATAACATCATCTGCGCCGAACGTGCTGAAATGGGAGCGGGGCGGAGAGATAATGAAGCTGCCTATGCGGGAAGCAAGAGAGATGTTTGAAAGAGAATACCTGATAGCTCAGGTTACTCGTTTCGGAGGCAACATCTCTAGGACTGCTGCCTTTATAGGCATGGAGAGATCCGCACTGCACAGGAAGCTGAAGCTGTTGGGAGTAAATACTAACGGCAGTGAGCCGAGCGGAGGGGAGGAAAAGATGGGGTGTGAGGCGGAAGCGGTGTAGGAGTTAATAAATAAGAATGCAGAATGCAGAAATAAGAAATCAAACATTGCCCGAGGCTATGATATTCGACTGGGACAACACGCTGGTGGATAGTTGGGGGGCAATAGGAGCCGCAATCAATCATGTAAGAGGAAAGTATGGTCTGAAAACGTGGGATAACAGGGAAGAGATGATAGAAAACTGTTCAATGTCTGCGAGAAACAGTTTTCCGGAGTGGTTTGGCGACAAGTGGGAAGAGGCTCGTAAAGAATACTATAAGCACTTTTCCATGATACGGGCTAAAATGGGGATAAACAAGGCGTACGGCGTGCAGGAGCTGCTGGAATGGCTTAAAGAAAACAATATTCCGGCTATGGTGGTAAGCAATAAAAGCGGCGGGCATTTAAGAGAAGAAGCGGAAGTATTAAATTGGAAAGAGTTCTTCGAGGCAATAGTCGGTGCCGGAGATGCGCATAAAGATAAGCCTAACAAAGCGCACCCCGAGCTGGCTCTTACTATGGCAGGGCTTGAACACGCAAAAAATATTTGGTTTGTCGGAGATGCGGAAGTGGACGTGGCGTGCGCAAAGAGCATTGGGTGCGTTTCTGTGATAATAGGAAGAGAAGAAGACGCAAAAAGATTCGGAACGGATTTGAGGTTTCAGGATTGTATGAAATTACTTGAGTGTTTGAAGGGCATGAAGGGGTGAATATGTCCGTAGACATACAAGCAGTTAACAATATTATATCTGAAACAGCTGATAAAATAATAATGCCTGTCTTTAACAGAGGGCTGGAAAAAAAAGATATAATGACAAAAGGGGGCGGGGAGTTTGTCACAGAAGCGGACATTAACGCAGAAAAAGAGCTGTCCTCACGATTAAAAGATATGATACCCGGAAGCTCAGTCGTAGGTGAAGAAGGATACGCTAAGAATGCAAGAATCATAGATGCTTTATACAGAAGCGGGCATGTGTGGATAATAGATCCCATAGACGGAACAAGGGCGTTCACAGAAGGCAGAAAAGAATTTGCCACTATGGTGAGTTTGGTAAAAAACGGAGAGACTATAGCAGGCTGGATATACGATCCTAACACTAAGAAGATGCTTATGGGAGAACAAGGAAGCGGAGTGCTGCTAAGCGACAGGCTCGGGAGCAATCACAAAATGACTCTGGCTCCTAATGATGTAAAGCTCGGGATAGTGGGCTCTCGGCTCAAAGGAGTCCTTAGAATGCAGCGGCTGGTTTATGTAGTTGCGTCTCTTCCGCCGTTAGCCTTAGGAACAGCAGTAGCATTTGATTACGGAAGGTTTTTTTGCGGAGACAATATTTTCGGGAATACCAGTCTTCCGCGGGCATCGTTTTTGCTGTACTACGAGGCAAAGACGTGGGACCACAGAGCAGGGCTGTTTTTTGTAAAAGAGGCGGGAGGCTATTCCGGGACATTTGCAAAAACCGCTTATAATGATAAGAATTTCAAAGGCGGGCTTATTGTGGCAAGGAATAAAGAAGAATGGGAAGAGATACATTCTATTATTAAACCGGCTATAGATTCGTTCTTTAAGGATATTGACAGCAGGGCAAAAGGGTGGAGATATAGATAGTGTGGAGTGTTATAGAGGTGAAGTTAGGGTATTGGTTTAAGGTTTTCAGCCAATAACATGTAAAAATAGGGAGAATTCTATTCATTTTAAGGTGAATTCTGTAAAAAACGAGGTAAAAAGAGGAAATTTCTGTAAAATGAGCCTGTTTGGAGGGATTGTAACGGAAGCGTAATAAAGGATTAGGAATGACTAAACCCAAAATATTTATAGACGGTGAGGCTGGAACTACCGGACTGGAAATAAGCAAGAGGCTGGAGTCCAAAAGCGGCTTGGAAGTCATTCGCATAGCGGAAGACAAACGCAAAAGCATAGACGAAAGAAGAAAGCTGCTGAACGAGTGCGATTTGGCGGTATTGTGCCTGCCGGACGAGGCGGCAATAGAAGCAGTGTCTTTAATAACAAACCCGAAAGTACGCGTCCTAGACGCAAGCACTGCCCACAGAGTCCATAAGGATTGGGTTTATGGTTTTCCGGAGATGCACAAAGACCAGACTGATAAAATACGAAAAGCTAAAAGAGTAAGCAATCCGGGCTGTTATCCTACCGGAATAGTGGGCATATTAAGGCCTCTTATAGACAAAAAGATTATACCGCCTTCGTATGGACTGACGATTACGGCAGTATCAGGATACTCCGGCGGGGGCAGGGCTATGATAGATATATGCGAGGAAGAGGCTAAAACCGGAAACAGAACGGAAAAATCCGCAGGATATTGTTTGTACGGAATAAACCAGCATCACAAACACTTGCCGGAAATAATAAAGCATAGCTGCCTAAAGAAAGAGCCCATATTTCTGCCGGCATACAGCGGAGCTTTTTACAAAGGAATGCTGATTACTATAGCTGTGAGGCTGGACGAGATTAATACCGGTGTTGAAGAAATACACGAGGCTCTGTCTGAACACTATAAAGGACAGCGTTTCGTAAAAGTAGAAGAGCTGCGGAAGATATCTAACGGACACATTGTTACGCCGGTTACTCAGAATGATACGAATAATATGGTGTTGCGGGTCTTTGGAAGCTATAACAAAAAGACTGCTGTTTTGACTACATGTTTGGATAATCTTGGCAAAGGAGCTTCCGGTGCTGCCGTACAAAACGCAGAGATTATGCTTGGAGAATTATAATGACAGATACATTTTGCAAGATATGCGGTGAAAAAGCGTTTCTTTTAGATGTTCTCGATTTCAATAAATCCTGTCTTCCTCAATTTAATAAAAAAGAACCTTTGTCGGGAATACCTGTTTATTACTACGGCTGTCCTTCGTGCGATTTTATTTTTACAACGCATTGCGACAACTGGACACAGGAAGAATTCGTGCAGAACATCTATAATGATAAGTATGTTGAATGCGATCCTGATTTTGTGAAAGCCAGACCAATAGCATCTGCACAGGGTTTTGAAAAACAGTTTCCGCATTTCAAAGAGCTGAAAATATTAGACTTCGGATCCGGCTACGGCTTGTTCGGAGATTATTTGAACGAGCGAGGCTTTAACATTACTTCTTATGATCCTTTCTACGGAGAGTCCGCAGCCAGTCCTCTGCCGGGCAGTTTTGATATTGTCATTACTACGGAAGTCGTAGAGCATTCTCATACGCCTCTTCAAACGTTTGAGAAATGTTTTTCTTTCCTGAAAGAGAACGAGCCTGCTTGTTTTATTGCTGGCACTTTGCTAACTCCGGTTCCGTTGGAGCAGCTTAAACACAGTCTGGCTGCTTACTGGTATATTGGACCGCGCAACGGGCATATTTCATTCTTTTCAGAAAAGACTATGAGGCTGATTGCTCAAAAACACGGTGCTCTTTATGGCGGAAAATGCTTCTTTTTCCGGGGTTTTGAGAAAAAAATGCAAAAACCATGAATCAGCGTTTTGAAAGAGCTTTATAAAAGTCCTCTTTGGTGAGTTCGAACTTACTCCTTGAAGAATTATATTTTTTCACTACGCCTCCGTGCCTCTTGAAGCCGAGACGATACAAAACCTTGTGCGAGGGGCGGTTTTTAATGTGGGAGGTCGCGTTAATATAGTCAAAATTGAATGTTTTAAATAAATAATCAATAAACGCAAAAGCCGCTTCACTTACGTACCCGTTATTTTGATAATCCGCATGTATATTATAGCTCAGATCCACATAAGCCGGCTTTCCTTCCCAAATCATCTCTTCCAACATAGTCTTAATGAATCCTATAAATTTATCCGGTGAGTCTTTTAGAGTGATTGCAAGAAAAGTGCGTTTTCTGGGATTTTCTTTTTGATCGCTGACTGCGTCCGCACAAAGTTTTGCTGAATCACTTTTATAGTCATACCAAATACCCTGAATAGTATTCGGATCCATTTGCGTTGACAGACGGAGACTTTCAAAGTCATCTTTGTCTTCAATCCTGACTTCACGCAAAATCAATCTCGAGGTTTCAAGCCTCACATTATAGACATCATTCATTCAAAGACTCATTTATTGTTTTCAACTATGACTGATGCAGTGGAAACTGACTGCACTTCGTGCATTCCATCTGCGAATGGCATAAGCCGCCCGATTTGTCCTTCGAAGCTTTAGCGAAGAAGGAAGCCTCGGAGAGGCGAAGGCGGATGGTCGGGGCAGCGGGATTTGAACCCACGACCACCAGTCCCCCAGACTGATGCGCTACCAGGCTGCGCTATGCCCCGTTACTTTACTCTATCCCCACCGGCATCTATTACTATAACTTCTTAGCATCGTGTTGTAAACTCTAAACCGTTATAGTAAATTTCTCTTTGAAATAACTAAAAAAATAGTTTTTTTTGTTAATTTTTTTTGTATAATACAGCCGGGAGGTTGTTCATGGGCGAGTCTTCATGTTAATCTGGTCAGGGTCGAAAGACAGCAGCCACCGCATGTTATATTCGGGTCGTGCTCAGCCTCCTTTTTTACTCAATAGGAATTACTGTGTCGGAATTATTTCAAGAAAAAACAGAAAAAAAACCGTATCTAGTTTTGGCTAGGAAGTACCGCCCGATGGCGTTTTCTCAGCTTATAGGACAAGAGGCTATGGTTCGTACGCTGACGAATGCCATAGAAAAGGGACGTATTCCCAGCGCATGGATTCTTACTGGAGTAAGAGGTGTTGGAAAAACAACTACCGCCAGAATCATTGCCAGAGCCCTGAATTGTGTTGGTAAGGACGGCAAGTCCTCTGAGACTATAACTCCTTGCGGAGAGTGTCCGTCTTGCAAATCTATTTTATCGGACAGCAACGTTGATGTTATGGAAATGGACGCTGCTTCCAGAACCAGAGTTGACGACATCAGAGAAGATATTATCAAAGAAGTAAGTTATGCTCCTGTTTCTTCAAGGTATAAAATATATATATTGGACGAAGTGCATATGCTGTCTTCCAATGCGTTTAATGCTCTGTTGAAGACGCTGGAAGAGCCGCCGCCTCATACGAAATTCATATTTGCTACGACAGAGATTCGTAAAGTGCCGGTGACTATATTGTCTAGGTGCCAGCGGTTTGACTTGAAAAGAGTTTCCAGTGACGAGCTGTTTTCGCATTTTGTGAAAATAGCGGCGGAAGAAGGAATAACTGCGGAAGAAGAGGCTGTAAGGCTTATAGCAAAAGCAGCGGACGGCTCTGTGCGTGACGGGCTTAGTCTTCTGGATCAGGCTATTTCCAAAGGCAACGGAGCTGTTTACAGTGCTGATGTACAAGAGATGCTGGGACTTATTGATAAGGCAAAGACAGTAGATTTGTGTTTGCAGATATTCAGAGGGCAGACTATTGAGATGCTTTCAGGGCTGGAACAGTTGTTTTTATCTGCGACTGAGCCGGTACAGGTTCTGAAAGATTTGTGTGATTTTGTGCATGTTCTGACCAGGGGACAGGTTATAAAGGATTTTGCCGATTCGTCTATGGTGACAGAGTATGAGAGAACTCTTTTGACAGAACTAAAGGACATTAAGATTTCAGCATTGGCAAGAGCATGGCAGATTCTGCTTAAAGGCATTTCGGAAGTACAGTATGCGCCGGATCCTGTAAAAGCATTGGAAATGGTGCTGATACGGCTTGTTCATGCGGCGGACTTGCCGGTGCCTATGGAGCTGGTGAAGAAGGTCAAAGAGGTTATGGCTAATTCCGAGATTGCGGTAAACAGGACGGTTGAACAGAAGCCTGTTATATTTTCCGAATCTGCCATAGAGGGAAAAAAAAAATCGATAGAGAATAAGAGTCCAGCGGAACAAGTTGATGTAAAAGATGAGCTTATAGATATAAGTGGAATGAATTACAAACAGATAGTCAATCTTTTTGATGTAAAACACGAAGCAGAACTGTTTTCTATACTGTATGACAACGTGCATTTTGTGAAAATGGATTCTTCCAATGCTGTTCTGGATTTGCGCATAGAAGGTGAGGTGCCCAAGGATTTTTGCGGGAGAGTCTGTGCATGTCTGAACAAGTGGACTGGTAAAAAATGGACTATAAATACATCGCTGACAGAAGGGGAATCCAGCCTGAAAGAGATTGAGGCTATGAATAAAAAGGCTCTGAGAGAAAGAGCACTTGCGAATCCCATAGTAGATGCTGTAATTAAGACTTTTCCGGGTGCTGAAATCTTAGAGTTGAGGAAGAGTGTATTCCCCTTCGCTGGCGAAGGGGTGGCAGCGGCAGAGCAAAGCGAAGCCGCTGCCGGGGCAGTGGTAGAAGGCAGCGATGAATAACATAATTTATGAGTTAACTACTTTATAAAGGAGCAAAAAAATGCTTAATATCGGAAACATGATGAAACAGGTTACTGCGATGCAGTCTAAAATGGCGGACATGCAGAATAAATTGGCAGAAATGGAGATTACAGGACAATCCGGCGGCAGCAAGGTTTCAGTTGTCATCAACGGCAAGTCAGAGCTGAAAAAAATATCCATAGATTCCACTTTATTAGTGCCTGAAGAAAAGGAAATGCTGGAGGATCTCATAGTAGCGGCTATGGGTGCTGCCAAGCAGCAGGCGGATAGTATAGTTGCTAAGGAAACAGAAGCAGTCATGGGAGGAATTAAATTACCTCCGGGTATTAAACTGCCGATGTGATAAAATGTCTCCTTTGGAAAACCTCATAAAGCAATTATCCAAACTGCCCGGGCTCGGAAGCAGGTCTGCGCGGAGAGCGGTTCTGCACATGCTGAAAAAAAAGGATACTGTCATGATGCCGCTCATAGACGCTATGAGTACCGTAGCGGACAATATACAAATATGCTCGCTGTGCGGAAACCTGAGCGAGTCTCAGGTGTGCGGAATCTGCTCTGATGAAAGGCGGGACAGAAGCACCATATGCGTAGTAGAGGATATAGCCGACTTATGGGCTATGGAAAGAAGCGGAGCCTACAGAGGGCTGTATCATGTGCTCGGAGGAACATTGTCTGCCCTAGACGGCGTACAGCCCGAAGACTTGAAAATAGAAGAGTTGGTTCTCAGGGCAAACAGTATTGATGTCAAAGAAATAATACTGGCTCTTAATGCAACGGTTGAAGGAGCTGCCACAATACACTATCTTACGGAGTGTTTGGAACCCGCTTCCGTAGTTGTTTCCAAATTAGCCCACGGACTCCCGGTCGGGGGCGAACTGGACTATCTTGATGACGGGACGTTAATAGCTGCCGTTAAGGCGAGAAGAGTTGGTTAATTAATAATTAGGAATTAGGAGTGAGGAGTGAGGTATTAGGGATTAGTTAATCGAATGTAAGTAAAATCTTAATAATTATTGACTAACAATCGATTGTTAGCAGCTGCAAAATGCGGCTTGCTGTCTTGTTTTTGGTCGGGTATATCTATCGTTTCTAAGTCTCTTCATCGTAAAATATCTTTTAAGTACAAAGGGATATATGAATATAGGCATAATAGTTAATTCAAGATGCAAAGTTTGCCTTGTACACGATGGGTCGTTTGACGCAACGCCTCTGTGGGTGGGTTATCACGTAGATACAAGAAAATTAGAGATTATTTACGATACCAGCGCTACCTATGAAATCGACTGGGAAGCGACCGATGAAATGAATATTTACTTGATGAAAATAAATAAAATCCTTATAATGAGAGTAGAGGACGGTAATCCCATAGAAGGGTTTGAAACTAGCTTTTTACGCCTAAAAGACGGAAAAGTAATGAATGAATAATTTATAGATTTGATAATTTTATTAAATAGGAATTATAACCATGGCTGGCACTAGTTCATATACAACGGCTGAAATTCTCCAAAAGGCAATGCAGATTTGGAGAAGATTGGAAATTTCCGAACTGGAACAGAAGATATTAGATTTTTTTGTGGAAAAAGCAGAGAAAAAAATAGTGGAAAAAATAAAAGCAGTTGCTTCTGCCGATATACAGATTGAGGATTTTAAAAAGTCTCCTGCGTTCTGGTTTATGATAATGGGAATGAATTTGGCTATTCAAGCACATGCGGAGTTTGCAAGAACTAAAGACGATGAGACGGGCAAAGGTAAAGGGGCTGGAACCAGAGGCGTGAAGTCTTACGAAACATGGAATAAAGAGAAAATAGCAGAACAAAAGGCAGCGCGTAAGCAGTTTGCAAAAAATATTGACGCTCCAAAGAATACTCGTTGATTTTCTGACAGCATAGTGCTGCATGATACGTTCTGGTAATAATTTTGTTACTATTACAATATAGACTCGCATATCAAGTTTCCAATTCCTAATTCCTCATTACTCTAAAGGTGCTTTAATGTCTGACGAAGCAAATACTCCGCGCGAAGTTATGCCTTACGATGTCCTTGTCATAGGAGCAGGTCCTGCCGGACTAAGCTGCGCTATACGGGTAAAGCAAGAGGCTTCAAAAGCAGGTAAAGATATATCCGTATGCGTCATAGAAAAAGGCTCCGAGGTAGGGGCTCATGTTCTGTCAGGAGTAGCCATAGAAACTACTGCGCTTTCAGAGCTGTTCCCGGATTGGAAAGAGAAAGGGGTGCTGTCTTCTTTAGTGCCTGTTTCCAAAGATAGAATATCGTTTTTGACTAAGAGTATGAGTTTTCTGCTGCCGACTCCTCCGGCAATGAACAATCACGGAAATTATATCACTAGTCTCGGAGTGTTTGTAAGGTGGCTGGCAAGTCAGGCAGAAGAGCTGGGCGTAGAGATATATCCGGGCTTTGGAGGAGCGGAAGTTTTATATGATGATAAAGGAGCTGTTAAAGGAGTTGCTACCGGAGACATGGGCATAGGAAAAGACGGGAAGCCCGGCTCTAGGTTTGCGCGAGGCGTTGAATTACACGCAAAACAGACGATATTTGCGGAAGGGTGCAGAGGCTCTTTGACTGCGAAGGTAATAGAGAAATACAATTTGGCTGCTGATTGCGATCCTCAGTCTTACGGGCTGGGAGTAAAAGAGATATGGGAGGTTCAGCCTGAAAATTTCAGTGCAGGGCTTGTTCAGCACACTATGGGTTATCCTGTAGATATAGCGACTTACGGAGGTTCGTTCGTGTATCACTGGAAGGACAACAAAGTAATGCTTGGTTTTATTACAGGCCTTGACTATCAGAACACGTATCTGTCTCCTTACGAGGAGTTTCAGAAATTCAAACTGCACCCGAAGATAAAGAAAGTACTCGGGAAAGGGAAGAGAATAGCCTACGGAGCAAGAGCCATATCAGAAGGCGGGCTTCAGTCTATACCGAAACTCTCTTTTGCAGGTGGAGCACTTGTAGGAGACGCTGCCGGTTTTCTGAACATGCCTAAGATAAAAGGGACGCATACTGCGATGAAATCCGGAATTCTTGCGGCGGACGCTGTTATGGAGGCGTTAGGTAAGAATGAAACAGAGCCTTCTTCCTATCAGGAAAGATTTGAGAAATCGTGGCTGTACAAAGAGCTGTACGCTGCAAGAAACATACGTCCTTCTTTCCACTACGGATTTTTATTCGGTCTTATGTGGAGCGGCTTGGACAGTATGATTCTAAGAGGTCATGCTCCTTTTACATTCCGCACAAAGCGCGAGGACTATGAGGCGACAAAGCCGGCAACAGAGTGTAAGAAAATAGTCTATCCTAAACCGGACGGAGTTATTACTTTTGATAAAACATCATCTGTATTTTTGGCTAATGTATTTCACGAGGAGGATCAGCCGTCTCATTTGAAGGTGAAGGACTGGAACATAGAGAACAATGTTACTATTCCGATATACGATGCCCCTGAAACAAGATACTGTCCGGCAGGAGTTTACGAGTTAGTCCAAGATGAGCCAAACGGCAAGCCCAGACTTCAGATAAATGCCAGCAACTGTGTGCATTGTAAGACGTGCGACATTAAGGATCCCAGACAAAACATAGAGTGGGTAGTGCCGGAAGGCGGCGGCGGTCCGAATTATCAGGAAATGTAAAAGTAATGTAGAATGTAAAATAATTTTACATTCTACTTATTCTTTCAGCTCCGCACTTCAAAAAAGGGCTTTTAAAAAGTCAGAAATATGTTTATTATCAGAATCCCACTTCCTCTTAACTTTATTTGCATCTCAAATCGTCATGACTAAAAATATTCTTGCCCTTGCTGTTTTCGCTCTCGCTGTTTCTGTCGGAACAGCTTATGCTCAAAGCTCTTCTTTCCCGAAAATGGATTCCAAAATCGCCGTAGTCGTCAATGACTCCATCATCTCTAACGTAGACATTGAAAATCGCATACGCCTCATGCTCCTTTCCGCAGGTCTGCAGGACAGCTTGGAAGTCAGATCTCATCTCCTCCCTCAGGTCATAAGAACTCTCATTGAAGAACAACTCCAAGCCCAAGAAGCCAAACGCTATAACATCTCTGTTCCTAAGGACGAGGTCGAGGCTGTCATGAACCAAATTGCCAAAGACAACCAAATCCCTATGTCTATGGCTGACTTCCTCCGCTCTCAAGGCATCTCGCCTTCCTCTATGGAAAATCAGATCAGAAGTACTTTGCTCTGGAATAAACTAATCCAAGTCGCAGTCCGCCCCTCCGTCGAAGTAGGCGAAGGCGAAATTGACGCTATGATAGAGCGTATGCGTCAAAACGCCGGCAAAGAGGAATTCCTCGTAAGCGGTATTTTCCTCGCTGTTGATAATCCTAAAAATGAACCACAGGTGCTGGAACTTGCTCATAATCTGGCCGCTAAGATTAAACAAGGCGCTCCTTTTTCCGCTATCGCCATGCAGTTCTCTCAAAGCTCTGATGCTGCTCAGGGCGGCGACATTGGCTGGGTGCAGCAAGGGCAGCTGTCCTCCGGCATTGATAAATTCCTCGCCTCTGCTTCTCAAGGTGAGATAAGCGATCCCATCAGAACTGCAGACGGCTTCTACATCATAGGCGTTCGGGATAAGCGTACAATAGTAGTCGGAGACCCTAACAAGGCTGCTCTCTCTCTCATACAGCTTTTTCACCCTTACGATGTTGATTCTAAAGACGCTGTATTGGCGGAAGCTGCGGCAGTTAGGGCGGCATTCAAAAGCTGCGCCGCCATTAACAGTGATTTGAAAAAATTTCCTAATTGGAGATCTCAGAAATTGAATAATCTGCCGCTGGCTACTGCTCCCGAGTGGATTGCTGACAAGGTTAGGCACTTGAATATCGGCGGTGCTTCCGAGATACTGGAAACTGATAAGGGTGCGGTTATTCTTTTTGTTTGCGACAAACAGGACATCACCGGCGTAGACAGAGAAAACATCATGCGCTCAATAGGGACTGAAAAACTGGAAATGCAGGCTAGAAGATTCCTAAGCGATCTGCGCAAAAAAGCCCACATTGATATGAGAATAGGTAATCAGTTGTGATTTTAGTGAAGGCGGACTGGCCACCCGTAGCTTTAGCGTAGGGTGGCGGACCCGATGCGATTTGAACGCACAACCTTTGCCTTCGGAGGGCAACGCTCTATCCAGTTGAGCTACGGATCCGTGAGGAAGAAAGTATGACAAATAAAGGAGTTAGGCAAGAAAATACTATGAATATTTTTGAATTGAGTTTTGAAGAGCTTACAGAAGCGTTAATAAAGTTAGGGCTGCAAAAATATAGAGCAAAGCAGATATGGACTGCCGTATATTGCTTTGGAGCTAGGGATTTTTCAGATATAACTGCGTTGAATAAAGAGACTAGGGAGCTGCTCGGCAAGCATTTTTCTTTAGAGAGGCCTGTTGTTTCCGTTTTGCAGAAGTCCGCTGACGGAACGCAGAAGTGGCTCTTAAAGAATAAGGACAATTCAGAAATAGAGTGCGTTTTTATTCCGGAAGAGGATAGGGGAGCATTATGCGTGTCCACTCAAGTAGGGTGCTTGATGGGCTGCAAGTTTTGCAATACAGGGACGCAGGGGTTTGTTAGAAATCTTTCTGCGGGCGAGATTGTTTCTCAGATAATCGCAGTGAAGGATACTCTTAATGACTGGGTTGCTGCGGACAACAGGCAGCTTTCCAATATAGTCCTGATGGGAATGGGCGAACCTTTGTACAACTATGACAATACGGCGAAGGCTGTGCGCAATATCATGAGAGATGACGGCATAGGCATAGGGAAAAGAAGAATAACGCTGTCTACGTGCGGAGTGGTGCCTATGATAGAGCGGTGCGGGCAGGAGCTGGAGGTTAACCTTGCAGTAAGTCTGCACGCTGTTACGGACGAGTTAAGAGATGAGCTTATTCCTATTAACAAGAAGTATCCTATTAAGGAGTTGTTGAAGGCGTGCAAAAATTATCCGGCTGCGAGCAATTCCAGAAGGATAACTTTTGAGTACGTGATGCTGAAGGGTGTCAATGACAGCATGGCAGATGCGAAAGAGTTGATACGACTGCTTCGGGGCATACATGCGAAAATAAACCTGATACCTTTTAATGAGTGGTCCGGCAGTCCGTATCAGAGTTCTGATTGGAAGGTGATAGAGAAGTTCGGAGACGTGCTGAACGAGGCAGGTTATGCGAGTCCGATAAGAACTCCGCGGGGTAGGGATATAATGGCTGCGTGCGGACAGCTTAGGTCTCAGAGTGTGGAGTGAGGAAATAAAAAATGTAAAATTATTTTTCTCAGATAATTTTACATTTTCAATTTTCTATTCTAAACTTTAAATTCTACATTAAAAGAAAGAGGCGGGTTCAGATGAATAAAATATCCAATAAAAACAAAGAGTTGCCCCGCCACTTAACTCGTTGTTTATTAAGGGTTTTTAGCTCTCTTATTGTCATTTTGGCACTGCTGATAACAGACGCACAAGCAGCAAACACTGCGAGAGCAGTATTAGATATGGGACACACAAAAGATGCAATGATATTCCCTACTGGAACAACAGCAGAAAGACCTGAACCTCCGGAATTAGGAATGATAAGGTTTAATACTGACCTGAATATGTTTGAGGGGTATACTAAAAGAGGCTGGGTAGGATTGGGAACACTAACACCCACACCCGGAAAAGTAACAGGCAAGTGCGGAAGCGCAAATGGGAGTATAGTAGCAAAAGAGCCTACAACGAATTTATGTGAAACCGGAACACTGAGCATAGTGACTCCTGACAGAGGAGCATATATGTGGAGCTGTCTTGGCAGCGGCGGCGGTGAACACGCAGCATGTCTGGCACTCAGGCAAGAGAATGGAACGTGCGGGATAACGCAGACAAACAATCAGGCGATTGATATGTCAAGTTTGAATGGAGGGGATTTGTGCAGTGAGGGGAGACTCACAGCAGCAGGAGTATCTGATAATCCTGATACGTGGACATGGACATGCAGAGGCACTAACGGCGGAACAAGCATTGATTGTACTCTGTCTAAGGCAATAACCGGTGTGTGCGGGAGTGCGAGTGGTGTGACTGTAACTGCGGCTCCAACGGCAAATCTCTGCTCTGTCGGAACGGCAAGCGGAGTAACAACTAACACCACGACTTATACATGGTCATGTACCGGAATGTATGGAGGGAATAATGTAAATTGCTCGGCTCCGAGGATGTTGGCTGGGGCGTGCGGCGTGGGTGGATGGGTACCTAATTGGGGGGCGATAACTGCCACATCGTACTACTGCAATGGTTCCAATATTTGTGGTTACGCCTGCTCGGTTGGTACATTCGTTAGCAGACGCTCGAATAGTAACTGTGTGGCATGGAACTGTCAGGGAGTGAACGGAGGAGCAACATCAGTGAAATGTCGTGCGTGGGGATCCGGACTCCCGTGTACTGATTGTTCCTCCTACTGTCCTCCATAAGGGGAATACGCGCTAATTCTACACTCCACATTTTTATACTAGCTTCCCAAAGACTTTGCTGTTAATGTTCAAGAGATGAACGACTCTTTACAAAAGCAATCTGTTTTCTCTGTTGGCAGCAGGCGGGTGCCTTTATTGCTCAGAATAAAAAGAATCTTGCCTAAGAGTCTTTTCGGCAGAACTCTGCTTATTTTCATAGCGCCTGCCTTCATCATTCTCGTTCTTGCTGCTTATGTCTTCTTTGCCAGGCACTGGTTGGTTGTCACAAAAGGCATGACTGATTCTTTGGCAGGAGATGTCTCTTTCATCGTCTCTTTAGTAGAACAGGATTATAACTTTCAAAACTGGAATCAGATATCGGAGCTCGCAGAAAAGAACATGGGGATTACACTCTCTTTTCAGCGCGCGGAAACGCTCTTAGACAGGTCTAACTCAGGAGGTCCTGTAGGAGTCATGCTCAAAAGAGCTCTGGCAGACAAGTTGCAGAATTATTTTTCTTCAGATTTAAAGCATGAGAGAGGACTCGTTGTTATAAGAGTGCAAATCCCGCAAGGAGTGCTCTCTTTTGCAGCATCGGACAGAAAAGTGTACTCTCCTACGACACAGGTATTCATTATATTCTGGGCTGGCACTTCCGTTCTTATGACTCTGATAGCCTTGCTCTTCATGCGGAATCAGATAAAGCCTATAAGACAGCTCGCTTTGTTTGCAGAACAGATCGGCAAGGGCAGTTACTCTTCCACTATGAATATAGCGGGTGCTACGGAGGTGCGTAAGGCTATAACTTCCGTGATGCTCATGAAGGACAGGCTGAGGCGGCAGATTCATCAAAGAACCGCTATGCTGGCGGGAGTGTCTCATGATTTGAGGACGCCGCTTACGAGAATGCGCCTCCAGCTCGAGATGATGCCCAAATCGCAGGAGACTAAGGATATACTGGAGGACGTGTCGGAAATGGAGCAGATGCTGAATGCGTATCTGGCGTTTGCTAAAGGAGAAGAGAGTTCCGAAGCTCCTGACGCCGTAGACGTTAAAGAGCTTTTGGAAGAAGTAGCCTCTTCTGCGAAAAGAGTCAGCAACAACGTAGAGCTTTCTGTGAAAGGTGATATTAAAATCATAGCGCGCAGGAATTCGATGAAAAGATGCGTGACTAATCTTTTGGAGAATGCTTTGCGGTACGGCACCAAAGCCAGTATTTATGCGGAGGCCGGCGATAAGGTAGTGTCAATAGTCATTGACGATAACGGATCCGGAATACCGTATGACATGAGAGAAGAAATTTTCAAGCCGTTCGTGAGGCTGGAGGATTCTAGGAATTCCGATACCGGAGGCGTAGGTTTGGGACTATCCATAGCAAGAGACATTGCCAGAAGCCACGGCGGAGACATCTCTTTAAGCGACAGTCCTTTGGGGGGATTACGGGCTAAATTGTGGGTGCCGGTTTGAATTAATTAATAAATAATAATGCAGAAATAAAATATTTAATCATTTCTGCATTATTATCTATTATTTACAGGTACTGCCTGATCCCAAAGCAGCATGAATTGTTTTCTGTATGCAGTTGCTATGGAGGGAATGTTGTGTACTACAATAGTCGGAGCTGGTTCTGTTCTGAAAGAGGCAATAGCAAGCCTTCCTCCGTATGAATAAAAAGAAACGTCTGTGAAAAAATCCTGAGTCATGCTTCTGTACTCAAGATAATCTAAGCGGACATCGGGCATGGTTGCGCTGTTAAGCAGATGATAGCCTTTCATATCTTTTCTCGAAGAAATAAGACTTTTCATTCTTTCATTATGTATATCGTAATACTCGCCCATGTACTGCATAAAGGTTTCCTCAACAGGACCGGTTTGTAAAAATATACCGCCTTGTTTTGCAAGCACGCTGTACAGGTTATCAGAGAAATCCCATAAACCCTTTTGACCTTTGTAAACAGCTACTGTTTGAGGGCGCAGATACACTCCGGATTCTTCTGTGAATTCCACGCCGTTTTCGCCGAATATTTTTCTTATTTCTTGTAAAGTGCCCGGCTGCGGGCGGACGCTTCCGCTTTCTATCTTTTTAACAACATCATTAGTCAATCCTAATTGCTCTGCCAGTTCCGAAACATTCCAAAGCAAAAGCCCCCTTGCTGCGCTTATTTGACGGCCTATGTGCATTTCTGTTCCTTTTTTAAAAGATATAATCTTACTGTATCAGGTTCCTTTTGCCAATACTGAACTACAGATAGTCCGGCTTTTCTTGCGCATTCCTCAAAAGTAAAAGGTTTAAATCTATAAGAATTATGTATATGAAACGAGTCGCCTTTGGAAATCCAAACTTCTTTTCCTGCTATTTTAAAACGCTGGTTTTTGGTTGCCATTGCTGTATGCGCCAGCAAACTGCTTTCTGGAATCCAAACAGGTTTGTACTCAAAAGCATCTGGCTCAAAATTTTTCATCGGCAGTTCTACATTCATTCTGTAAAAAAGACTAAGCAAAAGATCATCAACAACTTGATGGCTATAATATTTAATGTTTGTATTTCCATTCTGGCAAACATCTGTTGTAATCATCATATAACTGTCATCAGGCAAAAAAGAAGACAAGTTGCTTAAAGCGGATGTCAGTTTTTCCTTAGGCTCATAAGAAGTAATAGGGGACGGAATATTACCAATAGTCATTCCCAATAATACCCCTATTGCAGGGGTGTCTGTCACCAATTCCGACTCTTTGAAAAAATCTAAATTCCTATACTCAAATTTACAATTAGGAAATTTTTCTTTTACTAATTTTTTCCCTATATCTTGAACATTAGGATTAACATCTATAGCAACATAATTAGGACATTCAAATGTTGACAATAAAGATTCTGCATCTTTCATTGTCCCGGGACCAAATTCTACAATAGTCCGGTCCTTGCCCAGAATGTCGGATAATGGAGGAAGGCTATACTGTAAAAGAGCGTCTTCTCGTGTTACCAAACCGCTGGCTACCCAATCGTGCCAGTCAGTAATTCCTCGATAAGTATCATCCTGAATATCATAATCGTAGAGAAAACAACCCATATGCCCGAATTGGATTTTAAAAAACCAGTCCTCAGTCGCTTCTAAAAAGCTGGAATCTTCAGCAACAACTTTTTCAGATAGTTTAGCTTGCGGCATCATGATTTTTATCTTTCATAGCTATACAGGTTCTGCCTGTTCCCAAAAAAAATCAAATTGTTTTCTATATCCTTCAGTAAGTTCCGGTATCTTATGTGTTACTATAAAGGGCGAAGGGACAGTTTGAGAAGTGATAATGGCAAGCCTGTCTCCATACAGATAAAAATTAACAGAACCAAAAATATCTTGCGGCAAATAGCGATACTGAGTATAGCCGCCGCATTCTTTTATAGTGCCTTCTTTTTTATATAATAGAGCACGCACACATACATCTTTTCTCGCGTTTGCTAACTTTGTCATTCTTTCCGCATGAACAAAAATGTACTCACCCATATTGGATGTAAAAAAGCTGTCATCACCTGTTTGTAAAATATCACCGTTGCCATTGTTGGATACATAATTATATACATCATCGAAGAATTCCCGCAATCCGTCCGGCCCTTTTAACACAGTTATATTTTCCGGCTTAAAACGAACTCCGAAATTTTCCGTGAACTCTACGCCGTTTTCGTCAAACACTTTTTGAATTTCTTTCAGCGTGTTTGCCTGAGGCTGAACTACGCTTTCTTCTATTCTTTTGAGCGTATCCTTGGTAAGCCCTGTCTTATCCGAAAACTCGGAAATATTCCACAACAAAAGATTTCTGGCGGCACTTATTTGGCGACCTATAGACATAACTTTTGACTCTCTTTATGGTTAATATTTTATTACAACTATTATAACCCTTAACTCTTCATTAATAAAGGCTTCTCTTTTGCCTAAAAAGTAAGATTTTTTATCACGCTTTTGTACAAAAAGCAAACAAAGAATATACTTTCATGCAAAAGTATGATTTTTTATATTGCTTTCAGTCCTATTTTCGGATAGTATCGCTTATGTTAGAGTGATTGTTATATATAATTTATTAACTATTTATTTTAAAAATTTTATAAGGGAAATATAACCATGCAGTCAAATAATACAGATGATACTTGTCTTAATAATAGAGAACTGACCTCTGTTCTTGCTTTAGTCTCTTACGTAGCTCATGCTAAAAACTGTGATGAAGGCGTTGTTTTGTCTCTTGTGCAGCAGCATCTCGATATTAATAGCGTAAACAGCATTCATACTGATGATTATAACAAGGCAATCCATTTCCTTATAGATATGGCTCCGGTTGCTGCTTAACTTTGCGTTTGATTTTTTGGTAAATTTGTCTCACCATGTAAAAACGAATCATAGTTAATAGTTTTTACTGAACGCCGACAGACTTTGCCATGAAAAATATCCTTATATGCAATCTAAAATTCTTAATCCTTTTGCTTTTAGCAGCCGGCTTTTCTTCGGATGCGGCTGCTCAGGCGTACTATCCGTCCGGGAACAGAGCCGACAGAGTTGAAACAATCTCTACTAATCATGTCGGTACTGAGATGAGGGTGTCCGCTTTAGAGAGCGAACTAAGAAACATGAACGGCAGGCTGGAGCACATGGAATTCGCTATCAGAAGTTTAGAGCAGATTCTCCAGCGTATGCAGAATGACTATGAAAGCAGATTGGCAATATTAGAGAACGCAGGCTCAGCTTCTGCCGCCGCTATTCATGCCTTGCAGATGCAGGCGCAGTCGTATCAAGAGAATCCGGCGGAAACAGAGCACCAGCAAGAGGTTATTCCGTTATCGCCTCCTGTTGCCGAACCCAGCAAACCGCTCACTGCGCAGCAGCAGTACGACCAAGCAATGGCTTTGCTTAAAGAGGGCAGGTACTCTGAAGCGGAAAAAACCTTTAAGACCTTTATCAATAAAAACCCTAAAAGTAATCTGGTCAGCAATGCAAGGTACTGGTACGCAGAAGCTATATACGCTCAGAATAGATACGATGAGGCTGCTGTTGCATTTAGGGATTCATTTCAGCAAAATCCAAAAGGAGGCAAAGCTCCAGATAGTTTGCTGAAGCTGGGATTATCGTTGTCTGCTCTTAAAGAGGTGTCTGATGCGTGCATAACTCTGAAGGCTGTCAAACAGAAGTTTCCGGATGCATCTAAGACTGTGAGAGACAGGGCTGATAAAGAGATAATTAGATTGAAGTGTCCGAAGTAAAAAGGAATCTGCGGCAATGGATAAGCAAGAGATTTCAGATCTGATAACCTCTTGCTGTGATGAGGGCGGGATTTCATCTGCCGGAGTAATAGCAATAGCCGTATCAGGAGGCGCAGACAGCATGGCACTTGCGCACTGCATGAAAGAGTGGAACAGGAAAGCAAGGCTGGTAGGGATAATCGTAGATCATAAGCTGAGAGCGGAGTCTTCTGAAGAGGCGAAAACTGTTGCGGGGAGGCTTGAGCATATGGGGATAGAGGCAAGAGTTCTCGAGTTAAAGCATGACGGCATAACAGCAAGAGTGCATGAGACTGCAAGAGAGGGACGCTACGAGTTATTGATTGAAGAGTGCAAAAAGCTTGGAGCTTCGCATCTGTTCATAGCGCATCATGCAGATGATAATGCGGAGACTGTGCTGATGAGGATTGCGAAAGGCAGCGGCACAAAAGGACTCGCAGGCATACCGAAAATAACAATGCGGAAAGGGATAAAATTCATAAGACCGCTGTTGGAGGTCTCTAAAGACAGGCTTATTCAGGTGTGCAAAGAAGCCGGAGTAGAGTATGTTACGGATCCCAGCAACGAGAAAGAAAAGTACGCAAGAGGGCGGCTAAGAAAACTGAAGCCGCTGCTGGAGAAAGAAGGGCTGACCAAAGAGAGTCTCCTGAAACTCGCCTCAAGAGCAAGGGAAGACAGCGAGGCACTGGAAAAGATAACCGGGTATTTTCTGTCAGAGAACGCTGTGCTGAAGTTAAGCGGAACCATAGATATTAAGCGCAAGGGACTGCAAGAGGCACCTTTGGCAATAGCTGTAAGAGCTATTAGCCGGGGGCTTCGGACTGTGCATTTTTCCGAATATCCTCCAAGACACGATTCTGTCATGAAATTGTATGATGATGTCATGAGAGAAACAGAAGAAGCAATAGTGAAAACTCTTAACGAGTGCCTTATAGTGATTTCTAAAAAGTGGGTGAAAATAATAAGAGAGGCTTCTCTTATTAAAGAAAAAATTCCTGCAGCCGGCAACACGGAGATATTGTGGGACAACAGGTGGCTCGTAAAAATAGGAGATGTGCCCATAGAAAAAGGTGCGTTTATAACTAAGCTGGACAATCCGAAAAAGAAGATTGTAAAAGAATTGTGTCCTAATCTTTTTAAACAAGTGCCGCACGGCAGAGAAAGGGCAAGCCTTCCGGTTATACGTACAGACGAAAAGATACTATATATACCGTCTTTTGACTGTAAAGATGCTGTCAGTATGCGGTTTGTTTCTGATTTTGGTGAAGGAGTGGGATATGGAACCTCCGTATAACGAAGATGAAAAAATTTCGGTATCAGATCAGCCTAATATGGCTGATATGGACAGAGTTTTGTTAAAGAATAATATAGAAATATTCCCGGATCTGCCTCTGCCGGAATTTGATACCATAGGCGGCAAGGCATACGCTGCAAGATTCAAGACAGATACCTATCTTAGCTTATACGCTGTTGTGTGTACGTCTATCGTGCTTACAAGACTGGAGACAATACAGACTATGCTGGTTACAGAGAGCACCAATATAGTAAAACTAATAGCCTCCGGCATAATTTGGTGGGCGGACGGGAACAGGTATACTGTACTGGTGTGGCAGAAACCCATAGAGCCGAGGCTGTCTAAAACGCTGCAGAATCCGAGCGCACTAAGTTCTCTGAAAGAAGAGGCTACAATTAAAAACTTCATAACTTCTATGGTAAACGGGCTGTTTACGCTGCAAAATTCAGGAGTAGTACATGACGGGATTAATACAGACACTATTTACTGGGGAGCCGGCTCGCAGGACAGCCTCCAAATAGGAGAGTGTTTATCGTTTCCTCACGCTGCCATACAGCCTGTAAGTTTTTTGAATATAGAACGCTCTATAGCGCAGCCTCTGGGAAGAGGCCCTGGTCATTATACAGATGATGCTTATGCATTTGGAATTGTTCTGGCGCATTTGCTTTTGGGCAGAGATCCCTTTGAAGGGAAGACTGATGCAGAGATAATCAGCATGAAGCGGGAGGCAGGCAGCTTTGCCGCAGTCATGCAGGGAGTAAAAATAGCTTCGTCATATACGGAAATTCTCAAAGGCGTTTTAGCAGATGATGCCGGCAGCAGAATTACTGCCGCAGATCTGATGAATCATATGGAAAGCCGAAAGTATATGCGCAGGAGCAATGACAAGTGGAGAAAAGCAGTAAGAAGTTTTCCTTTCATGGGTAAGGAGTATTGGTATGTGCCTCCGCTTGCAGCCGCATTCGGCGAGAACCCTCAGGAAGCGGCAAAAGAAATAGAAAATGATAATCTTGAAAAATGGATAGAGCGTTCCATACTAGATGAAGATAAGGCTGACGATATAAGAGATGCTGTGCGGCATTTGAAGCAGGAAAACAGCCCTTATAATCATAAAAGCAAGCTGGTTTCTACTGTGAATGTAATTTTAGATTCGAATGCTCCTATAAGATACGAAGAGATTAGCGTTATGCCTAGGGGAATACCGGTGATGCTGGCGGAAGCTATAGTGAATAATAAATCTACGAAAGTTCTGTCTGAGGTAATAGGCAGTCTGCTGCCTATTACCTGGTTGGAGAGGCAAAAAGATGCGGCGCAGGATTTAACATCCGTGATGCAAGTATTTGAGAAGATGAGGGCTGCTGTAAACAAGGCAACGTATGGGAACGGCATAGAAAGAGCTGTGTATGAAGGGAATCAGAGTATTCCGTGTTTAAGTCCGATAGTAAAAAAATATTATGTGCTGAAGCCCTCACAGCTGATTCAGGTGCTGGAAGAGATAGGCCTTAACAATGAGGAAAAAACGACTATGCCTATGGATAGGCACATTGCAGCCTTCCTGATAGCAAAAGGTGTTATTTTAGAAAAAGTATGTGTAGATTTATCCTCTTTTGACAATAAAGAGAAAGCTGTCAATTTGCTGACTGTGTTTAAACTTTTACAAAGCAAATACGACAATGAAAAACTGCCTGGGCTTTGCAAGTGGATTGGCTCACAAGTTATGAAGCCCATACTGGAAGAGTATAAGAATTTGGAAATGCGTGAAAGGATACAGGAAAGAGCAGAGCAGTTGATGCTGGAAGGCAATGTAGGCAGGCTGTTTGAACTGCTGGACAATCAGGAGTTTATACGGCAGGACAGAGAAGATTTGGCATTGTCTAAGCAGATATACAAAGGGATACTAAAGGAAATAGAAACGCTTCAAAAGCAGATACCGGACACAGAAGGCGTTATGATGACTTCCGGGCGGGACGTAGCTGTTTTATTGAGCATACTGTGCTCGATTATCATAGTGAGTTTTGTGATACTGAGGTTTATGTTTGGGCTTTTATGAAATTAGTGCGGCAGGAGTAGGGAATTTGTTAGATGTCGTAACTCTTCCGCCTACGCCTTAGCTCCGGTGCGACTACGCCCGCCTTCTGAATAATATCTGTGCGCAGCTGCCTCTCTCCGCATTTCATACTTCACATTTTAGTTAAATTATGTTAACCATATTGCGAAGCGTTAACTATAAAGGAAGAAATCATGTATGAAGAGGATGATAAAACGCCGGATAAAGAACAGGCTGAAATACTGGAAGCTCATCACATAGTAGAAAATGAGTTTGCCAAAGCAGTCAGGCGTTTTGAGGAGCTGAAACAGTTTTGTTCCTTACCGGTACCGACAACAGTAAACAAAGAGTACTCTGCGATAAACGGAAAGATACAGAGACTGATGAGAGCCTTTATAAAGCAGACGCATCCCTTAGAGATTACTAAACAGGCAATGGAGTACTGGATTGACTCTATGCAAAGAAGCGTTCTTTTTATGGATGTCCTAAGACAGCGCAGCAACACGCACATAGAGTATGAAAAGCAGGAAAAACCTACTGTTTTATACTTTAAGTACGAAATGATTTTGGACGGGAAAACTTTAGCAAAGCCTGTTAATTATTATTTGCTGAAGATACTGCCGCCTGAAGGAGTAGAGACAGATCCTAAGAAAAGACCTGTAATAGTGTTTGATCCCAGAGCCGGACACGGTCCGGGAATTGGAGGAATGAAAGAAAACAGCGAAATAGGAGGCTCTTTGAAGATGGGGTATCCGTGTTATTTCGTGGGCTTTTTTCCTAAGCCGGTAGAAGGTCAGACAATAGAAGACGTGTGCAATGCCGAGGCTGTTTTTATATCTAAAGTCATAGAAATGCACCCGGAGGCACCGAAACCGTGTCTTATCGGAAACTGTCAGGCAGGCTGGCAGATAGCGATAGTCGCTGCCGTGTATCCCGAATTAGTCGGAGTGCTGGTACTGCCCGGTGCTCCTATGTCGTATTGGATGGGGGTTAGAGGCGAGAACCCGATGAGGTACGAGGGCGGTCTGGCTCTTGGGTCATGGGTGTCGGCTTTTATGAGTGATTTGGGCAACGGGTTATTTGACGGAGCATGGCTTGTATCGAATTTTGAAAGGCTTAATCCTGCTAATACGTACTGGAAAAAAGCGCACAATTTGTACTCTAAGATAGACACGGAAGTACAGCGTTTTCTTGATTTTGAAAAGTGGTGGGGAAGCCCGGTATTCCTGAACAAAAAAGAAATACAGTTCATAGTAAACGGCTTGTTCATAGGCAACAGACTGAGCGGCGCAAGGTTAAGAACGTCCGATAGACTGCGGATTGACCTCCGGAATATTAAGTCTCCTATATTGGTATTCTGCTCTTACGGAGACGATATAACGCCTCCTCAGCAGGCGTTAGGCTGGATAACGGACGGCTTCAAAACAGACGAAGAAATTATAGTTTCCGGACAGACTATAATTTACGCGCTGCACGAAACTATAGGGCACTTGGGAATATTTGTGTCCAGCTCTGTGTCTACCAAAGAGCATGAGAAGTTTATGAGCAATCTCAATTTGATAGAATCGCTGCCGCCCGGACTGTACGAGGCAGTTGTGATTACGAAAGATGACAGCACTGAGCACGCAGGATTAGCATCCGGAGATTATGTTATCAGATTTGAAGAGCGGAAGCTTGATGACATAAGAGCTATCGGAGGCAACAGCGAAGAAGACGACAGGTGCTTTTATGCTGTTAAGAGAGTGTCCGAGAGTATGCTGGGACTGTACGAGACTTATGTTTCTCCTTGGGTGCGGGCATGTTCCAACAGCGATACGGCGGAAGTCGTAAGGAATCTGCACCCTATAAGGGTACGCTATAAAATGTTCTCTGATGAAAACATGCTGCTGTCATGGGTAACTCCTAAGATAATAGAGAGCGTAAAAGCCAATAGAAGACCGGTATCTGAAGGCAATTTTTTCTGGAATCTGCAAGAAGTAATATCCGATACTATTATTGCTAATCTTAATGTGTATCATAAAGCGAAAGACATGCTTACTGAAAAGCTGTTTTTTGAGATTTACGGAGACAAGTTCACACAGGCATTTTTCGGGTTATTGGACGGAGAAGTGTATGCGCGGTATGCTGCGTTTGGGTTGGAGAGAGAACGCAACATTAAGACTCGTATGGCGAAGCTGTTGAACTCTGCGACTAAAGGCGGGCTGCCCGAGGCTTTGATGAGAGGGCTTTTGTATGTGGTCAGAGGCGGAAACGGTTTTGATGAGAGGGAGTTTAGGATGCTGAGGCAGCTTTGTGATGCCAGTAAAGTTTTGCCTAAGCTGTCGAATTCCGAGTTTAGGGATCTTATGAAAACGCAGCACGGACTGCTTAATTTAGATGAAAGGAATGCACTTAAAACAATACCGATGTTGTTGACCAGAACGACAGAGGCAGCGGCCAGAGAAGCGTTATCCGCAATACATACTGTTGTGAGAGCCTCCGGTGCATACTCTATGGAAGAACGCCGCAGGCTTGAGGAGTTAGAGAATTATTTCTCAGCTGCTACTTCTAGTCAGACTGTTGATGCTAACAAGGAAAATGAGTAGTAAAAAAAGTGTTGAGTGTGGAGTTAGAGCATGTATACCAATTCCACACTCCACTCTCAACACTCCACACTTTCCTTCGCCTCCTGCCACAGGGCTTCCATTTCTTCCAAACTTGCGTCTTGAATTCTTTTCCCGGATTTTTCCAGTGCTGTTTCTATGTGGGTGAAGCGGGTTTGGAATTTTCGGTTTGTTTGGCGGAGGGCGGATTCCGGGTCTACGCCCAGCTTTCTGCAAAGGTTTACTACTGCGAACAGAACATCTCCCAGTTCTTCTTGGATATGTTCTTTAGAGTCTTTTGCTGTTTCTTTTTCCAACTCTCCTATTTCCTCTTTTATTTTAGCTATGATTCCGTCTGCATTGTCCCAGTCAAATCCGACTCTTGAGGCTCTTTTTTGCAGCTTCATGGCTCTGGTTAAAGCAGGGATTGCCGTACTTATGCCTTCCATGACTCGTGATTGTTTTTTCTTTGCCTGTTTATCTTTATCCCAGTTCAACAAAACTTCGTCCGCATCTTTTACTGTTCTTGTATCGAAAACATGAGGGTGTCTTTCTATCATCTTGCTTGCAACACAGTCTGCTACTTCGTAAAAATCAAACAGTCCGGATTCTTTTGCCATTTGAGCGTGGAAGACTATTTGAAACAGCACGTCTCCCAGTTCTTCTTTGATGTTGGGAATGTCGTTATTTTCTATTGCCTCTACGAGTTCGTATGTTTCTTCTATGGTATAAGGAGCGATAGAGGCAAACGTCTGTTTTATATCCCACGGACAGCCGGTATCGGGATCTCGTAATTTATCCATAACCTCCAAAAGCCTTTTTATATTTTCACTCATTTTCAATTTTCCATTTTCAATTTTCCATTATACCCATAACGGCAGTAAAAATATCCTCCGGTCTAATACTGTGCATAAGGTGCTTCTCCGGAATGCCTTTTGCCAGTATCTTTAACAGCTCTTCTCTGGATTCTTTAGTTTTTACTACGGCGCAGTGGGTTCCGTAAGGCGCATAGTGTTCAGGATAGCCGGGACCAAAAAGCCCTATGGTAGGTACTTTTAGTGCGGCGGCTATATGCATAAGTCCGGAATCATTGCCAATATACGCTTTTGCTTTTTTAATACAGGCGCATGCGAACTGTATGTTTTTTCCTATTACCGGAATCAGCTTGTCAGTCGGAATGATTTGAAATAAAGGCTCAAGCTGATTCTGTTCTTCTGCGCTTGATAGAATCATTATAGAAAAGCCATCTTTCAGCAGCATAGGAATAAGCGTCAACCAACTCTCCATAGGCAACTGTTTATGAACCCAATTAGCTGTAGGACATATAGCAATTATAGGAATATTGTCCGGAATAAGCTGATTGACCTCTTTTTCAACCTTCGGGTCAATCCAGATTTCCGGTTCAGGCACGTAATCTATGCCTAGTATTGATGCGTTTTCTTCAACTTTATGCAGTTTCTCAAGTCTTTTTGATAAGATTTTGGTTTCTTTAGAGAAAAGCAATCGAGAGACTATGCTGTTTCTTAGATCTACGACTAAATCCCACCGTGTTGTGAAGCATTTAAGGTATAACATTAACCAATGTTTATTAAATTTCTGTTTTTTCAGTACAATCAGCTTTTCCAATCTGGGAACTGCGGTAAAAAGATCGCCGCAGTAAGCTCCGTGTACTATAGTAAATTCGGCTTTCGGATATGTTGTTAGCAAATAGCTTAATACTCCGGAAGAAAGGACTGCATCTCCCAGTCTGTTAGAAGTAATAAAAAGTATTTTCATTTTTTGTTGTCTTAAGGTTGTTTATAATCTAAAAGTACTTCTTTAAAGCAATCATGTAAAGTTATTTAAATGGCGATAGTAGAAATTTGGACTGACGGAGCTTGCAGCGGAAACCCCGGAGTTGGAGGCTGGGGAGTGCTTTTGCGCTGCGGCGAGTTTGAGAAAGAACTTTCAGGGCGGGAGCCTGATACTACCAACAACAGAATGGAGCTTACCGCTGCGATAAAGGGGCTTGAGGCTCTAAGGAACAGCTCTGAAGTTAAGCTGTATACGGACAGTCAGTATGTTCAAAAAGGCATTACAGAGTGGATACATGGCTGGAAAAAGAATAATTGGAAAACAGCGGATAAGAAGCCGGTAAAGAATGAAGACTTATGGCAAAAGCTATGCGCGCTTGCCGAGCAGCATAAAGTAGAGTTTATCTGGGTGAGGGGACACAGCGGCTTAGAGGAAAATGAGCGGGTTGATATGCTTGCTGTGAGTGCTATTCATGGCTGTGTTTATAATGACAGCGAAAACAAAGCATGCACTTCTTTGAAAGAGCTTCAAGGGCTGGGGCTTATTAAGGAAACAGAGGATATTGACGCTATAGAACGGGTAATCGAAAAGTATCCGGTGCTTATTCCTTCCTCTGTGTTGAAAAAAATAGATGCGGAGCCTGTAAGACTTCAATTTGTCCCTGATGCAAGGGAGCTTATAGTAAAAGAAGATGAGCTTGCCGATCCTATAGGAGACTGGAAAGACAGCCCTATGACCGGAGTTGTTCACCGTTATCCGGACAGAGTGCTTTTGAAGGTGACCAATGCGTGCAAAGTTAATTGCCGGTTCTGTTTTAGAAAAGAGCGGCTTCTTAATCAGACTGTCGGCGGAGGATTTCTTGCTTCCGAGCAAGACATAGATAACGCCGCTGCATATATACGTGAACGCAAAGAGGTAAGCGAAGTGCTTTTATCAGGAGGCGATCCTTTAACGCTGTCTGATAAAAAGCTGAAAACTATCATAGACAAGATTTGCGATATTGAACATGTGAAGATTATAAGAATAAACACCAGAGCTCCTGTAGCGGATTCTAAACGGATAACTGACGGATTGATTAGAGTTCTGAAATGCAGAAAAGCAGTTTACATAATGCTTCATTGCAACCACTCCAAAGAGCTAGGAGAGGAAGAAAGGCTTGCGTGCGCCAAGATTATAGACGCAGGAATTCCTATATTGTCTCAGAGCGTTCTGCTTAAAGGAGTCAATGACAGTTACGATGTTTTGGCTGAACTCATGAAGACTTTTGCCAAGAACAGGATTATTCCTCATTATCTGCATCATCTGGATAAGGCAAAGGGCATCAGCCATTTCAGGGTTCCCATAGAAACAGGACAAGAGCTGGTAAAGAGGCTCAGAGGCAATATCTCCGGAATATGCCAGCCCAGATACATAATTGACATACCCGGAGGCTTCGGCAAGTGTCCTTTGGAGTCTGCTTTCATTCAGGAGCAGAAGGGAGGCGAACTAATTATCGAAGATTGGAAGGGCAGGGTGCACAAATATAGTTAATTCATTAAAACTATTGCATTACAACAGAATATCCCGCAATATGCAGTTATGTCATCTATTTTACAACAAGCAATAGACTTTCATAACAGCGGACACCTTGCTGCTGCTATTGCGTTGTACCGCTCTGTTCTCAGAGACGAGCCGGATAATCCTGATGCTCTTGCGCTCTTGGGGACGCTTTTAGTTTCTAAAAAAGATTTCAAAGAAGGACTTAGCTTGCTCAAAGCAGCCGAACAATTGGATCCGAAGACCCCGCTGTTTAAAATGCACTTGGGCAATGCGTACTGCGAGCTCGAGGATTATAAAAATGCCGGACACTATTTTTCGGCTGCGGCTGAGGTAGAGCCCAATCTCTTCGATGCGCATTTCAAGCTGGCTCAGGTGCTGATAAAACTGGATAATTTTAAGGCGGCGGAAGAGGCTTTGGAAAAAGCAGTGCGCTTACAGCCTCAGGACGCAACAAGCCGTGTTCAGCTCAGCGAGATGTATTACAGAAATAACAACATAGAGAAAGCCAGAGATGAAGCTGTGAAAGCTATAGAACTGGCACCGGATAATCTGGGTGCGTTTATAGCATTGGCACTGGCACTTAATCGTCTTGATCAGGAAGAGAGCGCTCTTGAAGCTCTGGAGTGCGCTATAAAAATTAAGCCTGATTTTGCGCCGGTATGGAATATGCTGAGCTGCGTGTATCAGAAAATAGGAATGCTTGATGAGGCGGAGGCAATATCTCACAAGGCAATAGAGCTTGCAGGAGCTAAGATAGAAAATGAAGACACGAGGTTTGTTGAAGAGGAAGAATACAGCACATATCACTGGGACTTGGCTATATTGGAGCTGTTAAAGGGAGACTACGAAAGAGGATTTGCGCATTACAGGGCTAGGTTTAAAAGGCCGGAAAAGCATAAGAGGTTCGAGTTTCCAAGCGCAGTGTGGAAAGGCGAGAGCATACAGGGTAAAAAGATATTGGCAGTGGGAGAACAAGGTTACGGCGATGTGATAATGATGAGCAGGTTTTTGCCTCTCCTCAAGAGTTACGGAGCAGAGGTGGCTTTATTAGCAAGGCACCCTCTGAAAGAGCTTATGGAATCTGCAGGGCTGGCTGATTATGTGATAACAAAGCCTCCTAAGGAGCAGAATGAGTTTGATGTTCAGACATCTCTGTTTGATTTGCCGTATTATTTAGAGATGACGCCCGAGCGCATATCCGGCAAGCCGTATATACCGGTGCCCGCTATTGACGATAAAGATTTGCTGGAGCTTAGAAGGTATCTAAAGGGGCAGGGCGATAATAATCCGGTTGCCGTAGGAGTGGTTTGGGCTGGCAACAGCCTGTATGAAAACAGTGCGTACCGCGATATAGCTTTGTCATCGATAGAGCGGTTGTTCAAAAGTTACTATACAGGCAATGAACAGGAGTCTCAAGTTGAGTTTTACAATTTTACCAGAGATATTTCCGCAGAAGACATAGAGAGAATAGAGAAATACAGAGTAAAAGATTTGTCTAAGAAATTGAATAATTTTTCCGATACGGCAAAGTATATTGCGCAAATGGATTTGATAATATCGTGCGATACGTCAGTAGCGCATCTTGCAGGGGCTATGGGCAAGCCGGTATGGACTCTTATACCGTTTTCGCCGGACTGGCGGTGGCTGATGGATAAAGAAGACACCTTCTGGTATAACAGCATGAGGCTGTTTAGACAGGCGGAAAGAAATGACTGGGACGAAGTGATTGCGAGAGTGATAAAAGAACTTGCAGAACATATTAAAGTGGTTAAATTAGGAATTAAAAATTAGGAGAAATCAATGCCGAAGTTGCTGCCCGAACATTATGACAGAGTACAGGAAGATGCGAATATTGTCGTGCCGGAATATTTAGAGAAAACGTACTGGTGGGCGTATGTAAGACCTTGGGCAGTCGAGTTCTGGGAAAGAGAACTGTTCATAGATATAATATTATGGTTCCATTATAAGAAGCTGCGGAATGAGGCTTTGTCGGCATTTGGGAAAGATTTGTCCGGAAGTATGCTGCAAATGTCATGCGCATACGGAGCATTGACTCCTATGTTTTGGGAAAAGATATCCAAAGACAGCGGAAAACTGACGGTCATAGACGTTGTAAAGCACCAATTGGCTAATTTGAACAGGAAGCTGCCGGAGAATCATTCGGTGGACTTGATAAATATGAATGCGTCTGATTTGAAATTTTCCGATGAAGAGTTTGACAGAGTCATGCTGTTCTTTTTGCCGCATGAGCTGCCAAAGGAGGCAAGGGATAAGACTCTGGAAGAAGCGTTGAGAGTCGCAAAGCCCGGAGCAGAAATAGTGATTGTAGAGTTTTCAAAGCCTAAATGGTGGCACCCGCTTAGGTATATATACTTGCCGTTTTTGAGATTCTTAGAACCGTTCGCGCCGGATATATGGAAAACTGATGAGATAAAAGATTGGGTTCCGGAAAAGCTGTCTGATAAATTAATTAAAAGAAAAAAAATTTTCGGGGACTATTATCAAATTCTCACGTTTAAGGTATGAAGACGCTTGTTGAATATAGCTTTCCTGAAGTAGTGGCAGAGTGGAATGGAATAGTACTGGTAGGGGAAGCACCCGGAGCGGAAGAAGTTAGATTAGGAAAACCGTTTGTAGGCAGGAGCGGGAAGCTCTTGGACAAGATGCTTGCGAATGCCGGTATTGAGCGGGAAAAAACAATAATAGCGAATGTGTTCAGATACAGACCGCCTGCCAATAAGGTCGGTGAGTTCTTTATATCTGCAAAAAAAAGCGAAACAGAAAAAATCAAAATAGCAAAACAATACGGAAAACTGGGGGGGCAGTTTTGTAAAGCAGAGTTCGTGGGGGAGCTGAAAAATTTGGCGAAAATGCTGAAGAAAAAGAAGCCTAGAATAGCAGTTGCGCTGGGCAGAACAGCATTGTGGGGATTGACAGGCAAGGATACATTGAAAGACAGTCTGGGGAAGATAACGGATAGCAGGCTTTGTGAAGGAGTGCGGGTATTAGCCACATATCACCCCAGCTTCATCTTGCGAGGGAACTGGAAACTGGAGGACGAGTGGGCAGAACATTTTAGATTAATTGTAAAAATTTCGCTTGCTAAAAGGAAACATAAGCTCTAAATACTGGTGTGGCTTAATAATGTGGGTGCATAGCTCAGCGGTAGAGCACTACCTTGACATGGTAGGGGTCACAGGTTCAATCCCTGTTGCACCCACCAGAGTTTTCAATAACTTAGCGACTTGAAAATTCTGAAATATTATTACAGCTGTAATAATGCAGTCTTTTACACTGCCTTTGGCTCTTGCTCGCATCTCTTAATGATGACGGATGTGTACTATCTCCGTAAACTGTCTGAGCTTGTTGTTTAAGCTGGACAAATCGACGATAGTGCCTACAATTATCCAATATTGCAGATTTAGAGGGAGCAAAATAATGGAAAATCAGCTTTTGCAATACGGCTCATTTATTAAAGAAATCAAAGACCTTATATATCGCAGACAATACGAGGCGATGAAAAAGGTTAATAAGGAGTTAATACAGCTTTATTGGGAAATCGGAAAGGAAATTGATCGCAAACAGCAAGAACAGGGATGGGGGAAATCCGTCATTGAAATTTTGGCAAAAGAGCTTCAAAGAGAGTTCCCTGGGATTAAAGGATTTTCTGCCAGTAATCTTTGGCGGATGCGGACATTTTTTATTGAATATTCAAATCTCGCACTATCAGTGCGAGAAATTGAAAAGTCAAAACTGAAAACATCGGGTGCAGAAATTGATAATACAAATCTCGCACCAATGGTGCAAGAAGTAGAAAAAACTATTCTGCCGCCAATGGTGGCAGAAATAAGCTGGTCAAAAAACATTGTTATATTGGAAAAATGCAAAGATCCGTTTGAGCGTGAATTTTATATCAAAATGACTAAAAAATATGGTTGGACAAAAGATGTGATTTTCTTGGAAACCGGCTTTAAGTATGTTGTTTTGAAGTTTAATTCCAATTTTAAGTTACTCCTCAATGAATCTTCAAGAGAAAATTCTTTAGGGTAATTGATATAAAAATTAGTAAACCTGTTCTCATCACGGGAAAAAATGCTGTCTTCCTCGACACTCAATATTCCGGTAGCGTTTATCGCTTTGACAAGTTCGTCTTTGTATCTGCTCCGTTCTTTCCGGCTGCTGTTGTCAAGACCTATTATTGAAAAATCAATGTCTTCAGAGAAACGATTGATGATGCCGTATCCTTTGGACAAAGAAGTGCCGCCTGAGAAAACAGCCTTGAGCGTATCGGTGTTCAGCGAAGAAATGATTTCCAGAACATATACCATGTACCAGTCTTTCTCAAGATAGGATTGGTTGATGTTTGTTTTGGCAAAAACTTCATCAATAATTTGCTTGGTTAACTGTTTCATAACGTATACTTGCCCTTTCAAAACTAATGTTGCGGGATACGCGTTTGTTAACGCCAATGATGTTCGTATTTGGAACCTGTGTTGTCAGACGGCTGTTGTAGGCGCGTTCGGCAGGAGTCTGTATAACCTTGATGCCCAGCTTTTTCATCGTTTTAATCGCAATGGCGCGTAAGTTATCCTGCGGTACATAGCTGCCTTCGAAAAGAACGGACGGGCGAGTTTTGGTGTAAACGCCTTTTCCAACACGCAGCAAAACGTTATCCTGCATGAGCTCCCTTAAAGCCCGCAGGATTTGATCACGGTCAGACAGATCGGCAAAATCTTTCACAAGGAAAACGCTTTCCTTGCTCTTTTTTATTCGGTACTGTACCCTGTCTTTTAATGTTGACAGTCTGGACATTTTTACTCCTTTTACAAAAACACGACATTTCTACTATCTATAGAATAGCACTAACTGCCCTAAATGTCAAGCTATTTTGCAAAAATAGTTAAAAAGATGAAATCAGATTTTTACTCTTCTCTGTAATATAATCCATGATAACTCTATGATTATACTGCAAACTTATCCTTATTGACTGTCAATTCGCATTTGTGCGAGTCATGTGCGAGTAAAGAGTTGCACAAGACGACATTTTATGACCTTTTGTGCACTATAACACTTTGATTTTGCTGTATTTCTTTGCTTTTTGGTTGGTTCACACGGTAGGGGTCACAGGTTCAATCCCTGTTGCACCCCCCACTCTTCCTCCTTTGCTTCTTCGAAGCTACGGAGGACAAGTCGCTCCTTCGGAGATTCGAGTGGCAATCCACGCTTTTTAGAAAGATGACTCATTATGGTACTTTTTAAGAGAACAGAAGAATATTTGACTAAAGAAGTGCGAGAATACCGAAGACAGCTCCCAGAACAAGACGATTTAGGGTTAGCTGGATCGACTGAGTTAGAAAAAGTACGTAATTATGAAAATAGAGCAGAGATAGCTCAGAGACTTTATTATAGTAACGACAGACCAACAAAATATGGGACACGGATAGATTGTCAAATTAAATTTGGAATGGATAAAGGAAACCGTATCTATAAAAATGAACGCAGGAAAAGAGCAATTGCGATTAGGGCAAACTTTCAAGCAGCAGCTAAATACTATGAAAAAGCTTACTATAAACAGTATCCCGAACGCAGATTGCGAAATGTTATAAAAAACCGAATATGTAATTGGCTAAAAAGTATTTAGCTCAATATTAAATTTTGGTGCCGGCGCCATATGAAAACATTTTGCCGACTGCGGAATATATAGAGAAACTGGGGATTTTTATGGTTAATTCGGTTTTTGTAAGAAAACGAATTTTTATACTTTGAGAATTATCTGTGCAAGAATACTTCTGTAACCCGACTCTTGTATAGAGAACGGATTAATGCTACCTGCAAATATTCCAACTAACTAAAGGAAAGCCTATGACTTACTTAGATATAAAATTACAAGGCATTGATGAGAGCGGCTCTGAGAAAGAATATTCTCTCAAGGATTTCAAAGGTCAAACAGTTGTTTTGTATTTTTACCCTAAAGACAATACTTCGGGCTGCACTCAGGAAGCCTGCGATTTTAGGGATAATTACAACAGCCTAACTTCAAAAGCAGTTGTAATCGGAGTAAGTCCGGACAGTATAAAAAGTCACAAGGGCTTTCAGGAAAAACATGAATTGAATTTTATTCTGCTTTCAGATCCGGAACATAAACTTGCCGAAGCTTTTGGTGCTTGGGGCGAAAAATCAATGTACGGTAAGAAATCTCTCGGCATAATCCGCTCAACTTTTCTTTTGGATAAAACCGGTAAAATCCAAAAAGAATGGAAAAATGTCAAAGTAGATGGTCATGTAGATGAAATTTTAAAAAATCTCAAAACAAACTAAGCTGATCCGTACTTTCTTTTTCTTTGTATACTTTTTCAAATTCACTCAAAGAAAAAAGCTCATTTTCAATTTTTTCCAGAAACGGCGAGGGCTCCAAGTTTTTGTAGGTGCCAAGCCATTTCCTTTTAACTGCGCGGGTTAAAAATAATCTCTGCTCGGCTCTGGTTACGCCTACATACAACAAACGCTTTTCTTCTGCGATTTCGTTAGGCTCTTTGGCGCGGTAAAGAGGGATAATACCGTTTTCCAGACCCGCTATAAACACACATTTAAACTCCAGCCCTTTAGAGGAATGCAGCGTCAACAGCGAAATCCTGTCGGCTCTTTTATCGAGAGTATCAATTTCTGTTAAAAGAGATGCTGCAGGAATGAACTCATCTTTAGTACTGTGAGTTTGCGCCAGCTCAACCAGATATTTCAGAATATAATCTTCAATTTCATCTGAGAATTCCAGAGAAAGCCTGTTGAGCTGTTCTATCATCGGTTCAGCATCCGATAATCGATTCAAGAGATTACGAATTGGTTTTTTCTCACACAGCAAATCATTGGACAGCTTAACAAAAGGCATGCCGGATCTCTTCAGTGCTTCAATCAAGGGCGGCAGCTGGGTTGATGTGCGGTACAAAACAGCAAAATCCGAAAAAGAAAAATTACTCTCTTCGCCCGAAGACCTTTCAGAGTCAATGGAAAAAAAGCTGTGCCCGCCAATCAGATTTTCAATAGTACTGACGATAAATTCCGCTTCTGCTTTGTCAGTAGGAGCTGTGTGAATAAAGATTTTTTCATGCGGCTTATCGTATTTTGAAGTTATGTTGTATGAGTTAATCATCTGATTTGAGGCATTAACAATGGTTCCGGTTGAACGATAGTTATTCTTGAGGTTAATTATTTGTGCTCCGGTATAATCCTGAGTAAAGTTGTTGAAAAATTTTGCATCACCGCCTCTGAAGCCGTAAATCGCTTGGTTGGGATCGCCTATTGCGCACAGATTCCCGTCCGGCGGGGCTAACAGCCTGATTAGTTTATATTGGTTCTCGTCAATATCCTGGTATTCATCGACTGAAATATATTTAAAACGCTCTTGATATGATTTTGCAATGCCGGGATTATCTTCAAGAAATTTTACAGTAATTATAATCAGGTCGTCAAAAGTTATTATGCCTTCTCCGGGTTCGGCTGCAACTGTGAAATCGTCAGAGGAATTTTCTTTTAAAATCGCATAACAAAGCGAGTGGAAAGTATGAATATTAATTCCGGGCAAGTTTAGTCTGCTGCGCATTTCCTGCGCTGCTTTGCGAGTAAATGTTATGGCAAGGCAGTTTTCCGGAGGAATATTTTTTTGCTTAACCTGATATGCAATACGCTGTGTCAGTACTGTAGTTTTGCCTGAGCCGGGTCCTGCAACAATAAGAAGCTGCCGCGCCTTATTCTCTACTGCTTTTAGCTGATGTTCGTCAAGACCTTGAGGTGCATCAGCAGTGCGCTGGGGCAGGGCTTTGACGATTGGCACCGGCGATGCAGCCGGAAGTGCTTTTGCGGCTGATGCTTCTACGGGCATTCCTAAATCAAATGAAAAATTCATTTTAATCTCGTTTGGTTCAAACAGCCTTATAACTCCGTATTCTCCGTCAAATCCCGGCTGTTTGATGACCTTACCTTTTCTTAAGCGCAAAATTCCCTCTGCCAGTATTGACGAATGAACTTTTGATATTTCTTCCGCAGGGACATTCGTTAAAATAGAAAGCTCCGGACCTAATTTTTGTATTAATTTTTCATATTCATGAACTACCGACTTGCTGGAAGCTCTCACTCCCATAATCTCAGACAAGATTTCCTGTAAAGGCACAAGGCTTACTACTTTTCCTGCTGTAGACGGCGGAATAATTTCTTCTTTACGGTCAGCCAGCTCATTGACTCTGTGCAAAACCCCTATAGTCAGCGGCTTATTGCATACAGGACAGATGCCGTTCAATTTAACGGTTTCCTCGGGGGACAGATGTATATTGCATTTTCGATGACCGTCTTCGTGGTATTTTCCTTCCTCCGGGAAAAATTCTACTGTTCCCGTATATCCTTCACCGGTTTTTAGTGCTTTTAAGATACTAAAATAGTCTGGCTCTGTGTCAAAAATAGTGGCTTCGCGCGCAAGTTTAGACGGAGAATGCGCATCGGAATTAGACACCAGTCTGTATTTATCTAAACTTGAGACTCGCCAGATCATTTCAGGGTCAGCGGACAAGCCTGTTTCCAGTGCGAAAATATGGCCGGCAAGATCTGCATAGCAATCTTCTATGCAGTCAAACCCTGATTTTGAACCAAGGACAGAGAACCATGGCGTCCAAATGTGCGCAGGAATTATAAACGAACCTTCGCCTGCTTCGAGCGTAATTTCAAGCAAATCTCTTGAATTCAAACCCAGTATCGGACGCCCGTCAGAACGTATGTTTCCGACAGCACTCAGTTTTTGCCTTAACCTTTCCGCACTTTCAAAATCAGGCACAAACACTACATGATGAACTTTTCTTGTTTTATCGCCTTGTTTGTATATGGTGGAAATCTCAACAGAAAGCAGGAATTTCACAGGACTGCTGGAGTCTTTCAGGCTAAAAACTCCGTTGCCTGTTGGAGTCAATTTTTCTTTTATCTCGTTAAACCAAGCCGGATGCGTAAAGTCTCCTGTTGATATAACGCTCAATCCCTTTTTCTGCGCCCACATTGCGAGTCCTTCCAGATCGCAGTCTTTGGAAGTTGCGCGGGAATATTTTGAGTGTATATGCATATCGGCATAAAAAAGCATTTTTTATATTCCTAATCTTTTCACAGTTGAAGATAATATATACATAGGTATAGACATAGGGAATAGTTCAGTTCATAATCCTTTAGAGTAGAGTCCTTTACAAGCAAATAAGGTGACGGTGTGGAAAACAGCAAGAAAAGCATAAAATGGGTTATGATTGCCGGCCCTTATTCTTCGGGTGGCACAGAGGAAGCGCAGAGGCAGAAAAATCTTGAGAAGCTCAATGAAGCGGCTTTGGCTGTTTTTGAGATGGGTTTAACGCCGGTTATAGGGGTTAACTGTGCCATTCCTCTTATCCAAACAGACGCTCGCCCAGATGCTTTTGACCGTATCATGATGCCTTTATCTCTTGCGATGAGCGAACGTTGCGATGCCTGTTTACGCATAGCAGGCGCATCGCAAGGAGCTGATCAGGAAGTCGAACGATTCCGCAAAAATAAAAAGCCGGTCTTTTTCTCTTTGGAAGAAGTAAAAGAGTTTCAAAACCGACAAATTTAAGAAACTATGGAAGAAAAGCATACTATGTTGAATTCTCTTCGAATATACGAGACATCTGCAAAAACGGCTGCTACTATTTATGTATGAATCGGAGGGCTAAATTCCATGAATAAAACAACATCATCGCTTGTGATATTTTGCGCCGCAATTATCAGCGTTGCCGGACTTTTTTTGTTTTTAGATGTGGATTATATGGTTTTGAAGTTTGCTGTAATTATAGCGGCAGTTCTGCTGTTGAACCTCATGCTCAGCGGTCTGGGGAAATTTATAAATCAAAAATGCAGTATAAAACCGTGGGTGAATCGAGTCGGCTCAGGTATGCTGACTGTTTTGAGTTTACTGGTGATGCTGTACGGGACTGCATATGTGGTGCAGGACAGAATGTTCTTTCTTAATATACACGACGAGGAAAGCCGCGAATTTTTGCAAGGCAGACCCGGATTTCACGAGGTCAAGTTTACTGACGCAAACGGTATAACTCGTCACGGCATGATGCGCAAAGTGAGTGATGAGCCAGCTCCGCTGGTTATCTACTTTGGTGGCAATGCCGAGGTTTCATATCGCAATCTGCGCAACCATGAAGAGCTGGGGCAGTGGCAGTATTTCCCGGGATACCACTATCTTTTTGTGGATTATGAAGGGTATGGGATTAATGACGGACGCAACCATTATTTGAAGATGTACGAACATGCGCTTGCAGTGTACGACTGGGTTGTCACGCTCCCGGGCGTTGATACCAGCCGCATTGTTGCTATGGGCTACAGTTTGGGAACAGGCAGTGCAGTGTATCTGGCAGCTCATCGTCCGGTGGCGGGATTGATTCTTGCTGCGCCTTATGCCAACGGCTTTGATCTTTATAACAATGCGTTTCCGATATTCAAAGGCCCTATGAGAAGGATAGTGCGGCAGAGGCTGCCTTCTGATGAGTTCGCTCCAAAAGTTACCAGTCCTGTTCTGATTATTGCGTCTCGCCGTGATGAAATAGTGCCGTTTTCATCATCAGAGCAGTTGTCCGGATTGTTCAAGAGCGATGTAGATTTTATGGTGCTGAACAACGTGCCGCACAACGCTGTTTTTCAGGCGGAAGGCGTGTTTGACAAGATACGCTCTTTCCTAGTTAAGATAGCCTCATAAGTATCTGTAATTTATCATATTTTTTTATTAAATACTTTCGTCATTATGGTGTATAATATAATTATGGTTCAGAGTTTATTAATAATACATTTTTATGGAGGCTTATTATGAAAAAAGGTATGACAGGTAAGGCAAATCTTACACAAGAGCAGGGAATTAAAATTGCCCTTGTGCTTTTGCCGCTCATTATACAAGCTCTTCCAGAGATAATTAGAATTTTAAGACCAGGTTTTGGTCCTGACCTTAAAGCAGAACTTCTGGGTAAAGGCTTGGCGAGGGAACAGAAAAGTACTGCGCCAAAAGCTAAAGCAGCCGCAAAATTGGCTGTTTAATCTCTCGGGTGATTAGGGCGTACTCCAAACAGTACGTCCTAACTCCTAATTCCTAGAGCATTTTTATATTAGGTAGAGTCGCAATCTCTACAATCTGTCATTCCCGCCTGCGCGGGAATGACAAAAGGGTAGGGGCGGAGATTCTACCTACCCGTGATACGCTCTATCTACTATCTATACTGCATACACATATATGTTGCGATATTCATCGAATCATACAAAAATAATCAGGTTCGATTCTTAACAACACCAGAGTGTATGCTATGCGTATCAAATTATTTCTTTGTCTTGTGCTGTGTTTTTCAATCATGGCATTGACACCGGCTTTTGCAAATATAGCCATTACTCCGTTTTATATTGATTTTGACGCTGCTTCCAACAAGCGTGTAGTAAGCGTTAAAGTGACCAACACTACTTCTGAAAAACAGACGTACCGCGCTCACTTTATCAATTACAAGCAGAAGCCGGACGGTTCTTTGGAAGAGATTACTAAGGCTCAAGAAGATCCTAATGCTCCGTTTGCCGAACCTTACCTAACTGTTTCTCCGCGTCAGTTCACTATTGACCCAGGCATCATGCAGACTGTCAATGTCGGGCGCAAACCAATGCCTAATGTTCCGGACGGCGAATACGTCTCTTATCTGATGATACGGGAAATCACTCCGCCGACTCCAATAGAACAAACTCAGGCTTCCGATAAGGAATTTGGTGTTAATATCAAAGCGTTGTACGCAACCGCTATACCGGTACTTTTAATCAAGGGTCAGTTTACTTCTGGAACAGCCTTATCCGAAATTGAAAGCGCAGGCACCCCGAAAGACAGCAAGAACGCTCTTATTGCAGTAACGCTTGAGCGCGAGGGAACCCGCTCTTCCTATGGCAGCATTCAGGTTATGGACGGCAGCGATGTTGTCGGCGAGATAAAAAATCTTAGGGTTTTGCTGTCAACAAAATCACGGCGGGTTGTTATCCAGCTTAAAAAACCGGAAAGCGAATTAAAAGGCAAAAAATTAAGAATTATTTTCAAAGATGGCCGCACAGATAATACAATTACTGAGGAAAAAGTGGTTTTCTAAATGGCTTTACCGAGACTTCGGGGTTTTTCTGTTCTTAGTATTGTTTCTGGTCATAAATTTTGCCAGAGCCGCGGAAAATGAAGCTGAAGAGGAGCCTAAAGGAGAATTCTTAATCCTTGAACCCTCAATCCAGAAATACAGAATGGAAGAGTACCTGTATGCGTGGTCAGAACACGATAAGACTTTCATTCCTATATTACAGCTTGCTCAGATTATAGGCTTCCGGCTTGAGGAAGAGGAAAAGCTGCACGGGTATTTTCTATCGGAACAGCGGAAGTTTGAAATAGATTTCAAAACTATGACGGCGATTTCATCGGAGGGTACAAGGTTCGACTTTACTCGAGAAGACGTGATAGAGCAGGACGGTCAGGTTTATTTCACTCCGGAGTTTTATGAGAAGCTGCTGCCTATCAAAATCGCCGTTAATTCCATAGACTTGGTGTTAGTTGTTGAAGCGGACGAAAAATTGCCTTCTACCATTCGTATAGAAAAGGATAAACGGCAAAAGAAAGGAACTAAGGGGCATCAGCAGGATTCATACGAGAATTATGAGTTTGACAGCCGTTTGTTCACAGTGCCTGTTGTGGATTTGCGCTATTCCAGAGGTTTCGGTAAAACAAACATCGGGCGTTCTAATGAGACTACAAGCGGCTTTGACAGTTACGCCGTGAATGTCGGAATGATTGCGGGAGGATTGGATACAGAGCTTTATTTGTTCGGCAATACGGCTATAGAAGACGCAAAGCCGCGTATGAGACTGACAATGGGGCGCACGTTTTTGGAAGAGCCGAAGAATCCTCTTAATCTGACTCAGTTTGGTGTCGGCGATATTCAGGGATTTGGAACTACTTTTTTTACTCAAACAGGAAGCGGGCGGGGATTTTATGCAAGCTCGTTCAAAGACCTTGTAACTGCGGCAGACAAAACCATTGATATTACGGGTCCTCTTGCAACAGGCTGGGAGGTTGAGCTTTATAACAGAGGACAGCTTATCGGTTTCCGCCAGATATCGGAAGCGGGCAGGTATGAGTTTTTAAGCGTGCCTGTTTCGTTCGGTCAAAACAACTTTAGACTTGTTTTTTACGGTCCTTACGGAGAGACGCATGAGGAAGAGCGTCAGTATTATTCAGGCACGTCTCCTGTTAAAACCGGTGAATTCGGCTATCAAACGAATTTCTATCAGCAGGATCGTTATTTGGTTGAAGCTTATGAACCTATGGTTTCGAATACTTCTGTTCCTGTGTTTAATACGACAGGCTATTATGGAATTACGGATAATATTTCCGCTATTGTCGGGTATGAGTCCGCTCCTGATGCAGAGAATGAGCATAAGAACCGGCAGTTCGCAACAGTAGGGTCTCAGTTTGTTTTCTCGGGCGCATCGCTTCAGTACAACTTTCTCTATGATTTGGAATCCGGCAATTACGGGCATAATTTCGAGGCTCAGGGCGATGTTTATATAGGCGATATTTTTGCCCGTTATGTTATGTATGACAAGCTCCATGCGCCTGCGGCTTATCGAGGCGAGTACCTGACATCTTTACTTGAAAGCAGGTTTTCCAGCAATCTTCCTTGGCTCAATATGCCTTATTACATCAGCTATCAGCGCGGAGAGTTCGAATCGGGACAAAGTTCGCACGCTATTACCGGAAGGCTTTCTTCGACTGTTTGGCAGAACTATCACTTTACGGTTGAGAACCGCTATGAACGTATGCTGAATAACCAGTATAATGATGTTTCCGTGATCTTTCAGACTCAATTCGGAAAGTTCGGTACGCACGGAAAAGTCAGTTATCGCACTTTGCCGGAATCAGGTCTCAACAACATAGGACTAAGGGCTGATTATCGCTTGGATAGGAATACATATTTTACCGCCATGTGGGACTATGATTTTTTGAAAAACCAGCGCGATGTTAATCGTTTGTCTATCAGTGCTGCCAGAATTTTCTCATTCGGCGGTCTAACGCTGCAAGCTGCTGCGGACACGAACAGGAACGTTTCTGTTCTTATGGGCTACAACATGAGTTTTGGCAGGACAGAGGAGGGAGTTTTCACTGACGCTAAGAATATGCTGAGCGAGCGCGCAACTATTGCGGCTTTAGTGCAAGATGAGAATGGAAATCCTATACCGGACGTTACTGTTTTGGTCAACGGCACGCACACTCGGGCTGTGACCAACGAATACGGCGAGGCGATTATCACGGACATAGAGCCGTATCAGAGAGCGATTGTTACCATAGACAGAGAAAGTGTAGGAGACGTTGCGCTGCATCCTGTGCTAGAAGAACAAAAGCTGGTGCTGCGTCCCGGAGCTGTAACCGAGGTGCGCATTCCGTTTGTTCATAAAGGCGCTGTTGAGGGGCAGATTTTTCAAAGCGTGCCAAGAGCGCGTCTTGTAGGATACACTGTTAAGGCGCAGAATAAAGCCGGCGAAACAGTTTTGGAAACGCATACGGATATTGACGGATTGTTTATTTTGGACTTGCTTAATTTCGGTACGTATGACATTAAAATTACAAGAGGGACACAGGAAATAAAAACTCTTAAGAATGTTGTCCTGGACGATTTCATTTACAGTTTTAATGAGTCGATAGAGATACCTCAAGATATTGCGTCTCGTTCTTATCTTAATCCGGAGGAGAATAAAGAGAATAAGGATAGTGTTGTTTTAGCTGCAGCAGCAGAACCGGAAGACGAACCGAAAGTGGAGCCTGCTGTAGTGCAGACGGTTGAGAAAACAGAACTGGAGCCGGTAGGAGATGGAGACACTAAGCCCGCAATAAAAACCGTAAGAATTTCCTTTACTGATGAGGGTGAATTAAAACTTCACGAAGAGGAATAAAAAACTGCACGGAAGTTGCCTTCCGTGCAGAGGGACAAAAATCAAAACAAGAAACTTAGCTGTAAATAACAGCAACAGTGTAGGTACCGTTATACACACCCACTTCCTGATTAGCATTGACATCCAGAGTAGCGCCGACATTAAATACCAGCTCTCCCGAAACATCAAGTGCCGGGGTTCCTCCTGCGTCATGGTTAAATGCAGTAACATCCATAGTTTCTGTAGGACCTTGTATGGTAACAGCAGAATTTGGCAGTGTTATGGCAATAGACTCATTTGCAAGTCCTTCAACTTTGATTTGACCCGCTTGCTGAGTACCGGCATAGTGGCGTCCGGCATCACCGGATATGCCACCTGCAGGAGTCATGACGATTGTTAGTCCAGCAGTACCGGTTGAGATTTTACCAAAGTCCAAAATAGCTTCTTCGGTCAATTTCAACTGTGCTACTATCTCGGCTTTAACGTGAGCATCTATTGTCTCAGCGCACACTGTTGTGGCAGAAGCAACAGATAAGGCAAAAACCGACACAGCGGTCAATGCCAATATTTTATTCATTGTGTACATATCAAATGCCTTTCTCTAGAGGGTTTGTGCCAGATGATACGGCTGTGTAATGAGTCGAATCACCGGACATCTCACAGGATATAAAAGAAAGGTTAATGCATCGTTAAGTATGTAGGATTTTTTCGTTTAATTAAGAAGGTGTTACATGATATGCTTAAAGTTATACATTTAATATTATACATTAGGATTCCTTAATTTTTGTTTAATAATTTATAGTAATCACGTAACTCCCTGAATAGGTGCCATAAGGCTGGTTTGCGCTGACAACAAGGTCTCCGCCTATGTTCATGTCCAGGTATCCGTTAGCGGCAAGAGCGAGATTAGGAGAAGACGGGTATCTGGTAAAGTTTTCTGTTGTCATTGATGCGCTGCCTCCGGCATTAGAAACCGTTACCGTATTCGGAAGCGACATTGTTATGGCGTGATTGGGAATGCCGCTAATCCTGAACTGTCCCTGACTATGCGTGTTGCTCACCAGATTGACCGAGCCGTTGACAAGGCTGCGCAGACCCGTGGCAGGATCAATCCTGATGCGGCCGCCCATGCCGGCCACTAACTGCATCCTTCCGAAATTTAAGGAAGAAATCTCTTCCATTTCCAAACGAGGCAGAAGAGTCAGTCTAACGGGAATGTTGACCAGAGACGTAAGGTTGCCGCGACCAGCGGTCAGTGCGACAAAGCCGCTGTATTCTCCTATAGTAAGCCCGGGAGTGATAGTTGCCGTACCGCCGACTGGATTTTCAAGTTTTAACTCCCCTGAGCCGCTTAGTGGCTCTTTGCTTTTAAGTGCAACGATGTTTGTGACATTGATAGTTCCGCCGTTAGGTCCTTGCAGCGTAGCCGTAGTGCCGCCAAGAGTGTATTGCAGCTGTCCGTTGTTGACATTTGTTGTGGTGAGTACAATCCCATGAGTGCCTGTAATAAAGGGCTGTATAGGCGAGTTGTACTGACCGGCGGTGGAAATAGTTACTGCAGCCGAAGTTCCTGTGTAGATGAATGACCCGAAATTAAGATGCTGTATAGCCTCAGCAGTCAGATACTGTTGTTGCGCATTGGCTGAGCCTGAAGGAAAAAATAATACGGCAAGGAAAGTGAATATAAAAAGCAGGGAATGGCGCATCCTCTCCTCCATTAGAAGCATACATGGGTAGGTAGAGTTTAACTCATTTGTAAGGACATGCAACTGTAAACTACAGCGGCTCTTCAAACAAAACAAATTTCGTGTTTTTAATGACGTTCAGTGCTTTTTCAGTATCTTTGAAGCGGAAAATCATCACTGCTTTGTCTTTGCTGCGTACTTGAAGGCTATACATATACTCGATGTTCAGCCCTTTGTTTTCAAATTCTTTCAGCACGCTGAATAAGCCGCCTGTCCGGTCCGGGATCTCGACTGCGACAACATCTGTTTGCGAGCAGATGAAGTTTGCCGCCTTTACAACAGAAGCCGCATGTTCAATATCATGCACCAATATGCGCACTATGCCGAAATCCGCATTTTCCGAAACAGTGAGAGCGCGCAGATTAACCTCTGCCTGCGCCAATGCTTCGGTCAGTCTCAACAAAGAGCCCGGTGAATTTTCAAGAAAAACTGAAAGCTGTTTCATTGTATTACCTTTCTATATTTTTCGGTTGTCAATTACTCGTACCGCCTTGCCTTCGCTGCGCGGCAGAGTCTTCGGCGATACTAATTTCAGCTTCGGCGTAATATTAAGAACTGCCGTCATTTCTTTCACTATTTTCGCCTCAAGCTGCTCCATTTCCTTCATCTGATCTGAAAACATTTGTTCTTCTATTTCAACCAAAATGTCAATACTGTCCTGATAAATGCTGTTGCGATTCACGATAATCTGGTAATGAGGTGCTGCTCCTGCGGCATTCAACAGCACATGTTCAATCTGAGACGGGAAAATATTGATTCCTCTCACAACAAGCATATCGTCTGAACGTCCGGATATTTTGCTGATTCTAGGCATAGTTCTGCCGCAAGCACATTTCTCATTCGTCATACTCACAATATCTCGAGTCCGATAGCGAAGCAGCGGTATAGCCTGTTTAGTAAGCGTTGTTATCACCAGCTCGCCTTTTTCTTTGTCCGGCAGAACCTCGCCGGTATCGGGGTTTATAACTTCCGGATAAAATACATCTGACCAAATGTGCATTCCGTTTTTTTCATCGCACTCCATGGAAACGCCCGGTCCGATTATTTCCGACAGCCCGTAAATATCAACAGCTTTAACGCCCAGCCGTTTTTCAATTTCCGTGCGCATTCCTTCACTCCAAGGCTCTGCGCCGAAAATGCCGATTTCCCACGAAATATCCGAAGGCTTTAATCCCATAGAAGCCGCTTCTTCCGCCATATATAAAGCATAGCTTGGAGTACACGCTAAAATGCGAGGCTTCAAGGACTGCATCAAAGTAATCTGCCGTCTAGTCTGCCCTGACGACATCGGCAGAACAGTTGCTCCTAATTTTAGTGCTCCGTAATGCACTCCGAATCCTCCGGTGAATGAACCGTATCCGAATGCAACTTGAATCATATCGGAGCTGTGGACTCCGGCGCATGCCAAAGAGCGGGACATAACCTCTGCCCACAGCATTAAATCTTTTCGGGAATATCCTACCAAAGTCGGATTTCCGGCAGTTCCGCTCGACATGTGTATTTCTGAAATTTTTTCATGCGGCATGGAAAAAATTCCGTAAGGATAATTGTTGCGCAGATCTTCTTTTGTTGTAAATGGCAGTTTAGAAATGTCTTTCATGCTGTTAATATCGTCAGCTTGAATGTGCGCCAGTTGTTTTTGGTAATACGGCGAATTGTTTTTAACATAAGCTACTAATCTTTTAAGACGCTTTGACTGCAAGTCTTCCAGCCGTGCTTTGTCTATAATCTCAACAGTTTTATTGTAAATCATTTTCGCTCACCTTTTGAACGCCCGGACTTAAAGTCTGCAATGCGTTTCTCGAGTATCTCTTGTCCTTTTTTCTTGAAGAAATCCGTCAAAACTTTTTCATACACTTCTTCTTCAATATCAATAAAACACGAGGCTGCGCCTGCAAGCATAATGTTGTCTGCATTTGACAGGCGTATTGCCTTCAAAGTATCCAAGTCCTTATAAACCGTCTCAATATCAGGATAATTGGATATGTTTACAAAAGGTTCTTCATTCACAAGCACAACAGTTTTGTCATTCAAATATTCCACATAGCGGAAAACTTCCAGCGGCTCCATGCTCACTAAGAGGTCAGCCTCGCCTTTCGGTATAAGAGGGGAATGAATTTCACTGTCGGAAATTCTAAGCTGAGCAGATACTGCACCGCCTCTTTGCGCCATTCCGTGCACTTCGCTTTGCTTGACATACAATCCTTTTTCCTTGGCGGCAGAGCTAAGAAGAGACGACAACAGCAATATGCCTTGCCCGCCCACACCGCATAAAATTATATTATATTTCATTTTTTTAACCCTCTCTTGTAGGTTTCAATACATTCACGTTTTCCTATTAAAACAGAAACTCCGGCATAAGCCATTTCCTTTTTCAGTAGTTCTACATTCTTCTGGTGATGTTTCGGCATAGGATTAAACTCAATGACATGTTCTTTTGGAACTCCTATTCCCTCGGCAATCTGGGTAAGCCGCTCGCTGGGAAGCAGCTGAGGCTGTCCGCCGGTCATAGCAGTAGTCTGATTATCCAAAATCAATACAGTAACCGGCGCATTAATGTTCACACAGTCAATCAACCCGGTAATTCCCGAGTGTAAAAACGTACTGTCTCCGATAATTGCAAGAGTTTTTTTCCCGGACTGAGCAGCTCCTTTTGCCATTGGAATAGACGCTCCCATGTCTTCCAGCGTAATAGGCAGCCCATAGGGCGGCAAGGCTCCCAAAGAATAACAGCCTATGTCTGCATTGAGTATAACATCTTCCCCTGCAATTGCATCTTTGATGATATTAAAGGTGTCTCTGTGCGGACAGCCTACGCATAGCTGCGGCGGACGGTTGCTTAGTGTGAAGTTTAAATCCATATTCGTTGAAGGTACTGGAATGCCTAAAGCCTTCTTGATGATATCTGAATTTAATTCTCCTATAAGAGGCAAAGTATTATCCATTTTCCCTTGAATAATTTGCGCTGTGGGCAGTAGACCTCGCAAAAACCGCTCGATATACGGAGAGCCTTCTTCAAGCACTAGAATCTTTTTATGCTTGGACACAAAATTTCTGATTTTTTCAGAAGGAGCCGGATAAAATCCTATGTGCAGATGAGGCAGCCCTGCTTCAAGTTCAAGAAAATACTCTCTTGCCAAGCCTGTTGTAATAACGCCCAGCTCATTTTTTGCGTCATTGACAGTATTATAAATAGAGTTTTCCGATAGCTTTTCCGCTTCCGTATGTTTTTCTAATGCACGCGCTAATCCTTTTTTGGCAAACGCAGGAACAACATTCCATTCTGTTGCAACTCCCGGTGCTTTAGTAACTTTAGGCTGTGCGTCTCGCGGTTGCAAAACTCCCTTTGAGTGCGAAAGACGAGTGCACATTCTCACTATGACAGGCTTAAAGAGCTGTTCGGATAATTCGTAAGCATCTCTAATCATGTCGTAAGCGTCTTGAACTGTGGCCGGATCATAACACGGCACTTTAGCAAAATCCGCTAAGTATCTGGTATCCTGTTCGTTCTGAGAAGAGTGCATTCCGGGATCGTCTGCAACGACAATAGCTATCCCGCCGTTTATTTTTACGTTTGCGCAGCTCATAAGAGGATCTGCAGCAACATTCAATCCGACATGCTTCATGCTGACGAAACTGCGTCCGCCTGCAAAAGACACTCCAAGAGCAGCTTCCAGAGCAGTTTTTTCATTAGCGCACCAAAAACCAAGCCCGCTTTCCGAACTGATAATGTACTCCATGAGTTCCGTTGAGGGCGTGCCCGGATACGCATACGCAGCAGTGACTCCTGAATGGCGTACTGCCAGAGAGGCAGCTTCATTGCCGGAAACAACAATATTATTTTGCTTTTTCGATTGCATTTTTGAATCCTTGCTTTGAGTTTTTAATAGTGTCATCATCACAGCAGTAAGCTAATCTGAAATATCCTATCTTTCCGAAACTTTTTCCCGGAACTGCTAAAATGTTCTGCGCTAATAACAGCTCGCAGAATGCTTTGTCGTCTTCTATCGGGCTTTTTACAAAAAGATAAAATGCTCCTTCCGGCACTGAGACTTCGTATCCGAGGTCTGACAGCAGCTTCACAAACAAGTCTCTTTTGCGTAGATAAATGTTAGAATCTATCTTATTGTCCAGACACAATGCCACGACTTTCTGCATTAGAGCAGGGGCGTTTGTAAATCCTAAAATACGATTTGCTATAATGCTTGCGTTGACGATTTCAGCAGCTTTTTCAGCCTGCGGATTGACTGCCAGCCAACCAATGCGTTCGCCCGGAATAGACATATCTTTGGAAAACGAAGTAGCAATAATCGAATTGCGATACAGCGGAAACAGCGCAGGCACAACAATACCGTAAGTAATATGACGATACGGCTCATCGCTTATAACATAAATCGGGTTCGGCTGCTTCTCCAGCATCTGTCCCAACGCCCGCAGAGTCTGTTCTGAATAAACTTTTCCGGTAGGATTGTTCGGAGAATTGATAATGATTGCTTTTGTTTTAGTCGTAATAGCTTTTTCTATTGCCTCAATATCCAAATCAAAATCAGCGGAGCTTTGAACAACTGCCATTTTCCCCTGATGATTTTCTATATAGAATTTGTACTCCATAAAATAGGGACAAATAACTATTACTTCATCTTGAGGATTCAGCAAAGCCTTTAAGGCAATATTTATCGCGCCGGCAGCTCCGCAAGTCATAACAACATTTTCCGCAGGTATAGGAGTCTTTTGTTCTTCCGATGCTTTGGTAGCAACAGTATTCCGCACAGAGTACTCGCCGGCATTCGGCATATATCCGTGAGATATGCCGGAATCACTCGCAACCGTCTTTAGAGCATTCTTAAACTCTTTCACCGGAGGCACGGAAGGATTGCCGATTGAAAAATCAAACACGTTCTCAGGTCCGTACTGGGCTTTGAGTTTAGCTCCAGCCTCAAACATCTTACGAATAAGCGATGCTTCCTGCATCATATTTTGCATATAATTTGAAACCATGTGATTTTATTCTCCTTTTGAAAGACATGAAAAAACGCTATGCGTTACGGGAAACGCACAGTGCGTATTAGGTTTAATTTTGCGAGATGGTTTAGAAGAAATTTGTAAATCGACCCTCCGGAGCCTCAGCGAATTCACGAGCGTTGTTAACGCTGCGTTTTGGGTGCTTCAACATTTCGCCGGTAACTCTAATCATTTCATTCTCCGTATTTAAGGGGCTTTATATGCTATTATGGTGTGATTTTGCCCAAAATTGCAAGCAATTTTTTACTTTCAGATTTTTAGTCTCTTTATCGCCTTTTGTATTTCTGTTTTCATGTCCGAGAATTCACATGACGGCGTTTCGGTGCGGGCTACAAACACATAGTCGTGCTGAGGGTTTAACTTACTAACGAACTCTCTTGCCAATACTCTTAATCGTCTTTTGCTTCTGTTTCTTACAACTGCGTTGCCGATTTTCTTGGTTGCAGTTATCCCGTATCTAACGACAGAACTATCGTTAACAGGCTCTTGATTTTCTCTTATTTGTAAGATGAAGTACTTAGACACCCACCGCTTGCCGCTGTTAGATATGTCGATGAAGTCCGCTCTTCTGCGCAGTGATTCAAGCCGCGCTGTCATTTACGCAGACAGCTTTTTTCTTCCCAAAGCGCGGCGGCGGGACAGTATCTTGCGTCCGTCTGCAGTTGCCATTCTAGCTCTGAAACCGTGTCTGCGTTTACGGACTAGTTTGCTTGGTTGATATGTACGTTTCATTTTATTAACTCACTAATTCATAGGAAAAGAGTTTTATAATAATTATATCTTCAAGTGTCAAATACTTTATAATTTTCCATTTTCCATTTTCAATTTTCAATTCCCTTCAAGTATTGCCCAGTCCAACTTTTCTTAACCTTAACAATCTCTTCCGGCGTTCCGGAAGCTATTAATTCTCCGCCTAAGTCTCCGCCCTCCGGTCCCAAATCCACGATATAGTCCGCTGTTTTTATCACTTCGAGGTTATGCTCTATGATTATGATAGTGTTGCCTTTATCTGTTAAAGAGTGCAAAACGTCCAATAATTTGTCGACATCTGCAAAGTGCAGCCCGGTAGTAGGTTCGTCCAGGATATAGAGGTTATTGGTGTTGTTTCTGTTTACCAGCTCTTTGGCGAGTTTTATCCTCTGAGCCTCTCCTCCTGACAGTGTAACAGCAGATTGTCCCAGCGTTATGTATGATAATCCAACATTTACAAGGGATTGCAGCCTATTCTTAATCTTAGGAATTGCGCTGAAAAATACTAACGCTTCTTCAACTGTCATATCAAGAACGTCCGCTATATTCTTGTTTTTATACACTATCTCTAGCGTTTCTTTGCTATAGCGCCTTCCTTGGCATGTCTCGCATTTTACAAAAATATCCGGCAGAAAGTGCATTTCTATTTTTATCAAGCCGTCTCCTTCACAGGCTGCGCATCTTCCACCTTTTACGTTGAATGAGAAGCGGTTAGCCCTGTATCCTCTAGCTTTAGATTCAGGAAGTTCTGCAAACCATTCTCTTATAGGCGTAAATGCTCCTGTATATGTCGCAGGATTAGAGCGCGGAGTCCTTCCTATAGGAGACTGAGTTATGTTTATTACATTTTGAATCTCATCAGCTCCCAGCATATTTTTGTACGGTTCCGGCGCTATGTGGATTCTTCTCAGCTTTTCCAGCACTGCTCTGTATAACGTATCGAGCACTAACGTTGATTTCCCGGATCCTGAAACGCCGGTAACTACAGTCAAAGCATTAATCGGAAATTTGACGTTTATATTCTTCAAATTATGTCCTGCTGCGCCTTCTATCGTGAGCCATTTATTATTTCTGGCTTTTCTTCTTTTTTTCGGCACAGGTATAAATCTTTTGCCGCTGAGATACTGTGCTGTAAGGCTTTTTTCGCTTTTTTCTATATCCTCAAGACTTCCGGCAGCTATTATTTCTCCGCCGTGCATTCCGGCTCCAAGTCCCATGTCTATGATATAATCCGCTTGCCGTATTGCTTCTTCATCGTGTTCTACTACTATAACCGAGTTGCCTAAATCTCTTAGATTCTTCAGTGCATTCAGAAGCATATCATTGTCTCTTTGGTGCAGCCCTATGCTGGGCTCGTCCAGTATATACAGAACTCCGGTAAGACCGGTACCTATCTGAGATGCCAGTTTTATTCTTTGACCTTCTCCTCCGGATAGGGTTGCGCTGGCTCTTGACAGCGATAGATAGTTTAGCCCGACTCTATCCAGAAATCCCAATCTCTCGTTTATTTCTTTTAGTATTCTTTTAGAAATTTCTTTTTGTTGTATTGTAAGGGATTGAGGGATTTTTTTAAACCAAAGGATTAACTGCTTTACTGCCATATCACAGACTTCCGCAATATTCAGTCCTCCTATTTTTACTGCTAATGCCTCTGATTTCAGCCTAGTTCCTTTACATACGGGACAGGTCTCTCTGTATTCTTCTTCCGTATCTGCATTGACTATTCCCAGTCCGTAGCATTCCGGACAAAAAGCTCTGGGATTATTGAACGAAAACATGCCGGGTTCTATGGATTCTATGGTAAATCCGCTTACCGGACATGCGAATTTAGAAGAAAAAATAGTTGTTTCATTCGTAGACATGTTTTCCGCAAACAATAATCCGTCCGAGAGGTTAAGAGCTGTTTCTATGGAATCCGGAAGTCTGTTTCCCATATCTTTTTTGACTATGAGCCTGTCGACTACTACTGAAATATCGTGCTTTTTGTTTTTGTCCAGTGTCGGAGCGTCTTCTATGTCGTAAATTTTTCCGTCTATTTTTACCCGCTGAAAGCCTTTTCTTACCAGATTGCTAATCTCTTGTTTATACTCGCCTTTTCTGCCTCTTACTATAGGAGCTAAAAGCATAAGTTTGCTGCCTTCTTCCATAGACTGAATTCTATCCGCCATTTGCGTTATTGTCTGGCTTTCTATGGGCAGTCCAGTAGCAGGAGAGTAGGGGACTCCTACGCGCGCGAACAAAAGCCTTAGATAATCGTATATTTCCGTAACAGTGCCGACAGTAGATCTGGGATTTTTAGATATGCTTTTTTGTTCTATGGAAATGGCAGGAGACAATCCTTCTATAGACTCTACGGAAGGTTTCTGCATCATATCCAGAAACTGTCTTGCGTACGATGACAGGCTTTCTACGAACCGCCTTTGCCCTTCTGCGTACAGAGTATCAAACGCCAAAGAAGACTTCCCGGATCCGGAGACTCCGGTAATCACGACTAGCTGGTCTTTGGGTATAGATACATCGATATTTTTCAGGTTGTGCTCTTTAGCACCGGTAACTATTATTTTTTTCTGCATTCCTGCAACGTATTACTTTTGACCTTTCGAAACAAGCATTTTTTTGCTTGCGTATGAGGAGTTTGTGTGTTTTCATATAAACTCTTTTTGTTTTTTATAGGGGATTTTTATGGCTGGAAGCGTTAACAAAGTGATTTTAATCGGAAACTTAGGCAAAGATCCTGAGATTCGTACTTTCCAAAGCGGCGGCAGGGTCGCCAGCTTTTCTATTGCAACTTCCGAGAGCTGGAAGGATAAGAATTCCGGCGAGAGAAAAGAAAAAACAGAATGGCACAGAATTTCCGTGCTGGACGACAAACTCGTGGAGATAGTCGAAAAGTACGTCAAAAAAGGCTCTAAGCTGTATATAGAAGGTCAGCTTGAGACCAGAGAATATGAAAAAGACGGTCAAAAGCGTTATATGACAGAGGTAGCTCTCAGACCGTTCAGAAGCTCTTTGACTATGCTTGACAGCAAGGGCAGCGGAGGAGGAGGGTATTCGTCTTCATCTTCTGCAGGTGCTGCTGCCGATGATAGCTTCGGCGACAGCTCTTCCGGCGGAAGTCAGGGCAGAGCGGACGAATTCGACGACAACGTACCGTTTTAGATAATGTGAAATTAGGAAATGCACAATTATTTAGCTTTACATTGTGAATTGTGAATTGTACATTGTGGATTCTGAATAATCCATCAGGTTTTTGTCATGAACGAAAAAAGGCAAAAACAATCAACATCTTACCCCTTTCACATTAAATAGAGGGTTTTTATGCTTCAGTCTATCAGAGTCGCTGCCAAATCATGGATCGTCAAAGTTTTTATGATTGTTTTAATCGTCAGTTTCAGTATCTGGGGCGTTGGCGATGCTTTCAGAACAAACTACCTTAAACAGCCGGTTGCCAAAGTCGGTGATTATAAAATTACTATGAGCGAATTCGCCGCTCTCTTCGATCAAAATCTGCGCACCATAAAACAATATAATCCCGCTCTTACTGCGAAAGAAGCAAAACAGCTCGGACTCATAGAAGAAACTCTGGAAAGAGAAATAACAAGACTCCTCATAGACTCCGAAGTCCGCCGCCTTGGACTTCGTATCAGCGAAAAACCCGTTCTGGAAATGGTCAGGCAGGAGCCTGCCTTCCGCAAAGAAGACGGCTCTTTTGATAAAGACAGATTCATCATGCTTCTGAGACAGCAACAGGTCTCCGAAGCGGAATTCCTCAATATCTGGCGTTCCGATATTTCAAGGCGTATGCTCATGAATGTTGCGGCAGGTGCTTCTTTCGTGCCTAAAGCCGCTGTAGATGCCGTTTATAAAGCCAAATCTCAGAAGCGCATTTTTGATGTTGTTACTGTTGACTCCGCTAAGATAGGCGGTATTCCTGTGCCCGATGAAAAGACTCTGGAAGAGTTCTATGACAAAAATACTGCTTTGTTCATGGACCCCGAGTACAGAGATATTACTATCGCCACTCTGTCCTTAGATGCTCTTGCCAAAGATACAGATGTTTCCGGTGTTGATCTTTCCGCTTATTACGAGACCTCTAAAGAGCGTCTTGTCAAGCCTGAAACCCGCAATATCGTACAATCCGTTCTTTTCTCGCAAGAACAGGCTGAACAGCTCTCTCAGAGAGCCAGGGTTTCAGGAGATCTTTCTCTCACTGCTAAAAGCATGAATGAACCGGTCATTCCTATTGACAACATAGAGGCCGGGACTCTGATGCCGGACTTGGCTAGGGCTGTTTTCTCTATGAAGGCCGGAGATGTTTCGGAGCCTATCAAGACTCAGCTTGGCTGGCATGTTATTCAGCTTAGAAATATAAATGCTGCCGGAGTGCCCAGCTTTGATGAGGCTAAGGACGAAATCTTAGCAGAGATTCGTTTGGAAAAAGCCAAAGACGAAGCTGTGGATATTATCAATAAACTGGACGATGAGCTGGCTGCCGGAAAATCTCTGGACGATTTGGCTGGCACTTTGAGGCTGCGTCTTGTCAAAATACAAGGAATAGATAATGCCGGAGTTTTAAGAGACGGTTCTTTGCCCAGAGAACTTCCCGGCAGAAATATGGCACTGCAGCACGCTTTCTCTCAGGAAATCGATGATGTCAGTCCTATTGAGACCGATAATGAGGGGCTGTACTTTGTTGTAAGGACTGATTCTATCAAGCCTGCCGGAGTAAAGCCGTTCTCTGATATAAAAAACAGCGTTGCTTCTGCTTGGATGCGGCAGCAGCAGGTGGAACAGGCTCAGGTTGAAGCGGAGCGCATTGAAAAATCTCTGAAAGCAGGAGCCGCTCTTGCCAGTATTGCAGAAAAGCGTGAAGTCAGCGCAAGAGTATCTGCGCCTTTGACTATGCTTTCCGATCCGGATTCTGCTGCCGATAGAGCTAAAGAACTGCCTGACGGTATTTTGGATAATGCTTTTGATTTGAAAATCGGGGAAACCGCTATTTTTGCAAACGAAGGAAAGTGGATTGTTATTCGTTTGGCTAAAGTAGAAAAAGCTGATGACAGGCAGGATCTGCAAAAGAACTTCATGGAAGCCGAGATGTCCAAATCTGCGGGTAATGAGTTTTTGACTCAGTACGTTCAGTATCTAAGAACTGTTACGCCTGTAAAAGTGTATCCGGAAGTTTTAGAGCGGTTCAGACAGCAGGATTAAGCAAGTGTGGAGTGTTGAGAGTGGCGTAAGCCGCCCGAAGCACAAAGTGCGAAGGGTGGAGTGTGGAGTTAAGAATACGTACTAACTCCACCCTTTGCACTCTTAATTCCACACTTCACATTCCGCATTTCACATTGTATAGTAGAATCGTTTTAAGGCTGATTTATAGGACTGGTCATGGATAATTCTGACGATATACAGGTATTAAAAGAATGCGCTCATAAGTATAGAGCTATTTTTGATAATACCAGTATCGGGATTTTTAATATTACTAAGAACGGCAAGTGGCTGGAAGCGAATGAGGCTATCGCCAATATACTGGGCTATGGTTCTGCTGAGCAGCTTCTCGATAATCCGCCCGATATTTTAAATCAGTTTTTTGTAGACGAAAAACAGAAAAATTCTTGGTTTGCCGGAGTCCTGAATAATAAGAAAAAGACTGAAGAATGCGCTGTTTACACTGCGGACAACAGCATTGTGTGGATTAGTCTCAGCGGACAGATAATTCTGAATTCCGTTGGTGAAGAAGAAATATCCTGCGTTGTTTTCGATATAACCGGACACAAAGATATAGAAAAAACCGCTTTGTACGCTAAAGAACAAGCTGAGATTGCCGTTCGAAGTGAGTCTGAGTTCTTGGCGAACATGAGCCATGAGCTTAGGACTCCGCTTAACGCTATTATAGGTTTCTCCGAGATTATCAAGAATCAGATATTCGGCCCGGCCGGACAGCCTCAGTATGTTGAGTACGCCCAAGATATATACGACAGCGGTCAGCTTTTGCTGTCTTTGATAAATGATATTCTTGATATGTCTAAAGTTGAGGCGCGCAAAAGGCAGTTGTACGAGGTGCCTCTTAACATAGAACATATTGCTCAGTCTGTTGTGCGGCTTGTTGCGGCCAGAGCAAAAGAGGGCAAGGTGAAGCTTAGTATTCATGTGCCTAAGGGCTTTCCGGCTCTCAGAGGCGAAGAAAAGGCTATGAAACAGATATTAATAAATCTTTTGACAAATGCGATAAAATTTACACATGAGGGCGGAGGCGTTACTCTGTCTGCGCTCATAGACGAGCAGAAGAGGCTCCTTATCAATGTCATAGACAACGGCATAGGCATTGCTTCCGAAGACATTGGTGTTGCTTTGACTCCTTTCGGACAGATAGAAAATGCTTTAAGCAGAAAGCATCAGGGAACCGGACTGGGGCTGCCTCTGGCAAAGGCACTGGTAGAGCTGCATGAGGGCGTGATGGAGATTAAAAGCGAGGTTGGAGTAGGTACAACAGTGTCTATCATTTTTCCGGCTTCCAGAGTTATAGAGGCTGAAAGCGTGTGAGGTCATTATGTTTGCAAAATTTTTAAAAGTGCTGGCTGTTGTTGTGTGTTTCTGCTGCGTTTCCGGTAATGTCAGGGCAGAGAGTCAGGCCGATTCCAATAACATTTATTATCAGTATGATTTGGATAGAATAGCGCAATACCTCAACACATTAAGAAACGTGTCGGTTGGGTTCGTTCAAATAGCAGATAACGCAGGGATACAAAGAGGTCAGATTTTTATTTCCCGTTCTGCAAACACTGATGCCAAAAAACCGGTGCAGGGCAAGATGAGAGTTACTTACGAACCTCCGAATGAGGATTTTATCGTTGCGGACGGAAACATGATACAGTTTTGGGATTCCGTTATGGAGACTCAATCCAGAATTATACAAAAAGACAATCTGCTGGGCTTTATATTGCAGGTTCCTATTGTTTTCGGCAAGGCAGTGAAGGTTACGGGTTTAGAGCATATTCCTGCGTCCGGGAATGTTAAGGAACAGCTTGCGATTACGCTTGTGTCTGCGAAAGATGAAGATGCCGGAAGTCTTACTCTTATTTTCGATGACAATCCTTTGAAGCTGAAACAGTGGGTAGTTCTTGATGCTCAGGGTGTTTCTACAAAAGTATCTTTGTACGATATGACGGAACCGGACAGCCTGCCTAAACATCTGTTTGTATTCAAAGCTCCACAGGGGAAGAAGAAAATGTAGAATGTAAAATTTAGAATGTAGAAAGGAAACCAAATGTCATCTATAATCATGCCCGCCCTTCCTTACAAGGAAGATGCTCTAGCTCCGGTAATTTCTGCAAAGACTGTTGAGTTTCATTACGGGAAACATCAAAAAGCCTATTTTGACAAGACTGCCGCTCTTATCAAAGGGACGGAGTACGAAAATTTGCCGCTGACAGACATTATTCGTAAAGCGGAAAAGGATTCTAAAGCCGTTTCCATATTCAACAATGCTGCTCAGGCTTGGAATCATGTGTTTTTCTGGGAAGGGCTGTCGCCGAAAGGAACATCTTCTCCTAAAGGCAAAATCCTTAATCTTATCGAAAAAGATTTTTCCTCGTTCAGTGTCTTCAAGGAAAAGTTTACTGATGCGGCAGTCAACACTTTCGGAAGCGGCTGGGTTTGGCTGGTTCTTTCCGGAGACAAGTTGGAGATACAAAAAACTTCCAATGCCGCTACTCCCATATCACAAGGAACAGCAAAGCCTATACTGACTATAGACGTTTGGGAGCACGCCTATTATCTCGACTATCAGAACAGAAGGCAGGACTATGTTTCTGCGGTCATAGACAGTCTTTTGAACTGGGATATTGCGAATGAGAGGCTGACGGGTTAAGGCACAGCTTCCGCTGCTTTGTGCTTATGGAGTCTTTTCCGCAGCTGCATAATTATAGTGCCTACCGTAACGGACAGCAGCGAACCTAAGAGCACTCCGACTTTCATTGACTGGATATACTCTTCGTTGTTGAATGCCAAAAGCCCTATGAACAGCGACATAGTAAAACCAATGCCGCAGAACAGGGAAACTCCGAGTATATGTCTCCACGTTGCGCCAAAGGGCAGGTGCGCTATTTGCAGCTTTACTGCCAGATACGCAAATATCATTATGCCTATGGGCTTGCCTAAAAACAGACCGCTGCTTATTCCCAGTGTTATAGGAGACATCATACTGTCAACCGTTACCTGTGATAAATTAACTCCTGCGTTAGCTAAGGCAAAAAGCGGTAAGATTACAAACGCTACCAGAGGTTTGCAGAAATTTTCTATTTTGAACAGAGGACTTCCGCCTGATTGCTCTACTTCTTTTTTGTTTGTATTTATAGGAATGAATGCTGCCAGCATAACTCCCGCCAAAGAAGTGTGTATGTTTGCCGAGTGTGTTGCAAACCACAACAGCACTCCGGCAAGAGCGTATGGAAACACAGCTTTAACAGGCTTTTTTGCCATTACAAACAGCATGAACATTACTGCCAGCATGGTCAGCATACCCATGATATTCCAGTTTTCCGAGTAAAAAGCTCCGATGAGAATAATAGCTCCCAAATCGTCTGTGATAGCGAGTGCCATAAGAAATATCAGAAGGCTGGGACGCACGCCCATAAGCCCCAGAATGCCTAGTGCAAAAGCCGTATCCGTAGCGGTCGGAATCGCCCAGCCGTGCAGCATTTGAAAAGAAGGAGGCTCCGCAAGATGCGATTTAGCAACAAAATACACGCCTACATAGATAAGGGCAGGCACAACCATGCCTCCGATACCCGAAATAAGCGGCAGGCTTACTTTTTTCAATGATGATAATGAACCTTCCGTACACTCTCTTTTCAGCTCGCAGCCTATTAAGAGAAAGAATAATGTCATTAAGCCGTCATTCACAAATCCTTTTAATGTAAAAGATGCCGTATAAACCGATGCAAACTGGAAGTAAACTGCCTCTTCCCAAAATATATCGTACAAATACGCCAAAGGTGAATTCGCCAGCAATAACGCTGCCAGCATAGATATAATCAGTATCAATCCTTCATGCGCTTGAGGCGGAATAATGGATGTTCTACCGAGCCAATCTTTTACACGAATCATCAGACACCTTATCGGACACAGAGAAATTTTCAGGCGTTAGTCGAATACACTAAAACACACGCTTTTGTCCAGATAAAATTTCCGTATTTCACATTCCTATTGCTTTTGCGCACCTAGGGCATATGTCATCGGAACCTACGGATTGGAGCACCTGCCAGCATCTTTCGCACTTTTTGCCTTCGGCTAGGGCTATGAATACTCCGCAGCCTTCGGCTTCTTCCAGCTTGAATGCGTCTTCAGGTATTGGAGCTTCCGTTACCGTAGCTGCAGAGCATATGGAAAGCTCTGCCAAATCTATTCCTTTAAGCAGTTGGTTCAGTTCTTTTGTCAGGTACACTTGAATATGTGCGGACAGGGGAGTCCCTATGCGCTTTTCATTGCGGGCGAGCTCTAATGCTCCTGTTATAACTTTTCTTATGGATTTTATCTTGTTCCACTTATCGCCCAGCTTTGTATCATGCCAAGCATCAGGTGCCTTCAAAAACTGCTGCATATGAACGCTTGCTAGGTTTTCTTTTGCCTCTTCTTTGTGATACGACAGCCACGCTTCTTCTGTTGTAAAACTCAAAAATGGTGCCAAAAGCCTCACGAGATGCTCAAACACTGCCTTCATAACTGTACGCGCATATCTTCTGCGCTTTTCGTCCTTTCTGTCGCAGTACAGACTGTCTTTACGTATATCAAAATAAAACGCTGACAAATCATTGTTGCAGAAATAATGCAAGGTCGTAATCGCATGTCCTAAATCAAAGCTCTTAAAATCATTCTGTACGGTCATAGACACTTCATAAAGCCTGTGCAGTATGTATTTTTCCAATTCAGGAGTATCGCCGGTAATCTCTATCTGTTCCGCAGTGTCAAAATCACCCAAGGCACCTAACAGGTACCGTAATGTGTTCCTGAACCTTCTGTACAAATCGCTGGTCTGTTTGAGTATCTCTTTTCCGATACGCTGATCTTCCGTGAAATCGCTGGTAGCAGTCCACAGCCTCAGAATATCCGCCCCCATTTTTTCATAGATTTCCTGCGGCGAGACAGTATTCCCAAGAGACTTAGACATCTTTCGCCCGCGCTCATCAAGAGTAAACCCATGCGTCAGTACGTTATCAAACGGAGCTCTTCCCAGCGTTCCGCAGCCTTCCAGCAGCGAAGAATGAAACCACCCGCGATGCTGATCAGAGCCTTCAAGATACAAATCAGCAGGCAGTCTTAGATTGCTCCATTCGCTTATGAATTTGCTGTTGTCAGAGACCTCTTTTATCTCTTGGTTTAAACAGAACGCATGTGTAGAGCCGGACTCAAACCACACGTCCAATATGTCAAATATCTGTACAAAATCTTTTGCTTTGTATTTATCGCCCAAGAATTCCTGAGGGTCTTTTTTATACCATGCGTCCGCTCCTTCTTTTTCAAACGCAGCTATGATTCTATTTATGACTTCTGAATCCTTCAAAACTTCGGAACTCTTTTTATCAACAAATAAGGCTATGGGCACGCCCCAAGCCCTCTGCCTGCTTATGCACCAGTCCGGTCTGCTTTCTATCATGCCTTTGATTCTGTTCTTCCCGATACCCGGATACCACACAGTATTTTCTATAGCTTCCAGAGCTAATTCTCTAAGAGGTTTCCCCATGGACTCTATCTTTTTGTCCAGTGCTATGAACCACTGCGGCGTAGTCCTGAATATCAGAGGAGCCTTAGACCTCCACGAATGCGGATACGAGTGCTTCACATTCTTTTTCAGTAACAGCGCATTCTGTTCGATCAAAGACTTTATCACAGCGCCGTTAGCCTCGCCAACCTTACCGTCCGGCTTATACACGTAAAGCCCTGCAAAGCCGGTTACGTTAGGTAAATACCGTCCGTCATCGCTAACAGTGTCCTGAAACGGTATATTATACTTTTTACCTAGGTTAAAATCGTCCTCTCCATGCCCGGGAGCTATGTGTACAAAGCCGGTTCCTGCTTCCGTTGTAACGAAATCTCCTTGATACAACGGTACCGGATAGGAAAAATATCCTTGTGCCTCTGTTTTATTCGCAAGCGGGTGTGAGGATATTGTCCCCTCTAATTCGGAAGCCTGTATTACTGCGGACTTTTCTGATGAAACTATTCCTACGCTTTGGCAGAAGTCTTCTATTAAAGACTCTGCTATGACATACCGCTCTCCCTGCTTTGCCAGAGAAGATTCTGCCGCTTCCTTCACCTCTAAAACAACATATGAAAAATCTCCGAATGCGATAGCTCTGTTCGCCGGCAGAGTCCACGGCGTAGTCGTCCAGATTATTACGGACGCATCATTCAGCAGCTCGTTCTTTGTTTTTATAATAGGAAACTTCACCCACAGAGTCGTAGAGGTATGGTCTTGGTACTCTATTTCCGCCTCTGCCAGAGCGGTTTTTTCAACTACCGACCACATGACAGGCTTTACTCCTTTATACAAAATTCCGTTTTGCAGGAATTTGTACATCTCGCGCAGAATCTGAGCCTCTGCCTTGTTTGTCATAGTAGTATACGGGTGCTTCCAGTCGCCTATGATTCCCAGCCTTTGGAATTCTTCTGACTGTATGTCTCGCCAGTGAGCTGCGAATGCTCTGCATTCCGAGCGGAATTGCAGTACAGGCACTTCATCTTTGTTCTGCCCGAGTTCTCTGTATTTTTCCTCTATTTTCCACTCTATAGGCAGTCCGTGGCAGTCCCAGCCCGGAACAAAAGGAGCGTCAAACCCGGACATTTGCTTAGTTCTTACTATGGTGTCTTTCAGTATCTTGTTAAGAGCATGACCGATGTGGATATTGCCGTTAGCATAGGGCGGACCGTCATGTAAAATGAAGCTTTCTTTATCCTTAGCGGATTTTCTTAATGCTGTATGTAAGCCAATATCTTTCCAGTACTGCAATATTTCCGGTTCTTTGACAGGCAGCCCCGCCTGCATAGGAAACTCGGTTTTTGGCAGAAATACTGTGGAGCCGTAATCATTTTTGGTATTTTCTTTCATTTATTTATCATTCCAATTTTCAATTTTCAATTTTCCATTTCTAACATATTAAATGCCATGTGTCAAAAACCGCCTAGCCTCCATAATATCCGCTTCTATTTGTTTTTTAAGCTCGCTGAGGCTGGTGAAATTTATTTCCGGGCGCATAAAATGCAGAATCTCGAACTCCCAGTCTTCCGAGTATATTTCTTGGTTAAAGTCAAAGATATGAGCCTCAAATACGACTTCATGCCCGTTTACTGTCGGGTTTTTGCCGATATTGGCAATGCCGGAGTATTTCTCTTTCGGAGTACAGAATCTGTGAGCTTTTACAACGTAAACCCCTAGTTTAGGTCTTATATAGTCGCCGAGAAGCACGTTGGCTGTTCTTATTTTTAACTCAGAGTTTCCTATTCCTTTTCCGTGAACAATAGTTCCCTCTATAGCCCAGTTCCGCCCCAGAATATGGGCTGCTTTCTCCGGGCAGCCTTCTATAAGCAGCTTTCTTACTGCGGTAGACGAATACATCTCGTTATCGCCTCTAATGTTGTCAATTTTCGTTGTTTTTACGCTGTTTAACTCAAGTTCTTCAGAAATCACTTTAAGATTGCCTTTTCTGTTTTTACCGAATGCAAAATTCGAACCGCAAACCAAATGAGAGATTGAAAAACTGTCTATAAGCATTTGTTTGACAAAATCTTTCCATGTCATAGATGCTATTTCTTTTGTAAAAGGCAAGAGAATTAACTCGTCAATGCCCAGTTCTTTTACTAGTTTTTCTTTTTGTTTGTCGGTTATTAATCTGAACGGCGGGATTCCCGGATTAAAGTACTGTCTTGTATGAGGCGTAAACGATAATATCTTTGCAGGCACGGAAAGCTCTTTCGCTATAGCCGCTGCTGTCTTTATAATAGCTTGGTGTCCTTTGTGGATACCGTCAAAATTGCCTATTGCAAATACTCCGCCTTTTTTGTTCATAACAATTCCGTATGTGTTAATATGAAATTCATTTTTGTTATATAGTGTCTCACTCTTCTATACTATACATAATTTTAAAAGAAACGGTCATGTTTTGTGAATTATTGCCTTACAATTTCCTGAAACTCAGAGACGGCGGGCTTATAAGGTACTCTAAGTTCTCGTCTAAGAAGAGGAAACTACTTCGAAAAAGGTCTTTAGGCACGCTTTTGGTAGTTCTCGGTGCCAGAGAATTCATCGAGAAAAAATATCTCGAAATCGGGAATGAGTTCACTGAAAAGGGCTTTGACGTCATAATTTACGAACCCAGAGGGCAGGGGCTGTCTTCCAGATTTCTTTCCGGAGACATGCGCCAAAGGAATCATATAACCGATTTTGACATTCATATAGAGGATTTAAAAGAGGTCTACTCCAACATAGTAAAGCCTCATGTTAAAAAGCTGGAATCCTCTGTTGTGCTTTGCCACGGACATTCGTTGGGAGGGCATATTCTTTTACGCTGGCTTTCTGAAAATGACCCGGATATTGCCGGAGTTTTTCTGACGGCTCCTATGATTTCAATACTGGGCATGGCAGCGCATATGGTGAGTTACGGCGTTTCTTGGGCAAGCGTCTGTATGCTGGACAACGAGACTGAATATTTCCCGATGAATCATGATTTTGGTGATGAGGATTTGATTTTTGCGAACAATCCTTTGACAGGAGATGAGGAGCGTTTCAAAGTTACGGAAAATTTTGTCAGAGTACACCCTGATTTAGTTACAGGAGGAGTAACTTGGGGCTGGATGCTTAGTGCCGTAAGGTCTTTAAGCGTTATGCAGTCTTGGGCTTATTTGAATAAGATAAAAACGCCGGTATTGTCGTTGTCTGGAGAGTTTGATACTGTGGTGCCTCATGTGGAAATTCTGCCGTTTCTGAACATGCTGCCTGATGTACGGATTGAGACTATATCCGGCTCTAGGCACGATATTTTGAATGAGACGGAAGCCATAAGGCAAGAGGCGTTTAAGCACATAGACGAGTTTGTTAATGAGAAGTGTGGAATTGGTACATATTCTTCTCCACACTATTTAGAGTCTATCCTACGCAGGCGAGGCATATAAAGCAGCAGCGAGGCTGCCACATATATAGAAGAATACGTTCCGATAATGATGCCCCAGGTCAGAGCTGCAGCAAAGCCGAACAAGACCGGACCGCCTACAAATAACAGCGGCAGTATCGCTATAAGCGTAGTGCCTCCTGTCATTATGGTTCTGGAGAGCGTTTGATTTACAGCTATATTTATTACTTCTTTGAGATTATCGGCTTTGTGCCTGCGCATTATTTCCCGTATCCTGTCAAATATTACTATAGTGTCGTTGGTGGAGTATCCTGCCAGCGTCAAAAGCACGGCGACCGAAGTCAGATTAAAATCCAATTGAAACAGAGAAAAAAGCCCGACCGTAACAAAAACATCGTGGAATGTAGAGACTACGGTAGCAACGCCGAATTGCCACTCAAACCTGAATGCTATGTATACGGACATTCCGATGATAGCCAAAACCGCCGCTAAGACGCCCGCGTTGAACAGCTCTTTTCCTACGGTAGGTCCGACAACTTCCACACGTTTGTATTCATAGCCTTCTCCCAGTTTATCGCGGACAGATTGTACTGCGCGCATCTGATCCTGTTCGTCTCCGTCTTGGCGTTGAATGCGTATGAGTATTTCTTCAGGAGAGCCGAACTGTTGTATCTCGACTTCGCCCAGATCCAAGCTGCCTAAGTCTTTTCTTATAGTGCCTAAATCAATTGCCTGAGAGCTTTTGGCTTCGATCAGCACTCCGCCTGTAAAATCTGTGCCGAGGTTAAGACCTTTTGTAGAGAGCAGAACTACGGTAAGAACCATCAAAGCAAGCGTTACAAAAAACGCAAAGAACCTAGCGCGGACAAAGTCTATGTTGGTTTTTTCAGGTATCAGGCGTAATGGGCGTAAAAACATAATTAAAACCTAGTTGTCAACTTTATCGCCGGGTTTCGTGAGGACTTCGTCCACAGATTCATCAGCGAGTTCTTCTACATCTTCAATCAAAGCATCATCATCTATATCGGAGCTGGTCTCTATGTCGTCCGGGGCATAATCTTCTTTTTTGATGACATACTTTTTCTCTGAGTATCTGTGGGAGCGGTACTTTATAGTCCCTTCTATATCGAAAGGAGTCTTGCAAGCGGGACAAGCGGGCTGTTTCTTTTTCATGTCATAGAAAGGTTTTCCGCAATGTTGACAAATCCTCTTTGTGCCCCATTCAGCTTTTGCCATTGTAGTATATCCTTAGTTATTAAAACCATAGCAACAGGAAGCTCTTACACGAAAAAATGCCGCTGTCAATCCACAAAATTAGCCATTCTTGCAAAAAAACGAGGATTGCTTTGTTTTTATTGTTGTCTATTAAGTATTTATTAGGTGTTTTTAAAGTATAACTTTTTATGCCTTTTGGATTATGGAACCGCCTATGCTGCAAAGCACTACAATGTTGCATTGCGGAACGGTTTTTCTCTAATCAAGTCAGGGCAGTTGTGTTAATCATATTCAATCTTTATATCAATAAGGAATTCTTACTATGAATACTAAAACTCCTGCGTTTTCCGCAAACGAGCCTCCTGAAGTCATTACCAGATCTCATGACCGGTACCATGTTGCCATGCAGGCTTGCGCCAAGCTGCCTCCGGTAAGGACTGCTGTTGTTTTTCCTTGTGATGCCGTGTCTCTGACTTCTGCTATTGATGCCCGCAACGAGAATCTTATAGAGCCTGTACTTATAGGTCCGAAAGACAAGATACTGAAAGTCGCTGCCGACAACAGCTTCAATATCTCCGGTTACGAGATTGTTGATGTGCCTGCCGATGCAGCCTCTGGCGAAAAGGCTGCGGAGCTTGCGTCCAAGGGAAATGTCCGCGCTATTATGAAAGGCTCTCTGCATACAGATGATGTCTTGCGTCCGATTGTTTCTTCTCAGTACGGGCTGCGTATCGGTAAAAAAAGATTATCTCATTCTTATCTGATGGATCCTCCTAATTACGACAAGTGGCTTATCATTACCGATGCCGTTGTCAACATTGCTCCTGATCTCAAGACTAAAGTAGACATTTGCGAAAACGCCGCTTTGGTCTGGAAGGCTCTGACAGGGGAAGAGAGGCTGCCTAAGATTGCTGCGCTTGCCGCTGTTGAGGTTGTGAACCCCGATATGCCTGCTACCATAGACGCTGCCTGTCTTTCCAAAATGGTCGACAGAAAACAAATCAAAGGCTGCATCATAGACGGTCCGCTCGCTTTTGATAATGCGTTCAGCAAAATAGCAGCTAAGGAAAAAGGGATTGTTTCCGATGTTGCCGGAGACCCGGATATTATGCTGGCTCCTGATATTGAAGCCGGAAACATTATGGCAAAACAGCTTATTTTCGCAGGTAAGGCCGATACGGCAGGACTCATTGTAGGGGCTAAGGTGCCGGTGATTTTAACCAGCCGTGCCGATAATCTGCGCGCCAGACTTTTGTCCTGCGCTTTAGCTCTTCTGGTTTCCAACTATCAGCACAAACAAAAATAAATAATAAGAAAGAAAAAAACATGACTGATACTATTCTCGTTTTAAATGCCGGTTCTTCCAGCGTAAAGTTTCAACTGTTCGAGTACTCAAAGGAGCTGCCAAGGCTTCTTGTCGGCAGCGTTGTAGGCATTGGAACCAAGCCTATTCTGTCTATTGAAAGAGAAGGGACGGACAAAAAGCTGAAAATCGAAATCCCTGTTCACGAGACGCAAAAACAGGGCGTGCAGCGCATAATAGACTGGATAGAGGATTTGAAAGAAGGCTGGGTTATAAAGGTTGTAGCTCATAGGTTTGTTCACGGCGGACCTGAATTTTTTGAACCTACTTTTATCAATGCGGAAGTTTTTCATAAGCTGAAAGCTATTATTCCTCTGGCTCTGCTTCATCAGCCGCATCATCTGGCGGCAGTCAGCGTTATTGAGAAGAGGCTCAAGAATATTCCTCAGATAGCCTGTTTTGATACTGCATTCCACGCTCATCACGCTGCGAAGTTTACTAACTTTGCAATACCCCAAGAGATGACTGACAAGGGCGTGAGGCGTTACGGGTTTCACGGATTGTCTTATGCGTGGTCAGCCCAGTACCTTAAAAAGCACCACCCGGATCTTGCCAAGGGCAGGGTAGTTGTAGCCCATTTGGGCAACGGTTCCAGCTTATGCGCTATGCACAATTGCAAGAGTGTAGACACTACTATGGGAATGACTGTTTTAGACGGGCTTCCTATGGGGACCAGATGCGGACACATAGATGCCGGCGCAGTATTCTATATGATTCGTGAGCTGAAGCTCTCTCATTCTAAAGTGGAAGAGATTCTGTACAAAGAGTCCGGACTCAAAGGCATGTCCGGCATAAGCAACGATGTGAAGACTCTGCAGGAAAGCTCTGATGCAAGAGCGGAATATGCGTTGGATTATTTTGCACACCACACTGCCAAGTTTATAGCCTCTATGGCGGCATCTCTGGGAGGGATAGATGCGCTGGTCTTTACCGGAGGCATAGGAGAGAACTCTGTTCAGATGAGGGAATCCATATTGGGTTACTTGGAGTTCTTGAAGATTCCAAAGGTCATGATTATCAATGCCAACGAGGAAAGATACATGGCGGAACAGGCTTTGGAGTGCATGTCTAAGGCGCATGTTGCCGGACATGAGCCTCATAAGAAGAGTCCTGCTGCGAAGCATAAGAAGCCGGCAGCGCATAGCAAGAAGAGTGCGTAGGCAATTAGTGACAAATTTGCAGTCGGATTGCATATTTATCAGCAATTTTTAAGGAGCCAACACCCCGATATTTCTATCGGGGTGTTGTTTTTTTGTTGTTATATTTTGGGTGCTCTCATACCATACTTGCTTAGTACAGCAGCAGTACCTTCATCAGCCGCATTCTTAATTGCCTTCTCAACTGCGGTAGCAGAAGGTGCAACAGGAGATTTGGGTGAAACGAGATCCGCATACTTTCCAGTTGAAATATACTTGTCAACCACATTTAAAGCCCCAACCTTGACCTCATCATTATCGAGTGTGGCAACTATCGCATCCTTAATTAAGCCAGCTAATGCACCTGCGCCCGGATTAACCGGATTAACTGGATTGACCGGATTAACTGGATTGACCGGATTAACTGGATTGACCGGATTAACTGGATTGACCGGATTAACTGGATTGACCGGATTAACTGGATTGACCGGATTAACTGGGTTGACTGGATTAACCGGATTAACTGGGTTGACCGGATTGCCGAATCTCGCATTTAAACGCTTCTTAAAGTGGTTCCAAAAAGTCTTTTCTTCCACTTCTATACCATAGGCTTCCAATGCTCTGCGCATGTGCTTTCTGTAAGCCCGGCTGCCGCTTAGAATAATTTTTGAGGGGTAGGTAGGGACATAATTAGCAGGATTATTATTAGGATTGCTTGTATATGCAGTATATTCAGCTTCTTGATGTTTAGCAATAATAAATTTTGCAAATACCTGAGCAGTTGCTTCTCTGTTAGCCTCATTATCATTCAACGCATTACGTTGAAATCCTTCTCCGCCTATGGAGAAAGTACCATTTGGATTGGCTATAAACTCAACTTTAGACCCTTTCGCCCAAAAAATAGGAATCCACCACAGGTTTGGCCACAACTCGAGAGAAGACAGATAATCGTTTCTAAAATCTGTCGCTGGGCTTCCACCCATTCCATGACCAAAAGCAGTATCATTTCTATGCCAAAATCTCATCACAGTCTCCTGATAAAAAATAGAATTAAAATATACCCTAACCTATATCATTACATTATATAATTAAATTTCGGTGAAAGCAATAGTTTCAGGATTTTTTTTAAATTAAGTATTTGATAATGTGTAATTATTTTCGTAAGGAAACTTTAAGATTTGCGCAAAACATATTGAAATAATTACATATTTTTGCTTGCGATAATACAACACGGCTGCCCGAAAAAGTTTTCTTTTATGCTTACTTTGCTGAATCCTGCATATTTGAACAGAAATTCCGCTTCGGAAGCGTAAATCGCTCCTATTTGGCACAGGCAGAGTGCTTTGTAATGGGAAATGCTGTCAAAAGAAAACGCCAGCTTTTTCACAAATTCCAGCCCGTCCTCGCCGCCGTCCAGGGAAATTATAGGATCATGTTCCCGCATTTCAGGCAGAAGATACGGAATATCTCCGGTTTTAGCTCTGGGAGGATTAGAAATTACTACGTGAAATTTTTCTTTCAGCCCCTCGCACCAGTCGTTTTTGATGAAAGAAACCCTATCGCCGAGATTATTTAAGTTCGCATTCTTAGCCGCCAGCTCAAGAGCAGCATCGTTTATATCTATACCTGTTCCGTGCGCATTAGGGAGCTCTTTCAAAAGTGCCAATAACAAGCACCCAGTGCCGGTACCCGCATCTAAAATATGTATAGGCGTATCTTCTTTAAAAGTTTCTTTTATTGCCTCTATAGCATAATAAACAAAATCTTCGCTTTCCGGATAGGGCTTGAATACGTTGTTTTCCACCCATATTTTAAGACCAAAGAACTCTGTGATTCCGAAAATACGCTCTATAGGAATTCTTTGTTCCCGAAGAAAAACAGCTTTCTCTAAATTCTCTTTTTGTTCTGAAGACAACGGCATGTTCAGATAAAAATCATTGCCTAAAACGTGTTTAAATAGTATTTCTGTTTCTTGGCGGGCGTTTTTGATTCCGGCCTCCTTAAGGCGTGAAATTGCTTTGTCCAGTAACTTTTGTGTTTCGTTTATCATATATCTTGCTTTAAACACCGTGTATGTTTATGCTTTGGTTATAACATAAAGATTTGCCCATGAAACGTTTTTCTATATCCGTCAAGACAGCCATAATTATTAGCATAATTTTTCTGTTTGGAATAGCATTTTACTGTTTTATGCCTTTTGAAAAAAGCCGGAGGACTGTTGAACAGTTTCAACTGTCTGAATCCGACAGACCTTCCTTTGGTGCTGCTGTTATAAACATTTTACCTCCTGAATCAGGCGAGCCTATAGCTTCTTTTACCGTAGAAATAGCGAAAACTCCTTTTCAGCAGGTATACGGGCTTTCTTTTGTAAAGTCGCTGCCGGAAAATCAAGGTATGCTTTTTCTGTACAATACTCCCAGAAGGGTCGCTTTCTGGATGAAAAACACTTTTATTCCTTTGGATATACTTTTCTTAGATGAAAATTTTGAGGTAGTTCAAATTAAAAGAAGTGCGCAGCCTCATGACGAAACTTTAATACCTTCCGAGAAAGAAATAATGGCTGTGCTGGAAATAAATGCTAGACTGGCAAGGAAACTTGGAATACGCTCTGGGTGTAGGATTGTCATTAATTCTATATAACCCATAGGAAAATATAACATGTCTTTTTGCAATCTTGTAATGCCTATTGTTCGGGTAAGCGAACAGGCGGCTTTGGCTGTGTACCCGTCTGTCGGCAGAGGCGATGAAAAGAAATCTGACGCTCTTGCCGTAGAGGCTATGCGTAAGGAACTCAATACTCTTAATATAGACGGCACAGTCGTAATCGGCGAGGGTGAGCGCGATGAGGCTCCTATGCTGTACATAGGAGAGAAAGTAGGGAAGGGCGGTGCTAAAATAGATATTGCTTTAGATCCTCTGGAAGGCACTACTATCGCCGCAACCGGAAACAGCGGTTCGCTGGCTGTCATTGCTTTTGCGGAAGAATCGGGCTTTCTTCATGCTCCTGATGTTTACATGAACAAGATTGCAGTCGGCCCCGGTTTCCCTTTAGGCACTGTTGATATTGATGCTTCCCCTCAGGAAAATATTTTGAATCTCGCCAAAGCAAAAGGCGTTTCTCCAGCTATGATTACCGTATGTATCCTTGACAGACCCAGACACCAAGAACTCATCGCCAGTGTCCGTTCAACAGGAGCTAAAGTGTTTCTAATAGGAGACGGCGATGTTGCCGGTGTTATTTTCGCTTCTATGGCGGATAGCCCTATTGATATTTACATGGGAACCGGAGGTGCGCCGGAAGGAGTCCTAGCTGCCGCAGCTCTTCAGTGTATCGGCGGTTTTATGCAAGGACGGCTTTTATTCCGTAACGATGCTGAACTCGCAAGAGGGCAGAAAGCAGGCATTTCCGATTTTAACAGAAAGTATTCGCTGAACGATTTGGCTCACGGAGACATTCTGTTTTCCGCTACAGGCATGACTAGCGGAAACTTAGTTCTGGGCGTTAAAGAAGCTGCCGGAGGTATGTTTACTCAGACGCTGGTCATGCGTTCCAAGACCGGTACGATAAGGAAGGTAGACACTATACATAATGTGAAATGTGAAGTGTGAAGTGTGAAATTAGGAATTGGCGGAAGGGGAGTATGTTCTTGTTTTAAGAAGCGAAAAAGCTATTCCTGAGCTCAGAATCAAAAATGTTATTCCCAGCGACAGAGATATGGGGAATTTTTCCCAATCAAGAAGATAGGCTATGAAAGTCTTGCTTCCTATGAATATCAGCAGCAGCGACAACGCATACTTAAGATAGTGAAATTTCTGTATAAACGCCGCTAACACAAAATACAGAGAACGCAAGCCCAGTATCGCAAATATGTTGCTCGTAAACACTATAATAGGTTCCGTAGTAATCATCAAAATAGCAGGTATGCTGTCTATGGCAAAAAGCACGTCTGCGAACTCTACCATAACCAGACACAGAAAAAGCGGCGTTGCGTAAAGTACATTTTTTCCGGTTTTTTCAGACGGCTGCTTTATAAAAAATTTGTTCCCGTGAATCTCATGCGAGATTCTCAAGTGCTTTTGCATGCACTTGAATACGGGATTATTTTTTATATCTACCGGCTTATCTTTTGCCACCAGCATTTTTATTCCGGTAAATATCAGGAATAATGCAAACAAATGCAAAACCCATTCAAATCTGGTAACCAGCTCTATTCCTGCCGCAATCATTAGGCCTCTTAGCACGATTGCTCCCAGTATGCCCCAAAACAGGACTCTGTGCTGATACAGTCTCGGTATGCTGAAAAAAGAAAACAGCATCGCGATAACAAAAATGTTGTCTATTGACAGTGTTTTTTCCACTATGAACCCGGTCCAGTACTCCATTGCGCCGGACCTGCCCAGCTCAAGCCAAATCCAGCCTCCGAATAATAAACCTATGGCGATGTAAATAGAGGAAAAAATCAGGCTTTCTTTCATGCCTATTTCATGGTCGTTCTTGTTGATTACGCCTAAGTCAAGCGCCAAAAGACTGAAAATGATAGCTGCAAAGGAAAGCCACATCCATAAAGGCTGTCCCATAAAATCAGCAAATACAAACGAAACATCAAACATTACTATGTGTTTTCTTTTATCCAACTAAGCAAGGTTGATTTTGGCAGCGAACCCACCTTCGTTGAAACTATTTCCCCGTTTTTGAACATTATAAGCGTAGGAATGCTTCTTATTCCGTATTTGCCCGGCACTTCTGAAGAGGTATCAACATTCATTTTAGCTATCTGAACAGTGTCTCCCGCTTCAGCAGCGACTTCTTCAAGAACAGGGCTCAGCTGTTTGCAGGGACCGCACCACTCAGCCCAAAAATCAACTATGACCAGTGTTGCGGATTTCAGAACTTCCGCTTCGAAATTTGCGTCATCAACAGTTTTTATAGAGTTGCTCATTTTTAAATCCTCTCATTAGACTTTACATTAGTCATCTCCATAGTGTACCGTATACAATGTTATTATCAAGAACATTTTTTATTGTAGGACTCATTTTAGAATATGGAATGGAATGATGAAGGAATAATTTTATCCATTAGACCGCATGGAGAACATGCTGCTATAGTAACTGCGCTCACTTTGGAAAACGGCAGGCATTTAGGTTTGGTAGCGGGCGGACAGAGCAAAAAACTAAAGCCAATTCTTCAGCAAGGCAATCAGGTGTCTCTTAAATGGAGAGCCCGGACTTTGGAGCAGCTAGGAACCTATACCGCAGAACTCTTGAATCCTTACATTATAAAGTGGCTCGATAATCAGGAGGTTGTTTTTATCTGCGCAAGCGCGTGTGTCGTTGCGGATTGTTCTTTGCCGGAAAGGCAGCCCATGGCAGGCGTATATGCTGCTTTGAATTATCTTTTATCAATAGAAGACCAAAATCTGTTCGCTCCTTTGTATGTGAAATGGGAAGTTTCTTTGCTGCAAGCACTAGGGTATGGGTTAGACCTTTCCAAGTGTGCAGTTACTCAGGAAAACGCCGAGCTCGTTTACGTAAGCCCCAAGACGGGCAGGGCTGTTTCCAGACTTATAGGCGAGCCTTACAAAGACAAACTGCTTGTTCTTCCGGAATTCCTCACAAAAGACAGCGTACGTTCATGGTCTTCTGCCGATATTGTAAACGGTCTGCGCATAACAGGGTATTTCTTATCAAAGCATGTTTTTTCCAATCCTCAGTCCAGAGCTCTTATTCCAATAGACGGCCAGCTTCCTCATGCCAGACAGCGTTTAATGAATTTTTTCAAAAAGAAGATGGAGACTTCAGATGATTAGAGAAAGTATTCCCCGGCGGATTTGGAAACACCGGGGGATACGGAAGGAAATACTGGTTTTATTAATGAGAGAACTCATATCTCAAACCATCATCATAGTAATCACCGGACAACAGATCTCAAAGAACCATCAAGATCATAGTAATAAAAAGTTTCAGGAACATCTGTTCCTGTCTCATAACTATTTCTCTGTTGATCGAGAGCTTTAGCAGCGGCATTGGAGTTATAAGGATTCAATTGAGGACTATCCTGACCTTCTTTATAATTAGAATAGCCAAACTTTGAGAGGTCATCATAAGCTCTATCAGATGCTCTTACGTCACCGCTAATAGCTCCACTATAAGGATCATCATAATAACCAACCCCTTCAGTTCCGCCAGTAACACCGCCGGTGCCAACGGTTGGGCAGAGATCTCTGTGTTGATCTTCTGCACCCTCACAAGCACCATTGCGTTCATGGTACAGCCTGTAACAGAACTCTACGCAATAGTCCTTGTCTCTCTCGAAATTGCTGATGGAACCGTCCTTAGAAAGGTCATAAGTTGATGACCCGCAGGCAGCAGGGGCTATATATTCTGCTATCCCTTCATAGCGGCGCATGTTCACCATAGAACCGTTTGAGGGACAGTTGAGAAGCCACTGTACACGAGCAGCCTGTGTTCTTACCGGATCAAAGAAACACGGACCATGTTCTTCTTTTGGCTCTATATTATCGCAATTATAAGTCTTAGGCTTTTCCATTTTACATTTGCAATTAACGCCCTTTGTATTGACGTTGCTGCCGGAAGGAGCGGCACAGAAATACTCATCTACATAGTCCCGACAGTGGGCAGTTTGAGTGCTGGCTCCTTGGTCTCCTCTAATAAAACCATCCAAACAATTAAATGCCGTGCACCACGGATTCTCCTCAGTCCATGTCAGAGGGGTGTCAGAGCCGTCTCCGGCATAAGGCGTGATAGAATTACCAAATTCATCAAACTTAGATGCGAGTCCGTTGTTATTCTCTGAAGGAGAAAGGGGCTGCCCGTTGACAGGGTCATAAAGGAACATTGCGTGTGCTCCTGAATTGACATTATCGACGTTTTTAAGCTGTGCCAGGTACGTATCCAAGTTACCAGCCTCTTTGCTCCTCATATAGTTGTTAACAAACCAATTAGGGACTTCCTGTCTCGTATTTCCGCCTAACTCCTGATACCAAGTATTGCGTATATCAGCTCTTGTGTAATCGTCTAAATTGGATAATGTATAGTCGTTTACCCATGCTGATGCCGGCTCTGCTGGCATACTAGCTTTATAGGCCACCGCGTCATCGCCAGTAGTTTTTTTGCCAGGGTTCAGCTCACTACAGTTGTTTCCAACACATACATACTTACCGTCTTGAGATACATGTTTCACACCATGATTATCAACCCATACCGTAGTATCGGGAGGTAGTAGGTTGTTTCCTTGCTTTGGGTCCGTAGAGGTATCTTTCCGACCCCACTTTACAAGTGTATTTTCTTCATCCATATTAGGATTTGTTTGCGAATTAGTATTCGGTGGGTCCGTAGAGGTATCTTTCCGACCCCACTTTACAAGTGTATTTTCTTCATCCATATCTCTGTGGCTTTGAAAAGCAGGATTTGGTCTCAGCGTCCCATCCCATGGGATATATGAAGAACCAGATTCATAACCAGTAGTATCAACTATATAATCAATACCACCACTAATAGCATTAACAGTACCAGCAGCAATATCTAGTGCATCATATTGCTGTATAGAAACTACAGGAGGAGCACCAAGCTCTGCGGAAGTCTTGACAATACCTTTATATTCGGCAGCCGCAGCTCCCCCAAAACAAGATACAAACACTGCGGACAGCAGAGCCGTACCTAAAGAGCGTTTGAATTTTTTAGACATAAAAATATCCTTCAAAAAAGGTAGATTTCCTAAAATACCATGATATTTCAATGACTTGGGGGGGGGGGGTAATAATATTGTTAGTCATAGTAAACCTGCCTGTTAATTAAATAAAAATATCATATAACTATACTATAACAAAGCAAAATTAAAATTGTGTTAAATACGTACAGGCATGGGTAATTGGTTGTTTATATTCAATTATTGTCATTTCCGCCTTCGCCTAAACGGAATTGTTGCAGAAGATTGCTGTGACAGCGTATTCCCCTTCGCCAGCAAAGGGGAATACGTGCATACAGCACCCTTCACTCAACACTCCACTCTCCGCTCTCAATGTATAAGCCTCAAAAAAATCTCTTCCAGCGTTATCGGCTGTGCGGATACGTCTTTTATTGTATAGCCGTTATCCATGACTGTTTTCAACAGAACTTCTACGGAAAGCTCCTGAGGATTATACGATGCTTCTATGACGTAAGGAGACAGCCGTTGCCAGCCCAAAGAAAGCATTTCAGAATTCAACTCTTCAATGGGGTCTTTCAGTTCTATTGTTATGCGTTTGCGGCTGCCCAGTAAATCGGTCTTCTTATTATTCGCTATAATCTTGCCGTGATTTATAACTGCTATGTAGTCGCACAGCTCTTCCGCCTCATACAGATAGTGCGTTGTCAGCAATATAGTTGTGCCTGCTTTATTCAGTTTTTTGACATACTCCCACAGAGATTGCCTGAGTTCTATGTCTACTCCTGCCGTAGGCTCGTCCAGCACCAAGACTTTTGGATTATGAGACAATGCTTTTGCTATCATAAGTCTTCGCTGCATACCGCCGGATAATGAACGCATAGAGCTGTCAGCCTGTTTTGTCAGTCCTACTATTTCCAACAGCTCTTCAGTTTTTCTTTCTTTTTTAGGAATGCCGTAAAGACCGGCCTGCATGTCAAGAATCTCTCTTACGCTGAAAAATACCTCGAGGACTATTTCCTGAAGCACTACGCCTATTGCGAACTTGGAGGAGCGGGGCTCTTTTGTTATGTCGTGCCCCCATATGGAAACTGTGCCGGAAGTTTTTGATGCCAGTCCTGCCAGAATGTTGATAAGAGTCGATTTTCCGGCTCCGTTCGGTCCTAAGAGTCCGAAAATGCAGCCTTTTGGTATTTGCAGATTTACATCGTCCAGTGCTGTTTTAGGAGGTGTTTTCTCATGTTTCGGATACACTTTTACCAGATTCTTTATGTCAACTGCATACTCTGTGTTATTATCTGACGGCATTTGTTTATATTAGGTTGGTTGTTTTGAATATTCTATGTTATAGTGTTATAAAAAGGAAAAAGTCTAATGAAAAATTTCAGCGCATCTGCAGGCATAGCTATCGGACCTATATTGTTCGTCATTTTTATTTTAGGCATTGTGGCTGCTGCTTTTGCTTCTTCTTCCGGAGTTTTCAGCGGAGCCATTTCTATTGACAGGATAAGTTCCGATATTGCTGTTCAGACCGGTTTAATCAAATCCGCCGTGTCCTCTTGCAAGGCTAAGTCCGCTCTTAGGATTTCTCTTTCAAAAGGCCAAAAAGGCGAGGCTTGTTTGACTCCTTCGGGTCAGGGCTATCCTTTGTCCGGATCCGAGACTTATCCTGAACGGGCTTTAGTCCGCGAGCTTGTCTGTTCTCCTATGACCGAGCGGGTCGACTCTTTGGGAAATTGCTATTTTGTAACCGATAATGACGGCTTCGGCAAAATCGAACACGCTTTTTCTATTTGGAACCTAGAGGGCAGTCAAACAGTATTTCCTTCTCCTCCTAAGGGTTTCAGAGATTGGGAATATATTAATGCTGAGGCTCCTTTCTCGCATGGAGGCGTTTGTGCTTGGATTTCTCCGGTAAATCCCGATTCCGATAACGTTAGTTTTACCGAAGGACTCATACGGGCTGCCGCTAAGTTCAACAGTGCTGTTTTGCCGATAGACTCTCCCGAGGCTGTTCTTGTTGAGGCTATCAAAGATAAGAAGGAAGTAGTTCTTGCTGTTTCTTCTCAGAAATTTATAATATGGCTTAGACCTCCTCAGTCTCTCTCTTCTGCAAATCCGAATTGTCTTCCATAGGATTTTATTATGCTTAAACATAAAATTAAATCAAACTCCGGCATAGCGATAGGACCTATACTGTTTGTGATTTTTATTCTGGCTGCTATTGCTTCCGCTATTGCCGCTTCTTCCGGCTCTTTTTCCTCTGTCGCCGGTGCTGACAAAATCAGCAACGAGCTTGCTTTTCAGGCTAATCTCATAAGAAATATGATTGCAAACTGCAAGATGAGATGGGAGCTCGGAAAAAGAGGGGGGGCGGTAAGAGTAGGGCAGCTTTGCCCCAATCCTTTGGGCGGAGGCTATCCCGTATTTTTGGATAAGATAGACGACCCTGACGATTCTGATTCCGATGCTGATAATATTTATGTGAAGGATCTTATGTGTTCTCCTTTGGCTCAGATTATCATCAATGAGCATGGCGAATGCGGCGTTATCTCTGCATCGGAACTTGAAGAGATGGATATTAAAGGCAGTGCTTCTGTTGAGTCTATATGGAGAAATGAAAGAAGCCATATTTCCGTTCCTCTGCCTATAAAAGGTTTTCATCCTTGGAGGTATGTAAATGCTTTGGATACCAACGGAGGCGTTTGTTTTTGGACTGCTCCTTTAAAGCCTAATCCTAATAATGAGGCACTGGCGGACGGCATTATGCGTGCTGCTAGGAAATTCAGGTACTCTTTTTCTGTGGAAGAGGGCATTGATAACAAGAGCGGGGTGGTTTTATCAGATCCGCTGGCTGAGAATTCTCCTCAGAGATTCATAGTTTGGCTTGTTCCTCCTGATGAGAAGGAACATGTTGATGCCGGCTGTGATCCGTATTATACAAGGGAAAATTATGATGAATCGGAATATTAAATCAAACTCCGGGATAGCGATTGGTTCCATACTGTTTTTGATTCTTTTGTTAGGCATTCTTACTGTGGCGTTTGCTTCTACGTCCGGCAATTTCGGTGCTGCTCTTTCGTCAGACAGAGTTGTTAACGAAATTTATACTCAGGCTAATTTGATACGGAATACTATAGCCAAATGCAAAGCCGAGTTCGAAATGCGGCGCAATATTTCTTCTTTCGGCATTAAACAGATATGTCCTAAACCTTTGGGCGGAGGCTATCCTTTGTCTTTTGACGGATCGAACCTGAATCCGGTTTCTGTTGACAAGCTGGTTTGCTCTCCTTTGGCGCAGGCTGTTAAGAACGCTGACGGCGAGTGCGGCTTTTTCGCGGACAATGCTTTTGTGAGTGACGGTGATAGAAATCTTTCGGTTATCGGCACTTCTGTGTGGGCTTCCGGCATAGGCGATATTGTTCACCCTATGCCTATACCCGGGTTTAGTGAGTGGCAGTATGTGAATGACATAAGCAACGGAGGAGGCGTTTGTTTTTGGATTGCTCCTGTTAATCCGGATCATACAAATCAGGCTTTTTCCGAGGGACTGCAAAGAGTTGCCGAAAGATTCCGCTGGTCCGGTTCTGTGAGTGAAGGAATAGAAAATTACAGCGAGGTCATTTTATCGGATCCTTATTTGGAGGGTTCTTCTCAAAAATTCATTGTCTGGCTTGTTCCTCCCGTGGACATATTCAGAGTTAATGCGGGCTGCGCACCGTGATTATAGATACTATTATATCCGCTGCCCCTATCATGCCCCCTGAGGCTTGGCTGATAACTGCCGGCATTCTGTTTCTGCTGCTTTTGACTGCGATAGTTGACGCTTTTACTAAAGAAGTGCCTGATGAACTAATCTTCTTAGGGCTCTTGACCGTTACGGCGACTCAGGGATTCTTTGTCTCTTGGGAATACGCTGCGGTGAACCTCAGATGGGCTATTGCATTAGGCATTTTGTTGTGGGGAATCAATGAGATATGGTATTGGAAATTCAAGCGTGACGCCATAGGAATGGGCGATGCCAAATGGACTATGCTGGTCGTCAGCAGCTTTGGAATCTGCCCGGCGATTCTGTCTTGGGGAATAGGCTCTGCAATCGCAGTTGCTTTTATTTCTATTTTGTGGATATTTCGTAAGCGGATTGATTTAGTTCCGTTCGTCCCTTTTTTGTTTGCAGGTCTTATGGTTGCCCTGTTTTTTCCATTAAAAATCTAGTCCCAAAGGTTAAGAAACAATAAAAAAGAATATTTTACTTACTTGATGAAGATCAATTTATATACTATATATTGTGTTATAATGAGAGGCATATACGATATATAGTATATAAGTGGTTTTTAGAGTGCGTTAGTATGCTGTTGCACTGTAAGTTAAGTTGGTATAATCTTGGGGTTATCTCTCCATACATAAGCGGCTTTTTCTCGCTCCTTTTCTGTCGCTGCTCAAAAAGGATTCTTTTGCTCTTTAAAGGGTTCCCTTTTTCATAAATGAGGTTTTCTATGGCTATTACTCAGTTTGTTCGTCAAGATGATGATGTTTTAGAAGAAAAACTAACTCCTATCGGGACTATGATTGATTGCTCCGATACTGTTGACGAGTATGTTTCTAAGACTGACTGGCGCATCAATGCCAATGCCAACGTAGGCTATAGCCATGCCGGGCTTATCAATAATATTGCCGGAAAGGTGATTGCTAATTTCTGGCTGGACGAGGTTTACACCAGAGAAGAGGGCAAGGCTCACCGCGAGGGCGACTATCATATTCATGATTTGGACAGTCTTACTGGATACTGTGCGGGCTGGAGCCTGCGCCAGCTTTTGACCGAGGGTTTTAACGGTGTGCGCGGCAGAGTTTCGTCCCGCCCGCCCCGTCACTTCCGCGAGGCTCTGGGGCAGATGTCTAATTTCTTGGGCATTCTACAATCCGAGTGGGCGGGTGCTCAGGCGTTCAGCTCTTTTGATACCTATCTTGCTCCTTTGGTTTTTATAGATCAGCTTGGGGACGGTGAGATTGTTAAAGCTATAAGACAGTTTGTTTATAATCTTAATGTGCCTGCGCGCTGGGGTCAGTCTCCTTTTACAAACGTGACGTTGGACATAGTCTGCCCGGAGGATTTGCGCAATGTTATGCCAATGTCCGGCAAGGAGCATTTGTTTGACGGAGTGCGTGACGGCGAACTGCTTCGTATGGCAAGACAGCGCAGACCGGAGGTTCAGAAACTTACCGATATGACTTACGGCGATTTCGCTCCTGAGATGGAGAGGATTGTTCTGGCTTACTACGAAGTTATGACTGAAGGCGATATGAACGGGCAGCCTTTTACTTTTCCTATTCCTACCGTCAACATAACCGAGGATTTTAAGTGGGACAGCCGCGTTGCGGATGTTATTTTTGCCAACACTGCCAAAGTAGGCAGCTCTTACTTCCAGAACTTTATCGGCAGCCAGTATACCAGAGATGAAAATGGGGTTAAACAGGAAAATCCGGAAGCCTATAAGCCCGGTGCTGTGCGCTCTATGTGCTGCAGGCTCCAGCTCGATTTAAGAGAGCTTCAAAAACGCGGAAACGGTCTTTTCGGTTCTGCCGAGATGACCGGTTCTATCGGAGTTGTTACTATCAACATGGCTCGGCTCGGCTATGTTCATGCAGGCAACGAAGATAAGCTGGTGCTTGCTTTGGATAGATTAATGGATTTGGCTCATGGCACTTTGGAAAAGAAAAGGGTTTTTGTCAGCGATGGTTTAAAGCGCGGGCTGTATCCTTATACTCAGCGGTACTTGCATGATCTCCGCAATCACTTCAGCACTATCGGCGTTAACGGCATGAATGAAATGGTGCGGAATTTCACACGGGGACAGGCTGATATGACTTCTCAGGAAGGCATTGAAATGAGTCTGCGCATTCTGGATCATATGCGCAAGCGTCTTCGCGACTATCAGGAAAAGTCCGGCAATCTTTATAATCTGGAAGCTTCTCCGGCAGAGGGTGCTACATACCGCTTTGCCAAAGAGGATCAAAAGCGTTTCAGCGATATTTCTCAGGCGGGCAGTTATCCTAATATCTATTACACTAACAGCAGTCAGATACCTGTAAACAAAACTGATGATCCGTTCGAGGCTCTGGATTTGCAGAACAGGCTCCAATGCAAGTATACAGGCGGTACGGTGCTGCACATGTACATGAATGAGAAGATAGAGAACGTAGATTCTTGCAGAAGGCTTATCCGCACTGTGCTAGAGAATTATCAGATACCGTATATTACGATAACGCCGATATTCTCTATTTGCGATGAGCATGGTTATCTGAACGGCGAACAGGAATCGTGCCCTCATTGCGGAGCGAAAACGCAAGTTTGGACCAGAGTTATGGGGTATTTCCGCCCTGTGGAAGGGTTCAATATAGGCAAGAAGGGCGAACACAAAGAGCGCGTTCCGTTCAAGGAGCCGTCTTCCGAACGCTGCGCCAGAGTCCCGTTTGCAGGCGCAGGAGAGCTGCCTCCGCTTTTTAGGAATGCTGCCCGCTAAGGCGTGATGGGGTAGTGGTTGGCAGTTGCTGCTCCCCTGATTGTCACTCCCGCGAAGGCGGGAATAGGGCACCCGTCGCAGCGAAGCGCAGGCGATAAAGACAATGAGAAAAGTGAAAAGTGGTACTTTTCACTTTATTATTTTAAGGTCCCCACTCCCGCCTACGCGGGAGTGACAAAAAGTAAGAGTAGTGTACACTCATGAACATATATGAAATAACTCCTTTTTCCTTACTGGACTTCCCCGGAGAGGTTGCCTGTATTGTTTGGGTTTCTTCTTGTAATTTACGGTGTGTTTATTGTCATAATCCTGATGTAGTGCTTAAAAAAGGAACTAAAACCGAAGAAGACTTGTTTGACTTCCTCAATAAAAGAACAGGCAAACTATCCGCCGTTGTTTTCTCCGGCGGCGAGGCAACGCTGGCTTCCGATATCACAGACGTTATAAGACGAGTCAAATCAATGGGATTTAAGGTGAAGCTGGATACTAACGGAGCTTTACCTGATGTAATTTCTTCTTTGCTTAGTGATAATCTTCTGGACTCTGTAGCATTGGATTTTAAGGCACCGGATTATAAAATTTCTTCTGTTGTCGGTTCTCAAATAAATCCTGAATTTGTTTCCAACTTCTGGCAGTCCTGTGATTTGCTTATTCAGCACTCTAAACTTAATCCTCTTTTTTCTTTCGAGATACGAACTACTCTTTCGCCGGATATTCTTTCAGAAGAAGACATTGCGTCCATGATGAGTGCTCTTGATGAGGTCTCTTATTCCGGCACATATTGGCTTCAGAATATTGTTTCTTTCGGAGAAAAAACACTCGGCAGCATCGCTCCTGCTTCAAGGCTTTTCGATAAGGCTAAACTCCCAAAGCCTTCTAAATTTTCTTTGGGGTTTAGGAACTTTTAGGAAAAAGCAAAATTATTTATTAAATCGCAGAGCTTCTTTAACCTCACGTCTTTGGTTAAGCCATTTATTCTTTTTATCTTCTTCGCCGGCAACCTCAAAAAATGTCTGCAACCCTTTATTGACTTCGATGCCTTGATTCTCAGCATCTCGCTCAATAAATTTTGCAGCTTCTGTCAAAACCCTTACTCCTTCTTTGTCTTCCTGAAATAATACCATATCGCATGGGTTGTTATTTCCTATGGCTTCGTCTCCCATAAAAGTAACTAAACCGCCTTTAGCAATAAATTGTGCCTCACCCCATGCGGTGTCTATATACATATCCTCCTGAGCAGCAAAAGCCCGTCTTTTCTCGCCCCCCACAGTATGAGCCTTAGCCGTCTCTCCTTCAGCCATATCGGCAAATGTTCTGCCGTCATCTAACGTATAAAATTTAGTGTCAGCCTTTTCAGGTTTTTTGGCATATTGATCTTGCTGACCGTTAATACACCGCCTGGAGTCGATCGCAAAACCTTTTTGCGCTGTATTGTTTGTTTCTTCTATTACACGGCCGTCTCTATGCTAATGTAACCGTATGGACGTTTTCACCGCCTTTAGCTTTTTTCAAGTCAACAGATATTGAGACTTTTAAAACGTCAAAAAGCATCTCAGGATTTTCTTTGGCATATTTTAAAAGTTCTTCCTGAGTAATCGGATTTTCTTTCTTAGTTGAAGCTCTTAATTCGGCAGTCATTTCAAATCTCCTTAAAAAAATTAAAAATAAATAAGCTAATGCTTTTCTATACAATTACATCATAACTCGACTTTATTATTACACTATAACTCATTTTTTTACTTTCATCGATGGAATTTTTGTTAATATTCTTGTTGCTCTGCAACACAGATGTGTTAATGCCATAGAACAACAGCTTGTAAATATTATGTTTTAATAAAACAGAAATTAACCATTGTTAAGCTCTGCCAGCTTCTCCGCCTCATCTTGAGTTATCAGTGCGTCAATGAACTCGTCAAGTCCGGTTCCGTTTAGCACTTCGTCCAGCTTATACAGCGTCAGCTCTATTCTATGATCGGAGACTCTGCCTTGAGGAAAATTATACGTTCTTATTCTTTCCGAACGGTCTCCGGTACCTACTTGTCCTTTCCGCTCTGCGGCGTGCGCTGACTTTATCTCCGAAGACTTTTTCTCATACAGCTTTGAACGCAGTATCTTCATCGCCTTTGCTTTGTTTTTATGCTGAGACCTTTCGTCCTGCATTGCGACTACGATTCCGGTAGGCATATGCGTTATGCGTACTGCGCTTTCTGTTTTGTTAACGTGCTGTCCGCCGGCTCCGCTTGCCCTGTACACGTCTATCTTCAAATCCTTCTCATCAATCTCTATGTCCACATCTTCCATTTCAGGCAGAACCGCTACTGTCGCAGTAGATGTATGCACTCTGCCGGAACTCTCTGTTTGCGGAACCCGCTGCACTCTGTGCACTCCGGACTCAAACTTCATTCTAGCAAAAACGCCTTTTCCCGTTATCTGCGCTACTCCTTCTTTCAGTCCGCCCAAGTCATTTTCGGATAACGACATAACTTCAAACTGCCAGCCTCTGTGTGCTGCGTACTTTCTGTACATTTCAAACAACAGCGCTCCGAACAGTCCCGCCTCATCTCCTCCGGCTCCGGCTCTTATTTCCAGAAGAGCGTTTCTTTCGTCCGCTATATCTTTCGGCAGCAGCATTCTCTGCACTTGCTTTTCAAGAGCAGGCAGCTCTGCCTTTAGTCTTTGAATCTCTTTTTTCGCTTCCGCCGCCATATCAGGCTCAGACAAAAGCCCTTCCGCGTCATGCAGTTCTTTTTTTGTTTTGTTAAGCTCTGTTACGGAGTTTGCTATAGGGTCAATCTCAGCATACTCCTTAGACAGCTTGGAAAATTCTTCAGAGCTTAGGCCCGGCTGCGACAGCATAGCCTTCAGCTCTTCATGCCGCTCTAAAACTTCGGATAATGTTTCTTCCAGTGACATATTATTGAAGCTTCTTATTTATAGCGGCTGCTTTCTTTTCCGCCAGCTCTACCAGGTGCTCTACTATCTCTTTATCGCCTCCGTGGAATCTGTGGTCGGGTTTGCCGTCTATGTAGATTTGGTGGTTATCCTTGCCGCCTCCTGTTATGCCTATATCGGAGTGCAGAGCTTCTCCGGGACCGTTCACTACGCACCCTATGATAGATATAGTCATAGGCGTTATGATATGCGCCAGTCTTTCTTCTACTTGCGCTCCTACGCTTATCACATCATAATTCTTCCGTGCACAGGTAGGACACGAAATTATAGTTACTCCTCTGTTCCTTATATTCAAACTCTTTAATATATCAAACCCGACTTTTACCTCTTCGTCTATAGGAGCGGACAACGACACTCTGAGCGTATCGCCGATGCCCTCGGACAACAAAAGTCCGAGTCCTATGGAGCTTTTCACTGTTCCCATTCGCAGTCCGCCTGCCTCGGTAATCCCTAAGTGCAGCGGATAATCGCACGCTTTTGACAATGCCCTGTATGCCGCTACAGTCATATGCACATCAGATGCTTTTACACTTATCTTAAAATTAGTAAAATCATAGTCCTCTAATATTTTCGCATGGTACAATGCGCTTTCTACCATTGCTTCCGGACAAGGCTCGCCGTACTTTTCCAATAAATCCGATTCCAGAGAGCCCGCATTAACTCCTATCCGTATTGCGCAGTCATAATCTTTTGCTGCTTTCACTACTTCCTTTACTCTTTCATCAGAGCCTATGTTTCCCGGGTTTATCCTTAAACATGCTGCTCCTGCCTTTGCAGACTCTATCGCCCTCAAGTAATGAAAATGTATATCCGATATAATAGGAACTTTCGCTGCTTTTACTATTTCTTTCAATGCTTCCGTAGAGTCTTCGTCCGGACAGGATACTCTGACTAAATCCGCTCCTGCTGCTTCCGCCAGCCTTATCTGTTCAATAGTCGCCTTTGCGTCCTTTGTCAGCGTATTCGTCATTGTTTGCACTGTGATAGGAGCACCGCCTCCAACCAGTACGTCCCGCACATGCACCTGTCTTGTGTTCTTCCGCTTTATCTTTTTCCACTCTCTTGTATGCACTGCATTTTCAGTGTTCTCAGTACTCATGATTTTTCCTTTAAATTTAATCAGTCTTCTCTGCTTAGAGCTGCTTTGATTTCTTCATCATCAAAGACGCTTCTTTCTTCTATCGGCTTAGTTTCAGTCGTTTCATCAGACGCGGGAACAGGCTCAGGCTGCGGTTCCTCTTGTATTTCTATTGTAATTTGATTCTGCTGCGGCTCGGAGGAATTTGTGATTGCCAGCGGCGGAGTGCTTTCAACAGCAACAGCAGCAGGAGGCTTCTGTTTGTCCGAGACTCTTCCCGTCCACACAAAGTATATGGCAATCAGCCCCAGTATTGCTACAATTATCATCCATGCCGAAGGAGTCCTTCCTTCTTTAATCGGCTCGGGCATATGCAAATTAGGCTTTCTTCGTTTGCCCGCCATTTCTTTTCTGTATCTGTCTACCGCCTTTTTTCCGTCCATGCCTAGGAACTCTGCATACGATCTTATAAAGCCTACGATATACGCATCTGCCGGAAATTCGTGGTATCGGCTGTTCTCTAATGCTATCAAAAACGAGGGCTTTATTCTAAGATATTCTGTCACAACATAAATATCTTCTTTCTGCCTCAGCCTCTCTTTTCTTAGGGTTTCGCCTATGCGTTCTGTCCTAGAATCCTGAAAAACATCTTTTCTGCTGAGGCTGTCTTCATTGGCATCTGCGATTCCCGATTCTTCAGGCGGAGAATCTCTGTGGACTTCCTCTACAGAGAAAACATTTGTTTTATCTTTATGTTTTTCGTTAGATTTCGACATATGCACCGCTAATCATATAAAATTGGTATTATAACTATTAACTATACACTATGCAACGATAAAGTCTCTGTTGCCTGCGCCACTAATTCTTCCATTATTTCTTCTGTTTTCTGCTCCTTAGAGACAAGCCCCACGCTTTGTCCTGCCATCACGGATCCCATTTCTACGTCCCCGTCTATGACTGCTCTTCTTAAAGATCCCGCCCAGAAACGTTCTATTTCCAGCTGCGCTGCTTCTCTTCCCAGTATTCCCTTATCAAATTTCTCTATTACTTCTTTCTGCTTTTCTATGAACTTCTTGTTAGCTTCGTTCTCTATGCCTCTTACCGATATTATCGGAAATCTCTCGTCCAATTGTTTTGACGGTATGGCTTCTCTTGCACTCGCTTTTATAAACAGCTTCTTGAAATTCTCAGGCACTATGCTTTCTTTTGCACACACAAATCTTGTTCCCAGCTGCACTCCCGAAGCTCCTAACACAAGACTTGCTATTATTGCTTCTCCGCGTCCTATGCCTCCTGCAACAAACACCGGCACTTCCTTCACATGCGGCAATATCTCTTGCGCCAGCACCATTGTGCTTACGGCTCCTACGTGTCCTCCTGCTTCCATGCCTTCTATGATTATCGCATCTATTCCGTTCTTTACCAGCTTCTTGGCTATCACTAATGCAGGAGCAAATGCTATTGATTTTGCTCCTCCGTCTTTAATTCTTTTTATAATGTTTACGGACGGTATGCCGGCCGCCAATACTATATGAGTTACTTTTTCTTCCAAGCATGTGTCTATAAGCTCTTCAATTTCAGGGTGCATAACTATTATGTTCACTCCGAAAGGCTTTTGCGTTAGTTCCTTAGTTTTTCGTATTTCTTCCCTTAATTCTTTTGCCGATAAAGCTCCTCCTGCCAGCGTTCCGAATCCTCCGCTTTCAGATATTGCGGCTACGAGATTATGCTCGGATATCCAGCTCATTGCGCCGCCTATTATCGCCAGCTCCGTTCCCAGAAAATCCGTTCCTTTTTTCCATTTATCGGCTAGTAATTTAGGTACTTTTATCATCGGCTTCTCACTTCTTCAGTTTCTTTATATACTCGGCTATGTGATTTTCGTGCACGTTCTCGGCTTTTCGCTGCTTAGACAAGTCTATGTCCTTTACCATAGCCTTTTCAGTGTCTATGCCTTTTATTGCCAGTTTCAGAATCTTAAGCGGATTCCTGAACGCATCTTCCGCTGCAGTCGGCTCATATCCGCAATGCACCATACAGTCTGCGCACTTTTCGTACTTGCCTGTCCCGTACTTATCCCAATCTGTTTTTTCTATGAGTTCTTTGTAGGTCGGCACAAACTCTTCGCCTATCAGATAGCAAGGTCTCTGCCAGCCGAAAATATTATAGGCAGGTATTCCCCATGGAGTACACTGATAACTTTCGTTTCCTGCTAAAAAATTCATAAATAAAGGAGACTGACTGATTTTCCATTTCTTTTTACCGGCTTTACGGCGGACTTTCTCCAGCCTGAAAATCTCTCTGAACAATTTCTTAGTTGTTTCTCTGTTTAGAAAATGCTCTTGTCCTGCTGCTCTCTCGTAAGCGTATCCCGGAGACAGAGTTATATCATCAATCCCCATTTCCATCATGCTGTCAAAAAAGTCCGCTACTTTTTCAGGTGCTGTATTATTGAATATCGTACAGTTTATTGTGACGCGGAATCCCTTGGAAAGAGCCAGCTTTATCGCAGACATTGCTCTTTCATACGAGCCTTTAAGTCCGGTAGCTCTGTCATGCTCTTCCATGTTTCCGTCAAGATGCACGGAAAAATTAAAATACGGAGACGGTTTAAACAGATGTATTTTCTTTTCCAGTATCTGCGCATTCGTACACAGCGTAACAAATTTTTTCTTCTGTATCAGTTTTTCAACTATCTCGCCTATTTCATGGTGGAGCAGGGGCTCTCCTCCCGGTATGGATATTATAGGAGCTCCGCACTCGTCCGCTGCTTTGAGGCACTCTTCAACCGAGAGCCTTTGATTCAAAATCTCTTCCGGATAGTCGACCTTACCGCAGCCTGCGCATGAAAGATTGCATCTGAACAGCGGCTCCAGCATAAGCACTAACGGGAAATGCTTGTTTCCTTTCAGTTTCTGCTTAATCATATACAATGCTACTGCTATTTGCTGTTGTACTGGTACCGGCACTTTAATACTACCTCTGTTCTATTGAAAATAAGGAAACGCCGATGTTATAGCGTTTGCTAATAAATTGCAATACTTTAAGACTCGACTTTGAGACGAGGGACATATACTATGGTAATAACGTGATAATCCGGAGTCTTTAATGTATTATGTAAGTACGCGTGATGTTAATAAAACCAAAATCACCGCTTCAAAGGCGATTGTCAGCGGGTTAGCACCGGACGGCGGGTTGTATGTGCCTTGTGAATTTCCCGTGCTGCATGACTTTATGGGAAAATCTTATGAAGAGATCGCTTTTAATGTATTAAAACTTTATTTGACTGACTTTTCAGATGATGAATTGAAAGAATACGTTCAATTGGCATATGGCAAGAATCTTCCTGTTAAAATCAACGGCGATTATCTCGAACTGTTCCACGGGCGTACATCTGCTTTCAAGGATGTCGCTTTACAGCTTTATCCTTATCTTTTAACAGCCTCCTTGCGCAAGAATAATGTTTCAAAAACTGCTGTTGTTTTAGTCGCTACTTCCGGAGATACTGGCTCGGCTGTTTTGGCAGGCATGGCGAACGTTCCCAATACGCGCGCAATAGTAATCTATCCTGCGGAAGGCGTAAGCCCCATACAAAGACTCCAAATGACAACGCAGGAAGGCAATAATGTTCATGTTTTCGGAATAAAGGGAAATTTCGACGATGCTCAAAAAGCGGTTAAAGAGATTTTTTCAGACGAGAAATTCAAAGCCGGATTTGCGGATAAGTATATATTCACTTCCGCTAATTCAATAAACTTAGGACGGCTTTTGCCTCAAATCGTGTATTATTTCTATGCTTATTCGGAATCGCGCTGTTCCGGCAAAATTAACTTCGTTGTTCCGACCGGAAATTTTGGAAATATCCTAGCCGGATATTATGCGCGCAAAATGGGATTGCCGATAAATAAATTAATCTGCGCTACTAACTCAAACCGCGTGCTTGATGATTTTTTCAAAACAGGCGTTTATGATACGGAGCGTCCGTTTTATACTACTATTTCACCGTCTATGGATATCTTGGTTTCCAGCAATCTGGAACGCCTCATTTACGAGAATGTCTCGCTTGATATGTTTGATTCGGATTCCGTAACGGACGAGGAAACACTTCAAACTATCAAGGACGTTTATAATTCAAAACAATACATTTTGGACCCGCACACTGCGGTTGGACAGTGCGCCTATGATAAATACAAAAAGCGAACAGGCGATGAAACGCAGACTATGATTCTTGCTACTGCATCGCCCTATAAATTCTCTGAAACAATCGAAAGCGCGTTAGGAAACGTTTTGAATAATCCGCCTGAGAATATTAAACACTTAAGTAATAAACCGATTTTGCATAACGAAGTTATTGATAATATCAGAAAAGCAATAGGAAATATTTTATGAAAATCAGAGTGCCGGCAACAAGCGCGAATTTAGGCTGCGGATTTGATTCCGTTGGATTTGCTGTTAATCTGTATTTGGAATTGGAAATACTGGAGCCGTCAAACAAATGGGAAATCATTCACGATTTAGGTGCGGATATACCTCATGACGATACTAATCTGGTAATATCTACCGCGCGCAAAATTGCTCCGGAACTGACTCCGCATAAAATCCGCATGACGTCTAATATTCCTTTGGAACGGGGCTTAGGAAGCAGCTCGTCTGCGCTGGTGGCGGGCATAGAGCTTGCCTGCGCCATAGGCGGTATGAATTTATCCGCGCAAGTGAAACTGCAGCTCGCCTGCAGCATGGAAGGGCACCCTGATAATGTTGCTCCTGCGATATTGGGAGGACTGGTGATAAGCACGTACTCCGAGGGAAATCTCGAATACGTAAAAGCGGATTTGTCAAATGTCGGGCTTATCGCATATGTGCCGGATTATAAACTGTCCACTGTTGCCATGAGAAAAGTACTGCCGCAAGAGCTGCCCTATAAAGAGGCGGTTTGTGCATCTTCAATCAGCAACGTTATGATAGCAAGCCTTATGAGCGGTGATTTTGTAAAGGCTGGACAGATGATTGAGCAGGATAGATTCCACGAAAAATACCGCGCCAAACTTGTTCCGGATCTTGAAGAAGTGCGTGAAATTGCCCGGAAGCATGGCGCATATGCAGCTTATTTGAGCGGGGCAGGGTCAACTATTATGTGCATGGCTCCGCCCGCAAAAACAGATGAATTGTTTGAGGCTTTGACGAAAAAAAGTGTCTCGGACGCAGAAGTGCTGAAATTAGTGCTTGAAACTCAGGGCAGCAAAAGGGTTGACTGAGTTTCGTAAAATACGCACAAATAAAAGTGGACTTTTGTAATTACATAAGCACTTCCCGATACGCCTTGTTTTCAGCGACATTCAACACGTCCGCGCAAGGCTTACCGTCAATATACTTGTAAAGCGAAACTTTTACAGGAGCAGCAATCACTAACATTTCATCAGGAATATCAGTATACAATGCATGATATTGCGGATATTTTTCCTTGTACTTGGTGAGGAAGAGTTGATTTTCATTCGGATGTCCGTGAATTTCCGCAACAGCCTCAATCTGCATATTGTTGACAGCAAAAGCTACATTAGGATTCTGCCGCATTTGGCGCGCCCAAAGAGATTCGAACTCCTAGCCTTCTGATTCGTAGTCAGATGCTCTATCCAGTTGAGCTATGGGCGCAATCCGAGAAATACAGCTATATCAACATATTATGCAGTAAATTACCAATTCAGCTATTTCCTCAACGACAGAAACTATTAGAAAAAACCGCAAAATGCAAGCACTTTATCCTTGACAAATGGGGAAGATTCCGTCATTAACCTCTATTCTTATTGTTCTAAGTTTTGAGGAATATTATGTTTGCAGTTGTAAAGACTGGCGGCAAGCAGTACAAGGTTGCCCAAGGTGATGTATTTAATGCGGAAAAGCTCGAAGGAAACGCCGGAGACAAAGTGTCTCTGAACGAAGTGCTTATGATATGTAATGAAGGTAAGGTTTCTCTGGGAAATCCTCTGCTCAAGGGAGCGTCCGTTTCTGCCGAGATAGTCGCGCAAAAGCGCAGCTCTAAGCTCATCGTCTTCAAGAAGAAGAGAAGGCAGAATTACAGAAGAAAAAATAATCATCGTCAGGATTATACTGTGTTGAAGGTTACTGCTATTAAAGGCTAGAGAAGGAGAGTTGAAATGGCTCATAAAAAGGCTGGGGGTTCGTCTAGGAACGGTCGCGACAGCGCCGGAAGACGGTTGGGAGTAAAGCGTTACGGCGGGCAGGAAGTGCTTGGCGGAAATATTCTGGTTCGTCAAAGAGGAACTAAGATATTTGCAGGCGAAAACGTAGCTATGGGCAAGGATCATACTCTGTTTGCGACAGTTGCCGGCGTAGTCAAGTTCAGAGAAAAGAGCGGACGCAAATTCGTTTCTGTAGAAACAGCAGTAGAAACAGCATAGGAATGTGAAATGTGAAATGTGAAATGTGGAATTGAAAAAGATTAACTCCACACTCCACACTCCACACTCCACACTTAACTTCACATGAAGTTCTTAGATCAAGCAAAAGTCATTCTAAAAAGCGGAGACGGCGGCGGGGGGTGCGTCAGTTTTCGCAGAGAAAAATTCATAGAATTCGGAGGTCCGGACGGAGGCAACGGCGGTAAGGGCGGAGATATTATTTTCGAGGCTGCCGATAACCTGAATACGCTCATAGACTATCGGTACCAGCAGCACTATACGGCACCTAACGGAAGAGGAGGGGCGGGCAGAGACAGATCCGGGCTTAACGGTGAAGACTTAGTGCTTAAAGTCCCCCCAGGCACTGAGATTTTAGACGAAGACAAAGAGACAGTCCTATACGACCTCAGCAAAAAAGGCGACAGAGTCGTATTTCTCAAAGGCGGAGACGGCGGATTCGGAAACGCTCATTATAAAAGTTCTACAAATCAGGCTCCTAGGCACTCTACGCCCGGATATCCCGGTTTGGAAAGAATAGTCTGGCTGCGGCTCAAATTGATAGCAGATGTAGGGCTTGTCGGACTGCCTAATGCCGGAAAATCTACGCTTTTGTCTGTGTGCAGCGCTGCGAAACCTAAGATTGCGGACTATCCGTTTACGACATTGTCTCCTAATTTAGGAGTGGTGAGTATCGGCGATAAGAGCGACAGATTATCGTTTGTAATGGCAGACATTCCCGGACTCATAGAAGGAGCAAACGAAGGAGCAGGGCTGGGCGACAGATTCTTAGGACATATTGAAAGATGCAAGGTCTTAGTTCATTTGATAGATGCTACAGAGAAAGATGTAGTAAAAAGCTACAGAGTAATAAGAGAAGAGCTTAAAGGATATGGCGGAGGTTTGACTAAGAAAAAAGAGATGGTAGTTCTTAACAAGATAGATGCTCTGACCGAAGAAGAGATAAAGAAAAAAACAGAAAAGCTGAGAAAAGAAACAAAGAAGAAAATATACGCAATATCAGCAGTTGCCGGCATAGGTGTTAAGGAGTTGATATACGCTCTAGGGACGAAAATAGCAGCGTAAAATGTAATTTTACTTCTGTCTACCAACCTGAACTATTTTATCAGACAAACTATGAGTAAATCCGGACATAGTAGCTATCATAAACGGCAGTAACCATATAGCAACCAGAAAGACGGTTAATAATTTAGGAACGAAAGTCAAAGACTGTTCTTGGATTTGCGTTGTTGTCTGGAGTATAGCGACTGCTACACCTATAATGAGTCCTGCCAGCATAAGAGGACCTGCCAGTTTCAGAATTACTAAGATAGCCTGCCTGCACAGTTCTATGATTTCCAGTTCATTCATTCAAAGCCTTTTACTTGTCATTTGCCCAATTCTGTCATTCCCGCGCAGGCGGGAATAGGGTCCTTTTACAAAGAATTGTTCGCCTGCTTGCAGGCGAACTCAACATTTAAACAATTTGAAGATACTTTAGAACGTATAACAAAAGAACTATGATAAAAAGAGAATAATGTACAGAAAAGCGCAATTTTGGGCTTGCAATAGAGAGTGTAGAGTAATAACATACCTTCCTATTATTGATTCTGGGTATTTTCCCAGAACATGGATGCGGGTGTAGCTCAGCGGTAGAGCACAACCTTGCCAAGGTTGGGGTCGCGAGTTCGATCCTCGTCGCCCGCTCCAGTTTTTTCAAGGGGTTAGCTAGTGTTTTTAAACCCCCAACTTCCCTTTGTGCGAGTCTCCGTGCGAGTTAAATAGTTAACGCCGCTTATATATCCAGTTTCCGGATATGTGTTGTGTTCAAAGTTCGAACTCCGTTACTAGAACGTTTGAGACTTAAATCTCTCGCATTTAGAGCTTCTATAATCTCGTCCGCCTTTGGTGTTTTTAATAAATCTTCTACATTAGATAATATATCTGATAAAGACCCTCCATGTAGCTCTCGATATTCATCTGTAACGTCAAGAATTGCCTGTTCTGTCTTATAAAGCAGTTTAACATCATCATAACTATGTGCTTCGCGAGTAGACAAACCATCCACAGCTTTAAGGACTATATCACTCAAAATAATGCCAGCTTCTTCTTTTAAAAACTTAGATAGATGTTTTTGCAAGTCTTTTGTGATACACTGTATATCTTTTAACGGCAATTCCGCATCTCTGGTAATAGACCACACTGTTTCTGCATCACTCTTATAAAGTGCTTCCCGGATCAAATAACCTGACAAAGTTTTCGCTTCAAATTTACAGTCGTACATTTTGCCGAGTTCCCTCACTGTGTGGTAATTTGCCTCATTTGCATAATCGATAGGCTTGTATGGTACTTTAACTTCTTGAAAGTCTAGATTTACCAATGGACGAATAGTTTCCAAGAGTTTTATAAAGCTACCATCAATATGCTCTTCATACTCACTTTTTGTAGCCAGAATTTGAGCGAGGCTTTCCATGTCTATTTTAAGCATATTCATAAATTTGAACAGATCGCGCTCAGGCTGCCAATACTTTTGCGAAGGTTTCAAATCAACTATAAATGTTTTATGTGTTTCAGCAAACTCAAGAATATTCCAATCTCTATACTCCCTCCACCTATACCACCTATTAACCAACTGCATCGATTTGAGTAATAACATATCTTCTGCAAAAGTTTGGATATCAGGAAATTGCAGTACCCACTCCAAAGCAGCCATATTCGTATAATCATAGGGCATGATTACTTCTAAGACTTGCTTATTGTTCCAACTGGCTGTTCCCGCTTTTTTATTTATATGGTTAAGTATTGGGTATAAAATTTCTTTATTACGACTCCAAAACACAGCTCGTGTAACCATTGCAATGTATACCGAGCTGTATTCGGTTGCATCAAAATCTATTTTGTCAAGTAAAGAAACATTTTGAGTATATATTATATGCCCTACAAGACCTGTGTAATAGTACTCATAAATTTCGACTTTATCTCTGTCACCCTTTTTACATACGGCATCTATGATATTATTAATATCTTTGCTTGAAAACCCGGAAGCGTTTTTTATTAAAGTGTTCATGATGTCGTGCTTGTACTCACATTCTTTACCACCACCTATAGAGGAACATACTTTCAAATCATCTATATAGGAACATGCTTTGCCTGCATCACCTTTTATGATTGCTTTTTCTATCTTGCTAAACGGATATTCTTCTATCTCACTCAACGAATGTTCGTAATAGTGACCAAGTACAGTGTCTTTACATTCTTTAAATAATTTTATTAGGGTTTGCATAAATATTCTCTCTAAAAATGTCGCTTATATATAAAATATAATTTTTTTCATATTAAAAAAATACTTTCATAACTATGACCTATAAAATAAAATTACATACTTTATATTACTGCAAAAAAACAGTTATCAAAAATTTTTTATAGTTAACCTCAGATTCGGCTAAGTTGATTAACCCAGCATGAAATGACCTATCCTGAGAGTTGTTCGAATATGCCTGCTGCTGTTTGTTCAACACCGTGAACAGGAACCGTATAATCGCTCCACTGTGTATAAAGCGGCAGCCGGGCTTTTGCCAATACACCAACACCCTCACTTTCAGAAAGCGGTCTGCCTGCTGTCGGCAGTTCGTTGATTGCTCTGTCTAAAAAAACAACTATCCCGTTTTGTCTGATAGTATTTCGGTTTTCATGTCTTGTTACAATTCCTCCGCCTGCAGCGATAACCAGACCGCTCTGTTTACACAAAGTTTTCAGCGCGTCAGTTTCCAGTTTGCGGAAAGCCTCTTCGCCGTCTTCCGCAAAAATAGCCGGAATAGATTTACCTGCTGTTTTTACAATCCAATCATCCGTATCCGCAAACTCTCGTCCCATACTTTTAGCAAGAGCCGCACCTATGCTTGATTTGCCGCAGCCGGGCATACCAATCAGTATGATGTTCCGAGTCAACCGTGCGATTTTTGCAGTTATCTCTTCAATTTTTTCATCAGGGATTGATGTATGCAAAAACTGCTCCGCTGATTTTTTTGCCTGCGCCGCCAGCATGGCAAGCCCGCCAATGCATAAAATGCCGCGTTCTTCCGCTTGCAGCAGCAGTTCTGTACGAAGAGGGTTATATATCAAATCTATGACTGCGCGGCAGTTCTGAAAAATATCCAGATTGGGTACAGGGGACACTCCGTTGTTCGGATACATACCCAAAGGAGTTGTATTTACTATCATTATCGCATCTTTGTGTTTTTCGATGTTTTCGTAATTGCTTGCTCCGCTTCTGGACACAACAACAATTTCTCCTGCTTTGGCATTGCGCAATACAGCCTGCACCGTGCAGGACGAACCGCCGCTGCCAAGTATGATTATTTTACCGGCAGCCGGATCTACTCCTGTTTTTTTCAGCAAATACGAGAAACCGAAATAATCCGTAGTATCGCCGTACAAAGAACCGTCTGCAAGCCGCGTTATCGTATTCACGCTGCATATAGCCTTCGCAGTTTCGGATAGCCCGGCACAGAATGGGATTACGGCTGTTTTATATGGTATTGTAATATTAAGTCCTTCAAAGTCTCCGTGCATCAAGAATTTTTCCAGTTCCTCCGGCTTTTTTTCATACAGCTTGTACTCGTAATCTCCTAATTCTGCGTGAATCAAAGGAGAGTAACTATGAGAGAGCCGTTCGCCGAGTAAACCGAAACATCTCATCAAATCGACTCCTGCTCTCTGCGGCTTATTTCAAACAATAAAGAAAACAATGCGGAAATATGAGCTTTGTGTCCTTCCTTCACTTTGCCGGAAACTTCATCTAATTTTTGCCGCTCCCGTGCAGGATCATATATCGGCAGATTATGCTGCTTTTTATATCTTGCTATTTCTGCGGACACATCCATACGCTGCTGAAACAAGCGAATTAATTCGGCATCTATCTCGTCAATTTTTAAACGTAATTGCTGTAAATTCATAATATCTCTCCTTCATATATAACCGCGCGGATCAAGCAATGCGTCATATATAGCAATAGCTGCCGCAGCTTCAACACACGGTACTGCTCTGGGTACAATGCACGGGTCGTGCCGTCCTGTGATTTTCAGTTTTGTGTTTTCATGCGTTTTGAGGTTTACGCTGTCTTGCTCTAAAGCAATAGAGGCTGTCGGTTTTATTGCAACTCGGAATATAATCGGCATTCCCGATGTAATGCCTCCTAAAATTCCTCCGTGATTATTTGTACGAGTTTTAATTCTGCCTTCTTCGTAATAAAAACTGTCGTTATTTTCCGAGCCTCGAAGAGCTACTGCCTCAAATCCGTTTCCGAACTCTACTCCTTTGACTGCGGGAATGCCTAAGAGTATAGAAGCAAGGCGGTTTTCCATTCCGTCAAACATAGGTTCACCAATTCCGGCAGGCACGCCGATTGCAGAGCACTCGATAATTCCGCCCAGAGAGTCGCCTTGAGCGCGCACTGCTGCAATTTCCGTGTCAAAATCAGAGTTTGAAATGTTTCCGATACTTTTGATGTGTGCTGCAATCTCAATTTCTTTTTGCCACAAAATCTGAAGGCAAATTCCGCCTGCTATGCATAAGGGCGCAGTCAGCCTTCCGGAAAAATGCCCGCCGCCGCGCACATCATGTGCTTTACCGTATTTGATATATGCGGCATAGTCGGCATGAGAAGGGCGGGGAATATCTCGCAGCTGCTCGTAATCATCCGAACGCACATCCGTATTGCGTATGATTGCAGTCAGCGGAGCACCGCAGGTAATGCCATTCACTAAACCCGATAAAAATTCCGGTTCGTCCGGTTCTTTTCGGCTGGTGGTATGGCTGCCTTGTCCGGGCATACGCCGTTGTAAAAACACTCTTAACTCGTCAAAGTTTACTTGAAATCCTGCCGGCAAACCGTCTATTGTCACGCCGATTGCAGAGGAATGAGATTGTCCGAAGATTGATATTTTTATATTTTTTCCATATATATTTGACATGATTAATATTTCTCCCATACGCCGCCAAGCGAGATAAAATCTTCAAAAAATCCCGAATAGGATTTCCGAACAGCTTCGGCGTTTCTAATCATAACATCACCTGTACAGACTGCAGAAACAACTGCGGCAGTCATTGCTATTCGGTGATCTCCGAAGGACTCTGTTTCACCGCCGGTTAGTGTTTTCCTGCCGGCAATAACCAAGCCGTCTTCTGTTTCTTTAATATCTGCGCCTAAATTAGACAATGAAACGGTAACCGTACGCAGGCGATCGCTTTCTTTAATCCGCAGCCGTCCTGCATTTTTTATAATTGTTGTTCCTTCTGCAGCCGCCGCTACTGCGGCAAGAACAGGAGCCAAATCAGGAGTATCCTTGACATCTATCTCTATGCCTTTGAGTGTGCCGGGCGATACTGTTACATTCCCGTTTTCAAAAGAGGTCTTCGCTCCAAAACGCTCCAGCAAATTGACAATAGCCCTATCGCCCTGACGGGAAGCAAGGTTAAGTCCGGTACAGGTTACAGGTCTGTTCCCGATTGCACCGGCAGAAAGCCAGAAAGCCGCACTCGACCAATCTCCTTCAACTGTGACGCTTTTAGGGGAATTAAAAGTTTGATTGCCTCGTATGCGGAAAACCTGCTGCTCTTCTTCCGATACCGCAACGCCGAACATGCGCAGTGCTTCCAATGTCATGTCAACATAAGGATACGATTCCAAAATGCCTTTAATATGAATGATGCTGTCCTTTGAAAGCAAAGGCAGTGCTAACAACAAACCGCTGACATACTGTGAAGAAATATTACTCGGTATGCTGTAAACACCGCTTTTCAGCTGACCTTCGCAAGTCAGCGGAGAACAGCCGGGCTCGGAAAGTTTGCAGCCGTGTGAAATCATTGCTTCGTAAAGTCCGGAAAGCGGACGCGAAGGCAGCCGCCCCCTCATGTTAAATGATGTTTTAAAGCCCAGCGCACCGCAGACAGGCAGCATAAAACGCAATGTTGCTCCGCTTTCTCCGCAGTCAAGTACGTACTGATTTGTTTCTTTATTTTCCGCCTGCCGATTGATAGGGGTTACATAAAATCCGTCCCGCTTATACTGCACCCTAGCTCCTAACGCTTCCAAACATCCAGCGGTAACATTTATATCTTCCGGACGATCCGCACAGAATACAAAAGTTTCGCTGTCTGCCAGCGCGGCGCAAATCAATAACCTGTGCGCTTCCGATTTAGATGATACTGCCCGGACTGCGCCGCCTTGTATCGGTTTTGTTATTCGTATATTCATTTTACATCTCCTTTAGGGTCAGAACCCAGCCGTATAACAGCTTCCAACTCGCTGACCGGTATTTTCTTTAAAACACATTTGCCTATTTCTACAGGAAAAACCATAGTAAGACTCTCTCCGTCACGCTTCTTGTCGGACAGACAAGCGTTCATTATTTTGTCAGCCGAGTATGATGTATTAATCGGCAGATCATATCGCCTAAGCATATCCGATATATCGCGCATATAACAGGCTTCGCATATTCCCATGCGGACAGCTGCGCGGGCTTCAACAGCCATTCCGGCGGCGACTGCGTGCCCATGTGCAGTGCGGTATTCACTTAACAACTCAATAGCATGACCGATAGTATGCCCGAAATTCAGCAATTTCCGTTTGCCGTTTTCAAACTCATCTTCAGAAACAATATCGCGCTTGATTTCAATACATCGTGCGATTACATCTTCTAACTGCGTATGTACAGGCGTTTTGAGTGCTTCAAACAATTTATTGTCGGCGATTATTCCGTATTTTATAACTTCGGCGCACCCGTCATTGAAAACATCATGCGTCAATGTAGAAAGCAGCGAAACATCACAAAACACTAAATCCGGCTGATAAAATGCACCTAATAGGTTTTTCCCGGCTGCAAGATTTACAGCTGTTTTTCCTCCTACGGAAGAATCCACTGCTGCCGTCAGCGTAGTAGGTATCTGTACAAAACGGATTCCTCTCATATAGCAAGCAGCCGCAAAACCTGCTAAATCACCTATAACGCCTCCGCCTAACGCAATCACAATATCTGTGCGGCTGAGTTTATTTTCCGCAAGAAAATTTACCAGAGAAAGAAAAGTTTCAGTATTCTTAGATGCTTCTCCGTGCGGAAATACATATTGAGAGACGCAATAACCGCTTTTTACCAGAGTGTCTGTCATGCGTTTTTCATAGAGAACAGCTACGTTATCGTCCATAACAATAACTGCCTTCTGTCCGCCGCAAGTTTTCCGCACATAAGAACCGGCTTCTTCTAAAATACCTGTGCCGATTACTATGTCGTATGTTTTTGATGTGTTGACGGTTATTGTTTTCATCAGTGATCCATCTCCTCTTTCAAGCGGCTTCCTTTTTCCAATAATTTCACTAATGCGGTTCTGTCATGAGCTGCTAAAGCGTCTCTGTAGAGAGTAACAGATTTTATGAAACAGTCCAATTCCCGTACAAGAAATTTGCTGTTATCCATGCATAATTCCCCCCACATGTCCGCATTAAGCCGCGCTACTCTGGTAAGGTCTTTATAGCTTCCGGCTGAAAAGCCTTTATGTCCGCGCGCCGCAGGGCTTTTGATATAGGCGTTTGAAACAATATGAGCCAGCTGCGAAGTGAAAGCAATCATTTTATCATGTTTTTCTGCGGTTGTTACAGTAAAATGCCCGAAACCTACAGGCTTTAATATATCCTCAATCCTGGCGAACAGGGCAGGGTCATCATAAACAGGCGGCACAATAATTATATATGCACCGTGAAATAAATCTGCGCGGCTGTTTTTAAAACCTGCTTTGTGGCTGCCTGCCATTGGATGACCGCCTATAAATGTAAAACCATATTTTTCTGCAAGAGGAAAACATCGCGAACAAACAGACCGCTTGACGCCGCAGCAGTCGATCACAAGCGTGTTTTTTGCTATGCCCGGCGCAGTTTTTTCAAGATAATCTATTGCGTCTCCGGGATTGACTGCGATAAATACAGCCTCGCACTGACCGATTGATTTTTCGTCCAAAATACCTTCTATCACTCCGGAAATTTGCGCGAAACTCAAAACATCCTCGTTCACATCAAAACCGAATACCGAATGTCCTGCTGCTTGATAGGCTTTGGCTAAAGAGCCGCCGATTAAACCCAGCCCTGCGATTCCTATATTCATGCTGCAACCGCCTCCCGCACCTTGCGTATTCTTTCAGCCGTTTCAGAGAACTGCTCCGGCGTGAGTGACTGCGCACCGTCGCAAAGCGCGCTCTGCGGGTCATTATGCACTTCAATCATAAGACCATGCGCGCCGGCAGCAACTGCAGCCATTGCCATCGGCTTTACTAAACGCGCTATGCCGGAGGCGTGACTGGGGTCAACTACAACAGGCAAATGCGAGAGTTCACGCAGCATAGGCACAGCCGAAATATCAAGAGTATTGCGCGTGCAGGTTTCAAAAGTGCGTATGCCTCGTTCGCAAAGAATGACGTTATTGTTGCCGCCTGCCATGATGTATTCCGCACTCATCAGCAATTCCTGCAATGTATTCGAAAAGCCGCGCTTAAGCAATATTGGTTTTTTAGTCATTCCCAATTCCTTGAGCATTTCAAAGTTCTGCATACTGCGCGCACCTACTTGTATAATGTCCACCTGTTCAAACATCGGAAGATGATTAGCGTTCATAATTTCAGAGACAATAGGCATACCTGTTTGCTTTTTTGCTTCCAGCAAAAGCTCTATGCCGTCTGCGCGCAGCCCTTGAAAATCGTACGGCGAAGTGCGCGGCTTGAATGCGCCGCCGCGCAGAATTGAGGCTCCGGAAGCATGAACGCTCTTAGCGATGCCCAAAATCTGTTCTTTAGATTCCACTGAACACGGTCCTGCCATAATTTGAAAATCAGAACCGCCGATTTTTAATCCGCATATATCAATAACGCTGTCGTCAGGGTGAAATTTACGGTTTGCTCTTTTGAACGGCTCGCTTATGCGTTTGACCGAAGCAACTATATCCAAGCCTTCTACGAGTCCTATGTCAATTTGACTCGTGTCGCCGACCAAGCCCAGAATAGTGCAGAACTCGCCTTCAGATAAATGGACGGCAAGCTTTTTGCTTTTCAGCCATGCAATTAGTTTTTCGATTTGCTCTTTTGTAGCACTGGATTTTAATACTGCTATCATAAGGTGTTCCTCCTTTAATATTCGCCCAAACAAAAAAGTCCCTGAGCAAGTTTAGGACTTGCCCAGGGACTAGAATCTCTTCCAGCGGTACCACCCTGATTACGGCGCGCAAAGAGCCGTCACTTAGCGGGATCTAACAATCCCTATCCCTATAACGGAGGACTTCCGGATGCTCCTACTAAATATTTCGGAACATCGGCTCAGGAGTGTATTTATATATCCGTCAGCACCTGCTTGCACCAACCGCAGTATCTCTGAACGCTACTGATTGAGGATATTTTTCTCTCCGTCACAGCCTTTTATTAATGAGTAAATTTAACACAATTATATACTGTTGTCAATTATAATGCACTAACTGCCCGTGCAGGAGTGTTTTCGTTACTATCTGCATAGCAAACGCTGGCATACATAAAGCCATAGCAAGAGCAAAGAGAGATGTAATAAACTGTCTTTAAGATGCTTTTCAGACTGTATATAAAGTTTCTTCTTTTTCTATCGCCCGCAAGCAAGATGAGTGTCTATTTAGGAACCCAAATGTTCTCCGCCCTGTTGACAGCATAGAACCCACCTTCGTTCAGATGATTTTTGCGGTTATAGCGCATAGCTGATCCGTCCATTCTCCGGAATATCCCGCCGGCTTCCTCGACAATAGCGTGCATAGCGCAGGTGTCCCATTCGTACGTAAGACCAAAGCGGTAATAGACATCCGCAATTCCCTCGGCCACCATAGTGCCTTTCAAAGAGCTGCCGGCTGAAACCGTTTCTTTGATTTTCTCTGAGTGTGCTTTAATCAGTGTTTCTTCTTTTTCGCCCGAGTGAGACTTGCTGCCGACCCAGACCAGATTTTCCGTCCGCCTGCTGACGGAAAGCCGGACCGTTTCCTGATCTTTCAGGCGGAAAGCCCCGTTCCCGTATGATGCAAAATACAGCGTCCCTGTCACGGGCAGAGCAATCACTCCCAAAACAGGACTGTTGTTTTCAGTCAAAGCAATGTTGACTGTAAATTCGCCGTTGCGCTTGATGAATTCTTTCGTGCCGTCCAGAGGATCAACTATCCAGCAAAATCGGGCATCCAAAGGAACAGAACCGTTGCTTTCCTCGGACAGAATAGGAATGTCCGGAAATCGTTCCGAAAGCCGGGCGCAAATAACCTCATTCGCAGCAATATCCGCCAGTGTCAGAGGGCTTTCATCGGCTTTCAAGCTCACGGTTTTTTCGAAATCCGTGCCGTATATCTCTAGGATTTTACGGCATGCCTCCTGTGCTGCCAGAATCGCAGTTTCAAGAAAAACAGGCTCATTCATTGTTTTCACCTTTTAATATATTTTTTTCGTATGTGTTTGCGGTTCTTCTTTTTAGGAACAAAGAGGCATAGAAAGTGAATGAACCATTTGGGATACCTGTGGAATCGACGCAGATTTTGTTCTCTCTCGTAAATTATGCGGGGTATACTTTCATTTGCATAAAGCCTTCTGAATTTCGTCTGTCCGGTTTCACTGTATTTTTTTTCAAAAAAATCAAGAAACAGCTTCTGCAGGACAGAGGAAATCTTCAGAAACGCCTCGATAAAGCCGTTGAGCGTTTCTTCCGAATACGTTTCAGGCTCCGGTTTTTCCTCAACCTTGTAATCCGTGTAATCTATCCCTGCGTTGTCTTTCAGCCATTGGATACCCTCCCGGTTACGTTCCAGCATAGCGAGCTTATCTCGCCAAGAAAAATCGAATTTTGTACCCTTGATGGAAAATAGCGGGAAGCAGTCCACATAAGTTCTTTTAGGATTCAAATTCCAAGATTTGTTGAAGGTAGGCTCCACGTCCTCGGCAAATTTGATGAACTCCATAGCCTCGGCACATACGGATTCGTTGGTACGGAAAACTTTCAGTTCATTCAGTTCGCTTTCAGGAAAACCTGTTAGTTTTAAAAAGGATCCGACCAGACCGTCCTCATCTTTAACCGCGTCCTCGAATTTTACAAGCGTAATCATATCCTTAAACTTGCTGACAAAAGTGCGTAAATGAATATTGTGATAGCTTTCAAATTTCTGATGCCAGTCCTCATTCAAGGATTTGACAATGCAGCCTTTCTTCTTGTCTTCCTGCCAACGACTGATCTGCCACTCCACCGGGTTGCGTATATACAAGATAATCTGGACTTCGACATCCGAAAAATATTCTTTCAGAAACGATTGGAATTTTTCCGAATAATCCGGAACAAGCGCGAAATCTACCGCAAACTCAGCGGACATAATCATGGTCTTTCCGTCCGAATCTTTGCAGGCATGGAGCATTTGTTCCATCTGAACCTGTTCGTAGTCTGCACGTTCCTCAGCCGTCATATATGACCACAAATCCGGGTTTTTAGGAATCCTACACGAAGAGAAAAGGCATTGAAATACTTTATAGTGCGACACCCACCACTCATGCAGATACCGAAAGCCGTTTTTCTCCAGCAATTCGGAATTGTTATAAAGAGTGCGCTGAATGCTTGAGCTTCCGGTCTTTGGTCCGCCAAGATGAACGACAAGTTTCTTTATAGGCATAGCATTACTCCTAAGTTATCCCCGCACGCGGCGCATACGGTTTTCAATCGGGACAAATATCAGCCGGTCGGATAAAAAGCCGATGACAATGATCACTGCCATAACAGCCATGACCTGGTCTGTTGCATTCAGTTCGCGTCCGAAGTGCAAAAGCTGTCCGAGGCCGGCATGTTCAGTGATTAAAATATAAATCTCTGCCGACATCAAAGACCTCCATGCAAACGCCCAGCCAAGCTTTGCACCTGACAATATGCCGGGCATAGCTGCCGGAATAATCACGCTTTTGAACAGTTCGGCTTTTCCCGCTCCCATGACCTTTGCCGCTTTGATATAAAGTGCGGGAACGGAACGTATGGAATCTTCCGCAGACAAACAGACCGCCCATACCGACCCCATTATTACGACAAAGTACATGGCTGCTTCGCTCTGCCCGAACCAAAGGATAGCCAAAGGTGCCCAGCATATTGAAGGCAGCGTTTGAAGCCCCAGAGCCACAGGCTTAACCGTGCTTTTGAATGCCGTGCTTGCGTGCATCAGAACACCGAATAAAAGACCCAAAAGCACTGCAATCGTATATCCGAGAAAAATCCGGCTCAAAGTCACTAAGACAGCTTCTGGCAGTAAGCCCTCGCGGGTAGATGAAACCAGATACGCAAACGTATCGGCCGGAGACGGCAAAAGAATAGGAGAAACCCCGCCTTTGACGCAGACAGCCTGCCATACTGCGATAAACACGGCAAAAAGAACTAGCGGCAAAGCGGCTTTTTTCACGGCTTGTTTCATAACACCCCCTTTGCTCTTTGCATATGCGGCAGTATGCTTCCAGCCATCGTTGCCAGAGAAGCGTCGTTCATAGAACGCGGATACGGCAGCGTGATTTTTTCGTTCAAAGTGATCCATCCGTGCTTTTCCATAAGCATGACCCTGCTTCCAAGACACACGGCTTCGCGCACGTTATGCGTTACCATAACTATAGTTTTTCCGGTTCTCTGCCAGATCCTCTGCATATCGTCATACAAGAGTTCACGTGTCATGGCATCAAGAGCACTGAACGGTTCGTCCATAAGCAGAATGTCAGGATCCGGTGCAAGCGACCGCGCCAACGCCACTCGCTGACGCATACCGCCCGACAGTTCGTGAATGAAACGTCCGGCACAGTCCGGTAATCCGACTATCGTTAAAAACTCCTCAGCACGCCGCTGTTTTTCTTCCGCACTAAGTTTTGAAACAAATCTAAGTCCGAAAAGCACGTTGTCCAGAACATTCAGCCATGGAAATAAAGCAGCGTCCTGAAACATCATCATGCGGTGACGATCAGGACCGGATATAGGAACCCCGCGGTATAAAATGCTGCCGGCATCGGCAGGAGAAAGACCGGCGATGATTTCCAGCAAAGTTGACTTGCCGCATCCGCTGGGTCCTAGTATGGAAACAAATTCGCCTTCGCCGATTGAAAGCGATACGTTGTCCAACGCCCGGACTTCAGCTCCTCGGTCTGCCAGAAGAAATGTACGGGATAGGTTTCTGACTTCAAGCAGTTCAGTCATGTGTTTTTACCAAATCGGTTATGTTCTGTTTTTCGCCTTTGATAAGTCCGGCACCAAGCGCGGCCTCCAGAAAGTATTCAAAATCTGCAACAGCAATAGAATCGTCCGGCGTAAGGCGCGGCCACGCCTGATCAACCAAAGAACGTGGAAATTCTCCTTTCATTTGGCGGGTTAATTCGTTTGCAATTCTTTGCTTTGTTTCTTCCGGATTGGCGCGTATCCATTCACCAAGCGCACGATGCCCCTTGATAAAGCCTGCGACTGTTTGCGGAAAGCGGTCTTCGAATTTGCGCGAAGCCGCCAGTACTGTTGTCAGCGATTTTTCAGGAGGCTCGGAATAAAGTATGCGCCCGCCCGCTTCGTTTTCCAAACGAGACACCCACGGTTCTACTGTCCATGCAGCATCAATGTTGCCGCTTAAAAAAGCGGGCATTATGGAAGGGTTGGACATGGGCATAATTTTAACCTCGCCGCCGGAGCTTACCGCGGTTTTTATCCCTGCATCACCCAGCCATGCACGGCAGTTAACATCCTGAGTATTGCCAAGCTGGGGCGTTGCAATCCGTTTGCCGATAAAATCACGCGGTTCAGACAGAGTGCTGTCCTTTGGCACAACCAAAGCACCGCCGCCGCGCATTGAGCCGGACACCACTGTTACGCCGCCTTTGGAGCGGATCCATGCATTCAAGACCGGACTGGGACCAACGTATGTGATGTCAATGGCGTTCGCAAATATTGCTTCCATCGCCGAAGGACCGGCGTTAAAACTGTGCCACTTGATTTCTGTTCCGCCCAGATAAGGCGCGAACCAGTCCTTACCCTCGTGCGCCATGTTTTGAGCCACCAAAGCGTGCGCATGGGTGATGTTCGGGAAATACCCGACACGAAGCATTGGCAGCTGTTCCGCTCTTGCAAGCGAGGGTGCAAGAAAAAACGCTGAAAACAGAATAATGACATTACGCACTTTGAATCTCCTTTGTTATGAATTCAACCAGCTCTTGAGCAAGCAGTTCTGGCGCACGCATACCGTCCATATGCAGATCGGGATTTTCCGGCTGTTCGAATGGAGCAGATATGCCTGTGAAGTGTGGCAGAACTCCTGCACGCGCTTTGGCGTACAAGCCCTTGGAGTCGCGAGACTCACAGATTTCAAGCGGAGTGTCAACGAATATTTCAAAAAATTCGCCCGGGGGAAAGCGTTCACGGATTGCCATACGATCAGTCCGATAAGGAGAGATGAATGATGCAAGAACCACAAGACCCGCATCTGCCATGAGTTTTGCGACTTCCGAAGCCCTACGTATATTTTCAACGCGGTCCGCTTCAGTGAAGCCTAAATCCCTGTTCAGTCCGCTGCGCAGGTTATCGCCGTCCAGTGTATAAACGTGGAATCCTTTGGCATACAGCAATTTTGCCGTCAGATTCGCAACGGTTGACTTCCCGGATGCTGAAAGCCCTGTCAGCCACACAACACAGGGCTTTTGGGATTTCTGAGCAGCAAATGCTTCTTTGCTCAGTTCAAATGCGTGCGGGAACACGGAGTGGCTGCGGTGCAGAACATAATCAACCATGCCTGCGCCAAGAGTGCTGCCACTGATACGGTCTATCAGAAGAAAGCCGCCCAAATCGCGCGACTTGGCATAGGGCATCATGGGCAGCTTGCGGTCAAGGCTGAGTTTTATCCTGCCCACGTCATTAGGTCTCAATTCTTTGGACGGTGTTTCCGCAAGCGTATTCAGGTCTATCTTATACGACAGTTCAGTTACAGTCGCCCAAGCCTCGGCAGTGCCCAGCCGGAAAAAGTAAGAACGCCCGAGAGCCAAATGCGGGTCATTCAGCCAGATAATCTTTGCTGCAATCTGGTCAGCTTCCTCCAGAGGATAATCAGGCGAGAACAAAACTTCGCCCCTGCCTACATCAACATCTTCAGCCAGCTTTATGTTCACAGCCTGTTCAGTCTGTGCGGTTGCGAGATCGCCGCTCATATCGGCAAGACGCTCAATAGTACCTGTGCGTCCGGACGGAGACAAACAAACCTTATCGCCCACTCTCACTGTGCCGGATAACACAGTACCCATCAGCCACCTGTTTGTTCCTTGACGGGACACGCCCTGCACAGGCATGCAAAAAGCAGTCTGCGGCATGGGCGCAGTATCAAGAGCCTCAAGAATATCCAGCACAGCCAGTCCCTGATACCACGGCATATTTGCACTGGAAAAACATATGTTGTCGCCGCCCAAGGCAGATACCGGAATGCACGAAACCGAACGAAACGAAAGGTTTTTAATCCGGTCGAGGTATTCCGCTTCAATAGCTTTGAATACGTCCTCGCTGTATCCTGCAAGGTCCATCTTGTTGACTGCCACAATGATATGCGGCACGCCGAGCATCGCACAGACAATGGAATGCCGCACAGTCTGTGGCAGAAGTCCGTCTTTCGCACGCGTCGCGTCAATCAGAAGAAGAGCTGCATCTGCTTTGGACGCTCCCGTTACCATGTTGCGGGTATATTGTTCATGCCCGGGCGCATCAGCGACTATATAACGTCTGGCCGGAGTCCGGAACGAACGATAGGCAACATCAATGGTAATAGCCTGTTCTCGCTCAGCCAGAAGCCCGTCCAGCAGGCCGGAAAAATCCGGACGTCCGTCTGCTGTGCGTTCTTTTTCCAAAAAGGCAAGCTGGTCTTCATACAGGACGCCGAGATCGTAAAGCATACGGCCTATCAGCGTGCTTTTCCCGTCATCAACGCTGCCGCAGCTTAGGATTCGCAGCAAAGGTTTTTCTTCTGTCAAAAATAGCCCTCCTGCTTTTTCTTTTCCATTGAACCGGTCTGATCGGAATCAATCAGTCGCCCTTGACGTTCGGAATAACGGGCTGCTTTAATTTCGCTCACAATGTCGGCAACATTCGCAGCCGCAGCTTCAATAGCACCGGACAAAGGCCAGCAGCCCAGCGTGCGGAACCGGACAATCTTCATAACCGGAGATTCTCCCGAGTTCAATGTCATTTTGTCCGGTTCATCAAGCATGATATATGTGCCGGAACGCCGGACCACCGGACGTTCTTTGGCAAAATACAGAGGAACTACTTCAAGCTCTTCCTGTAAAATATATTCCCAGACATCAAGTTCAGTCCAGTTGGACAGCGGAAATACCCTCATGGTTTCGCCTTTGCCAAGCCGGGTATTATAAAGCCGCCATAATTCCGGACGCTGGTTTCTGGCGTCCCAGCGGTGTCCGTAAGAACGCACGGAAAAAATACGTTCCTTGGCGCGCGATTTTTCTTCGTCACGTCTTGCACCGCCTATCGCAGCATCAAAACCGTGCATATTAAGTGCCTGGCGCAAGGCTTCGGTTTTCATTATGTCTGTATAGCGCGCAGAACCATAGGTGAAAGGCGTGATGTTCTTTTCCTCCCCAATTGGATTTGTATGTACTATCAGCTTGAAACCGATTTCTTTTGCCATGCGGTCGCGGAATGATATCATCTCCTTGAACTTCCATGTCGTGTCAATGTGCAGGAGCGGAAACGGAATCGGCGCAGGATAAAAAGCCTTGCGCGCCAAATGCAGAAGAACAGAAGAGTCCTTGCCGACAGAATACATCATCACCGGTTTTTCAAAACCGGCGGCAGTTTCCCGCATTATGTAGATGGCTTCTGCCTCAAGTGCCGCAAGTGTGGAAGAAAGTCTCATAGATTTTGTTTGTTTAGTCATGGTTGAATTTAAGAATAGTCACAGCAAGCCGATTATCTTCTGCAAACAAATAAGCTAACGGTACGTTCAAAGCCTTTGCCAGACTGCTTGCTGTCTTTATATCCGGCTCATGCACGCCTTGCTCATATCTATTAATTCTGGTGCTTGCCACAAATTCATCTATGCCCGCAGCAATCCCAAGCTGTTTTTGAGACAGCCCCGCTCTTTGCCTTGCTTCCTTTAAACGATAAGCAAATATGTGTTTTGGAGGATTGTGTTTGTGTGACATCGCAGTTCAACCTTCATTGAGTTACGATGTTCGTAGTTTTTACTTGCATTAGATACTACGTTTATCGTAGTATGCGGGCGTTGCCGGAAAATGCGGCCATGTGTATTTATCAATAAGGGGATAAAAAATGAAAGATTTTCAAAAAGAGATTGCAGTGGGTGCCAGCTTAAAGCCCCGGAGTCTTGTGTTTCCACGACCTGTTGTTGTTAAGTTTTCTGGGAGCAGCTTCCTCTTGCATGTCATTATAACGAATATAAGCGTCCTTATAATCCCAGCACATGCCTAGGTAGTTGAAAGCAATATTAGGCATTGTATGAATATAATCAAAATAATTATTCAGATTGTCAATAGCGTCAATTTGCCCTGTCTGACACAGAACGTTGCAAGTATCATCAATTGCAAGCATTGCTACGGCAGATGCAGCTATCTTTATATTGGCAAAATCTATGAACCCGTCCAGTACATCTAATTTTGGCGTTTTTATTTCATATTCCGAATAATTTTTATTGTCGGATATTAAATCATTCAACACGGATTTTATCATCTGGACAGATATAGGATCATTATCCGCTATGTACTCTTTAATAATTTTTTCATGTCCCGGGTATTCGTTTACAAGAGCTAATACACGACAAGCTGTTTGAATCTGCTGACAGGCATTTGCAAGTTCTTTAGGCAGGTGTATCCAATGCGTTTCAGAGCCAAGCAGTTCGCGTGCGAAATCTGCTGCCGGCAGATTATAATGTCTTTCTAAATCAAAATAACCTTGTTCTAAGTCAAAATTTTGTGACATTTTTAGCTTTCTTATTTATAAATAAAATATCTCATAATTTAAAATCTGTGTTCATTGTAACATAATTTATTTTTGAATGCAAAAAGAAAATTGCAATATATTCAAACAGTTAATAGCTATTAATTACTTTCATTAATGCGCTGATGCCCAGTCGTCTCCGGACGCTGCCTGCGCTATAAGAGGGACTCTCATTTTCAGTACCGGCTTGTTCGCTTTCTCCATTTCTTCGATTACTGCTTTTTTGAATACTTCCAGTTCTTCTTCCGGCACCTCGAAGACTAACTCGTCATGCACTTGCAAAAGCATTCGTCCTTTAAAGCCGTTTTCTTGTATCACCCGCGACACGTTAATCATTGCTCTTTTCATTAAATCTGCTGCTGTTCCTTGAATAGGCGCATTGATTGCCTGCCTTTCCGCAAAACTCCTTATGATGCCGTTTTTGTCGTTTATCCCTTGTATTGCTATTTTGCGTCCAAACGCGGTTTCTATGAAGCCGGCAGCTCTTGCTTCTTCTTTTACCTTCTCCATATACTGTTTCAATTCGCGGAATTTTTCTAAGTACTCTTTTATAAAACGAGATGCCTGTACTTGAGATATTCCTATTTGCTTGCCAAGACCAAAACCGCTTATTCCGTATATAATTCCAAAATTAATCGCTTTTGCCGTGCGTCTGTCATCTGCAGTTATGTTCTCCAGCGGTATTCCCAATACTTGAGATGCTGTCAGCGCATGTATATCTTTGCCCTCTTGAAAGGCTTTCATCATTGTATCTACTTTTGCCAGAGACGCTACAAGCCGCAGCTCTATCTGCGAATAGTCAACCGATAATATTTTATGTCCCTTGTTTGCTATGAATGCTTTTCGTATTGCTCTTCCGTCTGGTGTTCGTATGGGTATGTTTTGCAGGTTAGGCGATGTAGACGACAGTCTTCCGGTGTTTGTTACTGTCAGAGAAAAATCCGTGTGAATGCGTCCGGTTCTTTTGTCTATCTGTTCCGGCAGCGCGTCCGTGTATGTAGTTTTTAGTTTCGTGAGGCTTCTCCAGTCCAGCACTTTGCTTGCTATTTCTACGCCGGACTCTGCGAGCGGCTCCAGTATGTCCGAAGCTGTGGAATAGTTTTTTGTTTTTCTGGCCTCCGGATATTTTATCCTCAGCTCGTCAAACAAAACTCTGGATAACTGAGACGGAGAGCCTATATTAAAAGGACGCTTTGATATAACGTATATTTCTTTTTCCAGCGTTTCTATTCTTTGCGTTAAGTCAAAACTCTGTTTGCGCAGAATGCCGACATCTACTAATATTCCGTCTCTTTCCATAGACGATATGATTGGTATGATGGGCTTGTCTATGTTTTCATAGATTCTCATCACTTGCGCTTGGGCTAGTCTCGGCTTTAAAACATGCCATGTGCGCAGTGTAAAATCAGCTTCCTCTGCCGCATAGTCCGCAGCCTTATTTATATCTGCGCAGCCAAAACCTATTTTGTTTTTGCCGGAACCTACTAGGTCTTTGTCTTTTGTTTTTTCATAGTTGAATAATAATCCCATAAGCTCATCAAGCGTGTGCTTGTGCTTTGATGAATCTATGCAGTACGACATAATCATTGTGTCATCGCATGACTCTAAATTGTACTGAGACTCTGCTTTGAAAAAGTGCAAAGCATGTTTTAAGTCGTGTATGATTTTAATAACGCTGTCGTCTTTGAACAGTTCGTCCAAATGATTTAACACTATATCGAGAGGAAGCTGCGGTATGTTTTGTTTGTTTGAGGTCTTCGGCGCGGAAAAAAGCCCGGGCATATCTTCCGTATTCTCTGTTTCCTGCATATGACCTATTGGAATGTAGCACGCTTTCCCGGGATTTATTGCAAGAGATACTCCCGCAATTTTTGAAAATAAAGACTCGTCCGCGCCTTTTATGCTGATTGCTATTATGCCGTTCTTTTTAGCCTCGCTTATCCACTGCGACAGCCGCTCTTTATCAGATACTATCTCATAGTGTTTTTCTATTCTTCCGGCAGAGGCTGCATTTGTCAAGCGGGTTACCAGAGATTTAAAACCCTGCGCCTGCAAGAATGCCGTAAGAGTCTCTTTGTTTGTTGTTTGATGTAAGTTATCTATAGGCATGGGCAGAGGAGCGTCCTCATCAAGGCTTACCAGTTTATACGATATTTCAGCAAGCTCTTTGTTCTGTAGCAGAGTTTCTTTTTGTTTAGGTTTGTCTATCTTATCTATGTTTGCAAACAGGTTTTCTAAAGAGCCGAATTTATTGATGAGCGTACCGGCAGTTTTAATGCCTATGCCGGGAACGCCGGGAACGTTGTCTGAGGCATCTCCTAAAAGAGCCTGTACGTCTTTGATTTTTTCAGGAGGAACTCCGAATTTCTTTATCACGTCTCCGGTTGTTATTTTTATATGCTTTAACGGGTCTATCATCTCTACGCCCGGGCGGAGAAGCTGCATCAGGTCTTTATCGGAAGAAATAATGTGTACGTGCAGCCCTTGCTCCAGAGCTTTTTTAGTATACGCAGCTATCAAATCGTCTGCTTCATAGCCTTGCTGTTCTATGGACGGAAGCCCGAATGCAGCTGTTGCTTCCCGCACCAGAGGAAACTGAGGGATTAATTCGGGCGGAGGAGGGGGTCTGTGAGCTTTGTATTCAGGATAGATATCGTGGCGGAATGTTTTTCTGGCAGCATCAAAGATGACGGCTATATGAGTGTGAGCTGCCGTTATATTTTTGTCCGACAGGACTTTGTTGAGCATAGTGCAAAAGCCGTAAACAGCATTGATTTGCACGCCGTCTTCTCTGGTCATAGGAGGGAGGGCATGAAAAGCTCTGAATATGAAGCCGGAGCCGTCTATTAGTATGAGGGTAGAGGGTTTTGAGGATTTAGTCATTTTGGGCGGATTTGTAAATTGAGGGCAGATTTAGAGTGGATTAAGGCTTATTTTTTGCTCCAAGACAATCCAAAAAGTAAGATTCTGCTAAAATAATTGAAAAAAGTGTTAATTTTCCTTGACGAAAGGCTGGAAAAAGCATAAAAAGCCTGAACCCGAAGAATCATTATGGTTCTTTTGGGTGAGTTATAGTGTATGTTAATGCATGATAGCCTGAGCGATGCAACGGCTGTTTTCTTAGAAGAAGTTCAGAGAAAACAAGCAGGTCGCAGGGTGTATATGATTTGCCTCACACGCGGAAGACGACTTCTAGGATAGAAGAACGTCCGAATGTGAGGTTCTGTTTTGGTTTTTTTTGGGTTTTTGTTTCTCTTTAAGAGGTGATAGTAATGCCTACCGTTGGTCAGTTGATTAGGTCTCCGCGCAAGAAGATAATCGCTCGCGATAAGGTGCCTGCTTTACAGGAATGTCCTCAGAAGCGCGGTGTTTGCACCCGTGTTTATACGACAACTCCTAAGAAGCCGAACTCTGCTTTGCGTAAGGTTGCGCGCGTTCGCTTGACTAACGGGCACGAGGTCATTTGCTACATTCCGGGTGAAGGGCATAACCTCCAAGAGCATAGTGTTGTTATGATACGCGGCGGACGTGTGAAGGATTTGCCGGGTGTGCGTTATCATATAGTTCGTGGAACTTTTGATACTCAAGGTGTCAAGGATCGTAAACAGCGCCGTTCTTTATACGGCGCAAAGCGTCCTAAGTAAGGAGATTTTTAAATGGCTCGTCGTCGTCGCGCAGAAAAACGTACAGTTCTCCCGGATCCTAAGTTCGGGGAAATTCTGGTCACTAAGTTTCAGAACGTCATGATGTATGACGGAAAGAAATCTGTCGCAGAACACATACTGTACGGTGTTTTAGAAAAGATTCAAAAGTACTCTAAAGGCGGAAACGCTCTGGATATATTCAAAGACGCTATAGAGAATGTCCGTCCTCATCTGGAAGTACGCTCAAGACGTGTCGGCGGTGCTACCTATCAGGTGCCTGTTGAGGTGCGTAAAGAAAGAGGCGTGGCTCTGGCTATGCGCTGGATTATAGCTGCTGCCCGCGCCAGAGGCGAGAATACTATGGAAGACCGCTTGGCTGCCGAGATTCAGGCTGCCGCCAACCAGACCGGTGCCGCTGTCAAGAAAAGAGAAGATACTCACCGTATGGCGGAAGCTAACCGCGCATTCTCTCACTTCAAGTGGTAGTAAAGAAAGGATTCTCTAAATGGCTAGGCAAACTCCAATAGAAAAGTATCGCAACATAGGCATTATGGCTCATATCGATGCCGGGAAGACTACTACTACAGAGCGCATTCTTTATTACACCGGCAAGAACCACAAGATTGGTGAAACGCACGAAGGCACTGCCACTATGGACTGGATGGATCAGGAACAGGAGAGGGGTATTACTATCACTTCCGCTGCTACTACCTGTTTTTGGAATGGTCACCGCATAAACATTATTGATACTCCCGGACACGTGGATTTCACTATAGAAGTCGAAAGAAGTTTACGGGTTCTTGACGGTGCTATATGTGTGCTGGATTCAGTATCCGGAGTCGAGCCTCAGACTGAAACTGTCTGGAGACAAGGCGACAAATATAATGTGCCCAGAATGGTGTTTGTCAACAAGCTGGATAGGATAGGTGCTAATTTCTTCCGCTGCGTAGACATGGTTCGCGATAGGCTTGGTGCTAATGTTTTAGTGCTGCAGCTTCCTATCGGAGCTGAATCCGAATTTAAGGGCGTTGTTGATTTGCGTCGCATGAAGGCTGTCGTATGGGAGAACGAAGCTCTAGGAGCCAAATTCCATGATGAAGAGATTCCGGAAGAATTGAAAACGCAGGCTCTCGAATACCGTCAGCGTCTTATAGAGACCGCGGTCGAGATGGACGACAAGGCTATGGAAGAGTACCTTGAAGGCAAAGAGCCTTCTTTGGAAGTCTTAGATGCCTGTATCCGCAAGGGGACAGTCAGCATGAAGTTCGTGCCTATTATCTGCGGATCTTCTTTCAAGAATAAAGGCGTGCAGTTATTGCTCGATGCTGTTGTAAATTATCTGCCTTCACCTGTAGACATTGACTCTGTTAAAGGGTTCAATGTTAATGACAGCGAGAAGATGGAAAGCAGAGCTCCTTCTGATGAAGCTCCGTTGGCTGCGCTGGCTTTCAAAGTTATGACCGATCCTTTTGTAGGCTCTTTGACGTTTACCCGCATTTACTCCGGCAAGCTGGAGTCCGGTACTTACGTTTATAATCCTGTTAAAGGAGTAAAAGAACGCATCGGGCGTATACTGGCAATGCACGCAAATAACCGTGAAGAAATAAAAGAAGCTCATGCCGGAGACATTATTGCTCTGGTTGCTTTGAAAGATACGACTACCGGAGACACTCTTTGTTCTCAGAACGAGCCTGTCGTGCTCGAAAAAATGGAATTCCCTGAACCTGTTATTGAAATGGCTATTGAGCCGAAGAATAAAGGCGATCAGGACAAGATGACGACTGCGTTATTGCGTTTGGTTCAAGAGGATCCTTCTTTCAGAGTTGCTTCCAATCAGGAGACCGGACAAACGACTATTAAAGGTATGGGCGAGCTGCATCTTGAGATTAAAGTTGATATCCTGCAGCGTACTTATAAGGTTGAGGTCAATGTAGGAGCTCCTCAGGTTGCTTACAGAGAGACCATTACTAAAAAGTACGTGGAAGATTACACTCACAAGAAACAATCCGGCGGCGCAGGTCAGTTTGCCAGAGTCATTATAGAGTTCGAGCCGGTAGAACCCGGTACCGGATACAGCTTCGAAAGCAAGGTTGTAGGCGGTTCTGTTCCCAAGGAATACATACCCGGAGTTGAAAAAGGGCTGGCGGCTGCAAAAGATACCGGAGTTCTGGCAGGCTTCCCGACTATAGATTTCAAGGCTACGCTGACAGACGGAGCTTACCATGATGTTGACTCTTCGGTGCTGGCGTTTGAAATAGCTGCAAGAGCGGCTTTCCGCGAGGGAATTCAAAAGGCTGGTCCTACTCTGCTGGAGCCTATTATGAAGGTTGAGGTTGTGACTCCGGAAGACTATATGGGAGACGTAATCGGCGACTTGAACAGCCGCAGAGGTCAGATAAGCGGAATGGATCAGAGAGGAAATGCCCGGACCATTGATGCCAATGTGCCGCTGGCTAATATGTTCGGATACGTGAACAAGCTAAGGACAATGACTCAAGGGCGGGCTATGTATACAATGGAATTTGATCATTATGAACAGGTTCCTGCGCAGGTAGCTGCGGAAATAAGGGCTAAGTTAGTAGGTTAGTAGGTTTTTATAGATTAACAATACAAAATAAATGGAGAAGAAAATGGCTGAAAAAGAAAAATTTGATCGCAGTTTGCCGCACTGTAATATCGGTACTATCGGGCACGTCGACCATGGAAAAACTTCTTTGACTGCGGCGATAACCAAGATTCTGGCGGAAGCCGGCGGAGCAGAGTTCAAAGACTATGCTCAGATTGACAATGCTCCTGAAGAAAAGGCGCGCGGTATTACTATTAACACTTCGCACGTGGAGTACCGCACGAAGAAAAGGCACTATGCGCACGTAGACTGCCCGGGACACGCCGACTACGTCAAGAACATGATAACGGGTGCCGCTCAGATGGACGGAGCCATATTGGTGGTTTCTGCTGCGGACGGTCCTATGCCTCAGACCAGAGAGCATATCCTCTTGGCGCGTCAGGTAGGCGTTCCTGCTATTGTGGTCTTCATGAACAAGATGGACATGGCGGATCCTGAATTGGCAGACTTGGTTGAAATGGAAGTTCGTGATTTGCTCACGAAGTATAACTTCCCCGGAGATAAGACTCCTGTAATTCGCGGTTCGGCTTTGTGTGCTTTGGAAGACAAGAATCCTGAATTGGGCAAAGAAGCGGTTCTGAAGCTGATGGACGCAGTTGATGAATTTATTCCTCAGCCGCAGCGTCCTTTGGATCAGCCTTTCTTAATGCCGGTTGAAGACGTGTTCTCTATTTCCGGACGCGGAACTGTTGTTACGGGTCGTGTTGAACAGGGCGTTATCAAGGTCGGTGAAGAAATTGAAATAGTCGGTATCCGCGCAACTCAGAAGACGGTTGTTACCGGAGTTGAAATGTTCCGTAAGCTCTTGGATCAAGGTGAGGCAGGAGACAATATCGGCGCATTGCTTCGCGGAACAAAGCGTGAAGAGGTTGAGCGCGGTCAGGTTTTGGCTAAGCCCGGAAGCATCACTCCGCACACCAAGTTCAAGGCAGAGTGCTATGTGCTGACGAAAGATGAAGGCGGCAGACATACTCCGTTCTTTACAAACTATCGTCCGCAATTCTACTTCCGTACTACGGACGTTACCGGTGAGGTCAAACTCCCGGAGGGTGTAGAAATGGTAATGCCCGGCGATAACATTGCTTGTGAAGTGCAGTTGATTTCTCCTATTGCTATGAATAAAGGACTGCGTTTCGCTATTCGCGAAGGCGGCCGCACGGTAGGCGCAGGAGTTGTTGCTGAGATTATCGAGTAATAATTGTTTTTTCCGTGCCCTGTGCTTTATGCGCAGGGTACGGGACAGGTTTTATATAGTGTAAGGGTTTGAGGTTATAATATGGATACGCAAACGATACGTATACGCCTAAAGGCGTTCGATCATCGTGCTTTGGATCAATCGGTAAGTGAGATTATAAGCACTGCAAAAAGAACAGGGGCGAAAGTTCGCGGACCAATACCGCTGCCTACGTGGTTTGAAAGGTTTACAGTCAATCGCGGACCTCATGTGGACAAGAAGTCCCGCGAGCAGTTTGAGATTCGCACTCACCGCCGTTTGCTGGACATAGTCGAGCCTACGCCGCAAACAATAGATGCTCTGTCAAAGATAGATCTGGCGGCGGGCGTTGATGTTGAGATTAGGGTATAAGAGGGTTTTATCATGGCACAAGTAAAGAAATCTCAACGCACCGGAATTATTACAACTAAAGTCGGCATGACCAGAGTGTTTGCCGAAAACGGAGAGCATATTCCTGTAAGCGTGTTGAGAATTGAAAATCTTAAAGTTACAAGCGTTCGCACTGCTGAAAAGAACGGCTATACTGCTGTTCAGCTTGGATACGGCGATGCGAAACAGAAGAATGTTGCAAAGCCTCAGCGTGCGGAGTTTGCAAAGGCGAAGGTCGAACCTAAGAAGAAATTAGTGGAATTCCGCGTAAGCGAAGACGCTCTTCTGGAAGTAGGGGCTGAACTTTCAGTCAATCATTACATTCCGGGTCAGTACGTAGACGTTACCGCATTGAGCATAGGCAAGGGATATGCCGGCGTTATGAAGCGTTGGGATTTCGGTGGGTTAAGAGCTACTCACGGTGTGTCTGTGTCTCACCGCAGTGCCGGTTCTACGGGACAGAGACAGGATCCGGGACGTACCTTCAAGGGCAAGAAAATGGCAGGACACATGGGTAATGAAGTTGTCACAACTCTTAATCTGAAGATTGTTTCAGTAGATGAAGAGCTGGGTGTTATTTTGGTAAAGGGAGCTGTTCCCGGAGCTGAAGGCAGCTATGTGCTGGTGCGCGATGCCGTCAAAAAAGAAAGAGCCAAAGATGTGCCGTTTCCGGCAGGGCTTAAAGTGTTCGGAAATGATAACAAAGAAGCTCCGGCTCAAGAATAAGGTGTGTGAATGATGAAAATAGCAATAAAAAGTCTGGAAAACAAAGAAGTCGGCACTATAGAGCTGGCGGAAGAGATTTTCGGTTTGGCTCCGAGACGCGATATTCTTGCCAGAATGGTGAACTGGCAGCTGGCTAAACGCAGATCCGGAAACCACAAGACTAAGATTATAAGCGAAGTCAGCGGTACCGGTAAGAAGCCTTACTCTCAGAAGGGAACCGGCAATGCTCGTCAGGGCAGCCTGCGTTCTCCTCAGTTCAGGACAGGTGCTGTGATTTTTGGTCCTGTTGTCAGAAGTCATGCTCATGACTTGCCTAAGAAGGTCAGAAAGCTGGCTCTGTGCATGGCTCTTGCCGTGAAGCAGCAGGACGGTAAGTTGATTGTCTTAGACAACGCTAAACTCGATAATAATAAAACCAAGAATCTTGCCGAAAAGTTCAAAAAGTTGAGTCTGTCCTCCGCGCTCATCATTGACGGTGCGAATTTGGATTCCAATTTTTCTATTGCGGCAAGAAACATTCCCAACATAGACGTTCTGCCTGAACAGGGTGCTAATGTTTATGACATTCTGCGCCGCGATACTTTGGTGTTAACTAAGAACGCTGTCGAACAGCTGCAAGAGAGGCTGAAATGAGTGCTAGTGCAAAAGATTATTCAATAATTCTTTCTCCTGTCATCACAGAGAAGGCTACGAATTTGACCGGCAACCGTCAGTACTCTTTCCGTGTAGCAAAGGATGCTGCGAAGCCGGAAATTAAGACGGCGGTCGAGGCTTTGTTTAATGTCAAGGTTACGGCTGTGAATACTCACAATCGTCTTGGAAAGACTAAGAGATTCAGAGGGCGCGTAGGGTATCGCAGTGATACTAAGATTGCTATCGTCTCTTTGGCTGAAGGCAATACTATTGATATGCAGACAGGTGTATAATTGAAAATGGTTTTTTTGGTATAGAGGTTTATTATGGCACTTAAGAAATTTAATCCGGTTACTCCGGGACTTAGAATGTTAATTCAAGTTGACAAGAGTGAACTGTGGAAAGGAAAGCCTGTAAAGTCTTTGACGCAGGGATTGAAGAAGACTGGCGGCCGCAACAACACCGGACGCATTACTACAAGGCATATTGGCGGCGGACATGCAAGACGTTATCGCTTGGTCGATTTTAAACGCCGTAAGTTTGATATGGAAGCTACGGTTGAAAGACTGGAGTATGATCCTAACCGCACTGCTTTCATAGCTCTTGTGAAGTATGCGGACGGGAAACAGTCTTATATTATCGCTCCTCAGAAGTTGAAGAAGGGCGATAAAATAGTAGCAGGCACTAAGGTTGACGTTAAAGTCGGCAATGCTATGCTCATTAAGAATATTCCGGTCGGTACTATTGTTCATAACGTTGAGATGAAGCCCGGCAAAGGCGGACAGTTGGCTCGTTCTGCCGGTGCGTTTGTTCAGATTGCCGGCAGAGACACCGGAGTTGTTCAGGTCAAGCTGAATTCCGGCGAGTTGAGAGTTGTTCCTCAGGATTGTATGGCGACTGTCGGCGCAGTGTCTAATGCTGATCATTCTAACGAGCAGGTCGGCAAGGCAGGACGCAATCGCTGGAAGGGAATACGCCCGTCTGTCCGCGGTGTTGTGATGAACCCTGTTGATCACCCTCACGGAGGAGGCGAAGGAAAGTCTTCGGGCGGCAGGCACCCTGTCACTCCTTGGGGCAAGGGTACTAAGGGTACTAAGACACGCAACAACAAGCGGACAAACCGCTTTATCATTCGCCGTGCGAACAAGCGTAAAGACAGGCAGAGTGCATAATGGTTATTAGGAAGGAATAAAAAAATGGCGCGTTCAGTATGGAAAGGTCCTTTTGTAGACGGATATTTGCTCAAGAAAGCAGAGAAGTCTCGTGCTTCCGGAAGGAATGAGATTATTAAAATATGGTCTAGGAGATCTACGATTCTGCCTCAGTTTGTAGGCTTGACGTTCGGCGTTCACAACGGAAATAAGTTTTTGCCGGTATCTGTTACTGAAAACATGATAGGGCATAAGTTCGGTGAGTTTGCGCCTACGAGAACATTCAAGGCTCATAGTGCGGCAGAGAAGAAGACAGAGAAATAATAATAGTAAGGTAAGGATTGAGTTATGGCATATTTGAAGAAAACGCTTAAAGAGGAAGGCGGGGCTATGGCGAAAGCCAGCACTATCCGTTCCAGCGCAAGGAAGCTGAATTTAGTTGCTGCAAGCATCAGAGGCATGGCTGTAGCTGCTGCGCTGGCTCAGCTGACTTTTGAGAAAAGGCGTGTGTCCAACGAGGTAAAGAAGGTGCTTCTTTCTGCGATTGCCAATGCGGAGAACAATAATAATCTGAACATTGACAAGCTGTATGTATCCGAAGCATGGGTCGGGCGCGCTTTTGTAATGAAGCGTTTTCATGCAAGAGGACGCGGAAAGAGCGCAGGTATTGAAAAACCGTTCAGTAATTTGACTATAGTTGTAAAAGAAAGAGAAGCTGTTGCTAAGAGAACTAGTAAGGCTAAGAATGATAAGGTTAAATCCGGAACAAGGAAAACAGCAGCGAAATCTGCAAAAAAAGAGAAGGTAGGAGCGTAATATGGGTCAAAAAGTAAATCCTATTGGAATGCGTCTTGGTATAAATCGTACATGGGACAGCCGCTGGTTTGCGAACACTGCGAATTACGGCAAGCTGCTGCACGAAGATTTCAAAATAAGAGCGCATCTTATGAAACAGATAGGCAAGGTCGCAAGCGTTGCTAGGATAATCATAGAGAGACCTGCTAAGATTGCCAGAGTTACTATACATTCTGCGCGTCCGGGAGTCATTATCGGCAAGAAAGGTGCGGATATTGAGAAGCTGAAAAAAGACATAAGCAAGATGACTTCTGCCGAAGTCAATCTCAACATCGTGGAAGTTCGCAAGCCTGATATTGATGCTTCTTTGGTTGCTGCCGGAATAGCTGATCAGCTGGAACGCCGCATAGGTTTCAGAAGAGCTATGAAGAGGGCTGTGCAGTCCGCTTTAAGGTCCGGGGCTTTGGGCATTCGTATCAACTGCAGCGGGCGTTTGGGCGGAGCTGAAATTGCCAGAATGGAATGGTACAGAGAGGGCAGGGTACCGCTGCATACTCTAAGAGCGGATGTTGATTATGGGGTTGCGACTGCGTTTACTACTATGGGAACTTGCGGAGTCAAGGTTTGGATTTTCAGAGGCGAAATTCTGGAGCATGATCCGGCTGCCCATGAGAAGCGTCAGTTTGAAGGACAGCCTCAGCAGAACAGGTCGTAAGGTAATATAAGGAAAAGATAATGTTACAGCCGAAAAATACAAAATATCGCAAAGCTCACAAAGGGCGTATACATGGAAACGCTAAGGGCGGCTTTACTCTGAGTTACGGAGCTTTTGGTCTCAAGGCTTTGGAACCGGAAAGGATTACTGCGCGCCAGATAGAAGCTGCAAGAAGAGCCATCACCAGAGCTATGAAAAGACAGGGTCGTTTGTGGATTTTGATATTCCCTGATGTTCCGGTATCCAAGAAGCCTGCCGAAGTGCGTATGGGATCAGGCAAGGGCGGTATAGAATTCTGGGCTTGCAGAGTGCATTCCGGACGCATCATGTTTGAAATGGACGGCGTGCCGGAAGCGATAGCTCGTGAGGCGTTGAGATTGGCTTCTGCGAAGCTGCCGATAAAAACTAAGTTTGTAAAGCGAATAGCTGTTTAGAAGGGTTAAGAATATGTCTAAGAATACGGTGAAAGCGGCTGATATAAGAGTTAAGACTGACAAGGAGCTTGAGACGAGAGTCTCTGAGCTGCGCAAGGAACAGTTTAATCTGAGGTTTCAGAAGGCTACGGGTCAGCTTGCCAATACTGCGAGAGTTAATAAGGTCCGCAAGGAATTGGCAAAGATATTGACTGTAATGGGTGACAGATTAAGAGGCGGCGTAAAGACTGCTGCTAAAAATAAGAAATAAAGGGGAAAACTATGCCGCGTAGAGTATTGCAAGGAACTGTTGTCAGCGATAAATGTGATAAGACCGTTACTGTCTTGGTAGAGCGCCGCGTTATGCACCCTATATATAAGAAGTATATTCGCAAGTCTAAGAAGTATATGGCTCATGATGAGACTAACTCCCGCAAGGTAGGAGACGTTGTGTCTATTATTGAGTCTGCGCCTATAAGCAAGAAAAAGAGATGGGTTTTGGTTAATGAGTAATTAGGAATTAAAAAATAATTTTTTAGTTTCTTTTGGTTTTGTATATAAGTATAATGGTATAATTAAATAAGGAAACAGCCATGATACAAATGGAAACAGTCCTAGATGTAGCTGATAACAGCGGCGCAAAAGCCGTTGCCTGCATCAAGGTTTTAGGCGGGTCTCACCGCACAACCGCAAAGATAGGCGACATCATAGTCGTATCTATAAAAGAAGCAATTCCGCGCGGAAAAGTGAAAAAAGGCGATGTGATGAAGGCGGTCATTGTCCGTCAAAGCTATCCGTTGCGCCGCAATGACGGAACTGTAATTCGTTTCGACAGAAACGCTGTTGTGCTGCTGACTAAGGACAAGGAGCCTGTCGGTACCCGTATATTTGGCCCGGTAACTCGCGAGCTGCGCAGTCTGGGCTTTATGAAGATAATATCTCTTGCTGAGGAAGTGCTGTAATCATGAATAAGATGAAGATAAAAAAGACTGACAAGGTTATTGTCATAACCGGTAAGTATAAGGGAAAAGTCGGAGAGGTTCTTTCCGTATATCCCAAGGAACAAAGAGTTGTCGTGTCGGGCGTCAATATGATTGCCAGACACACGAAGCCTTCTCAGGTAAATCCCAGCGGAGGCATCGTCAGAAAAGAGGCTCCTGTGCATATTTCTAATGTCGCTATAGTTGATCCCTCTACGGGAAAGGCGGCTAAGGTTGGTTATAAAATAGAGGGCGGCGTTAAAAAACGCATTGCCCGCGGTTCTAAGACAGAGGTTTAATTACAATGGCTGCTGCAAAAAAAGATAAATATACTCCTCGTTTGGCTAAGGCCTATAAGGAGCAGATAAAGCCCGAACTCATGAAGAAGTTCGGATATAAGAACAATATGGAAGTCCCCAGACTTGATAAGATTGTTATCAATATGGGAGTCGGCGAAGCTGTTGCGGACAGCAAGAAGAGCAAAAATGCTTCCGAAGAGCTGGCTCTTATATCCGGTCAGAAGCCGGTAATTACCAAAGCTAAAAAGGCTATTGCTACTTTCAAGCTGAGGGCGGGTTTAGGTATCGGCTGCAAGGTTACGCTAAGAAAAGAGAGAGCTTATGAGTTTCTGGACAGACTCATAACAGTAGCTCTTCCTCGCGTGCGCGATTTCCGCGGGGTTTCTGCAAAGAGTTTTGATGGTCATGGAAACTATGCTCTGGGGCTTAAGGAACAGATTGTTTTCCCGGAAATAGAGTTCGATAAGATTGATGAAATAAGGGGTATGGACATAGTCATCTGCACGACTGCTAAGACAGATGATGAAGCAAGAGAGCTTTTAAGAGCTTTCAACATGCCTTTCCGTAGTTAAGCGTTCAGGAGAATAACATATGGCAAAAACTTGTATGATTCAAAAAGAGATTAAGAGAAAGAAGCTGGCGCAGCGTTTTTCTAAACGCAGGCAGGAGCTGAAGACTCTTATCATGAATAAAGAGACTAATATGGAAGAGCGTTTTGATGCTGTGATTACGCTGGCTAAGATGCCGCGCAACGGCGCAAAGATAAGACAGCGCAATCGCTGTGAGCTTACCGGTCGTCCAAGGGGCAACTATCGTAAGTTTAAGTTAAGCCGCATAAAGCTGAGAGAGCTTGCGTCTGCCGGACAGATTCCCGGCGTAATGAAGTCAAGCTGGTAAGGGGGAACAAACATGTCAGTTGTTACAGATGCACTAGGTGATATGCTCACTCGTATCAGGAACGGTCAGATGGCGCGGAAGTCGGTAGTCTTCTGTCCTGCAAGCAAACACAGAAAGGCTGTGCTGGAAACCTTAGCCCGCGAAGGATATATACGCGGTTATACTGAGGTTGAGAACGTCAGAGGCCAGCTTCAGCTTGAAATAGAACTCAAGTACTATGAAGGTATGCCTGCGATACGGAAGATAGAGCGGGTGTCTACTCCGGGACGGCGTGTTTATTCCGGAATACATGATTTAGGAAAAGTATTCAACGGATTGGGAATATCTGTATTGTCTACGCCTAAGGGAGTTCTCTCTGATAACGAAGCAAGAGCTCTGCATGTAGGCGGCGAAGTTCTTTGTAGAATTTTTTAATTGTAAGGATTGAGGTATACAAATGTCACGAGTAGGAAAACATCCTGTAGATATTCCGCAAGGAGTAACTATTGAGGTGAAGGACAGAGCGGTTTCTGTTAAGGGAAAGCTGGGCAATCTGAGCATGGTGCTTCCTGCTGAAATTGACGCTAAGGTAGACGGTGCTAAAGTCGCAGTGTCTATGAATGAAGCTCATATGAACAATAATTCCAGAGTGCTCTGGGGGACTGTAAGGAACAACATTAGCAACATGGTCAAGGGCGTTTCCGAGGGCTTTAAGACTGTGCTTGAGATAGACGGCGTTGGTTTCAAAGCAGCTATGCAGGGCAAGGATTTAGTCATGCAGCTGGGCTTCAGCCATGAGGTAAGAGTTACTCCTCCCGAAGGCGTTGCTATTAAGGTGGACAAGCCTACGCAGCTGACTATTTCCGGATTTGACAAACAGCGGGTAGGGCAGGCTGCTGCCGAGATACGCAGTTTCAGAAAGCCCGAGCCTTACAAGGGCAAAGGCATTAAGTATGCCGGTGAGAGAATACGCCGTAAGGAAGGTAAGAAGAAATAAGAAAGGGTGATACAAAATGTTAAGTTCAAGGCAATTACATGAACGCAGAGCTAGGCGCACAAGATACAACATAGCGAAGAATTCGCATGGCAGGCTGCGTATGTCTGTGCATCGTTCCAGACAGAACATATCTGTTCAGATTATTGATGACAGCGTGGGGAAAACTTTGGTTTCTGCGTCTTCGCTGGAAGCGGTTCTGAAGGATAAGCTGAAGAGCGGAGCTAACAAGGCCGGAGCTAAGACTGTGGGCGAGTTGGTCGCACAAAGGGCTTTGAAAGCGGGTATAAAGGAAGTTGTGTTTGACAGAGGCGGTTACATATATCATGGGCGGGTTAAGGAATTGGCTGAGGCTGCTCGTGAAGCAGGCTTATCTTTCTAAATAATTTAAAAAGGCAATAGAGGTATAAATATGGCAAAGTCCGATAAAACAAAAAAGTCTGAAGACAGAGAAGAGCACGAAGGCAAAGAGATTATTGAAAAGCTCGTTGGACTTAACCGTGTGACGAAAGTTGTCAAGGGCGGCAAGATATTCAAGATGTCTGCTCTTGTGATAGCAGGAGACGGAAACGGCAGAGTAGGCTTTGGAACAGGCAAGGCTAAAGAAGTGCCCGAGGCTGTTTCGAAAGCTGCCGGAGTTGCCAAGTCCAATATGAAGCGTCTGCCTCTAAGAGAAGGGCGTACTCTGCATCACGATGTGATTGGGCGTTACGGCTCAGGCAAGGTTATTCTGCGTTCGGCTCCTGCCGGTACCGGTATAATAGCAGGCGGTCCTATGCGCGCGCTGTTTGAGGCTTTGGGCATACAAGATGTAGTCGCAAAATCTGTAGGTTCCAGCAATCCGCATAACATGATACGCGCGGCATTTGATGCTCTGGGGCAGGTATCCAGTCCTCGTTCTGTGGCGCAGAGACGCGGCAAAAAGGTAAGTGAAATTCTTGGAAAGAAACATGCTGCGGAAGAAGCAGTGGCTAAGGAGTAGTAAAATGAGACTGAATGATTTAAGAGATAATCAAGGTGCTCGCAAGAAGCCTATATGTGTAGGGCGCGGCATTGGCTGCGGCAAGGGCAAGACCTGCGGACGCGGTGTTAAAGGACAGAAGGCTAGAACAGGCGTTGCTATTAAAGGCTTTGAAGGCGGTCAGATGCCGCTGATACGCCGTTTGCCTAAGCGCGGTTTTAAGAATATTTTTGCAAAGGATTATGCAGAGATTAATATCGGCCGCTTACAAAAGGCTATTGATGCGAAAAGGGTTGATATTAAATCCGCTATAGACGCAAAGGTGCTTATGGATAACGGCATAGTGGGTTTTGCAAAAGACGGAGTAAGACTGATTGCCAAGGGAGCGTTGACTTCTAAGATAGAAATCACAGTCGCCGGAGCATCTAAGGCTGCAATAGCTGCGGTTGAGAAGGCTGGCGGAAAAGTTACTATAGCTTAATTCCACATTTCACTTTTCACATTAATCAAGGCACCGGGTCAAAGCCGCTGCCTCCTAGGGGGCGGCATTTTGAAATCCTCTTTATGCCTAAAACAGTTCCTTTTATAACTCCGTGCTTTCTGAGAGCTTCTTTAGTATACTCGGAGCACGTAGGCAGATACCGGCACTGCCTCCCGATAAAAAACGATACGGTATGACGGTAAATATCAATAAGAAAACACATAATATTTACTGTTGTTTTTTTTGTTTTGCTGTATATCATGCTGCTTAGTCTACAATAACTTACAATGTAAATAAAATGAATAATAATATCTTTCTTGCCATAATTATATCTCTCGCTATTTGGATTGGTTTTGATCACTATTTTATTAAACCTAATCAAGATGCTATGAAACGTCAGCAGATTTCTAAACAGATTCAAGCCACTACCGGTGCGCCTGATGCCGTCTCTTCCGCTGTTTCTCATGAGTTAAAACACAGAGACGAGATTATTGAGGACACTCCCAGAATCCGGTTTTCTACGAACGCTATACTCGGCTCTTTGAATCTCAAAGGAGCGCGCTTTGATGATGCTGTTTTGAAAGGCTATTTCACGGAAGACGGACAAAATATAATTCTGCTCTCGCCGGTTGGTTCCGATGATCCTCATAGAGCCTACTATGCGGATTTTAACTGGCTTAGCGGGGATAAGACGCTGAGGCTTCCGGAGGCATCTACTGTGTGGACTGCGGACAGGCAGGAGATAAAGCCCGGTGTTCCGGTAAGACTCACTTGGAACAGTCCGGACAGGCTTTTGTTCGAGCGTCTTATTTCCGTTGATGAAGAACAGATGTTCACTATCACTGATTTTGTGACTAATAATTCGGGAAAGGCCGTAACTCTGTTTCCTTACGGTGCGTTGGCAAGGCATGGCGTGCCTTTCGATTTTCATAATAGTAAAATTATTCAAGAAGGGCCTATCGGAGTTTTTAACGGCACTTTGGAAGAGATCTCTTATGAAAAAATTATGGACTCAAAAGAGGGCAGGCACCCTTATAAAACAAAAGGCGGCTGGGTAGGGATTACCGATAAGTATTGGCTTGCGGCTTTGATTCCTCCTCAGTCTGAACAACTAGCCGCCAGTTTTGCCTACAGCGGTACAGGTGCTAAAAAACAGGAACACGGCTTCTTTCAGGCTGATTACCGTCAGAATGCTGTTGTGATTGCGCCTGATACTACTGCGGAGGTTACAGCCAGACTTTTCGTTGGAGCTAAGAAAATAGAGCTTCTTGATAAGTATTCTGATGAGTTTTCTATTCCTCATTTTGACAAGGCTATTGATTTCGGCTGGTTCTATTTTCTTACCAGACCTTTTCTTTATATCCTGACTTTCCTTGAGAGTGCGACCGGCAGTATGGCGTTGGCTATCCTTGTGTTCACCGTGCTTTTGAAAATAGTTACTCTGCCTCTTTCTCAGAAGTCTTACAGATCTATGGCTAAAATGAGAGAGCTTCAGCCCGAGCTTAAATCTATTCAGGAACGGTTCGGCTCTGACAAAATGCGGCAAAGCCAAGAGATTATGCAGCTCTATAAGCGAGAACAAGTTAATCCTATGTCGGGCTGTGTGCCGATGTTTATTCAGATACCCATATTTTTTGCGCTGTACAAAGTTTTGTATGTCAGCATAGAGATGTGGCAGGCTCCGTTCTTTGGCTGGATTTCCAATATGGCAGAGCCTGATCCTACATCAGTGTTTACGTTTTTCGGGCTTATTCCTATAACGCTTCCCGGCTTTCTGCAAATAGGGGCTTGGCCTGTTATTATGGGCTTTACTATGTGGCTGCAACAGAAGCTTTCTCCTCAGCCTCAGGACAAGACGCAGGCAAATGTGTTTCTTATTATGCCGTTCCTGTTTACCTTTATGCTGGCTCATATGCCTGCGGGACTGGTCATTTACTGGACTTGGAGCAATATTCTGGGGATAGGGCAGCAGTGGTATATAATTAAGAATGAAGAGAGAAAGCGCGGAATAAAGAAAGAACCCGCAAAATAGAATTTGCATTATGCGGGAGAGATTGGTAAGAATTCGGTCTTACAATGACGGCACTGTGGCAGAATGGCTATGTAGAGGACTGCAAATCCTTGTATTCCGGTTCGATTCCGGACAGTGCCTCCAGTAATTTAGAGAAAAACCGCCCTAATCAGCGCATAAGTGCCGCCGGCGATAAGCATAGTCATTGGAATCGTGAAAACCCAGGCGCAGACTATATTTCCCACAAGCCCCCATTTTACTGCGGAAAATCTGACGGTCGAACCAACCCCCATGATTGCGGTAGAAATAATATGCGTAGTGCTGACCGGAATTCCTAATTGCGAAGCAGTCAAAATGATTGCGGAAGCAGAGGTCTCAGCTGCAAATCCGTGAATAGGTTTAAGTTTAATTACTCGATTGCCGAGCATGTGGATAATTTTCCAACCGCCTGCCGCAGTGCCTAACGCCATTGTCAAGGCGCAAATGAAAATTACCCAAAACGGAACATGAAAATCGCTGCCGTCAAGGAATCCGTATGAAATCAACGCTAATGTGATAGTACCTATAGTTTTCTGCGCATCGTTTGATCCGTGGCTGAACGCCATAGTACCTGCAGAAAACAACTGAAGAATTTTGAATTTTTTGTTTATTCTTTCAGGCATGGATTTTGCAACAATATGCAGCAGCAGCATGAACATGAAACCGATGAAAAATCCTAAAATCGGCGAGGAAATCATCGGATAAAAAACTTTATTCATGAACCCTTGAGTTTGTACGACATCAAACCCGCTGTGAACTATTGAGGCACCGAGCAATCCGCCGATCAGTGCGTGCGAACAGCTTACGGGAAGCCCAAAATACCACGTTATCAAATTCCAAGCTATAGCCCCGATAAGTGCGCAAAGAATTACTATTTGAGTGACTGATCCTGCGTCAACTATGCCGGCACCGATAGTTTTTGCAACTGCGACTCCGGCAAACGCTCCGAAAAAGTTCAAAACCGCGGCAAAAAGAATTGCTTGTCTGGGACTCAAGGTTTTTGTCGATACGACTGTAGCGATTGCGTTGGCTGCATCTTGAAATCCGTTAGTATATTCGAAGATTAAAGCCGTGATGATGACTATTATTAACAAAGTTAATTCCATTTCATCATCCAATACTAGTTGTGTTTCAGCATTATCATTAAGACTTCGTCTGCCACGTCATAGCAGCGGTCAAGCGCACTTTCGATGTTCTTGTGAATGTCGCGCAGTTTAATGACGTCCAGAGTGTCAAATTTGCCCGAAAACAGATTATCCAGTGCATCATGAAAAATTCTATCGCCTAAAGCCTCAATTTCTTTCATCCGATGTTTGCTTTCAGCAGCCTCTTTAAGGTGGCTGAGTTTTTTCAAAAGCCCTATTATATGAGCCATTTCTTGTGTGGCTTTCAGAATTGTCTGCGATTGTTTTTTTATATTTTCAGTAGCCTCATTAATGCGATAAAGTTTCATGTAAACGCAGGCTTTGATAATTTTTTTAGTAACTTTGTGCATAAGCGCATCGAGAGATTGAATGTCCTCTCTGTCGATAGGCGTTATGAAGGTTTTGCTCAGTGTTTGCAGCGTTTCTTCGGAAATATGAGTACTTTCATGCTTTAGTTTTTTTGCCTGTTCCACAAAATCATCGTTAATGCCCGATTCGCAGACCTTGACAAAAAGCTCGGCTGCGTCCCGGCAATTTTTGGCAGAAAGTTCGAAAAGATCAAAGAAGATTTGCTGTTTGGGCGGCATTATTTTTTGCAATAAATTTTTCACGCAGGACTCCTTTTGCTTTGGTTAGCTGAATACTAAAGCAAACATAAGGAAAACAAAAGAAATATTTTTAGTCCTTGGGGGTATCTGAGAGTTTAGCAACCTGAGCCTCTCTCCAGTCTGCGATCTTTTTATGCAGGGACGGGTCTGATACTCCTATTATGGAAACTGCCAGCAGTGCTGCGTTTTTGGCTCCTGCCGTGCCTACGGCCAGCGTTCCTACAGGAATTCCGGCAGGCATTTGAACTATTGACAGCAACGCATCTAGTCCGTCCAGAAATTTCCCGGGCAGAGGCACTCCGAGTACAGGCAAAGGTGTCATGGCTGCTACTACGCCCGGAAGAGCTGCGGCAACGCCTGCGCCTGTTATGAATACTTTAACGCCTCTGTTGGAAGCTTCTTGAACGTACTGCGTCAGATAGGGCAGGCGGCGGTGCGCTGAAATAACTTTTGCCTCATGCGGAATATTGAATTCCTCTAAGACCATGGCTGCGTTCTTCATAATCTCCCAATCAGATTGGCTTCCCATGATAATTGCTGCTTGAATTTTGTTTGAAATATCAGTCATTTATACAGCCTTTCCTTTTATTTATATTAGAGATTAACCTGATTTTCACTGATTTAGTGTATAGTACAATATTATTATTAAGTATATCATTTATTTTATATTTTTGGCGATTTTGTTATGGACGATTTAAAAAAACTAGAAAATCTTTTTGATTTTAACCTTTTGGACAAATACCAATTAGAGGCTTTGGAGAACTTAGCCTCTGAGGTGAGCCTTCTTAAGAGAAAAAACGAAGCTCTGTTGAAAAAAGTTCAAGAGTATGAACAGCAGGAAGGGGCTTCCGCTATCTTGTCTCATAACGACTTCAACCGGGAAGTTGCCCGTATGCTGGCGTTTGACGAGAGATACGGGGGGACCACCAGCATATTGTATTTTGACTTTTCCGGACTTGAAAAACTCTCTGACACAAAAGAGGCTGTTTACAGAGATTTTGTGAAAGCTATATCCGATACTCTTGTTTCTCATGTAAGAAAATCAGATATAGTAGGCAGAGTCGCTAAAAGCGAATTCGGAATACTGCTGCTTAGATGTGAAAATGATTTTGCTTGGAGTAAGGCCAGAATTCTGGCGGCTTTGCTGGAAGAGGCTCTTTTTTATGTAAGCAATGCTCATAACGAAACTCTGAAAATCAGCTATGGAGCCTATACCTTTGGAGAAAAAGAAACCGCTCTTTCCGGGCTGAAAAAAGCAGCTAAGGCTCTTACAAGTGTTTAATGGGGGTTTACAAAGGAACTCTGATTGTCTATATGTAGCACAACAATTTTTATGCGGGAAATAAAATGAGACGCAAAAGCAAATCCGGCAAGACAACTCCGATTGAAACAAAACAGCTTCAAGACCCAGAGCACTTTGTTACAAGCCAGCTTGATGTTGACGGCGTAAACGATTACATCAGGCTGCTTCGCTCTCCGTTCAAAATATTCTGGCTGAACATTTTCATCGGCGTAGCACGAGGACTCGGCTTTACGGTTGGAACAGCCGTTGTGCTGGCGATAGTATACAAGCTGCTCAAACACATGATCTCAATGAACATTCCCTATATTACAGAAATGCTGCGCGAATTTCTCGAAACAATCCAGCCCGTAACCGGAGGAAGTCCGGGGTTTTAGAGCATATCACTTTTGCTCGATATTCCAACGCTATATTACCGGACTATGCCCTCACTATCTGTAATTTCTTAAGTTTTTAAAAGTTTTCATATTGCATTAAATAGTGTTACGATGTTAGTATATATGCAAATTATAGTTATTTAACATTTTTTAAACTAACTAATTTTTTGAGATTAAAATGCATATTCCAAACCATGTTTTGACCGATGCCGTGATGAAGCTGCGTGAAAATACGCCGTATTTCGAGGCACCGCTCCGCACATGGCAGAACGCGGGATTGCTGCAAATCAACTTGGTGACATCGGGCTGCCGGAACGCCTGCTCGATGTGTAATTATGTCCGCAAAGACCGGGTTATGGACGAAAAGCAGGTCATGTACGAAATGGCTCGTGCGTTTGATTCCGCAAAACATCCTTATGACAGGGTTTTGCTTGGCACATTCGGCAGCATTCTGGATCCGCTTGAATCTCCAAGGAATGTCGTCGGCAAAATGCTTGACTATGTCGCAGAAAATCACACTGGCACTGTAATTTTGGAAACGCACTGCACCACAATAGACGACAAAACTCTGGACTGGGTGCGTGAACGGCTTGGAGACCGCAAAATCGCGATTGAAATGGGGCTGGAATCATCAGATTCATATGTGCAGAACAAAATTTTGAACAAAAATATAAGCAATAACGCATTCAGACAGGCCATCGACACCATTCATAAGCATGATATGCTTGCTAGTGCGAATGTGCTTGTTGGCGGGCCGGTTATGAACACTGCGGAAATCATGAAATATGCAATCCAGACTGCGCGCGACGCAGTTGCATGGGGCTGCGATGATATAATCCTGTTTCCATTGAACATAAAGCCTTATACGCTGACAGAATGGCTGTATGAACGTGATATGTGTCTGCCTGTATCAATGCATACATTTCACCGCGTGCTGGAGACATTGGTGCAAGACACACCTGTTGCATGGAAGCTGCATACTGCATGGTACGGCGACCATCAACATGGTGACGTGATAACAGCCTCTGCTCCGGTGTGCTGCAAAAAATGCGAGCCGGAATTCGTCGAATTTAACCGACAGCTGAATAGAACGTTTGGCATGCCGGATCGTGCCGCAGTCCTGCAGGAAATGTTTGCTAACTTCAAAGTTCCAGACTGCGGCTGTGCGGATATCACCTATGAATTAGCCCCCCCCCCCTTAAGTTTGGAAGCACGCACCAGAATTATGGTAGGCACAGTGAAAAAGCAGCTTTTACAGGCTAATTATTAGCAATGTTATCACGACACTCTTAAAAAGCGCAGAAACGTGTGTTTTCGAACTTGCAGATGGAAGGGGCAAGTCTTAGATATTCCTTGAGAAAACCGATGGCTTGCCGCCCGAAGCTCCGAAGGGTGGCGTCCCCTACGGGATTCGAACCCGTGTTACCACCGTGAAAGGGTGAAATCCACACATTTTCCCTTGCTTCCCGAAAAATCATTTTTTACGCTATTGCTTGATTTTTATGGAGTTTTTTGTTTACTAAAAGGAGAATGCCGGGTACAATGTCGACTGGTTTTTGCTTCCCAGTGCTTCCCATATGCTTCCCAGAAAGGATTTCACCTATGCCAAAGATAACCAAAAAGTTTGTTGATACTCTCAAGCCAAAAAGCGGTGATACCATTCATTGGGATTCTGATATATCGCGTTTTGGAGTTAGGGTAAGGGGAGAATCCATGTCCTATATCCTGCAATACAGAAATCACGAAGGCAGGACTAAACGGCTGACACTTGGAAAAACTACAGTGCTGACACCGGAACAAGCCCGCAAACTGGCACAAGATAAAAACGCAGATATACAAAAGGGATTAGACCCCTCTTATGCAAAGCAAGAACAAAGAAAAGCTCTCAATATATCTGAACTTTGCGAACTGTATTTGGACGAGGGGATTTCTCATAAACGACTGTCTACAATTCGCAATGATAAACTGCGTATCAGCAGGCATATAATCCCGCTTATAGGTTCTTGCTCTGTAAAATCTTTAGACAGAGCCACTATAGAAAAAATGATGTTGAATATTGTAAAAGGCAAAATCCCTGTCGAGGCTTCAAAACGCCCTCTTGGCGGCAATACTGCGGCTACAAGAAGCGTTACTTTACTAGGAGCTATATTAGAGTTTGCCAGAAGGAGGGGAATTATTACAATGAATCCTGCTCACGGAATCAAAAAACCAAAAGACAATAAGCGGGACGTGTTTTTGACTTTGGAAGAATTGGAAGTATTCGGGAAGGCATTAAAGCAAGCGGAAAAGCACGGAGAGGACAAATCGGCACTGAAAGCAATCCGCCTGCTTGCATTAACAGGCTGCAGAAAAACAGAAATACTTTCTTTGGAATGGTCATTTGTGGATTTGAAAGAGAAGTGCTTTCGCTTTGCAGATACTAAAACAGGCAAACAAACACGACCATTCGGACAAGGGGCGTTAGATGTTTTACATGACTTGCAGCACAGCGGCAAATGGGTATTTCCTTCCGGCAAAACGGATAGTTATTTTATTAATTTGACGAAAGTGTTTCATAGAGTATTGGCAATCGCGCATACACTTTCGCCTGAAATCAAAGACAAACGAATATCCTTACACACATTACGGCATACATTCGCAAGTACAGCCGCACAAATGGGTTATTCAGAATTGACGATAGCAGGCTTGCTTGGTCATAGATTAGGAGGAGTTACCAACCGCTATTCTCACCTGCCTGATAAATCACTGATAATGGCGGCTGATAGTATTTCTTCGGCTATCGCTGATGTTTTGGCAAGAAAGAAATAGTCATAAGGGAGAGCGTGCGGAGTATGGTAAATAGCTTTTGAAATTACTGTCAGAAAACCGACAAAAAAAGAAAGAAATTTCAGGGAAATCAAAGCGTTACCCGCATTAAATCCAAAAACCTGCAAAAATTATCAAGTTTTTGGATTGAAGTCCAAAAAACCTTGTAATTGGCAAACTTTTGGTATATAATATAATAAAACAGGAGCCTGCCATGATAGAAAGACCCGAATATATAAAAAAACTGCTGACTTTTAAGGATAAAAAGATAGTAAAAATCATTACCGGCGTGCGGCGTTGCGGCAAGTCAACTATGTTCGAGCTTTATCAGGAAGAGCTTAAACAACAAGGTGTAAAACCCGGGCAAATCCAAAGCATAAACCTTGAAGACTTGGATAATGAGCCGCTTAAAGATTATCACAGGCTTTATGAACAAATAACCAAAAATCTGATACCAAACGTTCAAAATTATGTGTTCTTAGACGAAGTACAAGTTGTTCCCGAGTTCGGACAGGTTGTGAACAGCCTTTATTTAAAAAGCAATGTTGATATTTATCTCACTGGTTCTAATTCCAAAATCCAATCAAAGGATATTGCCAGCAAGATAGAGCGCGAATATGTTACTATTCCTATGTTTCCGCTGTCGTTTAAGGAATATCTGACTGCCCGTGATTCTGTAAGTTCAGGAAATCTGGACAGCTTATACGATGACTATTTGATGTACAGTTCATTTCCGCGGGCACTCAGTTTCAAAACCGCTGCTAACAGTTGGGACAAAGCGGCAGTCCGTCAGTACCTGTATGATTTATACGACAAGATAGTTCTTAAAGACATAGTGGAAAACAAAAACATATCGGACACAAGCCGTCTTGAATCAGTTATCAAGTTTATGGCGGATAATATAAGCAAGGAAACGTCTATAAATAATATAGCAAACACAATGACTACGCACGGGCGGAAAATAGACAACAAAACAGTTGAAAGCTATATTGAAGCGTTTTGCGATAGTTTTGTTCTTTATAAAGCAAACAGATATGATGTTAAAGGCAAAGAAATATTAAAAACGCTGAATAAGTATTACTTGGTTGACCTTGGTTTGCGCTATTTACTCTTGGGCGACAAGAAGACTGACAGCGGAAAAATGCTTGAAAATGTCGTATATTTAGAACTTCTGCGCCGCGGATACAATGTTTATATAGGCAAAGTTGACCGGAAAGAAGTTGACTTTGTTGCCGAAGGAGCGAATGGCACAGAATATTACCAGATATCTGATACTATACTGGACGAAGACACTTTTGCACGGGAGATTTCGTCATTAGAAGTAATAGACGACCATAATCCGAAGTTTATTTTGACTCGAGATTATGATACTTCGTCATATAAGGGCATAAGAATCCAAAATGTTTTGAAGTGGCTTGCAGGGCAGAAATAAAGCTTTCGGAATACAAAAACGAAAGCAGGACACCGCATGAAGCTGATAGTATTTCTTTGGCTATCGCCTATGCTTTGGTAGGAAGCAAATAATCCTATTAACCATATATTTTCCTTTATTCCGTCTATAAGCAACCAATCTTTAACGAATCCTTAATTTTTCTTTTTACTTTCGGGATTTTGTGGTAAGAATATAGGAAATAGTTAAGGATATATTGAAATGAAAGAACAGAAAAAATTACCGGAAGATTTAGGAAGCATAGACATAACATGGCAATCTGATGATTCGTCAATATTTAAAGTATTTTTATGTGGGTTTAAAGATAATGATTATGTTTCCAATGGCGAGTATATTGAAATAGGAACACCCGGCAATGAAAGCGAGTGCGTTGCTGGCGAAATAGTATGTTTTGATGATGAACCTTCCATATTCATACAAGATATAAAGTGGCTTCAAAAAACCGGAAAATATTCTGATTATGATATTGCCAAACACATTATAAAAACCGCATATATTACAGCACTAAAGAAAAACGATTTGTATGCACTAGCGCACGAAAAAGACTTTATTTCGCTTTATGATGTTAAGCCTTCAGGTCGTCCGGCAAAAGATCTTATGGTAAAAGCATTAAAACATAAATTTGAAAATAGCTTAAATGATGATCAAATAGAATGGCTTTTGCTAAGATATGACCGCAATATGCCTCGTTCAGAAAAATATCTTATAGAACCGACTAATGAAAGCAAAGAGCATGATGTCAGGTCTAGGTATTTCGTATTAAAATCTGGAGTTGATAAAAATAAATCACGCAATTTTTTGAAAGATTCTGGTGATTTTGCAGGCTATGCAGATAATGGGATTTTTTGGGAAGATTTTCATATTTTAGATTCAATGCAATACGGTTGGAATGGACAAGGGCTTAAAGTTAAAGAAATAATACCGTTTTTTAAAGGAATACAAAAAGTTAAAAATTACGGCGAATTACTTGTTACAAAAAATGGAGACAAGTATATTGACGAAAAAGAACTTGAAGTTGATGAGTTTCCAGATGAAGAGATAATTAAAAACAGGATATTTTCATATATTCGCGATCCTATGCATAATCAGGGCTATACAAGCAAACAAATACAAACAGTTGTAGATTATGTTGCTGATAATGTGCTGCCGACAATACGCAAGGGACTTATTTATGCAGCAGATTGCTTGAATCAGCAAAAATTATAAGAATTACATAAATAGTTTAATAAAATATTAACCGCTCCTGTGCTATAATTGAGTTTATAGGTTGGTTCAAATTTTATTTGAATTTTTATAAAACCAGTATAGCAGAGGCATATATGGTTAGTGTTCCACATTCTTTGAATGAAAAAGAGATGTGGGCTCTTTTTGTCAAATATTGTGAAAATTTATCCGATCATGAACGCAAAAAATTATATCAGGCGTTAGGGGTGAGAGTGAGTGATAAAGATGATCATATAGATACAAGCTCTCTACAAGACCGTGCTTTATGCGGGCGATGTTCAAATGCTGATGACAATGCAGAAACGTTTGGACAATTTATCGGAAGAGACTTTCGATGCCATATACAAATTGGCTCTTAGTTCAAGAAGCGGTTATCATTATTCAAATCATTCTATGGCAAAATGGATTTCGTATTTAGAAAATGCTTTAATGATTGATAATACGGAACTAGGCAAAGAATTAGCTACAAGAATAGCACACGAAGATAAATCTATAGCAGATATTTCAAAAATTTGGCTTCAAAAAGAAGATATAACAAACAAAAGACTAAACAATTATGCAGAATCTTGCAATATTGAAGAAAATGCAGAAATCATATCTTCTATGCTTACAGCAATACAAAAGCCCCGCCGTTTGCAATGCTGGGAACACGCCTCAAAACTGTTTGTGCAGGCAAGAAAGAGAAAGGAAGGAAAACTTATCTCGATACTTTATAATGCAAGACCTGAAAGCGTAGCATTAAGAATAGAAACAAATGAAGCTTTCGGTATCAGCCAAACAGATCCTGAATTTAAAAATGTGGATATTTATGTTTTGGACGGAACACAAAACACTAATGAAACTTTTTCTCATGTTAACGGCTATGAAACAGAAAAACTTTTAGAAGCCGGAGAGCGGGATCTTCAAAAAACAGTCGTTATTTTGAACTTTTTATTACAAGGAATGTATAAAAAATATTCTAATAATCTTAATAACAATCCGAAAACAATCACTGATTATGCTATTGCCAGAAATCCTGCACTGAATATGTCTCATGCAAGAGATGTTTTTGAAGGATTCTTCAAATCTGCAACAGAAATTAACAGTGAAAACAAGGTATTTGAACAAATTGCATATATAGCAAACACACACAAACATTTTGATTCTCACATCAAAACAAAATATCCTGAAGCTTATGTCTTTATAAAAAGACCAATGGACTTTTTCAGAGGACAAATCTTGGAAGTGCCTAGATATCAGTAGGAAGCGTTACGATAGGGATACATACCTTCGTTTTTCACTTGTTCACATTATTTTACAGCCCAACACCTCTCTTAGATAATATCCCTTTGTTTTTTCTTCCGTTATAGTACTGGAGAGGAAGGATGCTCAACTCTTCTCAACAGCACCTAATGGATTACCAAACTTCACTACCTCACCATAAATGATGCTGTTGTTCCAATTTTACTTTTTGCTTCATCTAATTCTTCTTTAGACAAATGCTTTTCGGCTCTTGCACTAATTTCGCTTACGGTTTCTAGTGCTTTGCTGTCAATTATTTGTTTTAGTGCGTTACTATCAATTATTTGCTTTAATATTGTGTCATCAAGATTTATTAGAGCATCTATTATTGCAGTTGTTTCTTCATCTTTTTTCAATTGACGCTCTTGGAATTTTTTTAAAAAATCTTTGCCGCGACCAAGTCTTTCCATGTACGAACGCTCTTCTGTTTTGGCGGTTTCTATTTTTGTTTTAAGTGTTGTACCGTCAATGTTTATTAGTGCATCTTCTTCTCCTGCTAATATAGCGACTGCTATAACTGATGTTGATAACCAATAAGCAGCCTTATACTCCTTCTCTTCAAATGCTTCTTTAGCATTTGGAACAGCAGTTCTTATGAAATCTTTTATCCTTCTCTCTCTCACTATTTTTTCGATTTCTGCTCTAGTCAAATTTTTAATATATCGATTATCAATTATTTCTGTATTAGTAACAATACCTTTGTCAACATATATTATAACATCCTCTTCAAAAATAGATTCAAAACCCATGTGTACATAGTGAATCCGTTTACCTCTGACAATTCTTAATGAACCAGAAAACCAATCTGCGAATAACAGCTCTTTTTCAGATAATTTGAAATATCCTTCAATGTCGGTAAGATATAAGTGGTTGTCTTTTATTTCCCATGTTCCGCGGTATCCCCTCCAATTAGAAGTGTCTCTAAAAGCATCAGATGTATGTGTACTTATTCTTGGATGAGATTCTGGTATTTTAAGAGTAGAGAACAGCAATTCTTCCTTTCCTTCATAAATAATTGTCTCAGGAGTCTGAGCCGTAGCCGAAGCAACTGACGGAATTAATAGGATATAAATTACAAACATAAGTAAGCTGATAAAACGCATAATGATTCCTTTCTTCTTAACTATAAAGCTAGGGAACTGTAGCAAACAATAATATCGTATGAAAGATTTTATTTAGATGTGAAATCTTGCCTGCTTCTTTCGCAAGTTTCACGGAATAATTTAAGCGTATCAGTTCGCACTCTGGCACTCCCGCTCTTCCCGCACATGTTAACTTGAATTCTAGATGCTGTTTCATTCTTTGCAGAAGATCTTGCCAACGCTTTATCAATACACTTGTCAACAGCTTGATAATAATAGTTCAATCCCGCTTCAATTAAATATTCCATGTTATAGCAATTAAGATTGCTGTACAAATACGATTTAACTCGTTCTTGGACTTCGCGGTCTTCATGAATAATTCTAACATGCGTAGGTTTTCTAAAATACGAAACTGCATAGCCATTTGCATAAATACAATCTGCGCGTTCATTTAAGGTATTATGCGTAAAACAATCTAATAAGTCATCATGGTTTACATAGATTGAAGGCAATAAATAACTATTGTGCAACCAATTTCCAGTATATGCTTTTGAGATTTCTTCTATGACCTCATCTCTTTTAACATAAAGTTCAGGACTATACTTTTGTGCATTAGCATTTAATGGCATAAGCGAAAAAATTGCCGCAACAACCAATGCGTGTATTAAATTTTTCATAATAGCTCCAAGTTTGTTTTTATGCCTCTAACCTATCCAATCTATATTGTAAAATCAAGGCGTTTTGATTTTGACATTTCCGTTTAAAATAGTTGATATAGTATAAGGAATATATTATATTCGAAGAAGTTATTTCATCTTTCTATGGAGAATAATCATGCGTTTTTACATCTCGATTTTTATGATTTGCTGCTTTCTTATATTGATGCCTTCTTATTCGTCAGCATCAATAATAAACGAGCCTTTGACACAGGAAGAACAGGCTGCTGTTGAGAAATTAGATGCTGTTGGTGCAAAAAAATTAACGGCAGCTGAACGAAAAGCTGCGCGCGCCGGACTTGAAAAAGTTGTAAAAAACGAAGAAAGACGTTTGGTTCAGGCTAATTTTGAAGAAAAACGAAAACAAAGAGCATTTGAAGAATTAAACAAATTAAAGGATGTGGATTTTGCTAACACTCCTTTAGACAAACGACAACAGGAAGAATTTGAGGAGGCTTTAAAGGAATTTCAATACATGAAAAAACAGTCACCTGCACTCAAAGCTCCTATAATTGAGGGTATGCAAAATGTGCTGCAAATAAAGGAAACAGAAGCCAAGCAAATACAAGATGCTGATTTACCGTCTGATTTGAAAAATTTAATTAGTGAATACTATATTCTAGACATTAAATTGAGTAAGGCTCTAATTAAGGAATTGCAAGATCCTGATTCTGCAAGCGGTCTTTCTTCAGAAACGCAAGTTCTATTGAATGACCAATTGAAGAAAGAGATAATTGGCGTTTACGCAAGCAGTATAATAAAAGGATCTGAGTTCTAAGATTTTGCAAAATTTAAAGGAACGACATTATGCGTTTTCTAATCACAATTTTTATGATTTGCTGTTTTTATGTATTGCTTCCAACTCATGCAATAGCTTACACAACTTACGGAAAAACTATAGTACACGATCCAAACAGCAATGATCCGCATGAAAGAAATATGGCAAAACAGATTCAATCTTTGGATGACAAAGCTATCGAACGCGGAGATACTTTTGCAATGGCAAGCGTTGCAAAAAGATGCCTGACACAAAATGATTTTCAGTGCGCATTCAAATTGTCTTCACTTGCTTTGTCCGGAAGCGTTTGGTGGGGCATGGTTGGCGATACAAGTCCGGTATTTGCTATTCACGATGCGGCTCGCGATAAAATGACGGAAGCCGAAGTGCGTCAAGCGGAACAGAGCATAAAAGATCATGTTGCGGCAAAGCTGCAGAAAATTCCAGAAGAGGATTTGGACAAGTTAAAAAAAGAGATAAGTAATATTGAGCTTACGCGTGAACAAATGAAAGAAAAGGCAGAATTCGGAAGTACACCTGCTATGGGTTTGCTTAGTGCAGATTGCTTAAAAACCAAAGATTATGCTTGTGCTTTTAAATGGAGTACGCTTTCCCTTGCCGGAAGATATATGTGGGTAACGCAACAAGCAACAGATATGCTTTCATATCGCGATACTGCAAGAAGACATTTAAGTTCCGAACAGCAAGCCGAACTTATGCAAGAAGTAAAGATGCATTTGAAATTGATTGGGACGCTTGGTAAATAACTTAAAAACCCGTGCTTGTTTTCTAATTTTGCAAAATGGTTATGTGTCTGAATAGTAGAAATTACTTCTTTTCGTGCCAATGTTGAGAGTCTGTCATTTGATACCCTCCGACTGTTTCAAACACTTAGTGTTTTTCTAAGTAAACAAACGTCAATCCGTCCGCGACTTTTTGTTCCCTAAACCTCACATATCCAAGGCGTTCATATAGTTGAATGTTCCTTACGCTTTTATCGCTTGTAAACAATTCATACCTTGCGACTGCACATTCGCGTTCAATCGCGGACATCAATTTTGTTCCGATACCCTGCCTCTGTCTTTCGGGAAGCACAATCAGTTTCCCGATGTAAGCGGTATTGTTATCTATGCAAGCCCGAACAGACCCGATAATATCTCCTGCGTCTACGGCTTTCAAAAAAATCCCTTTTTCATATTCTTGATTTATTTCCTCAATGGTTTGCTTCAATGGAGGTATTGAGAAGTCATTAAGGAGTACGGCTTCACTCTGATAAGCCAAGTATTGAAGATTTAGTATTTTTTCTAAATCAACACTTTCTGCTTTCGTAACTATCATGGTAATCTCCTATTCATAGGATTTTCCTTGTGATGCTGTTATCGTCTTGTCCTCGTAGCGTTCTTTTTGTCAGGGGTTGCCATATTCCAGAAAATATCGAACTCTTTAAGGTAACGTTCAGTAAGCAGCTTGGAGCGAATGGTAATGAACTCACGCTTTCCGCCCGCTTCATACAAAGATAATGTCAAATATTCTCCGTATAGATACCAAGGAGACATATCTTTGAACTTTTTATCAAGGTTGCGGTAGTCGCAATACTGTAATTTGTGTTTGGTTTCATTTTCTGTTTCAATGACTCTTGCGTCCAGTCCATTGATTGTCCCCATACGCAGAAAATGATCTGCCACAAATGCTTCTTCATTTGGCAGATAACGCATATCGCCGAAATTGAACTGGCGGATATTCCCGCCCTTCTTGAGAGTCTCAAAAACATGATCAAGAAATTGTCTGTAACCTGCTTTGCCAGAATAACTACGAACATCTTGTTTGCGAATACGCATACCTTCATCAGGCAGAAACTCAACTCCGAACTTATCAAACACAGCGTAAATCTTTGCCATAGATTTTTCTTGAGGCTGAACAGTTTCGTTTTCAATCTGGCGTATAGTAATGCGTGTTAAGCCAGCCTTATCAGCCAGCTCTTCCATTTTCAAACCCAGTAATCCTCTAGCTGCTCTTATTTGTCTTCCGGTGATATTCATTAGTTCCTCCTTATGTTCGTTATGAATATCATAAATCATGTTAAAGAATAACGCAAGAACAAAAATTATTAACTATACCAGCACTTTTTAACCATAAAACACACTGTTTTTAGCAGATTCTGTGGTAATGTATGTAAAATATCATACTCTATGTGTTTCATGGAAAGAATCTTTATTCCACATGAATATTTTACTTGACAAATAGAAATTCCGTGCTATAGGTATAGTATAGTCAGTGAAATGTCAGTGCTGTTTAATCCACTCAACCACGGAGAAGCACAATGAGTAATTTTCAAGAGGACAGTAATAACACAAGTGTTTTAAAACAATCTAACAATGTTACGCCAACTAAAGAACGTTATAAGCACAACGGCGGAGTGAAAGAAGAAGTAATTGCGTATGACACAGAAGGTAATCCTGTTGCTGTGAGATACAAAGCAGTTTGGGAATGTGCATTAGATGTCTATCGCGATTTTGGACTTCTTAACAACAAAGAACATAAAACTGGTATCGAGTTCAGACGTGTGTATCACGATGCTGCTTCTGCTAGAAATATTGATATACTTCCGACAACAGAGGTTCAAGCGTTAGAAGAACCAACCAAGAGTGAGACTAAATTGAAACAGGCATACACTGCCTTGCCTTCTGCGGAAAGAGAAGTTGTTGTTGCTGTTTGCGGTAATAACTTTCATATCCGCAGTATGAGTGCACATGAAAAGCTACGCAAAGGATTAGGACACTTGGCAATAGCTTGGCATTCTGCGGCTATAGAAATAACAGAGACTCCGAACTTTATTACAAAATTGGAAGACTAAGAAAATAAGGAGCCAAGAATTTAAAAAGTTTAGAGCTTAATAAGTTAAGAAACAAAAGGCTTTCTAGGTATTAACCGGAAAGCCTTTTTTATGTCCCGATATACGCTCTACAACCAGAAAAGGAGCTTTGATATGTCAAAATACGATGTGCTTACGTCTATTCATAAGCAGTTTAAGCAAGCTGCAAAAGAGACATGCGGTCAAAATAGTCAGACAAATGATACACAAAACGTACAACAAAAAGACACACAAAATGTCGGACAAAAGGACTCAAAAATTTTTAAAAGCTACGCGCAAGTTGAGAGTTGCGTCGCACCACATGTCGCACATTCTGTCGCACATGTGGTTGCACCTCACTCTGCGGGGAGTTTCCCCGAACCCCAATGTAAGAAATCCTATACTCATGGATTGAGACTTCGTGAGGGAGAAATATTTCTCATTCGCCAAAAAGCGCATGAGTTAAACATGAGTGTTAACACCTACATTAGGGCAAAAGCATTAGGAGACGACTACATAGCAAAACCGCCTGCATGGTTAAGGGATGTGTTACTCAAACTGTATGCCGAACTTGCCAGACAGGGCAACAACCTTAACCAGCTTGCCCGTAGCGTAAATACGAAGCTGACAACAGCAGAGAACACTTTGAACATTGCAGATCGATACCGCCAGTTAGTATCCCGTATTCTGCAAAAACTGGAATTAGCTATATCAGGAAGGAGACCGCCCGATGATTATTAAATCTCACATCAGAGGCGGGTTCAGAAATGCTGCTGCCTATCTTAAAGAACAGGGGTTGAATGAAAAGGCTTGTCTTTGCAGCATGAGCGATCCGCAAGTAAAAGATTTGGACGAAGCATTCAGGGCAATGTGGGCTGTTAGTGACGGCAGCAAAGTTAAGAAGCCCATTCATCATATCAGTATCAACCCGACGAAGGGCGAGTATCTAACCGACAAGCAGGTAATGGCAATAGTAGAAAAATGCGAAGAGGCTTACGGATATAAGTTGTTTCATCACCAAAGGGTGATTGTTGAACACATTAAGGACGGACGGCAGCACTTTCACGTTATGTGGAACAGAGTAAGTCTGGAGACAGGCAAAGCAGTCTATCCGGGCTTTCACTGGAAGAAATCAAAGGAAGTAGCGAGAGAAATGGAAGTCAAACTCGGATTGAAAAAGCCGGAAAAAAGGAAGAAGAAAAAATCGAGTACACGCAAAGCAAACGAGACACAAACGAAAGGAGCGACCAAAAGTACAACCACACAAACAACAAGAAAGGCAGCAATCAAGCCAACGCTAACGCAGATAAAAGGCAATATACCAACCATTAAAACAACAAAAGAGAGAAAGCAGAATCCGGCTCCATTCCGCCCTGCCGAACAAAAGAAAGGGTGGCCAGAGGCTGCGATAATGGACTGGGCAGCATGGGGACACTTATTCCCCCGCCGCTTCTTTATAAAGTGGCCAGAGCTGGCTAACCACTAAATGAAACGAAATTATACAACCGCTAACTAATAAGGAGACACATAAAAACAGAAAATAAAAAACAAATAACCAGAACCTAACAAACACAACTACAACCACCCCGCCGACACCTGTCTTGCGGGGTTTTTTATAGGGGTCTTCGAGACTCCTACATATGCTTTCCGAAAAAGAAAGGGCTATTTATTATGCAAAACACAAAACAATATCTAACACGACGTGAAGCGGCGAATTATATAACTAGCAAAGGGCTGTCTATAAGTTATAGAACGCTGTCTAAGTACGCAACAGTGGGCGGAAGTCCGGTCTATCACTTGTTTGGCAAGAAGAGGGTTGTATATACAACTGAAAGTTTGGACGCTTGGATAAATGCTCGTCTTTCAAAGCCTCTGCATCATACATCAGAAATGAGGGTGTGAGGTTGTTATTGGCTAAAACACCACAAATGATCGTATGTTTTTTGATAACAAAAGCCCGTTCTCTTGCTTCCCATATGCTTCCCAAGCGGATATTTGAAGCTAAGAAATAAGCCCGAAAAGGCGTGTAAGTCATTGAAAATAAAGTGGCGTCCCCTACGGGATTCGAACCCGTGTTACCACCGTGAAAGGGTGATGTCCTAGGCCTCTAGACGAAGGGGACGTATAAAATGGAAAATGTAAAATTGAAAATGTAAAATTATTTCATGCTCTTAGCAGAGTTTTTTTAACTGTTTCCGTTAGCAATTCTAGTAATTTTCCATTTTCCATTTCCCATTCCTATTAACCTGATATACGCCGTTAATCAAGTAAATTATTTATTTTCACGACTCTTTTCCAAGATATACTTAATTTTAAGCTGTGCGAGGCGTTCTATTTCTTTATCTGTTGCGTAGCGGGGAGCCTGAAATACTGCTTCTGCACCGGTATTTTCGTCTATACAGGATACTCTTAGTATGTTTCCTATTAAGGTTTTTTCTATTAAAAGGGGCATTTTTCTTATTTTTCCTCTAGTTAACTTTTTATAACTTGTTATACTAACCAATAATTTGCTATACTTGTAGCATATTTTTGCTATGGCGTATTTTAATTTTCAGCTTTGGAGGCGCACATTATGAGCTCAGAAGTCATTTTCGATCAACTAGGATCTGTCCTGTTTATCAATTTTAACAGACCGTCTTCTAAAAATGCTATGGATACCACTATGGCTAACTTGCTTAGCAATAAGCTGAAAGCTGTTGCTTCCGACAGGTCTATCCGCGCTATTGTTCTGCGCGGCTCCGGCGAGAACTTTATGGACGGGTTTGATTTGTCGGGTTACGTTGTCGGAGCTACCTCTGCTCAGGAGCAGATTTTTCAAAAAATCCAGTTTTTCTATTCTTCTATAAGAGAACTGGCTACTATGGAGAGACCTGTTATCGCTTCTCTGGACGGGGCTGTGTCGGGCGCAGGTCTAAGTTTTCTGTTGGTCAGTGATATTGTTATTGCTTCCGACAGGGTTTCTATTTCTTCTAATTTCCTTTCTCATGCTCTATTGCCGGACGGCGGCGTTTCTTTCTTTTTGCCCAGAAAGATTGGGCTTGCTAAAGCTAACGAGCTTCTTTTGTTAGAGAAGCAGCTTACTGCGGCAGATGCCCTAGGTCTGGGTCTTATCAACAAAGTTGTTCCTGCTGCTGATTTAGAGATAGAGACTTTGGAGCTGGCTAAAAAATTAGCGGACGGTCCTACAAGAAGCATCGGGCTTGCGAAAAGGCTGCTGAACGCTTCTTTCGAGCAGAATCTTCAATCTCAGCTTTCTCAAGAGGCTTCCATGTGGTCTGCTGTTGCCAAGACCTTTGATTTCAAGGAAGGCGTGAATGCTTTTCATCTGAAGAAGGAGCCGAGGTATACAGGGGCTTAGTTTTTCCCCTTTACTTTATAGTAAATTACTTTTAAAAAAGTGTGGAGTTAAAGCCCAAAAATTAAACTCCAAACTCCACTCTCAACACTACGAATATTCAAAAGAAAGGCAACTATGAGCGATAAACACACCACCGATGCCGTTATTATTGGGGCTGGACCTACCGGGCTTTTCTCTGTTTTCGAGCTGGGGCTTCACGATGTTAAGTGCCATTTGATTGATATTCTCGATAAACCCGGGGGTCAGTGTGCCGAGCTGTATCCGGAGAAGCCTATATATGATATTCCAGCTATACCTTCATGCACCGGCTCTGAACTTACTGCTGCTTTAATGACTCAGATTAAACCTTTCAACGCTGCTTTTCATTTCGGCGAGATGGCTATCGAGATGAAAAAGCAGGGCGAGTTTTGGCAGGTTAAGACTGATGCGGGAACTGTTATAGAAGCTAAGGTGGTTGTGATTGCAGCAGGAGGCGGAAGTTTTACTCCTAAGCGTCCTCCTATTGCCGGCATTGAAGAATATGAAGGCAAGTCTGTTTTCTATGCTGTGCGCAAGAGAGATGTTTTCAGAGATAAGGACATTGTGATTGCCGGCGGCGGTGATTCCGCTTTGGATTGGGTTTTGAATCTGGAGCCTATAGCGAAAAGCGTTACTCTGCTTCACAGACGCAACGAGTTCAGAGCCGCTCCGGACAGCATTTCTAAGATGCGGGCTTTAGTAGATGCCAAGAGGGTCTCTCTTCAGATCGGCAATTTTGAAGCTATAAATGGCAGCGGCGGTCAGATTTCTTCTGTTGCTGTTTCCGATGAACACAAGAACGTGAAGGGAATACCCTGCAATGCGTTGCTGGCTTTTTACGGCCTTACTATGAAGCTGGGACCTGTTGCTGATTTCGGTTTGGGTATGGAAGGCGAATTAATTCCGGTCAACACTGCCGATTTTGAGACTTCCGTACCGGGCGTTTTCGCTATCGGAGATATTTGTACCTATCCCGGCAAGATGAAGCTGATACTTTCCGGTTTTCATGAGGCTGCGCTTATGGCTAAAAAAGTTTTCGCTTATGTCCACCCTGAAAGACGTTACAAATTTCAGTATACTACTTCCAGCAGCGACTTAAAAGGCAAGCTGCATGTTTCTAAATAGAGAGGAGATTTTGTTATGAAAATTTATGTTACTGATATGAGCGGTAACACTCACGAGCTTGAGGCTACTGAAGATTGGTCTGTTATGGAGATTATCAGAGAAGGCGGCATTCCTATCTTAGCTCAGTGCGGCGGCTCTTGCGCTTGCGCTACCTGCCATGTTTACGTGGATAAGGAATGGAAGGATAAAATCACTCCTCCGGATGAGGAAGAGATTGCTATGCTGGACGGTGCCTTCGATGTTACGGAAGATTCTCGTTTAGCCTGCTGCATTACTTTCACCGAAGAGCTGGACGGTCTTAGAGTCTCTCTTGCTGCCGGTTCTGTATAACACAGAGTTATAAATATGCTGGATTAAACAGGAGGCAGGCTTTAGATTTTATTAGGCGCGTAACCTATTGATTTAATTAAGAATCTTTTTATATCCAATTTTTTTGCACTGTAGCAAAAATAATTCTAGTTAGTTTCAAGGTTTTTGTGTATACGAACAAGCGGTAAGATATTTTTAATCTAATATTTTAGAAGGAATAATACTATGGGATACACTTTGTCTGGTAAACCCAGAAAAAAGAATAAAGATACGGATGTTCATACTGTGAGTCAATATGACAGCAGGTTCGATGGTAGATACGGAGAGGATCCCACACGAAGCGTAGAGCTGACAAAATATGGGAAGAGGTCTAAGTGGCCTCCCGTAATAAGATTAGATAACGAATAAAAATAGTTTATAACAATCCTTATTCAGTTGGATAAAACATAACGCAGCTTTCCAGTTTTGCTTCGTATTCCTTGTGTTCCAGCAACGCTATGATTAGCTTTTTCACTTTCATATCTATAGGCATATTTTTTTCAATTTCTGATGAGGCAAACATCGTGCGCTTTTCCATTGGACACTGCAGCAGCATAGGCAGCTCTATTTCTATAGGTCTGAATACTGTTTCTGCGGCAGTGCAGCCGTTTAAAAACAGATATGTCAAAATCAGAAGCCTCATATCCCGCCCGCAGCAGAATATCGGAAATTATATCGGCGAGGTTCATGAATGTGAATTTGTTTATGATAGCAATACGGTTTATTTTATAATAAGTGCCTCCTGAGGAGAGGAAGAGGATTCTGGAATAATCAATAGGGAACAGCATAAAATAAGGGCTGGAACTATTAATAATATTTAATATTGGAGCTGAAGTTACAGATAGTGAGAAATCAGAAGCGTTGAGATTTATCTCTGAGTAAAGAAGCTGGTAATCGTGAGAAGGCTGCTGAAAAATTACGATTTTGTTTTCAAAGAAAACAGGGTAATTAGTAGTGCCGGTACCAAAATTAGTAGAAAAAGTCTGCCATGGCCGTACAACGGAAACTCCGGAAGGAGTAGGAGAAAAAGACATTAATGTGTAATTGATATTGGAACTGTAAACCAGCGCATTAATGCTGTCAATGTCGAAATCTAAACTTGGATTGTCCTCGTACATAGGGCAGAGCCACCTGTCAAAAGAGAACACGACTTTAGTAAGCTGAGGAATAACAGTCTCTTCATAGAAAGAAATTCTAGCCTGTTCCATGTTCGCATAAGTTTGAGTATCCGGAATGCCCACAAGCTGTGCCGGAACTCCGAATGCCAAAGCTATGTCTCGGGCAGCATTGTTTCTGCCGGACAGCCAATCCATATCTTTGGGCGAAAGACTCATTTCTTTCCAATCCAAACCGCCTTCTAAGATTAAAGGTCTTCCGGCGTTCTGATAGCTCTGGTACATCTGAGAAATCTGCTCTCTAAGCCGCACTACCTGTTCATCAGACAACGAGGCCGGAGTGCCGTCCTTAGGAGAATAAACCAAAGCTCCGGACGGTCTGGCACCCTGATTAAGCAGAGCCTGGTTCCATGCGCCTGAAGAATTGTGCTGGTCAATAGACTGCATAGCAGCTTCTAGCGGCGCAAAGCCGTACCAGTCATTCAAAGGGTGAAAAGTTTTGATGTGCAGAATATCAGACGCTCCTGTAATAGGATCGCAAGACCATGAAGTATTTTTGTTGTCTACAGAATAGACATACCCTTCAGGCAGAGCACCGGAGCCGGGAATAACTTTCATTCTGTCCAGACGCAGCACATAAAGCTCTGAAGGCTGGGATTTAGAAGAATGTCTTATGACTTCTATAAAAGCATTTCCGAATATTTGCAGATTAGCATAAATGGACTCGAAGAAAGCAAAGCCGTCTTGCAGAGGATTGGGATTAGCCAGCAAATCTAAAATAGAATGTTTGGCAATTTCACGCCCGCGCTCATCGTAAGCCAGCAAAGGAACAGTAGCGGCAGGCATGGCTATTTGAGTTATGCAGCGGTATGCTATGACATTTTTTCTGAATCCTTCATTTGCCATAGAAGACATATGACGCTCTGTCCACTTTGGCTGGTGCAGACCGTTCCAAGCAATAATAGGAGAGTCAAGATACTGCTTAACAGGCATACTTTTTTTTTCTGAAAAGTTTTGAGAACATGGCAATCCTTTAAAAAAATGGAAAATTAAAGAAACCGAATTGAAGGTTCGCTTTTGGAAAACGTATTAAGTTCCGTCAATGCCCAGACTAAAGCGTCTACTCTGTCCGGAGATTTAGTAGAAGAGAACACAGAGTCAGGAGAAAAATTACACATCTGATCTTCAAGCAAAGGCAAAGAACCTACATGCTTTACTTTGCCTTGTTCATAAAGAGCTGCAATAGGCAATGCTCTGTCTATCTTGTTACGGAAAGCGCGTACGGATTTGAAAAGAACATGAGGAGCTTTTTGTCTTATAATGTTTTCTACTAAATCGCCTCCTGCGTTTACCTCTGCAACAATGATGTGAGCGTTCATCTCGTTATAGAGCATAATGGCTCTCGCCGCCCAAGCATCAGGCGCATATTTTCCGGACCAGTCGCTAAGCACATAAAGCAGCCCGTCCGCTCCCTTGGCTGCCGCAATAATCCCGGTCTCATCAGAAGACACATGCTTGGACATAGCAGGGTCAATGGCTATGACTATGCGGGTAAGTTCAGGTACGGTTGTGACTCTTAGCTTCTCAATCTGAGGTCTGTTCCAGAACGAACCCTCTGACTCGTCCGATATCTCTGCGTCCAGCTCCTGCCGTCCCAAACGAGTGCCTGCATATCTTTCATGCAGCTGCGCCAGTATATGAGGCGATATATTGTCTTTATTATCCATGGTTTTTCCGGACGTAAATTTTACATCAAGAGTTTTCCGTTTAAAAAGGTCTTTTATCATTTCAGTATTCCTAGGAGTTGTTGTTATAATAATTTTAGGATCTGCACCTAATCTGAGACCAAAAGATAATTGATCAAAAGCATCTCTTTTCTCCCAAGCAGCCAGCTCATCGCACCAAGCCCTGTGGTGCTGAGGACCTCTTAATCTGTCCGGCTGATCGGCAGAGAATAATTTTATTTTTGTACCGTTACTAAGAAACAATTCTCCGAGCGAGCGATTCCATTTTTCTATGCAGGATAATAGAATAGTCCTAAGAAGACCGCTTTCGCCTTCGACACAAGTATCTCTGGCATCGGCGAATGTAGGAGCTACTACGGCGATTTTGGCGTTGCTGTGCCAAAGGGCATAGTAGGCAATATCTTCTGCGCCGGTTCTGGTCTTGCCCCAGCCTCTGCTTGCCAGAATAAGCCATATCCTCCAGTTGCTGGGGTTAGGAGTTATCTGTTCCGGTCTCGCACTTTTCAGCCACTGGAGGCGGTTTAAAAAGCAGTGTAAGTTTGAGTTCGGCAAATTCTTCAAGAAGTTTGTGCGCTTGTTCGATAGCGATAGAGCGTTCTTCTTCTTGGTGTTTTTTCTCGGTGTCATCTTGATTTTTTCCCAGTTTTTCAAGAATGATTTTAGCGGCTTGGATTCGTGCAGTATCGCTGTCGCTGCTTTCCATAACAGCCTGCAGAGTGGCAAGCACCTGTTTGATGTCCAGTGAGTCGAAGAGGGTCATTTTATTTAATTAGGAATGCAGAAATAATAATGCAGAAATAAGGCACTCCTATTTCTGCATTATTATTTTTTATTTAAGACACAGTACGCCGTAGCACTGTCAATAGCATAGGATAAATCCCTTGTCAAGGGAAAAATCACTCGATTTGTAGATTTTTTAAAAAAAAGCATGAAAAAAAACGAAGCTCTTGGTTGTTATTTCTTGTTATTTTTGGGAAAGAATATAGTAATAAAGTTTTAAGAAAGCATACAGTAGTATGATAAAACGAACTGATTCTTGAGACAAACAAATGGAAAAGAAAAAAGATGAAACTGAGCAATTTGTTCAACAAAAACAAGGGGTTGCCCCCCCCCCCCCATCAATTAAGCTTGATGTAGATCAAGAATCTAAAACTCACAAAATAGGCGGCTTCGAAGTAATACAAATTCTGTATTTGCTGCTCCTGATAGGAATAGTGCCTGTAGTTTTATATAACATCTATACACAAAATTTAGAGAGCAATACAACAATTCTGCCCCAGTCTTTAGGAAAGGGTGCTTGCGGATCGGCAAACGGAGTCACAACAGCCTCGCTTCCTGCCGCAGCCAATCTTTGTTCTGCCGGGACACAGAGTGTTGTAACAACTAACGCAACAACTTATACATGGTCTTGCGGCAAAGCAAATTGCTCGGCACCAAGACACTGCAAAGGGGTTTGCAGAACTACAAGCGGTATGCCCGGGGGACACTGCACTTGCGGGACGACTGTCGAGGAAGATTACTATTGGAATATCGATTATACCGCAATAAGATGGAAGTGTAACGGCTCAGGCGGAGGGGCATCAACGCACTGCAGTTGCCTCGCAACACGGAGGGCATCAGGAGCTGCCTACTGTAAATAACCTTTCTACCCTTTAATTCCCGGCACCGGAAACTTTTTGCACAGCTCTTTGACTTCTGCGTGAAGGCTTTTCAGTAACGCAGCATCATGCGGAGATTTCAGCACCTGAATCATAATTTTGCTGAGAAAGTCCATTTCCTTTTCCTTCATGCCTCTTGCAGTAGCCGCAGGAGTACCGAAACGAATCCCGCTGGGCTTCATCGGAGTATTCGGATCGTCCGGTATCATATTTTTGTTCAAAGTTATGCCAGCCTCGTCCAAAGATTTTTCTGCTATATCGCCGGTAATACCGAAGCCGGTGAACGTATTTATGACTATCAGATGATTTTCTGTTCCTCCTGTTACAAGATGTGCGCCTCCTGCTATAAGCCCCTTTGCCAGAGCCTGAGCATTAGCGAGAACCTGTTTTGCGTATTGTTTATAATCTTCAGTCTGAACCAGCTTCAGCGTAGTTGCAAGAGCTGCTATCTGGTGCATATGAGGTCCGCCCTGCATACCCGGGAACACGGATTTGTCAATGGCTTTGGCGAATTTTTCCTTACAGAGAATCATTCCTCCTCTTGGACCCCTTAAAGACTTATGCGTAGTAGTCGTTACAACATCAAATCCGAAATCCAGCGGATTCTTCAATGCTCCTCCTGCGATGAGACCGCCCAGATGACTCACGTCCGCCATGAGGATAGCACCGGCTTCATCTGCTATTTTTCTGAACCCTGCATAGTCGTATTCTTTGGGATATGAAGAGTGTCCGCAGATAATCATTTTAGGCTTATGTTCTTTTGCCATAGCGCGTACGTGTTCAAGATTTATATTTCCGGAAGGGATTTCTGTTTTATACCTGACAAAATTGAATATCTTATACATGTTGGTTACCGGATGCCCGTGGGACAAGTGCCCGCCATGAGACAAATCCATGCCCAGTATAGTGTCTTTTGGTTCTAATAATGCAAAATACACTGCCTCGTTCATAGGGCAGCCGGAAAGAGGCTGAACATTGGCATGTTCTGCTCTGAAAACCTTCTTAGCCCGCTCTCTTGCAAGGGTTTCTATGGTGTCAGTGTTTTCCTGTCCTCCGTAGTAGCGTCTGCCCGGATAGCCTTCCGAATACTTGTTGTTGAATACGGAACCTAATAGGGGATAAACCTCTGGAAAACAATAGTTTTCCGAAGGAATAAGTTCAATACCCTCGCTTTGGCGTATCTCTTCGTGCATGAGTGCGGAAAAGACCTCTTTGTCTGATTTTTGCAGTAAATCCAAAGCCTCTTGAGAATATGCGAAATTAGTCATAAAGAATCTCCTAAAGGTAAAAAGAACTTGCGGAAAATGAGAGTTATATATAACAATAAACCGTCAAAATCTGCAAGGAATAAAAAAATGAAAGATATAGATAAAATGAGCTTCGAAGAGGCTATGGCTGAGCTTGAGAGCATAGTAAAGCAGCTTGAAGAAGGCAAAATAAAGCTGGAAGATGCTGTAAGCTATTATGAAAGAGGCATAAAACTGAAAAAGCACTGTGAGGAAAAGCTGCAAACAGCGCAGGCGACCGTGACCAAAATAACGGCTTCCAATGACATGAAAATAGAAGATGCTGTTCCTTTTTGAAAGATAAAGACATGATAAAAGCTGCAATGCAAAACACGGCGCAAGAAGTAGAAAACCTGATAAAAGAATTGCTGCCTGAATCGGAATTCGCTGAAAATAAGCTGTTTGAGGCTATGCGGTATTCTGTACTGAACGGCGGAAAAAGACTGCGTCCGTTTCTGCTGACGGAAACTGCGAAAATGTTCGGCGTTAAGCATGACAACGCACTAAGGGCGGCAAGTGCGGTCGAATGTATTCATAGTTATTCTTTGGTGCACGATGATTTGCCGGCTATGGATAACTCTGATTTGAGAAGAGGAAACCCGACTACGCACAAAAAGTACGGAGAAGCGACTGCGATTCTGGCGGGAGACGGACTTTTGACATATGCGTTCGAGATACTCGCAGACAACAGAACTCATGAAGATGCTGCTGTAAGGTGTAAACTGGTTTCTGCGTTGGCTAAAGCGTCCGGAATGCAGGGCATGGTGGGAGGGCAGATGCTGGACTTAATAGCAGAGACCGCAGCTTTTGACATAGGCGAAGTAACAAGACTGCAAAGAATGAAAACCGGCGAGTTAATAGCTGTGTCTATAGAAATGGGTGCCATACTGGGGCAAGCTGCTAATCAGGATATTACGGCACTGAGAAACTATGCGCAGGGCATAGGGCTGGTGTTTCAGATAGTAGATGATCTGTTGGATTATGAGTCTACGGAAGAAGAAATGGGCAAGCCTGTAGGTCGGGACGAGGAAGCCGGAAAGGCTACGTTTGTTACGATTATGGGCATAGAGAGAGCAAAGGAACAGGCAACAATATTGACTGAACAAACAATAGGGCACTTGTCAGTGTTTGGAGAAAAAGGAAAGACGCTGGAGGAAATTGCGAGGTACATACTGGAAAGAAAGAATTAAGTATGTCTGACGTACAAAAACCGCATGTATTGGTAGTTGATGATGACAAGCGTTTAAGAGCGTTGTTAAAGAAGTATTTGACGGAGCAGGAGTTCATAGCAATAACGGCGGAAGACGCGGAAGATGCGAGAAAAAAACTCCTGCGGCTGGAGTTCGATATTATAATACTTGACGTTATGATGCCGAAAGAGAGCGGATTTGAGTTTGCAAGAAGCATGAGAGAAGCTGCGCAGGAAATACCTGTATTGCTATTGACTGCGCGGGGCGAAATAGAAGACCGCATAGAAGGACTGGAAGCAGGAGCTGATGATTATATGCAAAAGCCGTTTGAGCCTAAGGAGCTGATACTAAGATTGCAGGCAATACTAAAAAGAACAGGAAAACAAACAACGTATAAAAAAAAGAAAATAAAACTAGGCGCATGGGAATACGACAAAGAAAGAGATGAATTAATAGGGAAAGATAAAGTTATAAAACTTACCGGAATGGAAGCAGGCTTGATGCGGATAATGGCGGATAATATCGGGAAGGTCTTGACAAGAGAGACCATATTAGAAAAAAGCAGTCAATCAGATGCTGTAAATGACAGAACTATAGATGTGCAGGTTACAAGACTAAGAAGGAAGATAGAAAAGGACGTAAAGAATCCGCGGTATCTTGTTACTGTAAGGGGAGAAGGCTACAGCCTGTGTCCCGATGAATGAAAAGTTCGCACTGGAAGCTCCATATAAGCCTGCCGGAGATCAGCCTGTCGCTATAGAAGCTATAACTAAAGGGCTTAACAGAAAAGACAAGAACCAAGTTCTTTTGGGAGTTACCGGATCCGGCAAAACATTTACAATGGCTAATGTGATACAGAAAATACAGAAGCCAGCGATGATACTTGCGCCGAATAAAACTCTGGCGGCGCAGTTGTTCAGCGAGATGAGACAGTTTTTCCCTCACAATGCCGTAGAGTATTTCGTGAGTTACTATGACTACTATCAGCCGGAAGCTTACATAGCACGGACAGATACGTACATAGAAAAAGACGCTATGATAAACGAACAAATAGACAGAATGCGACACAGTGCTACAAGAGCGCTGCTGGAAAGAGATGACGTTATAATAGTAGCAAGCGTATCGTGCATATACGGAATAGGTTCTCCTGAAACGTATCAGGAAATGACGGTGAGCTTGAGCAAAGGAGAAAAGATTTCTGTAAAAGAGTTATTGAAGAAGTTTGTGGAGCTGCAATACAAAAGGAACGATATTACATTGAACAGAGGAGAGTTCAGAGTAAAAGGAGACGTGATAGAAATATTTCCTGCGCACTTGGAAAGCACTGCATGGAGAATAAGTTTATTTGATGAAGAGATAGAAAAGATACAAGAGATAGATCCGTTATTGGGTGAAAGGGGAGAGGAGCTTGACAGTATAAAAGTGTATGGAAACAGCCACTACATAACGCCAAGACCAACGCTTAGACAAGCGATAGTCGAGATAAAAAAAGAATTGAAGATTAGATGCGAAGAGCTGTTAAAGGAAAATAAATTAATAGAAGAACAGAGACTAAGAGAGAGAACTACGTATGATATAGAGATGCTGGAAAGTACCGGAATGTGTTCGGGAATAGAAAACTATTCGCGGTATCTGACAGGAAGAAAAACAGGAGAGCCTCCTCCGACTTTATTTGAGTATCTGCCGAAAGATGCGATACTGTTTGTAGATGAGAGTCATGTTATGGTACCGCAAATACACGGCATGGCTAGAGGGGATTTTTCGAGAAAAAGCAATCTTACTAATTACGGATTTAGACTACAGTCATGCGTAGATAACAGACCGCTGAAATTTGAAGAGTGGGACGAGAGGCGACCCAGTACAATCTTTGTATCGGCTACTCCCGGAAACTGGGAGATAGAGCAGACGCATGGAGCAGTGATCGAGCAAATAGTAAGACCCACAGGACTTGTAGATCCGAAGGTAGAAATTCACAAAACAGAAAATCAGGTAGATGATTTAATAGATGAAATACAAAAGACCGTGAAGAAAAGGCAAAGAGTGCTGGTAACGACGCTTACGAAAAAAATGTCGGAAGCGCTGACAAATTATCTTGCGGAAGCAAACATAAAGGTAAAATATCTGCATTCGGATATAGAGACTCTGGAACGCATAGAAATAATAAGAGAGCTAAGGGCAGGGGAATATGATGTGCTTGTCGGAATAAATCTGCTAAGAGAAGGACTGGATATACCGGAATGCGGAATGGTGGCGATATTGGATGCGGACAAGGAAGGGTACTTGAGATCTAAAACAGCACTTATACAAACAATAGGCAGAGCTGCGAGAAACATCGATGGAAGAGTAATCTTATATGCGGACAATATGACTAGGAGTATGAAAGAAGCGATAGATGAGACTAACAGAAGAATAGAAAAGCAGGAAGAATACAACAAAGCGCATAACATAACGCCTCGTTCCATAGAGAAAAGCATAGCGGATATTATAATAGAAAAAGAAGAAGAAATAATACATGAAGAAGAGTCTATCAAAGGCGAAGCATTGCACAATTACATAGACGAACTTTCCCGCAACATGAAAAAACTTGCTGAAAATTTGCGCTTCGAAGAAGCCGCAGAGATACGTGATGAGATAAGGAGGTTGGAGATGCAGGAATTAGGAATGTGAAATTGGTACGTATTCCCCTTCCCAAAGGGAAGGGGAATACGTACCAACGTTACAAAGCAGAATTATACATCAAAATGAGCGAGAGATTCGGCAGTAATGTCTTTATGTTTCTCTCTTCCCTCTGGTACTGTCATATCATTTTCTTGTTTCTCTTTGAAAGAAGTGAAAGCTTCGGAAAAGTCAGCATGTATTCCCGCCAATATAAACCACGGTGCTCCGTTTATGCTCCTTAGAGCATCCAACATCTTAAATGCTTCTTGATAGTCCTCTTCTGTCAGAGGAACTCCGTGTGTGATACACTCCTTAAAACTTTGGCAATATACAAACATAGTTCCAGCCTCCGCCTCTCCATTGATATTTATTTCATGCTTTATATCATTCCTAAAATTCTCAAGGGATTGCTTACATTCATCTACTTTAACTGTATGTGTTTCCTGCATAATCTTTCTCCATAAAATGCATTTTTGTTAATAATAAAGTTAATAAAAATTGTCCGAAGACGTTGTAGTTATTATTTATACTCTGAGTATACTATATTTTTTTACTTTCAACGATAAAAAAACATTTTTTTTGATTTCAAGGTGTTAACCATGTCTATGCAGCGTCCCGCCTGATAGTGGAAAAGGGACTCCTGTAGTGGAAGGCATGGAAATAGGAAGCCCTAAAAGAGAACGAACTGCGAGCCACGCAAAAGCCTGCGCCTCTATCTCATCGGATCTCTCTAAAGGCGAAACCGGAATCCCTGTAACATCGGATATAAACCTAAGCATAGTCCCGTTATGAGAACCCCCTCCGCAAACGAAAATGCGAACAGGTCTTTCCGGCAGAAAATCAAATACCGAAGCAAAAGCCTGTGCCGAAAGCATAGTAAGCGTTGCCGCTCCGTCCTCAGGCGAGAGATGAGACATTGCAGCTAGAATAAAAGAGAAGTCGTTTCTGTCTAAAGACTTAGGAGGAGGTTTCTTGAAGAACTGCAAAGAGAGAACGGATTCAATGATACTATAATCAACCTTACCTGAAGCCGCCAAAGAACCGTTTTCATCAAAGGGCTTTCCGCAAGAAGCAAGCACCCAGTCGTCTAGTAAAGCATTACCCGGACCAACATCACATGCTAAAATATCGGAAGTATTAAGCCAAGTGATATTGGACACTCCTCCGATATTGAGAATTATGATTGGAAAGTCAGAATAAGAACTCATCAAAGCCTGATGAAACAGAGGGACTAGAGGTGCGCCGTTGCCACCTGCCTTCACATCATTAGACCGGAAATCATTAACAACATCAACTCCGGTCAAAGAAGCCAAAAGCCTGCCGTCTCCAATCTGAAAAGTAACAGCCTTGGAAATATCGTGAAACAAAGTCTGACCGTGAAAACCGATTATATCCGGCTTAACCCCGGAGCGTTTCATAAGTTCAGATATTGCCAATGCGTGTTTTCCCGTCAGCTCTTTTTCTACGGACAGAACCTCGGGTGTTCTCGTGCTATTTCCAAGCACAGAACGCAGTTTTTGCTTAAAATCAGCCGGGTAAGGCACGAAAATAAAATCCCGCCTTTCTATAACGGAAAAGCCGTCCGTAGCAATAAAAGCAGCGTCTATGCCGTCTAAGGAAGTGCCGCTCATAAGCCCGATAGCGTTAAATAGTTTTGCTTGCATGAGAACTGTTATTGTGATTTAAAAGAATAATTGTAGCACATAAAAAAGGCATAGTAAAATGGCAAAATTTAAATCTGAATTCGTGCAAGTCATGTTTGAGAGAGGTCATATTAACCAGTGCACAAACATAGAAGGACTGGACGAAAAGGCATCTAAGGAAATAATAACCGGCTATATTGGCTATGACGCAACAGCAGACAGCCTGCATGTAGGCAACCTGGCGGCAATTATGATGCTGCGCAGACTACAGCAGACAGGGCATAGACCGGTAGTTCTTATGGGAGGAGCTACTACCAAAATAGGCGATCCTTCTTTCAGAGACGAAACCAGAAAAATGTTCACTGACGAACAAATTGCGAAAAACATTGAAGGCATAAAAAGTATATTCAAAAATTATCTGAATTTTGAAGATAGTCCAACAGGCGCCCTAATGGTAAATAATGCTGATTGGCTTGAAAAAATAGGCTACATAGAAATGCTGAAAAAAATAGGCACTCATTTTACTATCAACAGAATGCTTACTTTTGATTCTGTGAAATTGAGATTGGACAGAGAGCAGCCTCTGACGTTTTTAGAATTCAACTACATGATAATGCAGGGCTACGATTTTTGGGAGCTGAACAAAAGACATAACATATCCTTGCAAATGGGAGGCTCTGATCAATGGGGCAATATTGTTAACGGCGTGGAACTCACAAGACGCATAGAAGGCAAAGAATTATACGGGCTGACAACGCCGCTGATACAAACTGCCTCAGGAGTCAAAATGGGCAAAAGCGTTTCCGGCGCAGTGTGGCTCAGAGGGGATAAGCTCAGTCCTTATGACTATTGGCAGTTCTGGAGAAACACAGAAGATGCAGACGTAGTAAGATTTTTAAAACTGTTTACTGACTTGCCGCTTCCTGAAATAGAAAAACTTGAAAAGCTGCAAGGTTCTGAAATAAACGAGGCAAAGAAAGTGCTGGCGTTCGAGGCTGCTAAACTTGCGCACGGAGAGCATGAGGCGGAACAGGCGGCAAAGACAGCGCAGCAGCTGTTTGAAAACAAGGATATGAATGTTCACGCTGGGAACTTGCCTGTTTATAATTTCAAAGGCAAAGTAAGCGTTGCAGAGGTCATGGTAGAACTGGGACTGGCAAGCTCAAAAGGAGAAGCCAAAAGACTGATAGAGCAGGGGGGAGTTAAAATAAACGACCAGACAGTCTCAAGCATACAGGAAGAAATACAAGAAGACGGCATGATTAGCGTGGGCAAGAAGAGGCACGGAATTATAAGAATGGAAAATTAAGTGTGGAGTTGGTACGGGGCAGTGGTGCAAGCCCGCTGTACTTACTACAGTCCCAATCCTTCCTTCAACCGCCGCAAAAACTTTTTCTTGGGTTCTTTAGGTTCGAATCGTGAGCATTTTCCGTCTCTGTTTTGAGAACTACAAAACCTCTTGAGTATTTTGCCGGTTGTATAGTTAATAGCCCCAGTATTGCCACATGTATTATAATCCACACCTACAAGAGATTTAATCATATGTCTGCAATCCTTGCAAATTACTTTTCCTGCTTCTTGGAATTTTCATTCAAGATTTGGCATTTTAAAACTCCTTTAAATAAAGTTATAGCGTTACTTAAAGCATTCTGATATGGTTAATACAAGTGTTTATTTCACACTCCACATTTCGGATTGACTTCCACCCGGGCATAAAATCCTCTCTCAAAATCTGACCCCAGCTTGCTACGCTGGATCCAGCAAAAGAAACGGCTGCTTCCGAGATTTTGCGCAGCAATAACCTGTTATCAATAAGACCGTGAATAGCTGCGGCAAAAACATCAGGATAGCTTGGAATATCCTGAATGCACAGTCCGGGAAAGTTCAAAGATTCAGACAGCCCGTTATCCGGAGAAGATATGACGGGACAGCCGCAGGAAAGAGCTTCTATACCTACAAGCCCTCCGATTTCAATGTTGGAGGGAACCGCCAGCAAATCAACGGAACGGTAAAGATTGGCAAGCTGAGATTGAGACAAATAGCCCAGCAAAGAAACATTGTCTCCGAGCGCAGCTTTGGCCGTTGTTTCTAAGGGACCGACTCCGGCAACAAAAAGGTGGAATTTTTTATTGGCATCTAAAAGCCTGTAACATGCTTCCAGAAGGACATGAAAACGTTTTCCTACATCTACGCGCCCGACAAACAGAATTAAAAAGGTATCGGGCGCAAGCAGATTGGAATTGGCAAAGAGCCGTTTATGAGACAATTTGTGTTCATAAACAGGAAACGGGTAAAAAATATTCTTATCAACTCCAAGACGCATATTGCAAATTGAGCGTCTGGCAATGCCTGCTTCCTGAGCAAAAGAAAGGTCTTTGTTCCTAGTAAGAAAAACAGCGTTAGCAGCCTGCATGTGACGGATAAGCAGTTCTTCTTTAGATTTTTTTTGTTTTGAAGAAATGCGGAAAGATTTATCAATATAAGAGCCTAATGTCCTTCCGAACAGAGAAGTCAAGGTGTGATAAGTAAACGTCTCGGCATACGCAGGAGTATCGGTATGCAGCGAAGTAGAAAAAGGAATTCCATGCTTTTTGGAAAGTTTTTCCGCTGTCTTGGAAAAGGCAAAATAAGCGTCCGTAGTGTGTAAGAGTTGATAATCGGAAGACAAAATATCCTGCGCCAAAGCAGGATGGAAAGAAGCAATATCAGTATGGGCCGGAACGTAAGGAAGAAATTTCAGTTTCTTCGTGCTGAAAACCGGAGGAAGATAGCGGAAACGAACATTGCCGGATAAAGATTCTTCTTTAGCGGAGCCGGAAAAATAAACAGTCATATCTATGGAAGGAGCGGCCGTTGCCGCCGCAGCAATATTTTCCCAAAATTTGACATGACCTCCGGAGTTTTCACCTCGGGCTAAATCAACAAGCACAGCGAGTTTCAATGGTTTTGTAATCATATTCCCGCAACAGTCATCTGAGGTACGCAAATAGTAGGAGTATCTATTCCATAACGGAAAACCAAATCATCGGAAGGCACAAGAGATAAAAACATATCTTTAAGATTGCCGGCTATAGTCATTTCATTGACCGGAAAGGTGATAACTCCATTCTCAATCCAGAAACCGCTTGCAGCCTGACTATAGTCTCCTGTAATGCCGTTAATTCCCATGCCCATAGTCTCGGTAACGTAAAATCCTTTGCGAATGTCTTTGATAAGAGCCTCTTTAGAAACAGAACCTTTTTCCATATACACATTGGAAGGAGAGGGGACCGGAATACTGGACGTGGAACGTTTGGCGTTCGCAGTGCTTTTAAGAGAAAGCTGTCTTGCAGAACGCAGATCCAAAAGCCAAGTAGTCAAAAAACCCTTGTCTATGAGGTTTTTCTTATAAGGAAGCAAACCCTCATCGTCAAAAGCCCTCGAGCGCAATCCTTTGTTCATGAATGGGTCTTCTATGATAGAAACAGAAGAATTAAAAACCTGTTTTCCCAAATAGTCTTTCAGAAAACTGGTTCCTCTGGCAATAGAAGAGCCGGAAATAGCGGAAAGAAAAGCGTCCATTAGTTCGCCTGAAACTCTGGTGTCAAACACAACAGGCACTCTCTCTGTCGGCATTTTTTTAGGAAACAGTTTTCTTACAGCTCTGTCCGCAGCAGATTTGCCGACAACATCGGGAGCAGGCAAATCTTTGCAAAACACGGAAGAAAACGCTTCATAGTCGGTCTGCATATCAGTGCCTGTGCCTGCAATAACGGACACGGACACAGAATTCATAGAACGCTTGGAATATCCTGAAAACCCTGCGCTGGACATAAGGTATCTGGAATAGTGCGCAGAAGATGTTGATGCTCCGTCAGAATTGGAAACCTGAGCGATTGATAACGCAGCGTCTTCAGCCTCTTTAGCTCTGGCAATTAAAGTTTCAGGAGATAACAAATCGTTGTCAAGAGCATCAAGAGCCGGAAATTCTTTTGCAACAGCCGCCTTGTCCGCAAGCCCGCAGAACTCATCAGGAGGAGAAAGCCTAGCCATATTGACAGCGCGCTCTATAAGAGTATCCAAAGATTCTCTGTCAGTAGCAGACGAAGAAACAACAGCCTGTTGTTTTCCTATAAAAAGCCTTAGCCCCAAATCTCTGGTATCGGATCTTTCCAGCGACTCCAATTTGCCGAGACGAACTGAAACAGAAGTGTCCACTCCTTCGGTAAGCAGAACATCAGCCTCAGTTGCTCCCGCCTTCAAAGAATGCTCGATAAGATACGAAAGAATATCGGAAGGAGGCAGAGACATTAAGCACCTGTCAAAGAAAACGGCAGCCTGAAATGGATATTCTCTTCTACACCGGAACAGACGGAAACGTCAATAGGTTCAATCTCATTAAGCCTGTCCAGCAAGCCCTGAATAAGATCCTCCGGCGCAGAAGTACCCGCAGTAATACCTACGCGTTTCTTGCCTTCAAGCCACTTGGGATTGAGGTGAGAAGCATCATTGATTAAATACGCAGGAATGCCCTCGCTCTCTGCACTCTCACGCAGTCTGGTGGAATTGGAGCTGTTGTGTGCGCCAATCACAAGCACAACGTCAACCAATTTTGCCAGCTCTTTAACAGCAGCCTGTCTGTTCTGAGTAGCATAGCAAATATACTTCGTGGCAGTACCTACTACAAGCTGAGGAAACTTAGCCTGAAGGGCATCAATCACATCCTTAGTATCATCTACATTCAAAGTAGTTTGGGACACATAAGCAAGTTTTTCAGGATTAGATACGGACAAATTGGCAACATCTTCAACCGTAGAAACCAAATGCACAGTGCCCGGAATTCTTCCTAAAGTGCCTTCTACTTCAGGGTGCCCTTTATGACCGATAAGAATTATCTCGAAACCCTTCTTGGCGTAACGCTGCCCTTCAGTGTGAACCTTAGAAACCAAAGGACACGTAGCGTCTATAATCTTGAGGTTTCTGGACATTGCTTCAGCCTCTACCTGTTCGGACACGCCGTGCGCATTGAAAATGATTACAGCGTTCTCAGGCACTTCGTCTACATTTTTTACGAAAATTACCCCTTTTTGGGCAAGACGCTGCACTACATGAGGATTGTGGACTATCTGGTGCCGCACGTAAATAGGCGAGCCGAATTTAGCCAAAGACGTTTCAACGATTTCAATTGCTCTTCTGACTCCGGCGCAGTGACCTCTGGGTTGAGCTAGAATAACCTGCATATGACAGTCCTTTCGTATCTAAATTTGACAAGCAGTATAAAATATCTCAAAATCAAATGCAATCTTTTAGAATCAAAGGAAAAAGCAATGAATACAGAAGCTAAAGCAGCAAAGCCGGAGATAAACGCAGTGCCGACATGGGGCGATAATTTTAAGGAATTGAAGAATTATATAAAGAATGAATGGCGCATAGTAGTGTTTTTTATGTTTGTGATGGGAGCGGTTCCGCTGCTGCCGGGCATGAATACCGGATTTCTGGAATTTGTTGCAGTCAACATGCAGGAAATGACAGAAGGAGCCAAAGAAGCAGAGTTAATGCAGGTGCCGCCGGATATGGCATACAAAATAATTATGCGAAAAATAGTAGACACTGTACTAGTGTGTCTGGGAGTATGGACTTTCTCTGCTATATATATGAAAAAATACCTGAGAAAAAAAGAGATTGAATTATCGGCAAAGAATTTTCTCAGCTGGTTTTGGAATATGTTTTTGAAATACGGCGCACTTATGATAATAAGTATTATAACGATGATGCTGCTGACGCTTATACCGCACATAATGTATTCGCAAGAAGAGATTACGGCTCTGACAGAAGCTATGGCTGCGGGAGAGCAGGCTGCGTCTCTGGGGCTGTCGGTTTTGTTTACTCTGGGAATGCTGGTTTCAACATGGATAATGGGCTGGGTATATTTCAAATGGATATTGGTAACGCCGCTTGTAATAGAAGGCAGCAAGAAGTGTTTCAAAGAAAGCACCGGCCTGACAAAAGGAAAGCTTTGGAAAATAGCGTATCAATACTCGTTTGTGTTCAGCGTATTCTTCCTGATCGCACTGTTTGCGCAAGTGTTCCCGCTTCCGTATAGTTCTCTCGGAGACGCAGGCACTTTGTCGGGCGAGGTGTCCAGAGGCTTCAGAGGTTTCCTCATAGGAGCCGCTGATGTTTTGATGTACCTGGGACTTAGTATATATACGTGTTTGCTGTATTATAGATTAAATGTGAAAAGTGGAAATAATTCCACTTTCCGCACTAAAAATTATCCGCTTCTATCTCAAAAAACGCCTGCGGGTGGATACAAGCCGGACACGCCTTAGGAGCGTTTTTGCCGATAACAACAAATCCGCAGTTGCGGCACTCCCAGTGCATTTCTTTCTCAGAAGCAAAAACCTCGTTCTTCTGCGAGTTGCTAAGGAGTTTAAGATAACGCTGCTCATGGCGTTTTTCAACTTCGGCTACGTAGCTGAACTGTTTGGCAATAGCGTCAAAGCCTTCCGCTCTGGCAGTCTCGGCAAATTCCTTATACATCTCAGTCCACTCTTCGTGTTCTCCTTTAGCGGCTGCCAGTAAATTGGCTGCAGTGTCCCCAACACCGCCGAGAGCCTTGAACCAGAGTTTGGCATGTTCTTTTTCATTATTGGCAGTCGCCTCGAAAATAGCGGCGATTTGCTCATAGCCCTCTTTGCGGGCGGCGGAAGCAAAATAAGTATATTTATTGCGAGCTTTAGATTCTCCTGCAAAAGCATATTCTAAATTCTCGGCAGTCTTAGAGCCTTTAAGATCCATTTGAAGTTCTCCTTAAAAAATACAATAGTGTGTATATTTTAAAGAGTAAGAATTATAACTGCTGCGGTCAAGTCATTTCTGCAGATGATTGTCATTCCCGCGAAGGCGGGAATAGGGGCCTTAAACAAAAATTCCCCGCCAGCAAGCTGGCGGGACTATATTCACTTTTTACTGTCCATCAAATATTTCCACGCAAAGCCCGCGGCCAGAGCACCTAAAATCGGTGCAGCAATGAACAGCCACAACTGAGACACTGCCGCCGGATCTTGGCTGAACAGTGCCTGAGAAATACTGCGCGCCGGGTTGACAGAGGTATTTGTTACGGGAATACTGACTAAATGAATGGCAGTCAGAGCCAAACCAATAGCCAAGCCTGCGAATTTTGTTTCCGCATTCTTTGACGTGACGCCTAAGATTACAATCAAAAACACAAACGTTAAAATGAATTCCGTGAGGAATGCCGCATACGTTGAATAGTCGGAATGTACTACGTTTGCAGCGAATCCTCCGACATCGTTGCTTCCGCCTAGTACAATCGCATAAATCACGGCTGCTGCGACAGCTGCACCCGAGACTTGCGCCGAGACGTATGGACCGACATCTTTCCATTTAAAGCATCCGGCGATTGCCTGACCTACGGTTACTGCCGGATTGAAATGTCCGCCGGAAATGGGACCGACTGCGTATATCATGGCCAGTACGGCTAAACCGAAGGCGGCTGCAATGCCAAGGTATCCGATATATTCGCCTGCTATAATAGCAGCTCCGCAACCGAACAAGACTAAAACAAACGTGCCTAGAAATTCTGATAATAGCTGCTTTTTCATGTGTCTCTCCTTTGTAAGACGAATCATCTTTATGCAATTATTTCACAATAATAATAGAAATCAAATATAAATTTTGTCTTCAACATCTGTTTCAATCAGCCTGTCTCTTAGAAAATTGCTTTCATATGATGAGAATGTTTGCTGAAAGCCTGTAAGAAAATTGAACTGCGGTTTCCAGTCAAGCTCATCTCGGATTTTATTAACGTCTACAACGCACGGGTAATCCCGGAACGGGAAATACTGCCGCGGATTAAAGCCGCTTCCTCTTTCCCCTAAACAAATGCCCGTATCTTTAAATTGAGCGACAGCAGCCAGTTTTGATACGTAGTCTTGAAGAGTTATTTCTTCTTCATCTCCGATATTGTAAACTTGCGGTTCAGAGGCTGGAGCTTGTTTTAGAACACAAGCAACAGCCGCCGCTGCATCTTGCACATGGATAAACTGTATCTTTGTCTGGCCGTTTCCGGGGATTAAAACAGGTCTGCCCCGCAAAACACGGCTCCAAATAAAAGTCTCTCTGTCATGATTGTTGCCGGGTCCATATATGTAGGGCGGTCGAAGAATCGTGACAGCAGGTTTTTCTTTTTGACTAAGAAGAAAGGCATCTGTTTCACTTTTGTTCCTGCCGTAATCGCCCCAAGCCTCAGCACCGCCTATTTCATCGTTCTCTTTGGTGCGGGTATTATTTTTATAGACAGCAGCACTGCTCAAATGAATCCAGCGGTCTGTTTTTTTATGAAAAACCTCCCGCGCAATCCGGGTTTGTTCGTCAAATAAAGCAGAAGTGTCTATGACAGCATCATAGTGTCTCTCACCTTCAAGAGCAGCCGCATACATTTTCTCAATATTATTTCTGTCTGCAACAAGTTGGCGGGTGTTCGGAATAAGCACATTGCCACGGTTGAGCAATGTCACCAGACACCCGTTTTGAATAAGGTGATTTGCTATGGCTCTTCCGACAAAGCCGGACCCTCCGATAACGAGGACATTTGCTGCGTTTAAATCATGCACGTTTTTTGTTTTTTTGCTCCGTGTCCAAGACATAGCATTCAACTAAATCTTCAAATGTTTCTCTGCGCCGGATTAACCTAAAGGCACCGCTCAGTTCTTTTAAAACTTCTGCCGGACGCAAACGGCAGTTATAGTTTGAGGACATAGCGAATCCATACGCTCCGGCATCTCTTACCGCAATTATGTCATTTTCATCAATATGCGGCAGTTCGCGCTGCTTTGCAATTATATCTCCGCTCTCACAAATGTTGCCGACAATATTATAAGTATGTTTTGTATTATCTTTGGCTTTAGTATCCTTTTTGGCAACATGTATGCTGTGATATGAATCATACATAACAGGACGCTTCAACACATTAAACCCGAGGTCTGTTCCAACATATTCCGTATCATAGTTATCTTTTATCGTATGAACAGTGCCGAGCAGAATCCCGCATTCAGCCGCAATGTACCTGCCGGGCTCTGCTTGAAATATAACGTTTTTGTTGTCATAATCTGCTAAAAATTCTGTAAACAGCTTATCCAGTTCCGCGGAAAGTTTCTTCAAATCAAGGCGTCCCTCATTTTCTTTGTACGGCATACCAAATCCGCCGCCGAAATCAATAAATTTTAGTCCCGGAAATTGTTTTGCAATATCCAATAATTCTTTTGCTCCCGCCACATACGGCTCCGGAGTCAGGAATAATGAACCAAGGTGTTGGTTGATTCCAACAATATTCAATTTATACTCAGCGGCAATTTTTTTCACATCGTCAACGTATTTCGTTTGTATGCCGAATTTAGTTTTTTTACCTGCCGTAACTACTTTTTCATGATGCCCTGTTCCGGTGCTGGGATTGCAACGAACAGCTACTTTCCCACCCGGATTAAGTTGTCCGTACATTTTCATTTGCGATAAAGAATCTACGCTCACGAGAATCCCACGGTCAATAGCGTATTTCATTTCTTCACTGGATACGTTATTGGGAATAAAGAAGATGCGCTCTTTCGGGAATCCCGCAAGCTGCTGAGTATAAATTTCGCCCGGCGACATAGCATCTACATCAATATCTTCGTCTTTAACGATTTTCAAGAATTCGACATTGCTGTTTGCTTTTGCGGAATAGCTTACGCGAAAGTTCTTATTCGGAAGAAGGTTGTGCAGCTCCTGACAACGCTTTCTTAGAGTTTTTTCGTCATACACATATAACGGTGTCCCGAATTGTTCGGTTAATTCAAAAATTTCTTCATCTGTGAGCCACATTTCTTCCATAATAAACCTCCAAAATTATTTGTTTCCAATATGGAATGATATCATCTGATTACGTAACTGTCAAAACCATAATTCAGAGGTGAGGTAATATTTGCCGCCGCTATTATTTCTTGGGTTTTAAGGAATACTATCCGCATACTTGATAGTTTCCTCTATCCAGCCGTTAATATGTTCTTCAATCGTGTCCGCTTGCGTGAGGTCATCGAGGTATGCGCTAAGATAGAAAAAGAAAAAGTAGTAGCAATAATACGCCAGCCGTTCAGGGCGCAGGGTGTATGTAATATTGTTCTGACGTAGAGCATCGTGAAAAGCGTCCTGCGCCCAATCCTTGCTGCACATGACCCATGCGTCCCGTTCGGCTGGTGCCAGAATTGGGTGATCCCAATCCACGATGAAGTATTTATCGCCGCTCACAATCAGATTGCCCCCTGCGTCTCCGTGCGTTATGACAAAATCTTTTGTGTCAGAGTTTTGGCACCGCTTGGAAAATATTTTTAATCTTTCTGCTCTATGTTCTAATTTAGCACGGTTTTTTTCTAACAATGTTAGAATTTGTTCATCATCTAACGCATTCCACTGTTCGCAAAACTTATCGACACTATGACCAGAAAAATCTTCGAGAGGAATGTTCAACCCTTTGCTTGGAACAGCGTACACTTTTGCCAACATTTGATACTCCGGGATTTTTGTAGCGTCTGTTTCTATATTTTCACCGTCAATCCAGTCGAAAACACCGAGGATTGCGTTGTCAAATTTTGCATATGGGCTGCTGTTTTTAGTCTTTACAATTCTACTTATGAAATCAATTCCATGATTGCAAAGATGCTGGATTATATGAAAACTGCGTTCATAGATGATTTTATGTGCAGTATTATAAACCAGTTTTACAAAATAGCTTTTATCATTTGCATCAAGTCGCCATGTTTCGCCGTAAAACCCGCGGCTGGCAGGAATAAGTTTTAAAGTTTCAATTTCATATTCGGTTTTTATAAAGCCGATTAAATCGCGTTTGTATTCCTCAGATCGGACAATATTACTATATGACATTTTCAAAACTCCGATGTTTTATTTGACAATGCAGCATTAAGCAATTCATTGTTTGCTTTAGTGAACTGCAATTTTTCATAATCGTTTTTCAGTAAAAGTTTTTGCAAATACGAAAAACTCTCATCTAAATCATTTTTTCTGTATCCGATTTTCGTATCAGTTATCAATTTAAATCCAAAATCGGAATATAGCTTTATCGCCCTCGCCGATGTTGGCTGTGTATGCAGATATATGGGAAATTGTGCGGTTTTAAAAATTTCGCTGAGCAGCGCACGCCCTAACTCTTTCCCTTCATATTCGGGCAGCACCCGAAACCATCCGACTGTGTTTATCAGCCCGTAAGATTTCCATATTAAAGTGGATGCGACAGGCTTATCCGCAGCATTGCAAACAAACATACAACACTGAAAAAACTCATCTTCATGCTGTGCGTAGATTTTTTCGTAAAAATCTGTAACGTTGTCTATATAGGCTTCCTCAACAACAACACGTTTCCAGATTTCCAATTCGTCACGTCTGCACAGTCTGAACGAGTATCCGTCAGGCAGCGAACGAAAAGCGTCTCTATTCGGAGCATCACATTGCATAAACAAATTGAGACTGCCGATAGTTTCGTATATCTCACCTATACCTTTCCGGCAAAATGTTTCGTGGTCTTTATTCCGGTACATATAGTCAATCCTCAAAATACGTTTTTCCCTTTAAATGTTCTTACAAAAAACACAATTCATAAACATACTATCTTCATTGAATTTATTAAAAGAGTAATCTCCGTAAATTTCTTTCAAAGAGAATCCGGCATTTTCACACATTTCAATAATCTCTTGTTTTGAAATAAGAACAAATGCAATGTCTAAAAATCTTTTTTCAATCAGTTTATTGTTTTTATCATGAATTTCATAAAATTGTGTTCCAGTAACCTTGTCTGTTTTTTCATCATAGTTATTATAATAACTTACAAGTAATGTATTGCCATTATTAGTACTAAACTTTCCTAAAGTTTTGATTTGACCGTCCGCTTGTTTTTTACGATAACTGGGGTTATATAAAGTAACCAAAAATGTTCCGTTATTTTCAAGAACATCAAATACATTTTTAATTGCTTCTTGAATTTTTGCTTTATCATTAATTTCCGTAATTGAGTTGAACGGTATCATAACAAGACTAAATTTTTCGCCAATATTTAATCTTGTTACATCTTGGCATAAAATTTTTGCCTTATGTTCTCTTGTTAATTTTTGCTTGAAAGCCTCTAACATCTTTTCAGAGTAATCAACACAAGTAATATCAAAACCGCTTTTTATTAGCGGAATTGAAACTCTGCCGGTTCCGCACATTAATTCTAAAATTTTATTATGACCCTTACAGAGCTTCTGATAAAATTCTATATCAAAATCTGCTAATACATAGCTGTCATATATATCTGCTACTATATTAAAATCTATTGTTTTTGCCATATACTATTCCTTACTTCTCATGTCCAACCCTTCTATATCATAGCTGTACCGCCGCCGCAACAAGCACTTAGATAAATGCATCTGACTACTTTAGTATTCGCAGCTTCACTTTTTGCCTTCTCTACTTATAGAGTCTTAGACAAACTTATTGTTTGGAGCTTTGACTATCATGAATAAAACCTTTTTGCGTCTAATATCCTTTACTGTAATTGCAGCAGCAGCACCAACAGCAGCTTATGCCCAGCAAACAATTAACGTAGGTGCAACGCCTGCAAGTTATTCCGGAATTTGCGGGAACAGTCAGTCATCAAACGGCGGCTGTAATTCTGCGGGCAACCTTGGAGTTGCCGGAGCTGTAAGCAACACCACAAGCCCTACAAGCGGCAATACCCTAAACCTGACCGGCACAAATATGAATACTAACGGGTATGAGGTTTACGGAGGCTGGTCGCGTGTGGCCATCCGGAGCTTCTTCTACCAGCTACAACACGGTCAACGCAATGAACGTTACTCGAACCAGCGGTTTCGGAGGATTGATGATCGGATGCGGTGCAGTAATAAACTCAGGCGGAAGCGGTGCAGCGACTGCTAACAACAACAGCGTTTATCTTTCAAACAGCACGGGGATTGGCAGACTATCAGACAAAATTTTGCAGAAATCGCTGCTGGTATTGAAGCAGGAGGAGCAGATATGCTAATGATTTGCGCCAATATGCCGCACAAAATCGCAGACATGATAACAGACCGAGTGCAGATTCCTTTGATACATATCGGAGAGGTAACCGGCGAACATATTGCGTCTCAAGGCTATAAGTGTGTGGGATTGCTTGGAGCGCGGGAAATTATGGAGGAAGATTACATAAAAAAATACTACTTTTCTGACTGGCAAAAGCGAGTGATTATCCCTGATGATGCTGACCGCAATACGGTTGATAGTGCCATATTCAACGAAATGTGCAAAGGAATATTTCAGCCGGAAACGCAGGCTGTGTTTTGCGGCATAGTAGACAAGCTGCATAAACAAGGAGCAGAGGCTGTTGTAATGGGCTGCACAGAAATTCCGATTCTAATGCAGAATACTCCGGTACGCGTGCCGTTATTGGATACCATGCGCCTGCATTGCTTGAAAGCAGTGAGCGCGGCTATTGGATAGAAATAGTTCTGTCAAAACGATGTTCTGAAAGTAATATTTTCTTAAAACAATCTCAAATAACCGCTCTTGAATTCCGGAAATTGTTTGTATTCTTTTCCATCTAAAATAGGCGTCGGCACAGCACCGTAACAGCCATACTCACTATATTGCTTAAACCAAAATGCTTTTCCTGCGGCTGAACAGTTTCGTTTTCAATCTGGCGTATAGTAAGTTGTTGAGGTCTTTGATTATGCGGAAGGTGTCTATGCCTAACAAACGTTTATATGCCGGAAAGCTTATACGAAAAGTATGACCCTGATCGTTTTGTTCCAACACATTGTATGATGATGCCTATGCCGCCAGTAAAACTGCGAAGAGAAGGAAAAGAAATGCTAATCATGTACGAGCGAATATCTGGCAAAGCATACAGTAAAGAAGAACTTAAGAAAATCTATGAAAAACAAATGGCAAAGTGTTATAAGAGAATGGAATCTTCGCGAGGGCATATAGACATAATTCGTAAAGAAGCAATTGAGACTTATACGAGAATTTATGAGAATCCGCCAACAAGGGAAGATAAAGGACTGTTGTTTAAAGTGCGGAATCATTGCATTTTAAAGCCGCAAAAAACTGAAGAATATGATTTGACTATGCTATAAACATTATTGCTGTTCGTGCCAATGTTCAGTGCTTGTCATTTGATACCCTTATCATTCAATTTATACTTCCGTGACTTCCGTTCGCCGGTTGCTGTCAATATCCCGGCTTTTACCAATGCAGCAAAATATTTCTTGATGCTTTCCGGACTTTTTCCTGACAACTCTTGTGCTTGGGCATTGGAAATTTCTTCTCCATTCTCCAAAAAGTCGTATATTTCCGTCAAAAAGTTCAGTTCGGACTTTTTGATTTTATCGGTAATATCTCTGAATTTATCGGTAATTTTTGCAATTTTATCGGTATGTTTACCGATATTTGCCTTTTTATCGGTAATTTTTTCGGCTTTATCGATGGGTAACTGCAAATCCGCATTATCCAACCGATTATTTTCCCCCAACAGCAGGTTGCCGAAAAAACGATTCAAATATGCCATCGTATATGAAACATTTGTCGCAAGATTTTGATAGTTCGCACGAACCAAAGCATTGCGAAAATACTTGGAATGCTTATCAAACATTTCATTGCCTATCTCAAAGCCCTGCAAGCGAAGATATTTTATGGTAAACACTGCAATCGTCCGCGTATTACCTTCACGAAATGGATGCGTTTGCCAAATCCCGGATATGAATTTTACTATGTGTTCTATCTTTTCTCGAATATCAAGACCTGAATAATTGAACGCTGATTCCTCGTCGAACTTTCTTTTCAATGAGTCAACTATCAAAAATTTGTCGCCGTATCCAATAGTACCGCCGTTCAATATTTCTTCTGATTTAGTAATATTTGTTTTGCGAAATTTCCCTGCCCATTCCGGATATACATCATAAAACAGCTTATCATGAATCGCACACAGCATGGTCGGAATAAAATCAAATGACGGGTCACGCAGTAAATCCGCAATGTGTGCGGAAACGCGATCCGCCTCGCTTGTATCCCGCCCCAAAGCCTTGCCTTCTGAAGTTTCATAATATCGGCTGATGTTTTTGTGGACTTCGCTAAGCGAAATTTCCCCTTCTATATTTTTCTTTGCAAGTTCAACAAGGTATTTGGAAGGCGTAAGTCCGTCTGTCTGCTGCAAACCAATGGCTATGCTCCAATTTTTTGCACGTTCTTTTTTGTCAGCCTCACCAACTTCTTTATATTCTTCAAAATAAGTATTGGCTTCGTTCATTTTTTTGCCCCCTCTAAATCTGCGATGATTGAATCATTTTGTATTTAGTTGGATAATTATAGCCTGACAAAAAAGAAAAAATCCACTCTTTATTTGCGATTTTCAAAGGTTTAGCGATTCTTGGGACAGTGTCCCAAGTATCTAATACAAATAAATCCAACTCACACAACCAGTTCTGGCTTTTGTTTTCTTAGATTGTTGCACTTAGAATAAAACGCATTTTTATATCTAAAATCTTGCAGTTTATTCTCTGAAATTTCATCGATAAATCCTGTCATTTCGTTTTGTTTTTCGTTATACGCTTCAAACATAATCTATCAACTCTTTCGGTATGCTTATTTTATATTCAGCGTTATATATGCCGTTTTTAACGATAGAGCGATCTCCAACACCAAGATCAATTTTGGATAAATTTAAAAATTTCAGAATCGGAAGCTGTGCTTTTTTAGCCATATACAAAAACAATCTTTTGACACGCACAGATTTGCATTTTACAAGAAGTTCTTGAACTATGTCCGGACGAATATTGTTCATTCCCTCTAACATTTGATAGCATTCCAACAAATCAAATTGTTTTGGGCTTAAGTAAAGACTCTCCAATATTGCACGTCCGCGTGATGACGTTCGCACGGATATGCCGTTATAATTCAGATCTGTTATTCCAAGATTTTCCGGTAGGAAAGAGGTCGTTACATGCTCTATTGGATTGCCCCAATCATAAGTCTGGAACCATTTTGGTAATTTTTGGTGGAGCGGAGAAAATAAAAACACTCTCTCTTTTCCAAACCGAACGTAATGTACCGAACCATGAGCAGCAAGTGCTGTAGGTCCTCCCAAATGTACAGGAAGGGACAGTTGCTGCTGAATACTAGCCAATGCCCCATACCATTCAACAGTATCTTGGTTTTTTTTATAAGCTCCGCGTCCTAATGGCTCTATCCAACCACTTTTTAGGTATTTTTGAGTCAGCTGAGTAGAAACCCCAAGGGTTTTCATCCAAGCAGAAGTAGCAGCAAAACCAGAATTCCACTGTTCTAAAAGATTCTTTAATTTTTTATCATTTGATATACTCATGGTTTATATATAGACAATTTTTTAATGAAAGTCAAATTTTTTGCTTTAAGAATACGCATCTTTGTAAGGGGATAACCAGCAAGAAACAACAAAAATATCAAAAATTTGAATAAATCCGAGACAAATTTTTTTTATGCTTTTTCGAAAACTTTGCTTCTGAAACTAAAAATCTCATACTATAATAGAGATATCGATCGTTATAAACAGTTTTTAGCGGGACTTATTCTTATTTACAGGTGATGTATGCTTTTATCCGAATTAACAAACCTTAGAATTATAGGCTCTTCTTCTGTTGAAATAAAGGGTCTTTCTGAGGATTCCAGAAATATTGAACCCGGGTCTCTGTTTATTGCAGCTCCGATTGCGTTTGAAACTATAACTACCGGTATTACTCAGTACTGGCGGATAAAACACGCAATAGAAAACGGAGCCGCTGCTGTTCTTGTGCCGGAAGATACGGATGCTTCATGTCTGGACGGTATCAAGGATAACAATATTGCTCTTATGAAGGCTAAAGACGTAAAAGAAGAAACCATACGGTTAGCCGCCGCATTTTACCCTAAGCAGCCAGAAACTATTGTTGCCGTTACAGGCACCAACGGAAAAACATCTACCGTTCATTTTGTAAAGGAGCTGTATAGTCTTTTGGGTTATAAGAGTGCCAGCATTGGGACTAGCGGCGTTATATCCGATGATTTTACAGAGTATAACAATTTTACTACTCCTGAGGCTGTTATTATGCACAGGGTGCTGACGACCTTGAAAACAAATGGCGTGACTCACGTTGCCATAGAGGCTTCCAGCCAAGGACTTGACCTTAAAAGAATGGAGGCTGTTAACTGCATAGCAGGAGCTTTCACCAATTTTACCAGAGATCATTTGGATTATCACGAAACTATGGAAGAGTACTTTGATGCAAAGCTGGGTCTGTTCAACAGGCTTATACCTCAAGGCGGGTATGCTGTTTTGAACTCGGATATTCCAGAGTATCAAAAGCTGTATAGTACTGCGAAAGAGAGAGGGCTGAATATAATATCGTTTGGAAAGAAATCCGATACTTTGAGGCTTATAAGCATTCAAAGAGATGTCCATGACACTGCGTCCGGCAAATACGGACAAATCATAAAAGCAGAGATATTCGGCAAAGAGCTGGAAGTGTTTTTGCCTGTGCTTGGGGATTTTCAGGTGTTTAATGCTTTGTGTGCAGTAGGGCTTGTTATCGGCGGCGAGCAGCCGAAGGATATAGCCTTGTTTGCTCAAAAGGTGTTCGGGCTTTTGCCGGAAGTATCGGAAGTAAAGGGACGCATGGAGTTCATAGGGCGCTCTAAAAAAGGCGGCTTGGTGTTTGTAGATTTTGCACACAGCCCTGATGCTCTTATGAACGTGCTGTCTACTATGAAAGAGTCCAGAGGCAATACCGGCAGGATAGGCATAGTTTTCGGCTGCAGCGGAAACAAGGGATATAGTGACAAGGGAAATAGACCTGATATGGGAGAGATTGCGGCTGATTTGGCTGATTTCACAATAATAACGGATGATAATCCCGGGTTCGAGGAGCCGGACAAAATCAGAAAAGAGATACTGTCGGGTTGTAAGTCCGGAGCTGTTGTGGAAGAGATAGGCGACAGAGCAGAGGCTATAAGAGCAGGTATTGAAAAGTTAGAGGATGAGGATGTTCTTATTATCGCAGGCAAGGGGAGTGAGACTGAACAGGTAATAAAAGGGACTGCATATTACTTTGACGATGCCGAAGAAGCAAGAGATGTGCTGCTGCGTGCAAGTTTGACAATGCCTAAGAAGCAGGAAAGGAGTTTTGAGTACAATTAAAAAAATTAGCCATGAAAGGGACTCTTATAAAAAACCGTATCATCAATTATGGTAAGGGCTGGGGAAACAAAAAGAGAGCTATAGTTCCTTTAACGATGAACTCATGGCTGCACTGCAAGAAGCAAAGTCTGCTGCCCAGACGGATTATGTGATTGAGTTTAACGGTAAGCAGGTAGCGTCAAGCTGCATTCCGGCGATTATGCAAAGAATGCAACATCAAGGCAAGCCCTCACGTCCTGCGTCATACAGCGGCTACATGGCTGGTTATGGAAGGTGTACCGTTACGAGAAGTAGCAAGACTGCTAGGCAACAGCGAGGCTATGGTTGAGAAAGTTTACGGCAAGCATTCGCCAGACTATTTGCGCCGTGCTGTCAGTGCCTTGAACTTGAATAAACCTGAAAGTTTGCGGTTGTAAAAAAGAAAGAAGAATACGTTCTAAATATAGGGGTTTGGAAGTTTTGAGAATAGTGATTCGTTTATTGGTCTCAGCGGCATCTCAGGCATGCGATCATAATATCGTTTTAGCTCAACATTATAATACAGATGTCTCAACTTATCC
>WRDR01000002.1 GCA_009779745.1 Alphaproteobacteria bacterium
ATGTAGAATAATTTTTCTCAGATAATTTTCCATTTTACATTTTCAATTTTCCATTCTAAGCTCTTATTTATACATTTCCAAGAGGGCCTTATGAAGTACCCAACGACATCAATATCTTAAACCCATCTCGCCCTACGATAGTACTATTTTGGTGGTCGGGCAGGGGGAGGCAAGATATTGATTTCGTTGGGTATTTCATAAGGCCCTCTTTGAAATGTAGAATTTAGAGCTTAGAATGGAAAATTGAAAATGTAAAATGGAAAATTATCTGAGAAAAATTATTCTACATTTTTTTATTTCCTCACTCCTCATTCCTAATTCCTAATTGCTTACGTCTCTCGGCAGCGAATTCGCGGGCTTCTTTAATAAGGCTCCTAGCGGCAGCATTAGCTTCGGACGTAACAACCTCACCCGCAAGCATTCTCGAGATTTCATCAATACGCTGGTTCTCTGAAAGAATGCCCACAGAAGACAGCGTAGTAGTGCCTTCCGGACGCTTGCTTACATGAAGATGCGTTTCTCCTCTGGACGCCACCTGCGGACTGTGAGTAATAACCAGAACCTGCGTATTGCTGGAAAGCAAAGCAAGCCTTTCACCCACGGCAGCAGCCGCTGCGCCGCCAATACCCGTATCGACTTCGTCGAACACCAGCGTAGGAATAGACTGAACGTCCTGAAGAACGACTTTAAGAGCAAGAACAAGACGGGCGATTTCACCTCCCGATGCTGTCTCAGATATAGGAGACATAGGAGAACCTTGGTTCATCTTAGCCATAAACGTTACAACGTTAAGCCCTTTCTCTGTCCAAGGAATATCCTGACGTTCTACGACATCAACAGCAAACTCCGCCTTCATGAGTTTCAAAGGAGGCAGCTCTTGAGTAATAGCCTTGCCGAGTTTCTGACCTGCTATGACTCTGGCATCGCTGAGGATATGCGAGTGATGTATATACGCATTTCTGGCTTTCGTGAGTTCTTCGGTAAGCTCTGCGATTTTCTCTCTGCCCCCCCTAATGCGTTTTAGTTTGGCACTCATCTCTTGGTAGTAATCAAAGAGCTTATCTGTGGTCAGCTCTGCTTTCTCTGCGATTTCTTCAAGAGTTTTTATGATTTCCGCATAGTGATTAATAGGCTTAATATCAATATCGTATTCAGGAGCAAGACGCTCCATCTCATCAACGGCATCGCTGGTGTTTTGTGAAGCAACTGCAAGAAACTCCGCCAGATTCACCATTTTTTCCCGCTCGAGATTCTGAGTTCTGGCCAGAATGTCATTAGCGGCCTTAAGAGCCTTTAATGCGCCGTTGCCTGCTATGAGCTGAGACAATATGGCTTGAAAAGCCTCGCCTGTTTCTTTGGCAATGACCAGTCTTGCATGTTCCGCCACACAGTCCTCATAGAAATTCTGACGCATACCGAGACGTTCGAATTTTCCGACCAGTTCATCAGTCTGTCTTAGTTCGTGAGCGTGTCTCGCAAGGAAAGTGTTTTCATCTTCAAGAGCTGCGGTAATCTCTTTGAAATGCTTAAGAGCAGCAGCAACATTAGTCAGCAGCTCCTTTGGAAAATCAGCGGACAAATCCAGAAGATTGAGCTGATTCTCGGAGCCCAGCAGACTCTGGTTGGCAAACTGTCCGTGAATTTCGCCCAATATCCGCCCTATTCGTTTAAGGATATCCGTATCTACCAAAATAGAATTGACAGAAGCCTCGCCGGTTCCGGCTCTGGGCGTGACTCTTTTGATGTTGATAGTTCCTTTTGCCTTGTCAAAAGGTATTCCGTGCCCTGCCAGTACTTCCCATACCGGATTCTTTTCCGGAATTTGAAAAACGCCTTCTACGACTGCTTTTTCCTGACCATGACGGACAGACTCGGTATTTGCTTCGTCTCCCCACAGAAGCCCTACTGCGTCCAAGAGTATAGACTTACCTGCGCCAGTTTCACCTGTTAAAACAGTCAAACCAGTGTTGAAATCCAAGTGCAATTTATCTATGATAACAAACTGCTCTATATCTAAAGATTTAAGCATAATCAGTACTATGGGCTTTATTTTAAAAATTATTCATAGTATAAGGCTATTTATCAAATAATTAGTTAATTTTCTTTTTTTAAAAGTAGCTTACCCACAACCATTTGTATTTACTTGGCAACCTATAAGAGATAAATATGGTCAAAAACACTGATAACTCACAAGAAAATGATACGGTACAACAGGATACTACGAATACTACGCTGAGGACTGCGCTGTCTGAAAGATACCTGTCGTATGCGCTTTCCACTATAATGGACAGAGCTTTGCCGGACGTAAGAGACGGTCTTAAGCCCGTGCACAGAAGACTCATATACGCAATGCGAGGCTTGAAGCTGGAGCCCAGCCTGCCTCCGAAGAAATCCGCAAGAGTCGTAGGAGACGTGATAGGTAAATTCCACCCTCACGGAGACACCGCAGTATACGATGCAATGGTGAGGCTAGCGCAGGATTTCAGCCAGAGATACCCTCTCGTAGAAGGACAAGGGAATTTCGGAAACATAGACGGAGACAGTGCGGCTGCCATGAGGTACACGGAAGCGCGCCTTACGTCTATAGCATTGCTGCTTTTGGAAGGCATAGACGAAAACGCCGTAGACTTCCGCCAGACCTATGACAACAGCGATGAAGAGCCTGTAGTCATGCCCGCAGGATTTCCTAATCTCATAGCGAACGGGTCTAATGGTATAGCTGTAGGAATGGCAACCAGCATACCTCCTCACAATTTATCGGAAGTGTGCGATGCGTTGAAATACCTCATAAACACGCCGAATGCCGGAACTGAAAAATTAATGAGCTTTATAGCCGGTCCTGATTTTCCTACAGGAGGAGAATTAGTAGAATCAAAAGAGTCCATAATATCGGCATATAATACCGGAAAAGGAAGTTTCAGAGTCAGAGCCAGATGGCACAAGGAAGACCTGAAACAAGGCATGTGGCAGATAGTAGTAACGGAAATACCGTATCAGGTGCAGAAATCCAGACTCATAGAAAAAATAGCGGAATTAATACAAGCAAGAAAACTGCCGCTCTTAGAAGACATAATGGACGAATCCGCAGAAGATATAAGAATAGTACTGACTCCTAAAAGCAGAACGGCAGATCCGAAAATCTTTATGGAAACGCTGTTCAGACAATGCGACCTCGAATCTAAGTTTTCATTGAACATGAACGTGCTGGATAAAAACTGCGTGCCGAGAGTTATGAGTCTGAAAGAGGTGCTAAAGGCATATCTGGAGCACAGGCAGGAAGTGCTGGTAAGAAAATCAACCTATAAATTGCAGCAGATAGAAGCAAGGCTGGAAATACTGGAAGGCTATTTGACAGCGTTTTTGAATCTGGACAAGGTAATTAAGATAATAAGAACTCAAGACGAACCTAAGCCTGTGTTGATGAAAACATTCAGCCTCACGGAAAATCAGGCGGACGCAATACTGAACATGAGGCTTAGGAGTCTGAGAAAACTGGAAGAGATGCAGATTAAAGGAGAGCAGAAAGAACTGTCTCAAAAGAGGCTGGAATTGAAGAAGCTCTTGAAGGACGAGAACCTCAGGTGGGCATACATAGAACAAGAAATAACGGAGCTGAAAAAGCAGTACGGCAAGAACACAAAACTGGGAGCAAGAAGAACAACAATAAGCGATGCGCAAGTGATGACGGAAGTTCCTATAGAAGCGGTAGTGGAAAAAGAGAACATAACGATAATATTATCGAATAAGGGCTGGATACGCGCTATACGGGGACACGTTGCAGAAGACGCAGAGATACGGAATAGCCTGAAATATAAAGAAGGAGACGAAGCCGGCTTTGTACTGAATGCGCAGACAACGGATAAGATTTTAGTGTTTGCGACTAACGGAAAAGTTTACACGGTCTCGTGCGATAAGCTGCCGCCGGGACGAGGCTTCGGAGAACCCATAAGGCTTATGATAGAACTCAGCGGAGACGAAGACATTATAGGCGTTTACGTTTATGAGACTGAAAAGAAATTTATAATAGCCTCGAACGAAGGCAAAGGATTCATAGTGAAAAGCGAAGATTTAATTGCCCAAACAAAGCACGGAAAACAGATTCTGAACGCAGGCGAAAAGTACGCTGCAAGAGCGTGCGCTCCTGTTGAAGGAGACACTATAGCGGTAATAGGCAATAACAGGAAACTGTTGTTGTTCCCGGCAAACGAACTGCCTGAAATGACAAAAGGCAAAGGTATAACCTTACAGAAATACAGCGGAGGAGAATTATCCGATGTCAAAACATTTAACCTAGCGGACGGGCTTACTTGGAAATCCGGCGAAAGAACAAGAACAGAAACCGACATAAGAGCGTGGAAAGGCACAAGAGCCGGTACCGGCAAAATGGCACCTAATGGGTTTAACAGGAATAATAAGTTTTCTTAAAGGGAAAAATTATGTTTGATAAAATAAGCGGACTGTTTGTGGATTTATATGCTTTTACTATGGCACAAACTGCGTGGAGAGCCGGCGACTTGGAAAGACGCAGCAAGTCTGAAATTTTCTTTAGACAGCCCATTTCAACAGCAACAACTATAGTACCGTATTTTGTAGTGTCCGGAATAGCTTCGTTTTTTAAATGGTTCAACAACTGGCATATATCAAAAGACCAACAAGAGTGGTTAGCTTCCGTTACTGCTGCAACCGGAGAAAAAATTTTTGAAAAAGAGTTCATAGAATTCCTAAGCAATCCTAAATGGGATTTGAGTTTTGAATTCATTCCAGAAGGCGAACTGGCTTTTCCCGGAGAACCTGTCGGATATGTAAGCGGCCCTCACTGGCAGACGCAGCTCATAGAAGCAGCCGTACTGAACAGCATAACAGCAGAAACTATATGGGCAACGATAGCCTCGCAGTACTACATCGCAGCAAAAACTGATGCTAAAAGAGCAAAGCTCTATGACTTCGGAGCAAGAAGAGTCGCAGAATTCGGCGGACTGCGTGTAGCGAGAAGTGCTTATTTAGCAGGCTGGGACGGTTCATCTACTCTTGAACCATGTTACATATATGGAATTCCTGCGGCAGGAACAGTAGCACACTCATTCATAATGAGCCAACGTTCACAAAAAGAAGCATTTAAGCTCTGGGCTGAAAATAATTTAGAGGCACTGAACGTATGTTTGCCTGATACATATGGCACAGAGCGTGGAGTGTTAGACTTTTTGGAGGTGTGCAAGGAAATCTCCATTCCGGCAAAAGGAGTAAGAATTGATGCCGGAGATCCTGATTATTTCAGCAGGCTTATAAGGCAAATGTTGGACAAAGCAGGCTACAAAAACGCTACTATAATGTACTCTGATGCGCCATCGATATCAGACGTATATAATCTGATGAGGAATGAAGCACTTATAGATTCTTTTGGAATCGGAACTCACCTTGCAAGACAATCTATTGATGAAACAAAAACAAGCGCTGTGATGAAAACATGTGAGGCAACAGATAAACATGGTGCCTTTAACGTAATGAAATTCTCTGATGACAGCATAAAGTACGGCGTGCCGGGATACCATAAAATAGCAAGAATCGTTGGTGCCAATGGAAATTATGCCGGTGATATACTATACAGAGAAGATCTGGTAACTCTTGGAAACAGTACGCTAGATACAGAGATTTTTTCTTATACTTCTATTCCCGGCAGAAATCCGTTTAAAATTTTCTCACCGGATACTCAGTATTATAACCCTATGGTAGTTTTTATGAAAAACGGAAAGCACGTTTTCAAGAAATTTGAAGGGCTGACAGACGATAAAGGAATTTTACAAGACAGCAGAAACAGATTTTTTACATCTATTGAGAGATTGGATATAGCGCATAAAAACATAATAAATCAAAGACTGTACATAGTAGGTATAGAAGAATCACTTCACAAAGAAATAGAAAGTGCTGTACATAACAACATTATGGCAAATAATCGGCTTGGAGGAATATGATGCAGAAAACCGCCAATATATTTGGTTTAGTAGATTTTCAGAATGGATTTCTGTATGAACTTCCATTGGAAAAAGGCGGCAATTTGTGCGTTCCCAGAGGCGAAGCCACGATAAATGCTGTAACAGAATTTATAAATTGGATTAAACAAGATTCTTGCAATGTGGTTTTATGCTCACAAGAGATGCATCCTAAATATCATCGCTCGTTTGCAGCTGTGCATGAGTTGGAGCCGTTTACTCCTGTGCATCTGAAAATAATTAACGGAAAAGCAGAAATTGTCCCGGAAGGCACGATCGGAAGCTTTCCACAGACACTGTGGACCATACATTGTGTAGAAGACACAGAAAGCTGTAAATTGGCTCAAAAAGTATCGCTCGCACTTCCTCCTGATTTCAGAGAGATGACAGAAAATGATGAAAAATCTAAATCACTCATAAAAGAGTCAGATAATGAAGCAATGTTCGTTATGGTACGCAAAGGAACAGATAAAAATTTGCACGGCTACGGTATAGTAATGGAAAATGACGGCAAGACTAAAAATGCTGCTGCATTTGAGGCTTTTGAAAAAATAATAAATAAGCTGAAAAAAGACGGTACAACAGACGTTAACATATGTATAGGCGGGCTGGCAGGCAACTATTGCGTAGAAATCACTCATGATGAGATTTGGACATACTTTGTTCCTATGTTAAAGGCAAACAGCATAACGCCTACAGTGTATGCGTTGACAGACACTTACGCAAACATTCCCATAGAAACAAAAGACGGAGCATGGCCTGATTCCGCAAACACAGAGAAAAGATTTGAAAGCTTTGGTACGATTATTACGACTTCTAAGGAGTTTATGGGTAATTATAAATTAGAAGTGAGGAATGAGAAATTAGGAAAGAAAATTATTTCCTAATTCCTAACTCCTAATTACTCACTCTCTTCCGCCTCCAGCGGCAGATTCACATTTATTTTCGGAATCTTTTTATTGAACAAGGTCAACACGTCCGAGGTAATATCCAGTTTCCTGTTAGTCCAAATAATGTTCTGTTTCACAATCACAATGTTAATCCCTTTTTGCAGAGAAACCTCTTCAATAATGGAAATAACAGCCTTTCTTATAGCGTCCATAGCAATAGTGTAGGATTGATCCAGAACCTTGCGCCTTGTGCGCACATAGCTTTCCACAGCGGAAAAACGTTGTTTAAGCTGCTGCTCCCGCTTAGAGTACTCGTGAACCGCAAGCGTATCCCGCATAGCCGCAAGCTCCTTTTCCGCCTTCCTCAGCTCGTTCTCTTCCTTTGTAATCTCAGCCTGAAATTGAGATCTTCTGGCGTCCAGCTTTTTCTGTATTTCCTTAGAAGCCAAAGCCTCTTCCATAATCTTCTGAATGTCGATGACAGCAACTACACTGGCAGGCAAGGTCTCTTTCTCAGCGGCAAACGCCGCGCCGCAAAAAGAGAAAGCCAACAGCAACGAGATAAAAGCAATGATACGCATCAGAACTTAGCTCCAAAACTGAAATGAATATGCTGCTTCTTGTCAAAGGACTCGTACAAAATAGGCTGCGCATAATCAACCCGCACAGGACCAAAAGGAGAATCCCAAGTTATACCGACACCAACGCTAAGATGCAGAGACTGTCCGCGGATAATCTTGCTGCCTGACAAAGGAGGATTATCCATAGAACCCAATATACCAATATCAGAGAACAAATGAGCCCTTATGCCGAACTCGGAAGACAAAGGAGTAGGCATTTCCAAATTAGCCGTACCCTTCACATACCAATCTCCGCCCAAAGCATCGTTATAACTGGACGAAACGTCTCTGTCTCCGATACCTGCATATTCAAAACCGCGCAAGTTGTCTCCGCCAAGGAAGAAACGCTCGTTAATCTTAGTTCCGCCGCTGTTGAAGCTCCAAATCTTGGCTCCTTCAAAAGATCCGCTTAGAATCCACTTCTCGGCAAGAGGATAATACTGAGTTCCTCCTAAGGAAGTTTTAAACCACTTGCGGTCTCCTCCGACTCCGGCAACTGTCGTATCCAGATAATAAACATATCCCAAAGTAGGATTAAGCCTGCTGTCTCTCGTATCATAAAACAGAGACTGCCCTATGGAAGAAGTCAGCGAAGTTCCCGCCTGATCCTTGACGTAAATAGAAGCATCGGCCGGCACATTGGAAATCTTGTCTTGGTGCAGGCTGTAAGCAATCTTTTGACGGATTTCACTGGACAGCGGATAGCTTGTACGCAGCTCCGTACCAATGCTCCGAACATCATAAGAGCTTACGTCCTGATTGTCCGTAGTTCTCGCATACACGTCAAAACCGGCAGAAAGTTTGCGATCCATGAAATAAGGTTCGGTGAAGCTGAAATCAAACTGTTGAGTCCTTCCTGAAATAGTAGCTCCGAGTCTGGCATATTGTCCACTGCCCATGAAGTTGCTCTGAGAAAGACTCACGCTGCCCAAAGGACCGTCCGTAGAAGAATAGCCTCCGCCGATAGAAGCCTCTCCGGTTGCCTTTTCAGCTACGGCAACTTGTATATCGGCTCTGTCAAGCTGATCTCCATCCGTAGTAGTAACCTTTACATCCGAGAAAAAGCCTAAATCCCTGATGTTCTGTTCAGACTTCTGAAGAGCGGAAGCACTGAAAGGATCGTTCTCAGCAAGCAGCATCTCTCTTCTGATGACCTTGTCAACAGTGCTGACATTGCCGCTTATATCAATACGCCCTACGAGAACTTTCTGTCCTTCCTTGATGTGGAAAACCAAATCAACAGTTCTCTCATCTTTGTTTCTATTAATATCGGGCACTATACCTGCAAAAGCATACTGCATATCGCCGAGCACGGCTCCCAGTTTTGCAACAGACTTTTCGACTAAATCAGCACTGTACCAATCGCCTTGTCTGGCAAGGATAAATTTCTCGAAAACAGAGCTGTCAACGCCTTTAAGCTCGCTTGACACGCTGATTTGCCCGAACTTATACCTCTCTCCCTCTTCCATGGTAAAAGTAACGAAAAAATCCCTCCTGTCCGGAGTCAGCTCTACAACGGAAGAATCAACTCTGAAATCGATAAAACCGCTGTTCAGATAGAATCTGCGAAGCAGCTCTTTATCATAATTTATTCTCTCCTGATCATAGTAATCAGACGTAGATAAAAAACGCCACCATGCGCTTTCTTTGGAAGAAACAACTTCTCTGAGTTCGCTGTCAGAGAAAACCTTATTGCCGATGAAATTGATGTTCTGAATTCCGGTTTTATCGCCTTCGATTATCTCGAAAACCAGATCCACCCTGTTTTGCTCCAGCTTTACAATTTTGGGCACTACCGAGGCACCGAATCTGCCGGATTTTCTGTAAAGTTCGAGTATGCGGTCAACGTCCTGTTCGACCTTGGGCACGGTATAGGTCATTCTGGGTCTGAGTTTAGTTTCTTTTACAAGATCTTCGGTGTCGATAGCACTGTTGCCCTCGAAAGCAATCCTGTTGATGATAGGGTTTTCTGCAACTCTTATGAGCAGCACGCCGTTTCTGTCAATAGAGACATCGACATCTTGGAAAAGCCCTGTCGCATATAGGGTTTTGAGAAAATCGTCTATTTGCTGAGAAGAAACCTCGTCTCCCACCTGCAGTTTAAGGTGAGAGAGAACAGTAGCGTCTTCGATTCGCTGAGTACCCTCAATCTGCACGGCAGCGATTCTGGAGACATCCGCTATAGCCGCAGTACCGGTTAACAGCAGGCACGAGAACACGCAAGAACAGAGCAAAACACGCAATTTTTTGTTTTTCAGCATAAATACAAATTCCGGATTGAATCAAATTCCCTACAGACTAAAAGATTTGTTGATTATTCACAAGGATTTTATTACTTTAATTAACACAATATAAATTATTGTTAGAGCATAAAAATGACAACGCTTGAAATATCGGAATTTTTGAAAAGCACCGGCTGGGGTGAGCATGTATCTATGGATTGGTTCAGCGGAGATTTTTCTTCCAGACGGTATGCGCGATTAAAGAGGGGTCAAGAATCCGCTATACTGATGGCCGCAGATAAGAATCAAAAAACCAAAGAATTCATAAAAATAGCAGCATTCCTTAAAGCATTGGGTGTACATACTCCTTCTATAATCGCAGAAAAGGCTGACAAAGGACTGGTGCTGATGGAGGATTTGGGCACTCAAAACATCGGTATGCTGTTGGATAACGGTGCAGAGGCATTGCCTTTTTATATAAAAGCGGCTGAATTGCTGGCAACGCTGCATAACAGAACAGAAAGTGATGCTTTAGAAAAACTGGATATTCCCCTGTTTAATAAAGATATGTTTCTGTCTCAGATGGATTTGTTTTTGGATTTTTATATTCCTTACGCTTACAAAAAAGAGCTATCGAGTAAACAAAGAAGTGATTTCTTAAGTTGCTGGCATAACTCGTTGGAATACATAGATACTCTGCCAAAAAGCATTCTATTGCGAGACTTTATGCCGGACAATTTAATGTTTTCTTTTAAAAGTAAAAGCCAATCAGCTGATGTTCCAACCAATACATATGATATAGGAGTTTTAGATTTCCAAGATGCAGGCGTTGGCTGTGTCGCTTATGATGTCGCCTCTTTGTGCGAGGAAGTCCGCAGAGACGGAGGCTTTTCTTTATTACCTCAGGTCATAGATGCCTACTGCGCAATAAACAAAAACATCACAAAAGAAGACATGCTGAAAGCATGTTACATATTATCCGCTCAAAGGCATACCAGAATTTTAGGCATTTTGGCTAAACTCAAAAACACGGATAAGATACGATTCTTGCCGCGAGTCGAAGCACATCTGCAAAAACTTTTTTTGAAAATAGCCCACTCACAACCTTTTATTGATACTAATCATGTTAGAAAAACACACAAAAATATCTGACACAGCCATAGTCCTCTGTGCAGGATTCGGCACCAGAATGAGACCTCTTACGCTCACAACGCCAAAGCCTCTTTTAAAAGTGCATGGAAAAACAATGCTGGAGCTGGCACTCGCAAAACTGGGCGACACAGGTCGCATAAAAAGAGTAGTTGTAAATACTCATTACCTCTATGAACAAATAGAAAGCTATGTGAGGTCTCTGGATTTAGCGAAACTGGGCTTAGAAGAAATTATCATTTCCAGAGAAGAAGAGATTTTGGAGACTGGAGGAGGAATAGCAAAAGCCCTGCCCTACTTTGGAAATAAGCCTTTTTTCGCAATGAATGCAGATCTTCCGTGGGTAGATGCTGTAAAAGAGTTTGGCAGTTTAAGCCGAATGATAGAGATGTGGAATCCGGAAGTTATGGACGTTTTGTTACTATTGATGCGAACTGAAAAAGCTATGGGATTTTCCGATGACGGAGATTTTTTTCTAATGCCTAATGGAGAAGTGTACAGAAAAAACACAAAGCCGCCCCGTCCATACGTACTGATTTCAACCCAGATATTGAAGCCGGAGCTTTTTGCCGTTCATCCTTCGAAAGTTTTTTCCAACAATGTTATATGGCACAAAGCAGAGGAAGAGCATAAACTGTATGGGCTTGAGCATTCCGGAACGTGCTATCACATAGGCACACCGGAAGATTTACAAAAAGCAAATGCGCTTCTTACATGGAATAAAATGCCATGACTAACATAGCTACCATACCGGCCGGCGAAAACTTCATAGAAACCTTATCAAAATATTTATTGGAAAAAAACGAGACGCTGGGAAATTATACAATATTTCTGCCTACAGGAAGAGCCAGAAACGAATTAAAAAAACACCTCATAAAAAAAACTAAAAGTCTGCCGCAAATATATAAGCTGAACGAGATAGATGACTATGAGCATGACAACACGGATATTGATATAAAACCTGCCATATCTGATATACAACGTCAAATAATACTTACCAGACTTATAAAAAAAGCATACAAAGACGTTACTGTTGAACAGGCTCTTTTGTCCGGGCAGTCTCTCTCCGCTTTCATAGACAGCTGTCTTATATCCAGCACTGACTTGCAAAAGATAGCGTCAAAAATAGCGAATGATGAAACTTTAAAAATAGCCGGATTGTCCAGACACTCTGAGAAAAATCTGACGTTTCTGAAGATTATAGGAGATTCGTGGCAGGATATTCTATCCGAAGAAGGCTACATAGACAAAATACAAAGGCATAATTTAATCACAGAGCACAAGATTAAAAGCTGGAAAAACAGCGGGTCAAAAAACCCTATTATAATAGCAGGCTCTACGGGTTCTATTCCCGGCACTGCAAGACTGATGAGTGCTGCTGCCGCGCTTGAAAACGGTTTGGTGATTTTGCCGGGACTGGACACGGAGCTTGATGTGTCTTTTGACAGAACTGTGAGCGATAAAATTGACGAGACTCACCCTCAATATAATATGATAAAACTGCTTCACAGCATGAGTATTACGGATTTAACGAGCATACCGAAAATATCTTATACTTCACAAAACACTGCAAGACAAAGGCTATTAAGAGCAGCCTTTCTGCCGGCAAACATGACTGATGAATGGAGCAGGCTCCAAAAAGAAACAAAAGATGATGGTTTGTCCTTTTTCAAATTTGAGAACAAGTATCAAGAAGCATTAGGAATATCGATAAAGATAAAAGAGACGCTGGCTTCTTCTGAAAAAACAGTAATGCTGGTGACAAATGACAGGACTTTATCGAAACTGGTTTCTGAAATATTGAAGAGATGGGATATAAAAATAGAAGACACCAAACCGCCTGATCTGAACAGCACACAGGTTGGAGATTTTTTGTTGTTAGTTTCAAGAGCACTGAAAAAAACAGAAACAACGCTGGATTGGCTGGCTATATTGAAGCACCCATTGTATGTCTGTGAGAATGACGAGCACATACTGGCTTACGAGCTTTCGCAAAGAGAGTACAAACATCATAGTGATGATGAAGCGTATACTAAAACAAACGCTATGTCTGATAAAGGAAATGTTTGCAAAGCATTGATTGCTGAAATGAAAGAGAAATACGGTTTTGATATAAATACCAGACTTTCGTTGAAAGAGATATTTGAAAAGCACATAGAACTGGCGGAAAAATTAGCGAATGCCAAAACTCTTTGGGATACGGAAGAAGGACAACAGATAAAGGAAATATTTGACTCGAAGTATGCGAAACACATTGATAACATATCAATAGATGACTACGCATCGCTGCTGAAAACTTTCTTCGCAGCAGCAGCTATCAAAAACAATGCGGCTAAAGACTACAATCCGCGGCTGATGATAGCCGGAACATTTGAAGCAAGGTGCCTTAATGCTGATGTGATTATTCTGGGAGGATTGAATGAAGGTTCGTTTCCTCTAAGCACTCCGGCTAATCCGTGGCTTTCCTTTAGTATGCAGAAAAAATACGGACTGGCTTCTCCGGACATACGCATAGGACTGGGAGCGCACGATTTTTATACTCTGGCATCTTTCAAACAAGTTATTATGACAAGAGCGTGTTCGGAAGACAGTGTGCCTTCTGTTGAATCTAGGTTTACACGAATGCTTACAACAGTAATGAATGCTTTAGGTTCTGTGTCCGGCGGTTATGAGCTTCCAAAATTGGCAAAGAGTTTGGACGCGGCAAAAGTCAGTAAATGCTGTGATAAGCCCGCTCCTAATCCGCCGCCAGACGCAAGACCGAAGCTGGTTCATGTTACGGACATAGCGAAATGGAAACAAAACCCGTATTACATCTATGCGAAATATGTACTAAAATTTCTTCCGTTAGAAAGCATAGAACAGGATTTAGGCGCAGCAGATAAAGGAACTCTGATACACAAGGTTCTGGAAGAGTTCACGAAAAAATATCCGGCTGAGCTTCCCAAAAACGTAAAAGAAGAATTTTTGAAGATAGCATATGAGGCATATAAAAAACTGCCTGCCATACAAACAGAAGTGACTTGGAAAGCCCAGTTGTCGGACATAGCGGACTGGATAATAGAACAGGAAACAGAACACAGAAATAATGCTGTGAAAATCCTTGCAGAGCAGCGCGGAAAAATGGAAATAGATTTAGAGGATATTACTTTTACTATCAAAGGCAAGGCAGACAGAATAGAAATTTCAAAAGATAACAAGATTACGATAATAGATTATAAGACCGGAGAGCCTCCCGGCAGAAAAAAAATCGAAGATTTTTCAGAGCCGCAGTTACCGTTATTGGGATTGATAGCGATGAATAACGGATTTGAAAATCTGCCGAAAAACAGTGAAGTTACAGGATTGGAGTACTGGAAAATCTCTACAAACAGTACTAAGTGCAAGGCTTTGGAGTATAAGAGTTATTTTATAGAAAACTCGTTGAGACAGCTTAAAGATTTGATTGCGCCGTATTACAATAAAACAAGTCCGAGTCCATACAAAGCAACTGACGAGCTGAAATATGACGACTACAAGCACCTTTCCAGAATTAAAGAGTGGGAAAAATGATACTCGCCCTTAAAGAAACCGACATAAATAAATTACAAAACACAGCATCGGATCCGGGCAAATCCGTGTGGGTGAACGCATCGGCAGGTTCCGGCAAGACTAAAGTTTTAGTAGACAGAGTTCTCAGAATATTATTATCCGGAAATGAGCCTGATAAAATTTTGTGTATAACATATACAAAAGCCGCCGCATCTGAAATGTCCGAAAGAATCATGACCAAGCTGCATTCTTGGGCGATTTGCTCCGAAGAAAATTTAAAAGCAGAAATAAATACTCTTATGGAATCCAGACCTTTTTCTTTGGAGCTGGCAAGAACGCTGTTTGCGAAGACGCTTAGAACTAATGTAAAGATATGCACTATACATAGTTTCTGTCAGGAAATACTTTCTCGTTTTCCAATAGAAGCCGGGCTTATGCCTAATTTCAGAATCATGGAAGAAAACGACAAAAAAGATCTGATAAAAGAAGAGTTCAATAATTTTCTAAGAGACAGCATAAATCAAGAAGCCATAACAAAAATCTCTCTGGAGTGGAGCGATACAACGCTGGATAAAAATTTAGAAACGTTCGTAGAAATTGGAAAATATTTTGATTTTGCAAAGAATCTAAATCAGCAAAAAGAAACTATGCTTGAAAGCATATTCCAAAAACTGACTTCCGGATTTAAAACTAAAGAAGAGGTTATACGCGATTTTATTGATAAAACTGACAAAGAGCAGCTGAAAGATATGGCTTTTGACGATTATATCCAGTTATTTTTGACAAAAGACTATAAGCCCAGAAAAACTTTACTGAAAAATAAACCGGAGCATCTTGTAAAATCTTTGGAAGCAGAGGCGCAAAGGTGCCTTAAAGCAATTCAGGACATAGAAGGCATTGGAATATTCGATATAACAAAGGCTATAACGGATATAGGATTGTCTTTCGGAATACAGTGGCAGAATAAGAAAAAATCTCTCGGAATGCTGGATTACGATGATTTAATTGCATATACGGCAAAGCTTTTTGACGATACGGACTTGGAATGGATTTTGTACAAACTGGATTACACAATAAAACACCTTTTAATTGACGAGGCGCAGGATACTAACAAGCTGCAATGGCAGATAATACACAAGCTCACAGATAACTTCTGGAGCGGCGATACAGACAAAACTCTATTCATAGTAGGCGACAAAAAACAGTCTATATACAGTTTTCAAGGAGCGGACAGAGGCGAATTCATCAAGCAGGAAGAAAAACTGAGAGACTATCTTGAGGAAGTAAAGATAGACGTATCTTTCCGCTCGGAAAAACAACTGCTGGAAGAGATAGACAGGATATATGAACTCTCGGAAGAAGCGAGAAAAGGCGTAGACGATATAATACAACATCATGCATTTCTCAACAACAGCCCAACAGAAAAAAGCATGGAAGTATGGAAATCATTTGAAGATGAAGAAGAACTCGCAGAAAGCATAGCGGATAAAATACTCTGTATGAAAGACACCGGAGAGATTGAAGATTTCAGCGATATTATGATACTGGTACGCACAAGAAGCATTGTACCAAATCTGAATAAAGTTTTGCGCGAAAAAGGAATCTCAACAATAGGCATGGATAAACTTTTATTATCGGAAGAATTGTGCGTGCAGGATTTGATGTCAGTGATAAAATTCGTTTTACTGCCGGAAGATGATTTGAACTTAGGAGTATTATTGAAAACGCCGTTTATAGGGCTGGACGATAAAAGCATAGAAGATATAGCGATAGGAAGAAGCGGCTTTTTATGGAACGAATTAAAATCGCTTAACAGCGAAATAGTCTCATATTTGGAAAATCTGATAAAAATATCAAAAAATTCTTCTCCGTTCGAGTTCGTATCGTGTGTGCTGAACATGCCGTGTCCTGCAAGCAAATACAGCGGATACAATGCGCTGCTGGCAAGGCTGGGCAACATGTCGTCCGACAGCATAGATGAATTTTTGTTGCAGGCATACGGCTATTCCAATGAGCATGAAAAAAGCCTCGAGCTGTTTATCAGGCATATAGAAAAAACAGAGCTCGAAATAAAAAGGAAGCTGGAGGATATTAAAGGCGCAGTTAAAATAATGACTGTACACGGAGCAAAAGGACTGGAGGCTCCGGTTGTGATTTTACCGGATACAGGAAAATCTCCGACAGCCGCACACGCAAACGGATTATTGGAAATAGAAAACGATATAGTGTACGTGTCTAAAAAGCCTATCGTGTCCGGCCTGCAAAAACATCACGATAAAAAGTTCTCAGGTCTCATGGAAGAGTACAACAGATTATTATACGTGGCATTGACCAGGGCAAAAAAGAAACTGATAATCTGTGCGGGCGGTCAGGCATCAGAAAAAAGCTGGTATGGTATGATCTCAAAAATCATAACTCCGGAAGAGGAATGAGAAAAAAAACTTGGTTTCGAGAAGAAAAAATGTTAATATAGAGTTAACGTTTTCCTTTGGAGCTCTAACATGAAAATCACTTTTAATATAGACTGCACGCCGGAAGAAGCTCGCAATCTCTTAGGTTTGCCGGATCTCGGACCTATGCAAAGAGCTTTGACAGAAGAGCTCGAAAAGAAGATGAAAGAGAGTATGCAGCTTCTAAACAATCCGCTTACTCCGCAAAACTGGTTCAATCCGGGACTGCAAAGCCTGTTCTGGGAGCAGATGCAGAAAACTATGCAAAACATCACGGAAACCGCTGCTAACAATATGCTGTCGTTTTCTCATAGCAGCTCTGAAAACGCCGCTCCTGAAAAGAATAACCCGCGCGTAATATAATGCGTTTCTTCTCAAAAAATATAGATACTGAGCGTCTGAAAATACGCCCGATACATGTCAGGGATATTCCTTCTCTCGTAGAAATATTCAAGTCCAAAGACGTGGCGGAACATCTGCACACAATAACATATCCCTTCACACACCAAGACGGCAGAGAGCTTTTGGAGCTAATGAAAAAAGATATGTGTTTCGGAGTATCGCTAAAGAACAAAAGCGAACTCATCGGAGCCATCTGGCTGCGCATACTGAACACGGAACAAAAAGAAATAGGCTACGTACTGGACAGAGCTTTCTGGGGACAAGGACTGATAAAAGAAGCAATAAGAGAAGTGATACAAAGCAAAGTAAAAAAGAAAACAAAAACACTAATAGCCACAACAACGCTTTCGAACGAAAGATCTCAGCAAGTGCTGAAAGACTTAGGCTTCGAATGCTTGGGCGTTTTTGAAAGAGACTACAAAACAGCGGCAGAGGCAAGCAGATACATAACGAAATGGCAGTTAGTAATGCAGAAATAAAAATGCAGAATGCAGACTAGCCGCTTTCTTCTATGTGAAGCAATGCAGCGATGCCGAGAGCCAGCATAATTACCGGAATAGCCCACGTAGCAAGCACTATAGGAAGAGTATTATTCATGCCCAGTGCAAGCACCAGTTTGTTGAGAAAATGAGCAAGGCTGCCGATAAAAACTCCGGCAATAATCATAGGCAGCACTCCGCCTCGTCTGTTGAGGCGCAAAGAAAAAGCAACAGCGAAAAGTGCCATAGCTAAAAGAGCAACGGGCTGCGCCAGAATGCTGTGGAAAGCAACTTCATGCCGCATAGTGGGAAGCCCGATAGCCTCTAAGGTTTCTATGAATTTAGGAAGCTCCCAAACAGAGATAGTATTAGGATCTGTCATGCTGTCCTGTATTTTAGAAACAGTAAGATTAGTAGGCAAATCCCACTCTTCCGCCTCTTCGGAAGTGTTGTTGCTGAAATTAATAATGGCGTTAGGAACGACCCACGAAGAGTCAATAAGCTGAGCCTCCGGAGCGTCTATGCGCTTGATATACCGCCCCTCCTCGTCATAAACAAAAACAACTACAGGAACAAGAGTCAAAGGAGAAAACTTAACTTTATCAGCATGAATTAGATAATTGTTGCCTTGATATGACTGCCGCATCCACAAGCCCGTACCGGTGAACTCGAAAGTAGGAGAAGCATCAAGATATTGAATCTCAAGCTCTTTATATCTGCCGTGAAGACTTGCGCCGATAGAATTGAGAACCGTTATATTAATAATGCCGAAAAGAAAAGTGACCAGCAAAGCAGGCGCAGCAAACTGCCAAGCAGAAACTCCTGCGGCTCTGGCAACAATCAGCTCTTGAGTCCTTGTGAGTTTCCAAAAAGTAAGAAGACCTGCGAAAAGCACTACAAAAGGAAGGATTTGTTCGATAGTGTCAGGCAGTTTATAGGCTGCCATAGTAAGAATGACATTGAAAGGCACCTCGTGCTTAGAGCCGGATCTGCGCATTAGCTCCGCTACTTCGAAAAGAAAAACAATGCCCATCAACGCTGCAAGGAATGCTAGGAAACGGTATAAATACTGTTTGCCGAAATAAGATGCGAGAACCCAACGTTTTATCATGCTTTCCTCTTGAAGTAAGTTTCAGACTGAATGAGGAAAAAACAGAATACTGCCGGCAAAACAGCAGCAGCATAAAGCAGCCAAAGATACAGAGAATCGCGCAGAACTAATGCTTCCGCGGTCATGAATACAGCCTGAACAACGACAATGGAAACAGCACCTATAAGGATTCTGTAAATCATGCCGCGCCTGTTAAAAGAGCCTACAAGGATAGAAGCCAGAATAATAAGAGTATAGGAAAAAGACAGAAAAGGAGTGGCAAATCTGGAATGCAGCTCCGCTCTCATTCTGTCTTTGCCGCCTTTCACGGAAGAGGCATCGAAATCTTTGTTTAATAAATCAAAAACAGACAGTTCTTTGGACTGCTTTGTGCGCGCCGACCGCTCTCTTGCAAGAGACTGAATATCAAAAACGTACTGGTCAAAAACAAGCTCGGACATATACCCTGTTCTTTTGTCAAATTCCTGCTGTCTGCCGTTGAAAATAGTCATCTGAGGCTCGTTGTTTTTCTTAGTAATGTTGCCTGAATCAGCCATAATAGTAACGAGTTTATTAGAGTTTCTAGCATCGTGAATAAGAATACCCTGTAAAGAACCCGCTTGCCCTTTTTTATTGATGAAGAACGTTATGTCATTGCCGACATCGTTGAACGTGCCCGGTCTTGCAACAAGAGCCAAAAGATTGTTCTGAGTTTCATAGCGCATAGAAGACAGGACCCGGCTTGCCATAGGAGAAACCCACAGCGTCATAGTCCAGCCAAGCACAGCAACCAGCGCAGCCATGATAAGCGCAGGCAGAATAATCTGTCTGTTAGCCATGCCGCACGCGCGCATAATGATTAGCTCGCTGGATTCGGACATTTTATTATACACAAATCCTACTGCGGCTCCAATTCCAAGAGGCATGATGATTGGAAGGAATATGATGGAAGAAACCGCAAGCATAGTAAAAAAAACAAAAGCAGTAGCGGAATTATTTACGACTAAAGCAAGGAAGCGGAAAGATTGAGAAAAAAGCACTACAAACGTAACGGCAAGCGTTGCAAAAGCAAAAGCAACTATCAGCATGTATGTTATATATTTAATAAGCGTCAGGTTTTTCATAAGTATTTGATTCTTTGGGCATTGCATATAATTCACTGCTTGATTATAACGATATTTATACTATTTACAATCCAAGTTTAAAGCGTATTATGTTCAAGGCGTTACTATAAAGGACACATCACTATGCAAATACAGTTTTCTAAAAATACAATACCCTCAAACGGCACTGTCGTTATATTAATAGCTCAGGAAGCGAAAGCAAAGAAGGCATCGCTTGGAAAAATAGCTAAAGTACTGGATAAAAAACTTGGCGGAGGTATTTCAAAAGCAATAAAAACTTCTCGTTTTGATGCGGCACAAGATAAAATACTGGAGATAATAGCTCCTGCGAACACAAAGCTGTCCAGAATTGTGCTGTTGGGCATAGGCTCTCCTTTAAAAGCAACTGCGCAGACATTCAAAGAGCTGGGCGGCGGGCTTACGAAAATATTGAATAACAAAACAGAGAATGCTTTTTGTATTGTTGACGATATAGACGTAAAAGATTTGCACAAAGAAGAAATAGCTGCAAACATTGGTATGGGCGCATTATTGGGAGCATACAAATTTGATAAATACAAGACTAAGAAAAAAGACGAAAAACCAGAGCTGAAAGAACTGGTTATTTTGACGGAAAAAGCAGACAAGGCTAAGGCGCACTATGCAACATTGAGCAAGGTTGCCGAGGGAGTGCTGTTAGCAAGAGATTTGGTCAACGAACCAAGCAATGTTATGACTCCCATAAAACTGGCAAATGAAGCAGCCAAACTCAAAGCGTTAGGAGTCGTTATTGAAGTGCTGGACGAAAAGAAAATGCAGAAATTAGGAATGGAGGCATTACTGGGAGTAGGAAAAGGCAGCGCGCATCCGCCAAGACTGGTTGCTATGTTTTGGAACGGTAAGAAAACTAACAAAAAAGCAGATGCTTGTTTTGTGGGAAAAGGAGTTACGTTTGACTCCGGAGGCATATCATTAAAGCCCGGCAATAATATGGAGGCAATGAAAGGCGATATGGCCGGAGCTGCTGTTGTTATCGGAGTAATGAAAGCACTGGCAGGACGCAAGGCAAAGGTCAACATAGCCGGCGTAATCGGCACAGCGGAAAACATGCCGTCCGGCACAGCCATAAAGCCGGGAGACGTTGTGAAAACAGCCTCCGGCAAAACTGTTGCAGTATTGAATACGGACGCTGAAGGAAGACTGGTACTTGCAGATGCGTTGTGGTATGCGCAGAAGAAGTTTAAACCGGACTGTATCATAGACATAGCCACTCTTACCGGAGGAATGCTTACAACATTTGGCAATAATATGTACGCTGGGTTATTCAGCAATGACGATACCTTGAGTGAAGAGCTGACTAACAGCGGTAAAAAAGTTGGTGAAAAGCTGTGGCGTCTTCCTACAGATGATGTGTACGATAAGATGATAGACAGCCCTATAGCAGATATGCAGAACATGGGAAATGCAAGAGGAGCCAGCGGCACTGTAGGCGCAAAGTTCATTGAAAGATTTGTTGATAAAGGAGTCAAGTGGGCGCATGTAGATATAGCCGAAATAGCGTGGAATGAAAAGGGTACTGCTTTGTCTCCCAAATGGGCTACTGCTTTTGGAGTAAGGCTGCTCGATAGCTTTGCAGCGGATTACATAGAAAAAAAGCATAAAAAGAAATGACAGAAATACATTTCTACCATTTGACAAGAAAGACTCTTGAGCAAGTACTGCCGGAGCTGTTGGCTAAGACTCTGGAAAGAGACCTGAGAGCAGTAGTAAAAACAGCAAATGCTGCACAGAGTGAGGAACTGGCGAAATTTTTATGGGTGTATACTCAAGACAGCTTTCTGCCGCACGGAACCGAAGAGGATAAAGAAGCGGAATCACAACCTATATGGATAACTCATAAAGACGAGAATCCGAACATGGCGGCATTCTTGTTTTTAACAAACATGGCTGAATCCGATAAAATGAGCGGGTATGAAAGAGTATGTAATATTTTTGACGGCAATAACGAAAACGCATTACAAAAAGCAAGAGAAATGTGGAAGGCTCTGCAATCCATGCCATACAAATTAACATACTGGAAGCAGACGGATACAGGCTGGAGCAAGGAATGACAAAAGCTCAGCAAATAATAGACAAATATAAAAGTCTTCATAGGGTGGTTATCAACTTATCCATAAGACCTGAGTACTATGAGCTGTTAGAGAGTCTAGGCAATCCGCAGGAATCATTGCCGCCGACATTCCATGTAGCCGGAACAAACGGTAAAGGCTCTGTTTGCGCATTTTTAAGAGCTATATTGGAAGCAAGCGGATATAAAGTGCATGTGTACACATCGCCTCATCTTGTCAACCTGAACGAAAGAATACGGATTGCAGGGAAGCTGATAACCGATGAATATTTCGGACAAATCCTTGAGGACATAGACTCTAAAACATCGCCGGAGAAGCTGAGTTATTTTGAGATACTGACTGCCGCAGCGTTTAAAGCATTTTCCGAAAACAAGGCTGATTTTGTGATACTGGAAACAGGGCTGGGCGGAAGACTGGACGCGACTAATGTCATAAAGAATCCTCTGGCGACAATAATCAACCGGCTGTCTTTGGATCACAGGGATTTTCTGGGGGAAACTATAGACAAAATAGCTGCGGAAAAAGCAGGCATAATGAAGAAAAACAGCAAGTGTTTTTCTGCGAATCAGCCTGATGCGTTGGCGATGAAGACTCTTGAAGAGTGCGCTGAAAAGCTGGGCATTGCGCTGGAGAGAGAAGGAAAAAATTGGAAATACAAGATATTATCGGACGGTTTTGAGTATCGAGATGAAAAAAATACCTTTAAGCTGCCGAAACCCGGACTAAACGGAAAGCACCAGTATCAAAACGCCAGTCTTGCCATACGGGCGTTGAGTGTTTTGAAACCGTCCGTAACAGAAGCTGCTGTGCGTGAGGGGTTAAAGAACGTAGAGTGGCGGGGAAGGCTTGAAAAGTTAGAGCATAAAAACTTAGAAATATGGCTTGACGGAGGACACAATGATTCCGCAGGAGAGGTTTTAGCAGAGCAGATTAAAGAGTGGTTTTCGGAAGATGAGAAAAAGTATGTTGGAAAGCACAAAGAGCTATACGTGATACTCGGAATGATAACGACTAAAAAGCCTGCGGAGTTCATAGGACCGTTTGCAGAATATATAAAAGAAGCAATAACAGTTGATATTCCTGAGCATACTTCCATAAGCAAGGAAGAGCTGGCGGAACAATTAAAAGGAATAAAAATCAAGGCAAATACTGCGAACAGCGTAGAAGCGGCTATACGGGATATCGAGAAAAAAAATACTGGCACATTAGGAGCAAGAATACTAATATGCGGATCATTGTATTTGGCAGGCACTGTTCTGTCGGAACTGGGGTGCTGTGTTTAAACGACACGGCTGAGAATAGACCCAATAATCTGATCCGGGTAATGCCGGCGTAGAGAGAAGAAAATGAAGCACTCAAGTGTAAGAAACCGGCTGTTCATAAGTCCGGAAAAAAGCGGACGTAAGATAACCGTCATATTCAGCTATATACAAAGAATCGGCAAGCAAGGCACGTATAATGTAAGGTTTCTGAAAGAGCTGAAAAAAGCATTTAAAGGCGAGTGGGCGGCAGTGCGGCAATTCGAGCTTCTGCATGAATCCGGGAATCACAAGATATATGATTTAAATCCTGAATTACTGCAAAGATCTATGCTGGATTTGGCAAAAAGCATGAGAGCCGGAGGCTATAGAATAGTAGTCGCAACAATAGGAACTTATGAAAACGAAACGCCGAAAGACGAACTGGCGATATTAGACTCTGCTTTGCAGGAAGAAATTTCTCAGATGCTACATATGCTGTACCTGCAGGAAGAAAGCGAACAGCAGAGCCTAAAGAACAAGCAAAGAATAGAAAACAATAAATGGGAGTGGCAAAGCGACCTGCCGCACATAGCGTTGGTGCTGGGTGCGGAAGAAGTGATGCACTGGGATATAATGGACGAAACAAAGAAAAAGAACAACAAGCTGGGCAGGCGGTTTTTTGATATAATAAGCAAACTGCCGCACAATCACATAGTCCACGATACTGCCATAGGCTTGCAGCTACCTGAGCTTAACGGAGAAAATCAATGGAATTACATAGCTGACTCGGAAGAAACTTTATTGTCGTTCAATTTAGCGTTAAACAACATATTTGATAAATTTAACCATATTTCGCTGTCATCGCTGCACGGGCGTGAAGACGCAAAAAGCGAAGTAAAACCGTCATTTCTGCACATGAGAGGCTATGGGGACAGGCTGAACCGGGGAAGTGATGCTCAGTATAGGGTTATGGCTTGCAATTTAGGAAATTAGGAGTTAGGAATTAGGAGTTAGGAATTATAAAAAAAGGAAAAATCATGCAATCACCAATAAAGCTCCAAGACATTAAGAACAAAAAATTACTCTCATTTATCAAAGAAACTGAGCAGCTGTGCAATCCAAAAGATATATACATATGTGACGGCAGTCCGGAAGAATACGCTGCCATTATGGCTTTGATGGTAGAACAAAGAATCGCAATACCGATCCCGAACAGACCGGGCTCTTATTTGTTCAGAACTGCTCCAAGCGATACTGCAAGAGCAGCAGAATATACATATATCTGTACAGAAAAAAAAGAAGATGCCGGACCTACTAACCTCCATAAATCATTGGAAGAAATGAGGGAAATGATAAAACGGTATAAAGACTGTATGCAGAGCAAAACAATGTACGTCATACCCTTTTCTATGGGTCCAACCGGCTCGCAGTTTTCAAAGATAGGCGTACAGACAACAGACAGTCCTTACGTTGTGGCTCATATGCACGAAATGACAAGAACAGGAAGCAAGGTGCTGGATGTCTTAGGTGAACACGGAGACTTTACGAAATGTATGCACGCCTGCGGGTATGGAGACGGAACTGAAACATGGCCTTGCGATACTAAGGATAGAAGATTCATATGCCACGACATTGAGGGAAACAACATATATTCTTACGGTACAGGGTACGGAGGCAATGCTCTGTTAGGAAAAAAGTGTATGCTGCGCATAGCTTCCGCACAGGCGCAAGGCACAGACAGAATGGCAGAGCATATGTTTATAATAAGGGTTACATCGCCGGAAAACAAACAGTATCACTTAGTGGGAGCATTTCCGTCTGCATGCGGGAAAACCAATATGGCAATGATGGAACCTACGCTGCCAGGTTGGAAAGTCGAGTGCCTGGGAGACGATATAGCTTATCTGTACATAGACGAAAAAAGAAGACTAAGAGCTTTCAATCCGGAAACCGGCTTTTTCGCAGTTGCTCCGGGAACATCCATGACAACTAATCCTAATATGATGAAGACTATAGAGAACGGAAGAACATTGTACACAAATTGTGCATTGACAGATGACGGAGATGTTTATTGGGAAGGAAATGACAAAAAACCAAAACATGCGAAAAACTGGAAGAATAATGACTGGACACCAGACAGTACAGAACTGGCAGCGCATGCTAATGCCAGATTTACTACCTCTATAACTAATTGCCCTGTATTGGCTCCTGAAGATTCGCTTGAAGGAGTGATAGTAAACGCTATAATATTCGGCGGAAGAAGATCTGATACTACTCCTCTCGTAGGACAAAGCCGTGACTGGAACCACGGAGTCTACTTAGGGGCAACAATCTGTTCTGAAACAACCGCAGCGACTGACGGGACACCAGGGGAATTAAAATACGATCCCATGGCAATGCGTGATTTCTGCGGATATAATTTTGGAGACTATTTACAACATCATCTGGATATAGGAGCTAAACTCGGAGATAATGCACCGTCAATATTTTATGTGAACTGGTTTAATAAAGATGAAACAGGAAATTATGCGTGGCCCGGCTTCGGGGATAATATAAGAGTTGTCGAATGGATGTGCAAAAGAATTGATAACAAAATATCTGCGATAGAAACTCCGCTGGGATACTTGCCATATAAGGAAGATTTTAATTTGGACGGTTTGAATCTCTCTGAAAAAGAGCTGGAAATACTGTTCTCCTGCAATAGCGAGTTAAAAAGGGAAGAACTGTCGAAAATACAAAAGCATCTTGCTGAACTAGGAGACAGGGTGCCGGAAGAAATATGGGAAGAATTTTCGAGGCTGCAAAAAGATCTGAACCCTTCAAATAATGCTGCTGTGCCCAGATATGCTTTTAATTAGTATGATTGAGAAATTATCAAAGCTGTCTCTCTGGAAACGACTTGCGTTGGCATTTGCTGCGGGAAGCCTTATGGTGCTGTCAATGCCGCCGTTCAACTTGTTTCCGATACTATGGATATGCTTTCCTATATTTATAATACTGCTGGAAATAGCAAAGAACCTGAAACAGGCGTTCTTTACCGGCTGGTTTTTCGCTCTGGGATTTTTTATATTCGGGCTTTTCTGGATCTCAGCCGCACTATTTGTAGACATAGAAAAATTCTGGTGGGCAGTGCCATTGTCTCTTACCGGACTTCCGGCTTTTTTCGCAGTGTACTATGGGTTTGCCGGAGTAATAGCAAAAGATATAGCAAAACACAAAGGACTGCTTAACCTGCAAGGAGCCTTATTAGTCGGCGCATTGTGGTGTTTAGGCGATATAGCAAGAAGCTATTTATTTACAGGTTTTTCATGGAATCTTCTGGGCTATACGTGGTCCGTATCTCTAAGTATGCTGCAAATAACAAGCGTCATCGGGATTTACGGACTTACTCTGATAACAGGAATATCCGCAAGTTTACCAGTATGTTTGTTTTCTAAAAATAAAAAAACTATTCCGCTAATCGGAATAGCGGTATTGGTTGTATTAGCGGTATACGGAGTACTTAGACTAGAGAACAACAAGAGTGAAGAAAGCAGTATATTTGTAAGGGTAGTACAGCCTAATATAAAGCAGACTCTGAAGTGGGATAAAAACGAAAGCGAGAGGAATTTCCAGACTCTCATAGAGCTGTCAGCGATGGACTCCGAAAAAAAACCGGACTACATAATTTTGCCTGAAACAGCGTCTGCGTTTTATCTGGTGCAAAATCCGATGAAAAGACTGGAACTCGCACAGTATATTCCGTTTGAGACTGTAATAGTAGCAGGAACAGTACGCATAGGCTGGGACGAGAATCATAAAGCAAAATTTTATAATTCGATTGCAGCCATAGACAGCAAAGGATATATCCAAGGACTATATGATAAATCGCATTTAGTGCCGTTCGGAGAATACATACCCTACAGAAAATACTTGCCTCTGCAAACAATAGCTGGCACCGGGGAAGATTTTACAAAAGGCAGTGGCATTAAAACGTTGGAAATAACTTCCTTACCGTCATTCAGCCCGCTCATATGCTACGAGGCGATATTTCCCGGAAGAGTCACAGACCCTGAGAATCGTCCGGACTTTCTGATAAACGCAACGAATGACGCATGGTACGGCAGAACAACCGGACCCTATCAGCACTTTGCTATAGTGCGGGTACGAGCCATAGAAGAAGGGCTGCCGTTAGTACGGGCGGCAAACACAGGGATTTCTGCGGTAATTGACGGCTACGGCAGAATCATAGAAAAAACAAATATTTTTGAAAAAGCAGTCATAGACCGTCCTCTTCCGCTAAAGACAGAAAGTACTTTTTTTGCAAGACAGCATAATCTCGTTTTTGTTATGATATTGATAATAATAAGTTTTATTGCAATAATGGTTAAAATAAAAAATTGCAATAAAAAAATTAAGTGATAATTTTACATAATGCTCTTGTATGTGCGCACTGGTATATCTATATTAACAGTATGACCCAAAACAAAAGACATTTGAAAAAAAAATCTAAGAAACCAATAAAAAAAACTCCAAGAGAGTATATCATCTATCCGACCGATAAAGACTCTCTGGTAGACCATGTAATAGGCGGCAGGATAAAATCATTCAGACTCGCCTCAGAGATGTCTCAGGAAAAACTAGCCGCTGTCATAGGAATAACATTTCAGCAGCTCCAGAAATATGAACGGGGAAACAATAAAATAAGCTGCAATAAATTACTGAAAATCGCAGAAGAGCTTTCCGTACCTGTAAGCAAATTTTTCGAAGACATAGACAACAGCGTTCCTTTCAAACAAGACACTGCGCCTGTTGGCATTGTATCGGAAAATATTCCTACCCTTATCAAAGAGTCTTTGTCAGAACAGATAAAAAACAACTTTCCTAATGTTGCTACGGTAACTCAGAAAGAAACTCTGGAGCTTGTTGCTGCGTTCAATAAAATCAAGGATAAGAACAAAAGATACAGCATTCTGTCGCTGGTTAAAGCGATGAGCGCAGATTAGATTGTATGGTGCGCTTGTAAGGTATAGTAATATGCTGTACACTAGCATCATCAATCTAATCAGGAGGAACAAATGCAAATATCATCAAGCGGCATAAAAGACGGAAAAATTGATGCAAAATACGGAAAGCACGGGAGTGCTAAGAATAAAAACGGAATGCCTACGTATTCTCTTCCGCTGGTAATAGAAAATCCGCCGGACAACACAAAAACATTCGTAATCGTGCTGGAAGATAAAGATGCGTACCCTGTAACCAAAGGCTTTACGTGGATTCACTGGCTGGCTGCGAATTTGAAACGGCAAGAGCTGAAAGAAAATGAAAGCCAGACTGCCAAAGACTTTGTACAAGGAGCCAATAGCTGGACGAGCATACAAGGAGGCAGTCAAAGCAGAGAACTGTCCAGTTTTTACGGAGGCATGGCACCGCCGGATACACCTCATACATACGAGCTTCACGTATTTGCGTTGGATAGAGAGCTGAATCTAAAAAACGGATTCTACCTGAACGAATTATATAAACAAATGGAAAATCATATACTAGCCCAAGCAACAATTAAGGGCGTGTATGATAATTAGGTACACCATTCAACAATTCTACATTTTACTCTTTAAAGTAATAACCGGAATCTCGTTGCTTGTTCCCAGCCGTGAAGGAAAGCCCCTCCATAGATCCGTGCCGTCAGTCACATAAAGAAAGCTGTTGTTTTCCTGATAGAGTCCTCTGACGTATCCTTTGTTAAATGCTTTTACCAGCATACTTACCGGAAAAAACATTCCTCCGTGCGTGTGTCCGGAAAGCTGCAGGACCGGATTTTGCTTTTTAGATTCTAAAAATATCCCCGGATAGTGTGCCAAAATAATAACCGGCAAATTCGTTTCTTGTTTTTCACTAAAAGAATTAGAAGAGCCTTCTATACCTTTTATCACAAAATCATGCTTATCGTTTTTGACTGTCTTGTACTCATCTCTTAAAACACTTATTCCCATTGCTTCAAAAGCATCTGTCCACTTTTGAATTCCAAAAAACGTTTCGTGATTGCCGTTCACTGCAAAGACTCCCAACGGAGCTTCCAGCTCCTTAAGAAAACTAACTTCAGAAAGCAATTCTTCTACATAACCGTCTATGACATCTCCGGTAATTACTATCATATCAGGTTTAATAGCTTTCACTTCCGCTATTGCAGATACAAAATCTTCTCTGCTCATGCCCATTCCTATGTGCATGTCCGAAAGCTGCACTATTCTTATAGGCTTCCAATCTTCAGGCAAAAGCGGAGACGCTATTTCTATATTCCGTACTCGCGGAGCAGTACCAGAATTATATACAGAGTACACTGCCAGCACCGCAGCACAGCTCATTATTATCACGCCCGCCATGTTCGTATATACATTTGCAATACGCAGTCCCTCTAAAACAAGTGTTGCTAAAAACAAAAACACTATAGAAACTTGCGCTGTTCCAAAAAGTATAGACAAAAAATTATAAGCGTCCGGTCTCACACTCAGCAAAAATACTACATTAAATACGCCTGTTAACAAAAACAGAGATACGCTCCATTTCAGCACAGGGGCTATTTCCAGTTTCCATATGCCTCTTGTTACTGCGTAGGCAAACAGAACGCTCATAAACAATGTGGACAATATCAAAAATTTTTCTTTTAAAAGTATTTCTTTCATAACTATCCTTAGTGATAAACTATAGCAGTTCTCCATACCTTCTGACAAAGCGTTTTTTGGACACTGTAACCAGAGTCATATACAGGAAAATCGTTAATGCCAGCCATGCGAAATACTCCGGCGGCAAAGCAGCTAGTCCTATAGCTGCTCCAATACCAGTAAATGGAATTGCAGTCAATACCGCTATGCCTGCAAAGGTCATAAGTGTAAGAGGAGCCGATGCCCTGCTTTGAATAAAAGGCACCTTAGGAGTTCTGATCATATGTATAACCAATGTCTGAGTCCACATGGATTCTACAAACCACCCTGCGTGAAATACCGATATATAGTAAGCCTGCATTGCAGGGTCAGTGATTTCATGAAACAACAGACCGCCGCACATAGCAGGACAAATCACAAAATACATGAGCAGATAAGTAGTGATGTCAAATACCGAGCTGGTCGGACCTATCCATATCATGAATTTGCCGATAGACGAGGCATTCCATTTTCTAGGAGCAGTAAGAAATTCCTTATCTACATTATCCCAAGGAATTGCAGTACAGCTCAAGTCATAAATGAGATTGAGAATTATAATGTGAATGGGCAGCATGGGCAGAAACGGCAGAAATGCACTGGCTACCAGCACGGAAAACATGTTGCCGAAGTTGGAGCTTGCAGTCATTTTGATATATTTTATCATGTTGGCATAGGTTTTACGGCCTTCAATAATGCCTTTTTGCAGCACTAACAAATCCTTTTCCAGCAAAATAACATCTGCGGATTCTTTGGCAATATCAACTGCAGTGTCAACAGAAATACCGACATCAGAAGCCTTCATGGCTGCCGCATCGTTTATGCCGTCTCCCATATATCCGACACTATGCCCATTTCTGCGCAGTGCGCTGATAACCCGCACTTTCTGCTGAGGCGACAGTTTGGCAAAAACGCTGACCGTTTCAACAGCCTTGCAGAGCGCATCATCTGCCATTGCCTCGATATCAGAGCCAAGCAGAATTTGTTTTGCAGGTATGCCCAGTTGGCGGCAGAGGCAGCTTGTAACCTTATCATTGTCGCCGGTGAGAATTTTTACACCTACGCCCAGTCCGCCAATAGCCTTCAAAGCCTTTGCCGCAGACTCTTTCGGCGGATCAAGAAAAGCAAGATACCCCATAAGCACCATGCCCTGTTCATCTGCTGCGGAAAATGCGCCTACCGGAGAGTGATCGGTCTTCTGCGCAACGGCAATGACCCGCATTCCGTCCTCATTGAGTTTATCCACTTTCTTCAAAATATATTTTCTAATCATGTCCGTTAACGGCACAGCCTTGCCTTCATATTCGGCAAAGCCGCATACAGAGAGCATTTCCTCTACAGCTCCTTTGGTAATCATCTGCGTTTTGCCGTCTGTTTTGCTTACAACCACGCTCATACGCCTGCGCTGGAAGTCAAAAGGTATCTCGTCAACCTTAGTGTATTTTTCTGAAAGTCCTTGCAGTTCAGGCACATTTTCCTGCTCTTGCTGCGTTCTTTCAATAACGGCAAAAGCCATTAAATTTTTCAGACCTGTCTGATAATAACTGTTTAGAAAAGCATGGCGCAGCACTCGGAAATCTTCTTTCCCCTCAATATTCAAATGATACAGCAGAGCTACCTTGTCCTGCGTAAGCGTACCTGTTTTATCCGTACATAAAATATCTATGGAGCCAAGATTCTGAATCGAGTTCAGATTCTTGATGATAGTTTTTTCCTTAGCCATACTCATAGCACCCTTGGCAAGGCAGGTTGTCACTATCATCGGCAGCATTTCAGGAGTCAATCCAGCTGCGACAGAAAGGGCAAACAGGACTGCTTCGACCCAGTCGCCTTTGGTGAAGCCGTTAATGAACAGCACAACCGGAACCATTGCCAGCATAAAGCGGATAAGCACCCATGAAACTCCGTTGATGCCTTTTTCAAAACTGGTTTGTACCGGCTTGACGCTGACTTGTTTTGCCATTTCGCCGAATATGGTTTTTTCGCCAACAGCAACGACTACGCCGATAGCACTGCCGCTTATGACATCCGATCCCATAAATGCAAGATTCGGGCATTCAATAAGGCTGCCGCAGCTGCTGTTTTCTACAGCGTACGAAATTTTTCCACTGCAATGCTTTCGCCGCTCAGAGCCGATTGACTGACAAACAGGTCTTTGGCATGTATGATGCGCATATCGGCCGGTATCATATCGCCGGCAGCCAAGTGCACGATGTCGCCCACAACAACATCTTCAAGCGGAATTTCTGTTTTTCCGGCTTCCAGCCTCTGGACGCAGGTAGTTGTTTTTACCATTTTCAGAAGGCTTTCAGCGGCATTTCCGCTTCTTGTCTCCTGCACGAAACGCAGCACGCCGGAAATCATGACCATAATCATGATAATGATGACAGTAACAGGATTAGCCTCGCCCGGTTCCGCCCAAATTATGTCGGTGAAAGCAGATACGCCGGCTAGTACAAACAAAATGAGTGTAAACGGACTGACAAATGCTGAGACTATGCGCTTGAGAAGCGGCAGTTTTTTGCCGTGAATGATTTTGTTGCTGCCGTGAAGTTCCCGAGAAATTTCTGCATTAGCAGCACTCAAGCCGTTTGGCGTTGTTTCGAGTCTTTCGAGCAGCTTATCAGTTGCAGCCGCAGAAGCTTCTTTTATGCTTAGTTCACTCATAATCATCGTAAGCACTAATTTAAAAACAGTTTTTTCTTAGTTATACGTTTTATTACAAATAATAAAATATGTGAATACTAGGGCATAATCCGATCAGGTAGAATCGCTTTTTTCCTCTACTGTCACTCCCGCGTAGGCGTGAGCGGGCAAGCCTGCTGTATTCTGTTGTTGAAGATTATAATATTATCATCAACTACGAAAACACCAGTCAACTGCGTATGTATAGCAACCTTGCCCTGTTCCCGCCTGCGCGGGAATGACAATATGCGGGAAAAGTGCTTCTACCTAATCAGATTATACTTTAGGCTATTTTCTTACAGGCAGGGTTACCTCTGCGGCTCTTATGTCTTTTTTGGAAAGACGCTTCGGCTTCCAGCGTCCGCTGTAAAAGTATATTCCTGCTATTACTATGCTTACTGCCGAAGTTATCGGGCATATAAAGCCCATTAAATATAACGATGTGCCGGGCAGTCTGCTAAAGATGTACGTAAGCGGCACTATTACTAAACCCGCAACGAATACGTTATTTATCATAGTAAAAAATGTCCTTCTGCATCCGTTGAAAAATCCGTTTAAGCAGCACAGTATCGAAAATAAAATGTAATCCCAAGCAATACCTCTCATATACATAACTCCTGCTTGCACCGCTTCTTCCGCTCTGTCCGTGCCTTGCCCTATAAATAAACTTATTACCTCTTCTGCAAATAACATCTGCAGTATAAACACGCATATTCCAAACGCTGTTGTCCAATATATTCCAAGCCCGAGCGTTACCACAGCTCTTTGAGGCTTTTTCGCTCCTATGCTCTGAGCCGTTATTGCAGATACGGATCCCATAAATGCAAAGGCAGGCAGCCACACAAACAAACTGATTCTCGTCACTATTCCGGCACCGGCAGCAGCAGCCAGCCCCATGCCGTTTATTACAGTCTGTACGAATGTAAACGCTAAAGCCGAACTCACTTCCGTTGCAGATATAGGAACGCCTATTCTTAGCAGCTCATTCAAGATTTTTTTGTCTATGATAAAATTTCTCTTCTTGAACGAAAAACCTATGTTTGTTTTCGTCATAAACCATAACATCAAAAACATGCTTAAAGCCTGAGAAAACACTGTTCCTATTGCAGCAGCGCCAATACCGTACCCGAGCCATGCGATTAAAATAAAATTCAGTATTATGTTAATGCTGCACGCTATAGCCACAATGACAAGAGGCACTTTAGAGTTTCCTATTCCTCTGAATATCGCGGCAAATATATTATAGCCCGTTATAAAAACTATGCCTAAAGAACATATGTTTGTGTAAATAAGCGTTTCAGCAAAAGCATCTTCCGGCACCCCCATAATTCTCAGAATGTATGGAATAAACATTAGCATTATAGCTGTATATACTATCGCAAATATCATGTAGGCAGAAATACTGGAGCCTATGCACCTTTTGAGCTGTTTGCGATTGCCTGCGCCGTAATACTGACCTATCAGCACGGTTATTCCGGTAGTAAACCCCATTACAATTCCCAGCACCAACCACATTATAATCATGCCGTTAGTTACGGCAGCTACAGATATGGCGCCGCTGCCGAATTTTCCTAAGACAAACAGATCCGCAGTACTGTAGAGAGCCTGAATCAGATATGTTACAAGATACGGCAGCATAAAATCCCATAGGTTTTTTGCCGCATTTCCGCGCGTCAGATTATGTTGTTTTGCTATTTGCATTTTTTGATTCCGTAATGCTCTACCGCTATGCCGGAAAACAGGTTCTTCCATTTTACATCAGAAAAGCCTGCCTTTGAAATCCTTTTTGCAAAAGACTCCTGATTGGGAAAAGACTGAATGCTTTTCGCCAGATACTCATATGCCTCTCTGTCTTTTGCAACATGAGTCCCAAGAAACGGCAGCACTACATCGCAATACAAATCATACCCGTACTTAAATTTTGGGTCGACTCCGGAAGAAAACTCCAAGCAAAAAAACTGTCCGCCGGGTTTAAGGACTCTGAAAATATCGGACAATGCAGTGTCTATTCTGGCAACGTTTCGTATGCCGAAAGAGATTACTACATAGTCAAAAGAACAGTCTTCAAACCGGAGTTTCTCAGCATTGCCTAAAACAAAATCTATGCCGGACAATATGCCGCTATTCACTACCTTAGCCTTACCGTATTCAAGCATTTGTTCGTTTATATCGCACACTGTTACAGCAGCTTTCGCCATAGACATGCCATACAGCTTTATCGCTATATCGGCAGTCCCTCCTGCTAAATCCAAAACCTTAATCTTTTTCGCAGAAGCATTCATAGAAGCGCAAATATCCGACACAAATATATTCTTCCATATGCGGTGCATTCCAATAGACATAAGATCGTTCATAATATCATAGTTTTTTGCTACCGAAGAAAAAACCCCGTCTACAAGAGCAGTCTTTTTATCAGGCGTGACTCTCTCTTTCCCAAACCAAACAGATTCGGGGTTTTTCTTTACGTTTTTTGTTTTTTTCTTCATTTTACATTTTCAATTTTACATTATATCTAATACTCTCCAATCACCAGCCCGTCTCCTATCTGCCGCAGCTTTGTCTTTGCCAGTTCATCAAGAGTCCAGCCTCCTTTAAGCTCTATGTCCGCTTCAAGCGTCTCATCTATGGACACATTCAGTATCACACACGCCTTGCCCTTCGGAGAATCCTCCAGAACCTTTTTTATCTCCGCCACGTCCGACACGTCAAATAATTTTATTTTCATTCCCTTCAATGACTTTAACGCCACGTCTTCAAACGGCTCTATGTTTTTTGCAATCAACCGCAGCACAGGCTCTGAAGCCACTCCGTCCGTGGGTTCCTTAGAAGCCAACTGACATTCCACTTCCAAAAATATTGACTTACCTTCTTCCAGAACTTCTCTTTTCTCCGCCAGCAAATCACTGAATATCATAACTTCAAATTCTCCGCTGTCGTCCGACACTGTTATAACCGCAAATCTGCTGCCGCTCTTCTTTGATATGCGCTCCTGCTTTGCCGTAACAACTCCCGCCAGCTTTACTCTGGAACTCGATAGCCTTTTATCATTCAGAATATCCTGATATTTCTTAGCCCCTATTCTATCAAGCATTGCTCTGTAACTATCCATAGGGTGCGCGGATAAATAAAATCCTATAGCGGAAAATTCGTTCTTGAGCTTAGTTATATCGTCCCAATTCTTGACAACCGGCAGCACCGGCTTAGACATGCCCGCTCCGGACGACAGCATATCAAAAATACTGCTCTGTCCTGATTCCTTGTCGCTGGTTTCCGATTGAGCGTACTTGGTTATCAGATCCATACCTGCATACAGCTGGGCTCTGTTCTTGTTTATATTGTCAAAGGCTCCTGCAAATATTAAACCCTCAAGCATCTTTTTGTTGACTACATGAGAGCCTGCTCTTTCCGCAAAATCAAAAACATCTTTGAAATCCTTGCTGTCTCTCACCTCAACTACAGCCTCCATAGCCTTTTCTCCCACCCCTTTTATAGCGCAAAATGCATATCTTATCGCTTTCTTATTCTTATACTCCTCTACTTTAAACACAGGGTATGATTTGTTTATGTCCGGGGGCAATAATTGTACTCTTATCTTTTTCAGCTCCTGTTTGAATATTGCTATCTTTTCAAGGTTACCCAGCTCGAAATTCATAGCGGCCGCAAAAAATTCCACCGGATAATTAGCTTTCAAATATGCTGTCTGATAAGCTATCACCGCATACGCAGCAGAATGACTCTTATTGAATCCGTAATTCGCAAATTTTTCTATGTGATCAAAAATCTCACCCGCTTGTTTCTTAGGCACTTCATGCTTCTTCTGTGCGCCCTCTATGAACCTTGTTCTTTGCGCCTTCATCTCTTTGGCGTTTTTCTTGCCCATCGCCCGCCTTAGCAAATCCGCAGCCCCAAGGCTGTATCCGGAAAGTATCTGAGCCGCCTGCATAACCTGTTCCTGATATATCAAAATCCCGAACGTGCTTTCCAGAACAGGCTTCAGAACAGTATGCAGATACTCTACTTCTTCGTCTCCGTTCTTGCACTTGATGTACTTCGGTATATTCTCCATAGGCCCGGGTCTGTACAAGGCTCCCAACGCTATAATATCTTCCAGCCTGTTGGGCTTCATGTTCCTGAGAACATCTCTCATGCCTGCGCTTTCAAGCTGGAACACGCCGGTAGTATCTCCTCTGGACAGCATTGCAAACGTCTTCTCGTCATCTAACGGTATCGCATTCAAATCCAGTTTTATTTTGTCGTTCTCTTGTATGAAGTCCACTGTCATCTGAAGCACGTCCAGCGTCTTCAGTCCCAAAAAGTCAAATTTCACAAGCCCGGTGCTCTCTATTGACTTCATATCAAACTGTGTAGCAGGCAGGCGTGCGGACGGATCCTGATACAGCGGCACCAGCTCCACAAGCGGTCTGTCGCCTATTACTATGCCTGCTGCGTGCGTAGAAGCATTGCCCAAAAGCCCCTCTATCTTCAATGCCAGATCCATAAGGTGCGCTATTTCCGTGTCCTCGTCCTGCAGTTTTTTAAGCTCCGGCTCTCTCATAATCGCAGTTGCCAGCTTTACCGGTTTTCCGGCTTCCATTGCCGGAATCAGTTTAGAAATCTTATCTATCTGCCCGTAAGGCATTCCGAGTACTCTGCCTATGCTGCGTACTGCGTTTCTGGCTTGCAGCTTTCCGAACGTTATTATCTGGGCTACTCTGTCCGCTCCGTACTTTTGCTGTACGTATTCTATAGTCTTTTCTCTCTTCTGCTGGCAAAAATCTATATCGAAATCCGGCATAGACACTCTGTCCGGATTCATAAAACGCTCAAACAGCAGGTCATACTTTATCGGATCCAAATCCGTTATCAGTATAGTCCATGCTACCAGAGATCCTGCGCCAGAGCCTCTTCCGGGTCCTACTATTACTCCGTTATCCTTAGACCATTTGATAAAATCAGACACTATCAGGAAATATCCGGGAAATCCCATTTTGTTGATAACGTCCAATTCATAATTCAATCTGTCTTCATACAGTTTCCGCTTTTCTTTTGTAATCGACCCCATTTGCTGAAACTTTATTTCCAGTCCCTCTTTTGCTCTTGCTCTTAAATCTCTGTCTTCATTTTCCGAAAATACCGGCAGTATCGGATCTCTCACAGGCGGCATGTATGCGCATCTCTGCGCTATAACAACAGTGTTATTGCACGCCTCCGGTATATCCTTAAACAGTTTCCTCATCTGTTTTGCAGATTTGAAATAATGTTCCTTCGTAACCTTTCTTCTGTTCTCGTCCGCTATGGTTGTTTTCTCCGATATGCACAAGAGCGCGTCATGAGCCTCATACATATCAGCCTCTCCAAAATACACATCATTAGTCGCAACCAGCGGTATATCCAGCAAATATGCCGCATCTATGAGACCTTGTTCTATATTGCGTTCTTTGATGTAAATCTCTTCTTTCTCTCCGGCTTCTTCCTCGTTTACGTGTCTGTTCAGCTCTATATAAAATCTCTCAGGAAAAATCTGCGACAGCTTTTCAGCAGCTCTCAGAGCCTCTTCTTTTTTGTTCATCAGCAAGAGACTGGCAATCTCTCCATCGAGTCCGGCTGACAACGCTATGAGTCCTTCGGATTTTTCCGCCAGCTCCTCGTAGGTCACAAAAGGAAAAGCTCTTTTCTTGTCAGTAAACGATTTAGTTATCAGTGCCGATAAATTTTTATAACCTTTTTCATTTTGGACTAACAGCACCAGCTTGTAAGAGGCATGTTTCTTTGTGTTTTCCGCACTGAATGCCGGCACAAAAACATGAACTCCTATGATAGGCTGTATACCCTTGCCAACAGCCGCCTTAGCAAACTCCATAGCTCCGAACAAATTGCCCGTATCAGTAAGAGCTACCGCAGGCATTTTATTGGCTGAACACAGCTCTATTAAATCTTTTCTGACCGGAACATAGCCCGCTTCTTTATCCGCAGCATCTTCGGTTACTCTTACAGCACCTTCTGCTACAGAGTACGCAGATCTTACTCTTAAATGAATGAAACCTTCTTCTATGGGTGAGGTACTGCTCACAGCTTCACACTAAAATATCGAGAAAGCTGCCTCTGGGAGCGTTTGCGAACTGACTCTTATCAATAAAAGACATATCTGCGGCATTAAACACGCGCAAGTGCGAAGAGAAACTCTTATTCTGAGCCAAATCCTGTGTTTCAGTCTTAAAAAGCTGAGGCTTAGAAGACTGCTGGGGGATTGGAAGCGTTATAGAAGAGCCGACCGAATTCAGCATAAAAGAATCCTAGGAAAGAATCAAAAGAATCAACATACTATTTTGAAGTTACAATACTTAACAAAAGATTACCAGCAAATTAAACAAACAGCTATCTATTTGTTTATTCTGAAAAAGTAACTTGCCTATCCTCTATACTCAGCTTTATTTTTCCGGATTTAAGAGCTAAAGCCTTTTCGCCGAAAATCTCACGCCGCCAGCCGGTAAGAGCCCTATTGGGCATTGTCTCGTCTACTATAAGGTTTTCTATGTCTTCGGTACTGGCTATCAGTTTACAGGCCACTCCAGACTCGCAGCTGACTTGTTTCAGCAGCACTCTCATAAGCTCTACACACGGAGCAATACCCGCATAAGCACTGCCGCCTTTTCCTTTTCTTTTATCAGTCTCTTTTTCAATATTCGTCTGTTCCTTAGAGTTTTGTATTGCCTTTTTTACTATCTTGATAAGTTCTTTGGCGCGATAACTTTTCATAAAGCCTTTATTGAGTCCCCGTACTGTAGCCAGATCCTCGGGTGTCTTTATTTTTCTGTTCGCAATCTCCACTAACGCCTCGTCCTTCAGTATATATCCGCGAGGTACGTTTTGCTTCTGAGCTTCCCTCTCTCTCCACTCCGCAACATCTTTGATAATAGCTTTCACTGCGCTTTTATCAGTCCTAATCTTAAATCTCTTCCATGCCTCTTCAGGCACCTGTTTGTACATCTCTTCGTTTTTCAGAATATCCAGCTCTTCCGTGAACCAGCTTGTTCTGCTGCTTTTCCTAAGCTCTTCATTAAGATGCTCATACACATCTTTCAGATACGTCACATCGCCCAGAGCATACTGCACCTGTTCTTCAGACAACGGCCTATGCTGCCAATTCGTAAACCTGCTGGATTTATCTATGGAAACTTTCTTAACGGAGTGCACTAATGCCTCATAGCTGACAGTCTCTCCGTACCCGCACACCATAGCCGCTATTTGAGTATCAAATATAGGAGACGGCACCTTTCCCATTATATTGTAGAATATCTCTATATCCTGTCTTGCAGAATGAAAAACTTTCAGAATCTTTTCGTTCTGCATGATATTAATCAGAGGCTCCAAATCAAGTTCCTTTGCCAGCGGATCTATGACCGCAGCTTCTCCGTTCTGACCGCACACCTGTATCAGGCATAACTTAGGGTAATACGTTTTCTCTCTTACAAACTCAGTATCAACAGTTATAAACTCGTTATTTTTCTGAGACTCGCAAAAGTCTGTCAGTTTTTCAGTCTCATTAATAAAAAGCATTCATTTTTCCTATACTTTATTCTATGCTGCTACTATATAGTATTATTCAGCTCTGATTTCAACTGTATATTAAGGACATTTACCATGTTCCAAAAATCGTTTTTGTACGCTCTGTGCGCAGTGTTTATAGTGCTGGGCGTGCCGTCTGAGGCAAAAAGCAGTAATCACGCACTGGCACTTTACGGAACGCCTAAGTACAACAGGAATTTCAAGCACCTCGAGTACGTTAATCCGGAAGCTCCCAAGGGAGGAGAGATTAGGCTGCATTCTTTAGGTACTTTTGATACGCTGAATCCGTTTACTCTGAAAGGGATTCCTGCGAGCGGCACAGGCTTAGTGTTTGAAACGCTGATGTACAAGTCCTCGGACGAGCCGTTCAGCACTTACGGGTGGATAGCGGAAAGCGTTACAATACCTAAAGATAAGAGTTCCATATCGTATAAAATAAGAAAAGAGGCGCGTTTTCATGACGGAAGCAAGATAACGCCGGAAGACGTGATTTTTTCGTTTGAGACTCTTAAACAGCAAGGACACCCTTTATACAGGAGCTATTACAAGGACGTAGTAAAGGCAGAAAAAACAGCTCCTGATACCGTGAAGTTTTCGTTCAAGGACGGGACTAATACGGAGCTTGCCATGATAATGGGAGAACTTCCGGTGCTGTCTAAGAAAAGCTGGGAGAACAGGGATTTTACAGCAACTACTCTGGAGCCGCTAATGGGCAGCGGCCTTTACAAAATAGATACTTTTACGCAAGGACGAACTATATCATACAGCAGAGTAAAAGACTGGTGGGCAACGAATCTGCCTATAAATAAAGGACGGTATAACTTTGATAAAATAACATACGACTACTACAGAGACGCTACTGTTGCGACAGAGGCGTTTTTGGCAGGAAGGTATGACTACAGATTCGAGAACATAGCCAAGAACTGGGCATTGAGCTACAACACGCCTGCGGTGAAAAGAGGAGATATAAAAAGAGACGAAGTGAAGAACGAACTGCCCGTAGGAATGCAGGCGTTTGTGTTTAATATAAGAAAACCGATATTCCAAGATATAAGAGTAAGACAAGCATTAATATATGCGTTTGATTTCGAGTGGGGAAATAAAAACCTAGCTTATGGGGCATACACTCGGACAAAGAGTTATTTTGAGAATTCCGAGCTGGCTTCAAGAGGACTGCCTAGCGGCAAAGAGCTGGAGATTCTGAAAAAGTACGCGAAAAAATATAAGGGAAAAATAGATGATAAAATATTCACTGAAGAGTTCAAAGTTCCGGAAACAGACGGCTCAGGGAACAACAGAGAGAATCTGGTAAAAGCCGCAGCTCTTTTGAAAGAAGCAGGCTGGGAGCTGAAAAACGGAGTGCTGAGAAACAGCAAAGGAGAGGCTTTTACATTCGAGATTCTAGAGAATCAAAATATATTTGAAAGATGGATTCAGCCGTACCTGAGAAATTTGGAAAAACTGGGAATAAAAGCCAGATACAGGGTAGTGGACACTGCGCAGTACCAGCATCTGACTGATAATTTTGACTATGACATGATAGTGAATGTGTTCGGGCAGTCCATATCTCCGGGCAATGAGCAAAGAGATTACTGGAGTTCTCAGAAAGCAGATATTAAAGGCAGCCGCAATCTTATCGGCATAAAGAATCCAATAGTGGACGATTTGGTAGAAGATATTATACAGGCTCCTACAAGGGAAGACCTTATAGCCGTTACCAGAGCCTTAGACAGAATTCTGTTGTGGAATTATTATGTGATTCCGCATTGGTATACCGGAAAATATAAGATAGCGTACTGGGACAAGTTCGGTCAGCCGGAAGTGAAGCCTAAGTATGATTTATCAGTGATAGACACGTGGTGGAGGAAATAGGAATGTGGAACTCTACATTACTCTTATCAAATATTCTTAACCTCCTGAAGCGGCCAGCGGGGTCTTGCCCGCACTGCGAGAGGGTCTGAAATTCCTAAACGAAAACGCTCTAAGCCCGCCCATGCTGTCATTACTCCGTTGTCCGTGCACAACGACACGGGAGGAGCTGTAAACGGTATAGAAAATAAAGACGCTGATTTCTGTAAGGCAGAACGCACTGCAAGATTAGCTCCTACACCTCCTGAAACAACGAACGCACTGGGATATACATTCATAGAAAGAACTGTTTCTATGGCGTGAGAGGCTCTGTCTTTGAGGCATAATGCTACTGTCTCTTGCAGCGAGGCAGCCATATCATCGACAAATCCATCGGACAACACGCCGTAAGAATCAACAATAGTTCTTACTGCTGTTTTAAGCCCGGAGAACGACATATCGCAGCCAGCCCTTCCAAGCATAGGTTTCGGCAAATTAAAGGCTGAAGGATTGCCGTTCTTAGCTCTTGCCTCGATTAAAACACCTCCCGGATATCCCAGCCCCAAGAGCTTGGCGCATTTGTCAAAGCACTCGCCCACAGCATCGTCCAGAGTAGAACCAAGCAGCTTATACTCCCCTACTCCGCTCACAAGCACAAACTGAGAATGCCCTCCGGAAACAAGCAGGAGAACATAGGGAAAAGCAACATCGGAAGTAATCCGCACAGTCAAAGCATGGGCTTCAAGGTGATTCACAGAGACAAAAGGTTTAGAAGAAACCAAGCAAAGAGATTTGGCAAAAGCAGAGCCTACAATAAGACCGCCTATTAATCCGGGACCTGTTGTAGCAGCCACAGCGTCTATGTCTTTAAAATCCAGATTAGCCTGTTTCAAAGCAGCTTTCATACAAGGAGCCAGAGCTTCCAAGTGAGCCCTTGCAGCAATTTCAGGCACAACGCCTCCATAGGGGCTGTGCTTAACAAGCTGAGAGGCTGTTACGTTCGCAAGGATATTGCGTTTATCATCAACAATGCCGACACCGGTATCATCGCAGCTGGATTCTATGCCTAGAACTATCATTTAAATCTACATTCTACATTCTACATTTTACATTCTACATTTTACATTACCTTAATTATACCTACTTTACAAGGCGTTATTAAAAACATAACAAAGCTACTTGTTATATTTGATTTCTGCTCTATATTATTTTACATACACATAAGAATAGGTACTTTTTTACCATGATTTCTAAGAACCTCGCAAAGACTCTTCACAGAGCCGTCTCATTAGCTTTCTCCCGCAAGCACGAATACGCAACTCTGGAACATATGCTGCTTGCTCTTATGGACGACCCTGACGCGCGCCCTGTTCTTATAGGCTGCGGCGTGGACATGGCGCAGCTTCGCTCCGATCTCACTAATTATATTGATACCGAACTGGAGCACTTGATTTCCAGACCTTCTTCGCCTCCTTCTGCTTTTGCCTTTTCCTCTCCTGCTGATTCTAAGGAATCCGAGGCTTCCGAAGGTGCTTCCGCTCATTTTCGCAAATTATCCATAGGTCCTCAGCCTACTACCAGTTTCCAACGCGTAATCCAGCGCGCTATTATACATGTTCAGTCTGCTGAAAAGGAAGAAGCTACGGGCGCAAGCCTGCTTGTCTGCATTCTTTCGGAACGGGACAGCCACGCCGTTTATTTTTTGAATCTGCAAAATATATCCAGATTTTCAGTAATTCGTTTTCTCTCGCATAAATCTTCGGGAGATAATGATTTTCATGATATTCTCGATATGTACACCTCTGCAGAATACGATGATGATGAAGATGATATGACAGAGGTTTATGAACAGGACGTTGGAATTGAAGAAGTTCCTAATCCGGCACATAACGCAAAGAAGGCAAAAGCTCTGGCGCGTTTTTGTGTGAATCTTAATGCTAAGGCTAAAGCCGGAGACATAGATCCTCTTATCGGGCGTTCCGAGGAGCTTGAGCGCACTATGCAGATTTTGTGCAGGAGGCACAAGAACAATCCTGTTTTAGTAGGAGATTCAGGAGTTGGCAAGACTGCTATTGTGGAAGGACTTGCAAGAAACATTGTCAACGGCGAAGTGCCTAAAGCTCTTAGGGACACTGTTATTTTTTCTCTGGACATGGGGTCTTTGCTGGCTGGCGCAAAGTACAGAGGAGATATGGAAGAACGCATAAAGGCTATTCTTAAAGATTTAAAATCTATTCCTAATTCTATTCTTTTCATAGACGAGATTCACACTCTTGTCGGGTCCGGGTCTTCCGCTTCTTCCAATTCTGCAGATGCCTCTGATTTGCTGAAACCTGCGCTGGCTTCGGGCTCTTTGCGCTGTGTAGGTTCTACTACTTACAAGGACTACCGCTCTCAGTTCGAGAAAGATCCTGCGCTTGCAAGACGCTTTCAAAAGATTGACGTGAAAGAGCCTTCTGTTTCCGATTCCGTGCGGATTCTAATGGGATTGAAGCCTATTTATGAAAAGTACTACAGCCTCTCTTTTACGGACGAGGCTATAAAATCCGCAGTGCATCTCGCAGACAGATACATCAACGAAAGAAAGCTGCCGGACAAAGCTATTGATGTGCTGGACGAGGTTGGAGCCTCTCAGAAATTAATCGCCGAAGAGTCCCGCAAAAGTATCATTGATGTTAAAGATATTGAGATGATAGTTTCCAAGCTGGCAAGAATACCGCAAAAATCCATCAGCTCTGATGACAAATTAGTGTTACAGAATCTTGATACTAATCTAAGGGCTTTGGTTTTCGGGCAGAACCCTGCGATAGATGCGCTGGTGAGTGCTATTAAACTGGCGCGCTCCGGACTTAGAGACCATGAGAAGCCGATTGGTTCGTATCTGTTTTCAGGACCTACCGGAGTCGGCAAGACAGAAGTTGCAAAGCAGCTTGCCATAACGCTCGGGATTGAGCTTAAACGTTTTGATATGTCCGAGTACATGGAAAAGCACAGTATTTCCCGTCTCATAGGAGCTCCTCCCGGATATGTTGGTTTTGATCAGGGCGGGCTTTTGACTGATGCTGTTGATCAGCACCCGTATTGTGTTTTGCTGTTGGACGAAATAGAAAAAGCGCACCCGGATATATTCAATATTCTGCTGCAAGTCATGGATAACGGAATGCTTACTGATCACAACGGTAAGACTGTGAATTTCAGGAATACTATTTTGATTATGACTACTAATGCGGGATCTGCGGAGCTTAGCAAAAAGGCTATAGGCTTTGAGAGGACGTTCTCGGAAGGCAGCGACAAAGAAGCGATTGAAAAGCTGTTTTCGCCGGAATTCAGAAATCGTCTTGATGCAGTCATACAGTTTGCGCCTCTGCCGCAGGCTGTTGTAGAGAGAGTGGTTGAGAAATTTATTCTACAGCTTGAGACTCAGCTTCAAGAGAAGAATGTAATTATAAATATTAATGACGATGCGAAAACGTGGCTGGCGAACAAAGGGTATGACGCAGTGTTCGGCGCAAGACCTCTTGCGCGGGTAATTCAGGAATACGTGAAAAGACCGCTGTCCGAAGAGCTTCTGTTCGGCAGATTACAATCCGGAGGACGCGTAGTTATATCTTTGGACAAACAGAATTCTAAGATAGTTTTTGATATTGCTCCTTTAGAAAATGGAAAATGGAAAATGGAAAATGGAAAATTAGAGGAACTGCTGAGAGAGTATTCCCCTTCCCTTTTAAGGGAAGGGGTGGCAGTTGCGTAGCAACTGACAGGGTAGTGGTTTTTGCGGCATCGTTCTTGCCAATGTCAATAAAGTAACTTTATTTGCTCCGTTTTCTAGTAACACTCTGGCGCATTCTTCCGATGTAGAGCCTGTAGTGCGGACATCATCAATAAGAAGAATGTTTCTGCTGCGGATTTTGAATTTCTCGGAAGCCGTAATGTGAAAAGCATTGTGAATGTTTTTATCTCTGTCTTCTTTTGACATAATGCCCTGAGGGTGAGTGTTTTTGACTCTTCTCAGAGTGTTGAAAAGCACGGGTGTAGAAGTAAGTTTGCCTACGTGTTTCGCCAGCATGGACGCCTGATTATATCTACGATGAAGCAGTCTGGAAGTATGCAGAGGCACCGGAACTATAATATCGGCAGCATTGAGAAGGTCTCTGCCGGTGCTGACCATTAAAGGAGCCAGAATTCTGGCAAGGTGGACTCTGTCTCCGTGTTTCAGAAGCAGAATCAGTTTTTTGCTGGTATCGCCGTATATCATTACTGCGCGCGCCTGATGTACGCTGGAAGGCACGGCAATACATTCGAAACAGAGGACTCGCTCCTTTTCCGCAAAATCCGGATAGTACTCAAGAGGCTTTCCGCACTGATCGCAGACAGGGTCTGAAATGAATTCGATATTTTTCCAGCAGTCAATACACAGAGAATTAGGACTCCCGACAGGAGCATCGCATACAATGCACTCCGGAGGAAAGACTATATCGAGCAAGAAAGAGGTGATTTTCCTAAGCATTCTATGCGTTTATCAACTCAGCTATTTTCTTAACAATGTCCGGGTTTCTAAGCCCTAATACCCGCATTAAGTCTATTGCTTCAATCAAATCCAACCGTCTTTCTTTGGTTTCTGTTCTGCCTATGAAGCAATGAGATACTTGTGCTTGTTTTGCTAATTCCCGCTGACTCCACCCTTTATTTTTGCGAATAGCGATTAAGTCCGCAATCAAGCGGGAGTATCTTTTGTCAAAAATGGTCTTGGGGCGTGTTTTCATTGTGCCATCATAATGATAGCGATTTCTATTGAACTCAAATTTATAGCAAAGTATAAGGAAAAACAGCGAAGTGGAATAATATGGTTAAAACGAAAAGATATGCTTGACTTCCAGATGCAAAATCACATATAAACCCCCTAGCTTTAGTTCAATTAATTCAGTAGGTGATGTTATGAGCCGTATTTGTGCAGTCAGCGGTAAAAGACCGCTTTTTGGAAATAATGTAAGTCATGCCAACAATAAGACCCGCCGGCGTTGGCAGCCTAATCTTCAAGTTTGCTCTTTTCCCTCCGATATACTGGGGAAATCCGTATCCTTGCGTCTGACTGCGAACGGAATCCGCACCATAGAGCACAACGGAGGCATTGACGCTTGGCTTCTCGGAACTAAGGACAGCCAGCTCACAGAAGATGCCCGCAAGGTAAAAAAGCTCCTGATAAAGGCTAAAGAGCGTATATCGGCTTAAATCTATTTATCTATCAAAGTCCGATAATCGGCAAGCTCCATAAGAGGCTCATCGTCCGGAGGATTCCCGTAAGCATAGATTTCATCAAAAAACATGCCGTTCTTTTCCTGAGTATCTATCCACTCTTTAACAAGCTCCGCCTTGCGCTTCCACACGCAGTTGCCTGAAGTCATCTCTCCGGTAACAATGTTGTTCTCTGTACTTATGCTGGTGCAGATAAGCGCATCATGAGGAATATCCCGTAAAAGCTCCGGAAGGTAAAGGCTGAGGCTGCCGGACGCTATAAGTATAGTATCGCCTTTGTCCAAGTGGTCTATGAGAGTATCAAACATATCTTTTTTTATGACCTGCTTTCGCCTTACTTGTGCGGCGGCAGCTGTCATGTCATCAAGTGTTCTGCCGACCAGCAGCCGCTTAATTATTTCTTTTTTCATAAATGTTCTGAAGGTTATTTCTTGTTTGGTCTCTTTGTTCAAAAAAACATATCGTATCAGTGCAGAAACCAGAACACTGTATGTTGCCGGCTTTCCGCAGGCAGCATCTAAGAACAAGAACAAAGAATCCTTGGTAACAAGAGTGTGGTCAAAATCGTAAATTGCCAAATCCGCCATGATGATACCCTTATAAAGATAATCCCAATATAGTCTGAGAACAAAGCGTTTCTATGGGTACAGTGCCGGACTTTATGAGTCTCTCCGAATTATAAAGCCTCAAAAGAGCAGCCTCAATTCTTCTAACAGACAGTTTCGCAGCCTGACCCGCAATAATATCTTTATGCTTCCAGAAAACAGGGGGCTTCAGATTGCTTACAGCCTCTGAAATTGATATTCCCGAAGCGTTTTGCAGTTTGATAAAATGCAGTTTCATAAAATGACGCTGGGCAGAGCGTAAAATCATGATAGGAGGAGTCTTCTCGGCAAACAGAAAATCCAGCATCTGCATGGCGGCAGAAGTATTACCGGAAGCTGCCGCAAGGATTAAATCATCTACGGAAGAACCGGCGGCACTCTGAAAGCAAGCCTCAACGTCCTCCATAGAGGCAGTCTTGCTATTGCCTATGTAGGTAACAAATTTGTCCAATTCGCTTCTCATAGCAAGACGGTTAGGAGGCATGACCTCTGCAACAGCATTTATGACGGAAGAGTCGGCAGAAATAGAATTTTGAGAAAGAAAATCCCTTATAAATCTGGATTTTGAGGCATTATCTTCAACGTAACAGGGAATGGCTGCGGCTAAGGCATGGTCTTCACAGATTTTTCTGAGTTTTGACTTAGCACTAAGCTCGCCGTCTTCTATGATGAGAGTGTTATTGATGCTAGTATGAGAAAGCAGAGCGGAAACCGCATTAGCTATATCGGAAGCGGGATTCCGTATTTTAACGAGTTTAGACGAACCGAAAAAAGAAATAGAGCACATCTCATCAATGAGTAAAAACGGCTCTTTCGCTATTTTATCAGCGTCCAAGGTGACGGAAGAGAAAGGATCATTCACATCTGAAATCAGGTATTTAGAAATAGCAACGGCTCTTTCATGAACCAAGCCTAAGTCGGCTCCGTAAACAAGAAACACTCTTAGGGACTTATCCGGAGCTTTTACAAAAGCGTCTATGCGGGCGGGAGGGATTTTCATGTGCCTATAAAAAGAGCCTGCCTTGTGGTGGGATGGGAGGGAAGGCAGGCTCCTTAGGGTTTTATATCACATTTAAGGAAAAGTGCAATACTTCAAATTCAAAATCTTCTAACTAATATTGTACTAATCCTTATTTATCCGTAAGCAGATTGATTTTCATCAAGCCGAGCTCTTAACCCTTGCGGCAGGGTCATGCCTATTTCATAGGCAGCTCTTATGATGCGCTCTCCTATACTGCCGACTCTTGCAGCAGCCGCTGCATAGCCGGTATTAGAACGTTTTACGGAAGCAATAGTTTTATCTAATGCCACCAAGTTTGTTTGGGCAGTCATCAAAACAAGCCTTTCCAAGGTCTCGTCCGAGTTGCCGTAAACGTTATAGTCGTGATTCTGAAACATAGCCTTTTTCCTTATATGTTATATTGCACGCTTTTTGTAGTTCTGGAGAAACCTCTTTTTTGAGCCACCCACTGCTCCAGCAAAGGAAGCAATGAACTCGAGAGGCAACTACTGCCTACAATTATATTTTTACATGAAATTGCTGAATCTGTAGTTAATTTGCCTAAAATTTTAGCAAAAAAAATTTCAAAAAATATTCATATTTTATTGGTGTTTATTGAGGGTTTGTTAATCTTAAATGTTAAGTTTGGAGCGTGAAAAACCCGAAAAAATCCAATTGAATCACGAGGGTTATGGGCAGCGGAAAAAACCTTAAAAAGCAGGGAGGTTGTGTTGCAGATATGCAACACTGGGGCTCTAGTCTGGTTAACACGGCGTCAACCATTTGAAAAAAGATTCAAAAAGCCCTTAGAAAAACCCCAAGCCCCTTGTCCAGTCTTGCCATGGTTTTTGCCATATGCTTGCTGTCTTCATTAATCCAAGTATGAAACGCCCACGCATATACGCCTAACAGCCCGACTGTTTTTATCAGTTTTTGTTCTTTTTTGGATTCTATAAGGCTGATTGTATCGCCCATTGCCGCATATACTTGTTTTATGAGGTGCTTTGCTGTATCTGCGTCTTTTAACGCCGCCGATACAGTCTCTTTCACAAGAGGCTTGTTTTTTTCCAGCACTGTTAACCTGTTCATCAGCACATCGAACAAAATATCCTTAGTTTCTTCACTGCTGTATTTCTTTTTTCTTTTTTTAGGCAATGCTGCTTTATTCGCCTTTTTAATCAGAGAATCTATTTTTTTCTTCATGTTTGCCTCTTATTAGGCGCAGATACGTCCGGTTCTCTTACGTACAACGGCACTGGTTTATACCTGTCATCATCAGCATCTGCCCCGGCGGCTATTATAGCGTTTATTTCCAGTATATCCTTAGGACTATATTCTTTATAGTTACCCGAATCCATTTTAACATCGCCTGTAACAGCCCTTCCCTTAATCAATAACTCTATTTCCTCTTTCCTAAGCATTTGAATCTTTCTCTCTGTTCCTTTCTTATACTCACAGCAAAACAGCTCTTTTCTCATGGAATTCAAAACTACCACCACATCATCGCCGGCGCACAGTCTTTTGTAAGACTCAAATCTGTCTACGCCTACGACAGGCTTTTCCAATCCAAAGCCCAGTCCTTGCGCTACCGCTATGCCTATGCGAGTTCCGGTAAAACTGCCGGGTCCTTTGGCAGCGACTATTCTATCGAGGTTTCTTAATTCTTCCGTTCCCATGACTTCCCGTATCATAGGCATGATTCTTGCGTCCTGCCCTCTGGGCATTTTCTCTGCTTTAGCGGCAACCACCCTGCCCTCCCACAAACACACTCCGCAAGAGTCGCTGCACGTGTCGATAGATAAGATTTTCATGTTACTACTTATATATCTCAACCAATTCATTAAGCAGCATCAGAGCCTCAGCCCTAGGACGCTGAAAACAGTTGCGTCCTATGATAGAGCCAAATCCGCCGCCTTCACGTATTGCTCTGGCATCCGCCAGCACGCTTTCAGTATCTTTGGCAACTCCTCCTGAAAATACTACTATTCTCCTGGCATTGAAACAGCACTGCATGACGTGGTGCACTCTTTTAGCCTGAGTTTCTCTGGCTATCTTCTGTTCTTCGTAAACCTTTTTCGCCTCTTTCTGTTCGAGGAAATCGGACGGAAGCTTGACTTTGATTATGTTAGCTCCCAGCAAAGCCGCTTGGTGTGCGCTGTATGCTATTACGTCCAGAGCAGTCTCTCCTTCCTTAGAAAGATTCCCGCCTCTTGCATAAGACCACAATACTACTGCGAGTCCCTTTGCCTTGGCTTCTTTTGACAGTTCTCTGAACTCTTCGTATTGATTATAAGCGTTGTTAGAACCCGGATATATAGTGAATCCTATGGCAGAACAGCCTAGTCTCAAGGCATCTTCTACGGAAGCAGTTACGGCCTGATCAGCGTCTTCTTTTTGGGTGGAGAGGCTGTTTGCGCTGTTCATCTTGAGAATAGTGGGTATTGCGCCTGCGAAAGTGTCTGCGCCTGCTGCCAGAGAGCCCAGAGGAGCTGCGTATGCGCTGAGTTCCGCTTCTATGGCGAGTTCATAGTGATAATGAGGGTCATAAGCCAGAGGATTCATAGCAAAGCTGCGTGCAGGACCGTGTTCAAAGCCTTGGTCTACAGGCAGAATGATAAGGTGTCCGGACCCGCCCAGCCTTCCGGCCATGAGCATTCTTGCGAGGTTAGCCTTGGTTCCGGGAGTTTCCCCTTCATACCAACCTAATATTTCTTTGATGCGAGGTGTGAGTTTCATACTAAATTCTCCTTTAAAAATAAGAATCTCATTTTTATATACAACTATTTCTATTGCTTTACAAGAGAGGTAAAATTATTATAATCGAGATTCTAGGTGCAAACAAAAAGACTCAATATGATGAAACGTTTCATAAGCCTCTTTACAAGCAACAATTTTAAACTGCGTACGATTTCCGCGCTTATTATGGCTCCTATTGCTATAATAACAGTGTATCTGGGCTCCTTTGTCTTTGATGCAGCGGTAATCGTAGCTATGGCAATCGCCCTTTACGAGTGGCTGCGCATGGTCGCTCCTAATTTCAGCACTAGGAATGTAAGCATAGCCTGCGGACTCCTTATAGGTCTCTTAGCAATAGGCGGGTTAATCTCTTTAACACTGGGCGTTTGGCTTTTAGCTGTTTTTACAGTGTTTCTCTTCACTCTATCCAAGTTCGGCAACGGACTGGAAAAATCCTCATGGATAGCGTTCGGGCTGCCTTATATAGGAGGCGCAGGACTTGCTTTAATGGCTATAAGAGCCGGCTCAACGCCGGAATTTCAGTTCCCTGAGCCGAACTCGGGAATTATGTTCTTTCTTATAGCTATAGTTTGGGCTTCGGACGTTGGAGCCTATCTTTTCGGCAAAATAATAGGCGGGCGCAAACTGGCTCCAAGAATCAGCCCCAACAAGACTATTTCCGGCTGTATCGGCGGAGTTTTCCTAGCGGCAGTCTGCGGTTACGCAGTGGCTCATGTCTTCGGCGCAAGCAACATTCATTATGTCCTCTATATATCGATTATACTGTCTGTTGTATCTCAGCTTGGCGATTTGTTTGAATCTCACATGAAGCGCAAAGCCAACATCAAAGAGACCGGAGATTTAATCCCCGGACACGGAGGAGTGCTCGATAGAATAGACGGACTGTTATTTGCCTCTGTGGCTTTGTTCTGTACGGAATATTTCTTTGGAATCGTTTGGCAATAACTCGTAAGGTACGGCAATGCAGCGCACTAATCCAAAAACAATTTCTATTCTCGGCTCTACCGGTTCTGTGGGACAACAGACCATTGACCTGATTACCAGAAATATTGATAAATACGATGTTGTTGCTTTGACTGCCAATAAAAGCGCAGAGCTTTTGGCTAAACAGGCAAAGTCTCTTAACGCTAAAATTGCCGTTATCGGCGATGAGCAGAAGTATAAAGATTTAAAAGATGCTCTTGCCGGAACCGGTATAAAAGCTGCAAGCGGAGCTTCCGCTATTGCAGAGGCGGCTGCTATGGACAGTGAGCTTACGGTATCCGCTATTGTAGGCGCAGCAGGACTTCCGGGCACGCTGGAGGCTGTAAAAAGAGGCAAGACCATTGCTTTTGCCAATAAAGAGACTCTTGTGTGCGCAGGCTCTCTTATGATGAATATGGTCAAGCAGACAGGTGCAACTCTGCTTCCTGTAGACAGTGAGCATAACGCTATATATCAGGTTTTTGATTTTAATCACAGAGACGGAATCAATAAGATTATTCTTACGGCATCCGGCGGATCATTCCGTGATTCCAGTTTGGAAGAAATGGCGGCTGTGACTCCGGAAGAGGCTGTTAAGCATCCGGTTTGGAGCATGGGCGCAAAGATTTCTGTGGACAGTTCTACTATGATGAACAAGGCTCTTGAGGTCATAGAAGCCCATTTTCTGTTTCAAATGCCTGCGGACAAAATAGAAGTACTTATACACCCTCAGTCCATTATTCACAGCATGGTTGAGTATAAGGACGGCTCGATACTGGCACAGCTTGGCTCGCCGGATATGAGAACGCCGATAGGATATTGCCTTGCGTATCCTGAGAGAATGGAAACGCCGGTGCCTAAGCTGGATTTAGCGGCTATAGGAAAACTCACGTTTGAAAAGCCGGACTTGGATAAATTTCCTACTATAAATTTTGCCTACGAGGCTTTGGAAAAAGGCGGGACCGCGCCGGCTATAATAAACGCTGCAAACGAAGTGGCGGTAGATGCGTTTTTAGACCATAAAGTAGGCTTTTTGGATATTTCAAGACTGGTTGGCGAAATGCTGCATTCTTGTAAGATAGATAAACTTACTGATTTGAAGCTGCTGCATGAGGTTGACGCTGCTGTGCGAAGGAAGACTTCCGAGAAGGTTTTAGGAATGTGAAATGTGAAATGTGGAATGACGGAATTACTAACAGAAGACACTGTCTTTCTAATGAAGCTCCTAGACGCTCGGATAGTAGGCGGAGCTGTAAGAGACGCTTTGCTTGAAGTTCCGGTAAAAGACATAGATTTTGCGAGTCCATTGACGCCCGAACAAGTAACTGATATTTGCAGCAAGAATAATATTGTTATTATTCCTACAGGCATAAAGCACGGGACTGTTACAATACGATACAACAGTAAAAACTATGAAATAACGACTCTGCGGAAAGATGTTTCTGCAGACGGAAGGCACGCTGAGATTGCTTTTACAGACGATTGGGAACTGGATTCTTCACGGCGGGATTTTACGATAAACGCTTTTTACATGGATTATGAAGGTAAGATTTACGACTATCACAACGGAAAAGAAGATTTACAAAAAAAGCTGGTCAGGTTTATCGGAGAACCTGAAAAAAGAATAAAAGAGGATTATCTTAGAATTTTGCGATTTTTCCGCTTTTACGCTCAGATGGGTTCTGTGACTGTGGACGAAAAGGCATTGAATGCTTGTGCGAAATTATCGAGCCATATAAAAGAATTATCCGCTGAACGCATAACACATGAGTTCTTGCGTCTATTAGAGTGCGCTTCTCCGCAAGAAGCAATAAGACTCATGCAGAACAGCAGAGTATTGGAACAATTTCTAAAAGAAGCAGTTTCCGATAATCTTGACGGTTATATTCGAAAAGAGAAGCTATATGACGTACCGATATCTCCACTCGCACGGCTTAGTTCAACTCTCTGCTTAACAAAGATGCTGCGCTTTTCGCACAAACAAAAAGAGATTCTGCGTACTCTTGCGAAGATGAGAGAAAAGCCTATAACAGATGCCTCAGAGCTTTACGAGATATTATATGATACGCCGAAAGAGCTTGTTTTACAGGGGCTGCTGCTAAGCAATAAAGAAACATATGATTTAGTAAAAACAATAAAGGAATGGGAAAAAATACCCTTTCCGCTTACAGGACAAGACGTGCTGGCTCTAGGGATTCCGGAGTCTGCCAGAGTCGGAGAGCTTCTAAGAGAAACTATGAAGTGGTGGTTCAAGCATTCGTGCAAGCCATCTTATGAGGAATGCTTAAAAAATGTAAAATGTAGAATTTAGAATGTAAAATTCACATTCTACATTAAAAAAACCTTGACTAAACAAGAAATATGGGATATTTCACATATAATATATTCTTGTGTGATTTTTCCTTTATTTATTTCATAATTTTATTTCAAGGACTTTATCATGGCAAAACGCAGGTCCCCGGTCTCTTCAGACAAAAGATTCAAAAAATCCAAAAATATTTCAATAGCGTCATATTCTACCAGATTACAGCACTCTGAATACATATTGGAAAAAACAGATAATCTGAGTGTGACTCTTAAAATCCTGAACGAAACAGTTCTGGATATTCTGGAAAGCAAGCGCATCATAGACAATAAGCAATTCAATGCCGGTCTGCGCTTCAGATCCGATTTTTACTCGGCAGATATTACGTCAAGAGTAACAGGCAGCTACTCCGGCGTAAGAAACAATACTGATTTTCATAAAACTCCGGAAAAGTCAAAAATACAGGAGCGGGCTTACGAAAGGTGGCGGGCAGCCGTCAAAGACATAGGCGCAGCGCAAAGTAAAGTCTTAATTTCAAGCGTTTGCTATGATGCAATGCCCATGCCGCCGGAGCTGGAGCTATTGCAAGACGGGCTTTTAAGGTTAGCAAAGATTTACAAAATACATTAACTATATAGGGAGAGCCTGTTTTATTTGCTTGCTTTTAAGGCGGTTTTTGTTTATTTGTGTTTATTGGTTTTAGTCAAGGCTTCTTATTTGCTTAAATCTTACGGTTTATCTTTTGCTGACTTTTGACTAGGACTGCCTTAGTCCTGTCGCGGTGATAGGGTCGGAGGACAAGATAAACTAAAGGATAAAAGATATGGCTACCGGTACAGTAAAATGGTTCAATAGCACCAAAGGTTATGGTTTTATACAGCCTGATGCAGGCGGTCCTGACGTGTTCGTACACATCAGTGCTGTTGAGAAGGCTGGTCTTCGCGGACTTAACGAAGGACAGAAACTCAGTTTCGATTTGATAACTGAACGTGGCAAAACTGCTGCTGCTAACTTAGCAATAGCTGACGCTGCCTAGTAATTCTTGCGTGATTGAGATAGCGGCTTTGTTATAAAGCCGCTATTTTTTTGTGCGTTTTTATGATATAAACTAAAACATGTTATGCGAACGCTTCATATCTAAACTCAAAAACATTGCAGTAGGCAACGGGCTGAAGCAAGAGGATATTGTTGTATTTGAAAAGCAGGAAACTACGGTTCCTTTAAAGGCGACTCTGTTTTTGCGAGGCGAATGTGAAATGGCAGCCGCCGCCTCAAACAAGAGCAAAGCCAAAGCAGTGCACTCCGCAAAAGAGCTTGCCGAAGCTATAGATACGCAGAAGAAGGAATTTTTTAACAGCAAGAAAGCAAAAGACGAGGCTGTTCAAGAAGTACTGAAGCATGAAAACAAGGGCTGGGGACTCGAGAATGCTCTGGTTACTCTGCCGGATTTCTGCCAGACTTATGCGGCAAAAGAAGTATGCCCTCGGTGCCGCGGAGCAACAGCTTTTGTATGCAATGCCTGCAGCGGCACCGGAAGAGAGATTTGTTCCAACTGTAACAACACGGGATATATATTCTGTTATCATTGCAACGAACAAGGCTATGACGCAAATAACAATCTTTGCACCTACTGCAACGGCTATAGAAAAATGCCGTGCTTGCAATGCAGCCGCACCGGCTATGTTCCGTGCCATGTATGCGGAGGAACTGCAAGAACAACCTGCGAAGCATGTAAAGGCGTTGGCTCTATTATAGTAAACTCCGAGCTACTTTGCGGAGTCAAAACTAGGTTTGCTGCGGATTTTTTTGACCTGCCTTCCGGACTTAAAAAAGGCATTGACAAAATAGGGATTGCAGAGCTTGGCAAATCTCATACTGATGTTACTGTTAATATTATCAAAGGAGACGAGGCTGACAGCGGTATCGGCACTCAAGAATTTCCAGCCTTAGAATATACCGCGGATATTCCTTATGCAGAGATTAAGATGTCTCTTAAAGGAAAGAAAGCTCTTGTGTCTTTGACAGGAAAAAAAGGCGTTGCGGCCGGAGTACCTAATTTTTTAGACGTTCCGCTTAAAGAACTCTTGGACGCAGTGCAGACACAGAGTAATTCCTCTTTTGCCATGAGACTGGCTCTCAAGACAAAAGCGTTCAGAGAAATGCTTGCTATTGTTTTGGAAAAAGGGCTGGACAGAAAACCTTCTCTTCTTGCAATGAAAAGGCTGTATCCTTTCGGTCTGTCCGATAATATGATTTTGATTATATTCAAGACGCTTTCCGCCAGTATAAAGAAGGCTACTTTATTCGCGCGAGTCACAGCCGGAATTCTGAGCGTTTCTCTGGTTTCGCTTTTGCTTTATTTCTATGCGGCAAATCTTTGGAATTTTTCTCTGGTCAAAAACAGTAATTACCCTGTTATACTCTCTTTTGTGATTGATATAGCGGTACTCTTAGGTTCCATTCTCGTTTGCCTGATTGTTTTGAACAGTGCCTTTGCTGCGGCTGTTCATTACATAGCCCATAAATTAGGCCTGAAAATTAAGCTTAATGCCAGAAACATCATGCCGACAAGACTGGGCAAATTGGGTTTTTCAGTAATTTTTGCAATAATGTTTGTATTTTTGCTGCTGTTTCTGTTATATCCGCATAACTCTTTGTGGCTTAGCTTTGTGAGGAATCATGGGTTTTAATTGCGGTATTGTCGGTCTTCCTAATGTCGGTAAATCTACGCTGTTTAATGCTTTGACAGCAACGGCAGCGGCTCAGGCTGCGAACTATCCGTTCTGCACCATAGAGCCTAATGTCGGAAGAGTAAGCGTGCCTGATGCGCGGCTGGATAAACTCGGAGAAATGGCGAAGTCTGTGAAAATAATTCCTACTCAGCTGGAGTTCATAGACATAGCAGGATTGGTAAGAGGAGCAGCCAAAGGCGAAGGGCTGGGCAATCAATTCTTGAGTCATATCAGAGAAGTAGACGCTATAATACACGTGCTGCGGTGCTTTGAGGACGGAGATATTACGCACGTAGACGGTTCCGTAGACCCTTTGCGCGATGCCGATACTGTAGAGACAGAGCTTATGCTTGCGGATCTGGAAAGTTTAGAAAAAAGATTTCAAAATTCGCAAAAAAGAGCTAAATCCGGTGATAAAGAAGCGGCAGAGCAATTGAGCGTTATGGAGCCTGCTCTTGAGACGTTAAGGAACGGCAATCCGGTAAGGACTATTATAAAATCTCTGCCTAAGGAGAAACTCGCAGCGTTGAAACAGCTTCAGCTTATTACATCTAAACCTGTGCTTTATGTAGCAAACGTGGCGGAGGCTGATGCTTCTTCGGGAAATGCTCTGAGTGCTAAGGCAGCGGAAAAGGCGGCAAAAGAAGGAGCAAAGATAGTTACTATTGCGGCAGCTATTGAAGCTGAGGTTTCCGGTCTTGAGACTGCGGAAGAAAAAACGGAGTTTCTGGAGGCGTTGGGGCTTAGTGAGCCCGGGCTTAACAAGATTATAAAGGCGGGATATGACACGCTGGATTTGATTTCGTTTTTTACAGTAGGACCAAAGGAAGCAAGAGCATGGACTGTGAAAAAAGGAGCTTTGGCACCGGAAGCAGCAGGAGTCATTCACACGGATTTTGAAAAAGGTTTTATAAAAGCAGAGACCATAGCGTATGATGATTACATAGCGTGCGGCGGAGAGGTTCAAGCAAAAGAGCGCGGCAAGCTGCGCCAAGAAGGCAAAGAGTACATTGTCCAAGACGGGGATATTTTTCACTTCAAGTTTAATGTGTAGTGAGGTGTGGAGTTATTGAAGGGGGCAACGTATTCCCCAAAAAATCCTTAATAAACAACGAGTTATGGGACAAGGTATTGATTTTGTTGGGTATTTCATAATACCCTCTTTGGAATGCACAATGGAAAATGTAAAGCTAAATAATTGTGCATTTACTAATTCCGCATTTCATATTAATACTATCTTTAATTATTGCTGGCAGCCTTGTATACGGATTTTCTATTATACGGATACTACAAATGGCTAAGAAAACTCCTCATAAAAAAAAGGGCAGTGCTAAGTACTGGGTGCTCGCTCTGCTGTTTTTTGTTCTGCTGCCTCTTTCTTTCAGCTACGTTATCGTTATTCTCTCTTGCCTTATTCCTTCTTTCGTAGCCTTCCTCACAGACAAAGATTCGGAAAAACGAAGTGCTATCTGCATCTCTTCTCTTAATGCCGCAGGCACTTTTCCAATTTTAATTCAGCTCTTTGAAATAGGTCCGTCCATAGACAACGCTATGTTCATTTTAGCCGCTCCGCATACTTGGTTTGTGGTGCTCGGCTCTTCTTTAATAGGTCTGTTTTTCTTCTCTTATGTCCCTGTCATCGTAGCAACTCTGTCCAAATACCACGACGAGGCTCAAATTCTCAAACTACAGGAAAGCAAGGAACTATTGGAAGCACGCTGGGGGAAGGAATTGAATTGAAAATGGAAAATTATTTCCTAACCTAATTTTACATTTCCAATTCATCTAATTTCACATTATTAAACACATTTTGAACATCGTCATTATCCTCAAGCGCATCTATGAACTTCATAATGCTCTGGGCAGCATCTCCGACAGCCTCAATCTCGTTCTTTGCATACCAAGTGAGTTTTGCGCTGTCCGCCTCGCCGAACTTTTCTTCCAGCACTGCTCTCACAGCCCCGAAATCCTCGACAGAACACGTGATAACATGAGCCTCTTCATCGCTTTCCGCATCATCTGCTCCCGCTTCTATGGCAGCTTCCAACACTTCGTCCGCAGTGCCTGCTTTTGCAGGAAAAACCAATTCCCCTAATCTTGTGAACATAAACGCCACAGAGCCCGCCTCTCCTATGGCTCCTCCGTTCTTAGAAAAAATAGCCCTAAGTTCCGCAGCAGTCCTGTTTCTATTATCGCTTAATGCCTCTACAATAAACGCTGTTCCGCCCGGACCATAGCCCTCGTACCGCACCTCGTCATAATTGACATTGTCAGCACTGCCGGGCTGCGCCGATTTTATAGCTCTTTGTATCCTGTCGTTCGGCATGTTGTTTTTCCTAGCGTCCTGTATCGCAGCTCTTAAACGCGGATTATGCGCAGGATCAGGCATTCCGGATTTTGCCGAAACTATTATCTCTCTTGCCAGCTTCGCAAATATCTTAGACCTTTTCGCTTCCGACTTGCTCTTCTGATGCATAACGTTTTTAGCATGAGAATGTCCTGCCATTTTCTTTTATTCCTTTTGGTTGTTTTCTTTACTACGTCTTTTCACTATAATTTCTTAGTCCGCTATACTCGCCGTTTTCTTTTATGCTTTGCAAATTACAACTCCAGCCCCTTACTCTCTGTTAAATCTATCAAATCATTCTCCACTAAGTATACGTCCGGAGCCCTAAGATTAGATCTCAGCCACTGTACTGCCTCTGCGAAGTTGTCCATTGCCAAAAGAGTCTTTCCGTTTTCTATGGCTCCTCCCTCCTTAAATCCGTCTCCCAGTCCTTTAAGCCTGTCCGCTCTTATGACAATCAGAACGTCCGCGCATTTTGCAGCCTTGAGTCCCAGCTCTCTATGCACCTCATAGCTTTTCTCGCCAAGCTCTATGATGCCGGGCGAGATTAGTATGCGCCTGCCTTTCTTTTCCCTGCCCAACATATCCAGCAATTCCATAGCATTTTCAAATCCTTTTTGATTAGAGTTATACGCATCATCTATGTACGTAGTGCCGTCTGCATTAGGTATGACTGCAAGCCTGTGCTGTATAGACGGAAGAGTATGCAGCGCAAGAACTATTTTTTCCGGCTCTATGCCGCACTGTATTGCAGCGGCAAACGCAGTCGCCATATTTATCCCGTGCGCTTTTCCGTATAACGGAGAGCTTAAACCGTACGCCTGCCCCATGTATTCGATTTCCGTAGTCACTCCGTTTATTGACTGATTGACGCTTAGAATCCGCAAATCGCAGCTCTCTTTAAAACCGCAGATAATAAATCTGTCTCTGTGTTTGCTGATAAACTCTTTAGCGTATTCACGCTCCAGAACGTTTTCTCCGACAACTATCTTGCCGTCTCCGTTAGCAATCACAGCTTCCGCCAATTCAAACTTAGCTTTCGCAATATTATCGAGCGATTTGAATCTTTCAAGATGTGCCTCGCCCAGCGCAGTTATGATTCCCATTTTCGGAGCTGCCAGATTGCACATTTTTTCTATGGAGCCTCTGTTGTATGCGCCCATTTCTACTATGAAATACTTAGTGTTCGGCAGCAAATCCTCTCTGATTATCCGGGACACTCCCATAAGAGTGTTCACAGTTCCCGGAGTAAACGCCACGCTTGAGTTAATCTTCAGAATATGCCCCAGCATGTGCTTTACAGATGTTTTTCCAAACGACCCTGTTATGCCTATGGTAGCGGGTACAATGAGTCTCAGATTTTCTTTAGCTTCTTTGATTATTCTCTTCTGCACATAATTCTCGTACGGCATAAGCAGCATGTTCGCCAGCATAAGAGTTGCGGGTATTAATTGCACTGCGACCACTAAATATATCGGTATCTGAAGCGATGCTGCTCCAACGCCCATAGCACATGCTATCAAAAAAGCTATGCCGAACACTCGAGATGCGCGGTGCGTCATGACTAATTTTTTCTTAGCGTTTATTCTGGGATCAACTTCTTTTCTGCCCATATATATTAATATGCCTGCGCAAATCAGCCCTGCTATCCACAACGGTATTATATTTTCATAAAAATTTGCCGCCAATACTGTAATATCCACTGCTAAAATAAAAATAGACGTTTTTTTGTCAAAAGAGTTTGTCCCGAAAATCCATTTTGCAAACCTTAGGGATTTATATTCGTCCTGCTGGTATACGTGCAAATATCTTAGCAGTCTTTTGAACGAGAAAAATACAATGCTAACGCTTAGTATAATATACGCAATGCCTTCAATCATTATATATAACCTTATGTTATTTAACCATAATAATGCAACTATTTACTTTACGACTCCGTATCCTTATAGTACTACCATATTGGTAATTATTTTTAAATATTAAAATTATTAAGGACAAAATTATGACAACGGATTATGATAATGATAAAGTAAACGAATGTTTTGCCATACTGGCACCTGCTAAAACTATTTCAAGCCGTAATGTGCCGCCAGAACAGGAACAAGCGGCTTATGACGAATTTGTACCCAAACAGACAGAAATTGAAAGGGCTATTGTTTATCTTCTTAAGGCGGGAGTAATAAAGGACGTTGTTGCAGTAGTGCATACCGGCGGTCCGTGCAACCCTCTCAGCTACAAATACGATCTCAAAAATAATGAACGTTCAGTACTCTTAGAACAAATAATGGCGGAAGGCGGGACTGTCAGGTGTATCTATAACGAAGACCAAGAACTCGGCAAAGCCTCTCCTCCCGATGGAGTATCCTCTGAAGAGTATAAACAAGCCGGTGAACGCTTTGACCGGCTCAAATTAATGTATCCGGAAAACTTTATAGATAATCCTATTGCCGACCCGGAAAATAAATTAGTAACAGTATATTCCGGCGCCAGCTACGAGATTGATTATGAAGACGACACAATTGACTTTATCTCATTGAAGTCGTATCAGGCAGGCAATATCGGACAAGGCGGAACAAGAGATTGGGCACTCTATAAAGGACAAATTGATAATCTCCCGAACGATGTCAAAGAAAGGTATAAACTTATTCAAGATATTATTGACGAAGCTTGTTTTCAAAATTATCAACCCAAAAAGAGTACAGATTATATAAAGAGAAATGCACAGCATTCACCGAAAGGTTAAATAAGTGAAGTGATTATTCCCCTCCCCTTTCAAAGGGAAGGGGAATATTTTCACATTCCGTAATGCCTTTTCAGCGTATCCACCAAGTCCAGCTTTTCCCATGAGAAATGTCCGTCATCTTCCGGCTCTCTGCCGAAGTGTCCGAATGCTGCTGTTTTGGCGTATATGGGACGGTTCAATTGCAGGTGCTCGCGTATACCTCTGGGGGACAGCTTTACGACTTCTCTTATAACATCATGCAGCGTGCTGTCATCAACTTTGCACGTGCCGTGCGTATTCACATACACAGACAACGGCTCCGAGACTCCGATAGCATAAGCAAGCTGTATAGTACATCTGTCCGCTATGCCGGCAGCCACTATGTTTTTCGCCAGATACCTCGCCATATACGCAGCCGACCGGTCTACCTTAGTAGGATCCTTTCCGGAAAACGCTCCGCCGCCATGAGGCGCAGCTCCACCATAGGTATCGACTATTATCTTTCTTCCGGTCAATCCGGCATCTCCGTCCGGACCTCCTATTACAAAACGCCCGGTAGGATTCACATAAAAATGCTTGTCGTCCTTAGGTATCCAGCCCTTTGGCAAGGCTTTTTCCACATAAGGATAAACCAGCTCTTTTACCTTTTGCTGATCTATGCTCTCGTCATGCTGAGTAGAAACAACAATACTAGTTGCTCTTACCGGCTTTCCGTCCACGTATTCCAAAGTCACCTGACTCTTGGAATCAGGTCCCAGAAGCGGCAATTTCCCTGCGTGTCTGTCTTCGGAAATCAGCCTTAGTATTCTGTGCGCATAGTATATGGGAGCAGGCATAAACGTAGGCGTTTCCGAACATGCATAGCCGAACATTATGCCCTGATCTCCTGCGCCCTCGTCCTTGCCTTCAGAGGCATCAACACCCATAGCAATATCCGTAGACTGAGCATGAACATGTATATCAACATCAGCAAACTGCCAGTGAAATCCTTTCTGAGCATACCCTATGTCCTTTATAGCCTGCCTTGCGACTTCTTCCATGCGCTTAGGAGTAACATCGGAAGGTCCCCGTATCTCGCCTGCCAAAACCACTTTATTAGTAGTCGCCATAGTCTCGACTGCAACTCTGCTGTGAGGATCCGCACCCAAAAACAGGTCTACTATTCTGTCGGAAATACTGTCGCATAATTTATCCGGATGCCCCTCGCCCACAGACTCGGATGTGAAAAGATACTTGTGTGAACCCGTCTTGGTCATATTTAATTTCCTTTTATATAAACTACACTCTCATCGGCATCAGCACGTACACTGCCGCCGTGTCATTGCTATCCATTATGATAGCGGGAGCAGACGCATTCGCCAGAACGAATTTCGTTTTCTCGCCTTGTATCTGCTGCAGAATATCCAGAATGTACCTAGAGTTGAAGCCTACTTCCATAGCCTCATGTTCATACTTTACATCAAGCTCTTCCACTGCGCTTCCGGCCTCCTGAGAGCTTGCGGATAAAACCGCTTTCCCGGCCGATACCGAAATCTTTATGGCTCTGGACTTTTCAGATACGATAGTTGCGACTCTGTCTACGGCAGCCGCAAAGTCCTTAGTGTCTACTTCCAAATCCTTGTCGTTATTGGAAGGTATCACTCTTTCATAATCCGGGAAAGTTCCGTCAACGAGTTTAGACGTTATCACTATATCCCCGAAAGAAAAACGAATCTTATTCTCGGACGCTGCTATTTCTATGTCGTCAGACCACTCTTCCAGCATCTTGCGGACTTCACCCACAGTCTTTCGTGGCAGAATAATTCCCGCCATTCCGGACGCTCCTTTAGGGGCCGGAATTTCTATTTTAGCGAGTCTATGCCCGTCTGTTGCGACTGCGCGCAAAAGCTCAGTCTTTTGAACCTTTACAGCGTGCAGATATATTCCGTTCAGATAGTACCTTGTCTCTTCCGTAGACATAGCGAACTTAGTCCTGTCCAGCAGCAATTTGAAATCCGCCGCAGGTATTTTCAAAGTGCGGGACAAATCCTCGCCCTGCATGACAGGAAACTCTTCTACAGGCAGACAGCCCAGCTTGAACTTGGATTTTCCGGAAGAGACAGCCAAACGCTCGTCTTTTTCTTTAATCATGTGAATATCTGCTCCGGACGGCAGTTTTCTGACTATCTCGTAAAGAGTGTGGGCAGGAACCGTTACGGCTCCTTCTTTAGTAATAGCAGCGACTATTTTTTCTTTTGCTTCTATTTCCAAGTCCGTGGCAATCATAAACAGCCCTGCGCTCTCAGTCCTTAACAGAACATTTGCGAGCATAGGTATTGTGTTTCTTTTTTCCACGATACCTTGAATATGACCCAGACCTTTGAGAAGCTCATCTCTTGATACGACTAATTCCATAATAAAAACCCATGATTAAATTGATTTTCTGCAAAACAAAAAGAGCCCGAATCGGCTGCTCCTTAACAAATAGCAAATCTTTTTTCTTTTTTCTATCTCTAATCCATTAACCTGTGCAAAACGGTGATAAAATTCTTGTGAGTGTATGAAGAATCTACTACTCTGGCTTTAAGGAGACATTTTATGGGTTCAGACTATAAATACATGTTCGGAATTGTAGGCGCAGGTGCTTGGGGCACTGCTCTTTCCATTGCAATGCACAATACAGGACACGGCAGCACTGTTCTTTGGGCTTATGAACAGGAAACTGCGGAAAACATCCATTCTTTGCGTGAAAACAAAGCGTTCCTGCCAAATGTCCGCATACCGGATACCGTACATGCAGTGTCTTCTTTCGAGCCTCTGTCCGCAGCAAAGATTATTTTTCTCGTTGTCCCTGCCCAGCACGTAAGAAACATATGCCAAGAACTTGCTCCTTACATAAGACCTAATGCTCCTGTCATTATTGCTTCCAAAGGAATCGAACTAACCACCAACAAACTCATGAGCGAAGTTGCCGCGGAAATACTGCCCGAAAACCCTATATATATTCTGTCAGGTCCCAGCTTTGCCTCCGAAGTTGCAAGAGCAGCTCCTTCGGCTCTTACTCTCGCATCAGAACACGATGCCGAGACTATCGCCTCTATAATATCCTCGCCTACCTTCCGTATTTACACTACGGACGACATAATAGGCGCACAAATAGGAGGTGCTGTTAAAAACGTTCTGGCAATAGCCTGCGGCATTGTTGCAGGAAGGCGTTTCGGCGAAAATGCCAGAGCAGCTCTGATAACCAGAGGTCTTGCTGAAATCAACAGATTAGGCAATGCGCTGGGTGCCAGAGTTGAAACTCTTATGGGACTTTCCGGCATAGGCGATATTGTGCTGACTTGTTCCTCTACTCAGTCGAGAAACATGTCTTTAGGATTTGCTTTAGGCTCCGGAAAGTCTCTGAAAGAAATACTGGCAAGCGGCAATCATGTTACGGAAGGCATTGCGACTTCTAAGTCTGCACTTGGACTGGCGCGGCGGCACGGCATAGAAATGCCTGTTGTCAACGCCGTAGACATGATTCTGCGCCATGAGGTCAGCATAGACGACTGCATCAACTCTCTTTTGTCCAGACCGCTTAAAAATGAGACGGTATAAAAATGTGAAATTTGGAATTAAGGATACACCATGACAACAAAAAACATACTTGAAAGAAATCAATTCTCTGTATCCGATGAAGAGCTGCAATCTCTTATATCAAGATATACCCGCGATATTACGGATCTGGACAGACAAGGGCGTTTTGACCCTATATCCGGAAGAGATGCAGAACTCGACCACATGACTCTCATTCTGCTGCAAAGACTCAGAAAGAACGTTATGCTTCTCGGTAATGCCGGTGTTGGTAAGACTGCTCTTTTCATTGGGCTGGCTCAGTTGATTAATCAAGACAAAGTGCCGGATCTCCTTAAAGGCGCTACAATCATAGAGCTGGAAATGTCTATGATCGGCGCAGGCTCTCAGTCCAGAGCTGATCTCGAAGGAAGACTTATCCCTATTGTAAAAGGAGTTTCCGAGCGCAATGCTCTCAGAGACCGCCCGCCTATTATCTTCTGCATAGACGAAATTCACCAGCTTATGATTTCTTTCAAAGCCTCCAGTTATTCCGGTATCGCAGACTTGCTTAAACCGTATCTGACCGAAGGCTTGATATACGTTATAGGAGCCACTACCAGAGAAGAGTATCAAGACTACGTCACAGTAGAGCCTGCCATAGACCGCCGCTTTCAAAGAATAGTACTAGATATGCCGGATCCTGAAACTACGTATCATATTTTGTTGAATATGAAGGCTAACTTTGAACAGCACTACCGCATAGCAATCTCGGACGAGGCGTGCGCCTACATAGTAAAACTGGCCGAACGCTATATAAGGAATAGAACTAATCCGGATAAGTCTATTTTGTCTTTAGACCAAGCATGTGCGCGGTACGTGAAAAAGGGACTAAGCGATGCGCTGGACAGAGCTTCCATAGAAGAAGCAATAGCAGGAGAGACCGGCTTAGATGCTTCTGCGGTGAGGTAGTATCTACCCCTGCCTTGATTTAAAGCGAGGATTTGTTTTATTAATGACGTAAACACGTCCTTTGCGGCGTACCAGTTTACAGCCGGCATGGCGTTTCTTTAATGTCTTGAGAGAATTAGCAATCTTCATAACTTTATTCCTTAACTTAAAAACTCATCGGCGAGACACTATACATATTTCCTTAAACTGTCAACCTTTTGATTGAGAATTAACCATATTTAAAAGAAAAACTTTAATTGCCCTATTTCTGCCTACGCTTCCACCTTCGCTAAAGCTACGGCGGACAAGAAAGCTACGGCAAGACTTCGCCCGCCTTCGCGGGAATGACAAGATGGGTAGACAGTAACCAAACCACTACTTAGTCTTCGCCAGTGAAGAGGAATACCTTATTGCCTCATAATAGTAGCCGGATCCTCGTGAGCGTACTCTACCAGCTCTTTTGCCATTTCTGCGATAACAGAGCTGGTTGACGCTTCATTAATGTTTCCTCTGTCCGTATACGCAGCGACTCTGCGCCGCACTTCCTGTCTTGCGGAACCTCCCGGAAAATACTTCGCCAATGTTCTTCTGGCAATAACCGCTCCCAGCTCTTCGTAAAGATGCGTTCTTAAAAGCACGTCCTCTACGGACGTAGACAATGCCCATAATTCAATAGGTCCCAGCGTGTTCACCAGATGCTGCTCGTACCGCCCTTCGTTAGTAGACAGCAGCAAAAGCACGGGAGCTCCTGACGATCTCGGTCCTGTCAGCTTATATCTCATGACCCACTTGGCAGTATCGGACAGTCCGAAAATCTTTCCGGTTTCTTCTATGGCTCTGTCGGAAACTGCGGTTCCGCAAATCCATACGCCCGTAGCCAAATCCACCATATCCTTAGAAAAGTCGTCTAATAACTGAGATGCCAAAACTATCTGAACACCCCATTTTCTTCCTTCTCTTACGTCTCTGATGACCTGCGCTCTCACGGAAGGGCTTCTGCTGGTGCGGTGAAATTCGTCATAGCATATTCTTTTGGGAGTTTCCCTTATGTCTCTAATCCTAGACTCATGATAGTTCCTGTACTTTTCCGGCACGGATCTTAACATATCGGTTCCAAGCCACCACAGCCTCGCCACAACGTGTCTTGCCAGCATGTACATCGTAGCAGTCTGTCTGTCCGCATTAACATCTCCTTGCGGCGACACGTCTTGCAAGTCCATAGCCACTACTCTGGCAGCTCCTACGTCAAACTTAGTAATAGACGCCAGTATGGGAAACTCTCTGACTGACGTAGCAATCATACGCTCGAACGCATGTATGATTCCTTCGGAAGAGGCTCCTATCTGAGTTTCTTCCAAGAGCGCGCGTATCTGAGGTCTCCTTGCGGCAGTGACTGCATCGGACAGTGTAGGCACGGCATGTCTCTGCGCCAGCATAGCCTCGTGATACGCTCCTTTTTCAAACAACGCATCTACAACTTCCCACCACAGAGGATCTTCCTGCAGATTAATATTGTACTTTTTTAGAGTCTCATCTACCTCCGCCTCTACTCTTTGCAGATACGGTCTCGGCTCGGAATTCGCTCCTCCGTCATCGCGCCAGCGGTACATCTCGTCTATGCAAAGCCCAACCAACTGCGTCATGCCGTCATATGCTTCTATCTGACCCGCAGGCGTACAAAGCAGCGTAAGCAAATCCGTGAGATAAGACCTTTCTTCAGGCAGCGGGAACCTGCACCCCAGCTGAGTGTCAAAAGGATTGACTGCATACTCCGGCGTCATGCGCAGTTTAATATGAACAGCCTCGTATCTTCTTTCCGGAGGCAACGCATCGCGAATCAGAGAAATCAGCCCGGAAGACGAGGGTCCTATATCCAATATGGCGACATAAGGAAGACTGGACGCTCCGGCAGAAAGAACCGTTCCTAAATTCAGAGCGTTCATCAGCACGGACTTACCGGCACCGGGCTGTGCAAATATCAAATCAAACCACAAAGAAGTAAGAGAAGTTCCCGACTGATAAGGCCAAGCTCTTCCGTCTACAGTCCTGAACATCACAGAGCCTTCCGTGTACGGAGAGGAGCCTCTCTGCCAAGGAAAGAGCTTCACAACCTCGTGGAAAGGAGCAACTACCGCAGGAGCAGTAGAAGCGCACGCAATGCCCAGCGCGGAAGACATCAGCATATCCAATGGATCGCCAGCAGCAGAAGAAGCCTGACAATATCCCCAAGCTTCCAGCGTCTGAGTCATAGAAGCTATTCTTGTCTCAATGAGCTTTCTGTTGCTGGAAGGAGCATAAGTCGCCATAGATATCCGGAGCTTCACAACCGGCTCTGCGCGCGCAACTTTGTTCAGTTCCAATATCGTGTTGCGTATGTCTTTATTAACGGCATTGGTAAACCCTAAAACTCCGGCTACAAACGCCTTGAATGCCATCCCGTATATTCCGCCGCTCTCTACCAGAAACGATATTCTGAACGGCATATCGCTGTCTATGAGCCTGTCCAGCAGCTGAGTAAACGGCGCAGGCTCGGAAGGAGCCAGAGTCATATCAAGCCCGCTCCAGAATAAAGGTCCGATGCGCACTATGTTGCTTGCCACAATACCGGCGTCTTCAACGCAAAGCTGCCTTCTTATAGGAGGCCACAGAATATCGGAAGCGTCTCTCTCTCCGTGCTGAGGAGCCCGCGGCAGAATAGGATCCCCGGGCAAATTAGCCCTCCAGTCCTTATGCCCCAAATGAGGAGACAGACTGGCACGTACCGCTGCCAAAGCCTCATGAACATCTATGACAGAGACCTTCATACTTAGCTCTTCCATTGCGCTTGTAACGGAAGCCACGAAACTCTTGTGTCTGGTTCTCAATACAGGCAGAGCTCTTAGCGGAAACTGTGAATCCGGAGCTCTAATCCATTTTTTCTTGCCTAAATCCTTCTTAGCTTCCGCAAGTTCTGTTTTCGTAAGAACAGAGGGCCTTGTCCACAGCACAAGATACATATCCTCGTGCGCCATATATCTGGACAGGTTCGTAGCTCTTTCTTCGATAAGATCGCCAAGCTCCAAATCTTCCGCTTTCATAGCACTGCGGTTGCTGTTCATGACTCCTTCGAGATCCTGACCTATCAAAGAGGGATCTCTGGCAAAATAGAACTGCATAGCGTAGCCCGGGCGGTCGAACCTAGCTCCCAGCTTAATAGTAGCCTGATCTACAATCCAGTTGTACTCTGTCTCGCCGACAATGACTCTGGAGCCGTGGTTTTTAACGAAAGTTATGAGAGAGCCGTCCGCTGCCACCAAAGTAGTTTCGTCATCTGCGGTTTCGAGCTGAATAAAAGATTCGACGGGCTGATGCAAACCAGTCATCAAAGAGGCTACAGCTTCATCAAAAATTTCGAACATTTTCCAACGCTATCTTACAGTTAAGGCATACACTTTTAGGAATACGACTTAATAGTTAAGATAATGTGAAATGTGGAGTGTGGAGTGTGAAATTGGGAATATTAAAAAAATAATATTTATTTAGTAAAATTTATATACTATAATGTGTTATGTCTAAGAATTCGGGAAAAAATCTGCAAAACAACTTATCAAGGCGGCAGTTTGTCAAGACTTCCGCCTGCGCAGTCTGTTTTGCGCTTGCAGCCTCCGCTTTCAGCTTTAAGGCTTTTGCCAGTACGGCGGTAACGGCTAAAGTAAAGCCTCCTGTGCCTAAAAGCGTGCCGTTTCCGGTAAGAAAGCCCATACCTCCAAAGTACATCGTCATAGACGCAGGACACGGCGGCAAAGATCCCGGAGCTATCGGAGTAAAAGGCACTCATGAAAAAATCGTAACTCTGGATATTTCCAAAAAAATAGCCTCTATATTGGAAAAACAGGACTCTTTTGTTGTCAAGCTGACTCGCGATAACGATACGTACCTGTCGCTCAAAGACCGAGTCCAAATCGCAAGGAGCTATAATGCCGATTTGTTCATCTCTATACATGCAGACTCCGCGCCCAATAAGAAGGCAAGCGGGCTGTCTATATATACCCTTTCCGAAGAGGCATCTGACGACTTCGCCAAAAAACTGGCAGAGACGGAAAACAGGGCTGATGTTATTGAAAATATTCTGGGTCTTCAATTAGAAAACAAAAATGTATCGTCTATACTGATGGATATGACTGCGAAGCACACCAGAAACACAGCAAAGCAGGCTAAGATGTCTATTATACAATCCCTGAACAAAAAATGGGATCTGTTTGATTCCCCTGCTAAGTCCGCTAATTTCGCAGTTCTCAGAGCACCCGAGATACCCTCTATTCTCATAGAAACCGGCTTTCTGTCCAACATAAAAGACGAACAGATTCTGACTCAGGCTGCTCAGAGAAAAAAAATAGCAGAGCTTCTGGCGCAGAGTGTTATGAATATTCCTGTTTTGAAGGTGTGAAATATTTACCTACCAATAACCCGTATACCGTCAGCAACAAAGCCGTCTCCGCCTTCTAAGAAAAGGTTATAAACCGTACTCTTGCCTGCTTTCGGCTCGATAGTTTTTACTTCTTCTATCTTACCGTCAGCTTTCACGAGTTTATCTCCAACCTTTATCTCACCGGCTCGGACAAGCTTACCGTCTGATAATAAAACAGGGTGAGCAGAAGTAATCTCCAGATTGTTGATTCTCATATACTCCATGTCTCCGGTTATAGTCATTTTTTTAACTTTAGCCGGTTTGAGGGCAGCTTTTGGTTCTGATAAGTTAAAGCCCATCACCATGTCTCTGTCCCTTACATCAACGATAGCTTTAACGGAACCGTCCGCCATTGCAATCTGAGCTTTTGAAGGCAGGCAGACATGGATAACAGGAGTACTCAAACAGTCCAAGTCTTTCTCAGAAATAATAGTGCCAAGGATACCTTTCTCTTTAACCTCTTTACGTACTCTATTCAGGTCGCTCCTCTTGAAAAACATATAGGCACTGCTACTACCTCTCCCTTGCTGGGCTTCCTGGTGGGTCGAGTAGTACCCGTCTTCAGAAGTACCTATATAACTCTGTCCTAGTCTAATCCCGTATGCAGCAAGATTGTTAGCGATTTCCTCCCACCTAAAACGATCACATGTGCTTACACACGGAGTAGGATTAGTACATGTCCGCTGAAAAACGCACTTTCCTTTATCGTCTTTATGTATATTTCCTTCAGGGTTTATTGGCTCCGGTATATACATGTCCGGATTATCCTTTACACACGTTTCACAATCTTCAAAAACACCTGTAGACCGCATACACTGACGAGTGGCTGTTATTGTTATTGACGATTGACAGGCTAACTTAGGACATTTAATAGTGCCGTCCCAATATCCTTGTATTTCAGTATCTTCCGGACCAACAATTTTTCTTTCACAAGAATCCGTTCTCTCTTTCACGTTCATATTCTTATACCAGATATCCGCAGTCGGACTGGAGACTATTGTCGACATACCAGACAAATTGCCGCTTTGAGCAGCATCTATAAAGGATATTAACTCTTTATTTGTTCTTGCAGGTACTAAAAATGTCTTGCAGCCTCCGGTACCCGTGCTGCCGCCGCCGCTTATAAACTCCTTAATCTTGTCGTCCAGAGCAGATAAATCACAGTTGTCAGCATTAGTGGTGTTATATACATCCTTGCAATAAAAGGTTCCGTCCTCAGCCGTAAATTCAAACGCCATAGCCCCGGACACATCATAAAAATCACCCGGATAAACAGGCGCACCTTTCTTAACGGTGCTGCTGAGATCTTCTAAAAATCTTCCGTCTGCCGGATAAGACACTTGTGTATGCTGGGTATTATTCGTACCTCTCCACGGGCATATATCCTCATTCTTTGGATTAGTACAATCAGCGGTAGGCTCATCAACAAAAGTTATCCCCTCTTGAGGAACCCAAGGAAAACGCCAATACGTCATACGAGCTGCTCCGGTACTTCCAACAACAGGAAAAGCGTCCGGCAAAAATAAATCCACAAAGACATAATCATCGTCAACTTCGCCGTACTGATAGTATTTTATACAGGTTTGTCTTCCATAAAAACCGTCCCAAATCAAACGTTCTTCAGGAGAACACTCCTGAAGCACGGTTTCAATACGGAGTACGGGTCTGCTGCTGTGCATTTGTTTAGAAGGTCTCTTATAGCCTGGCATCATCGGCGGCATTTTTTCACAAAGAGCACCAGACAAGTTAATCCTCTCGTTTGATTCCCTAGCCTTTTCCTTAGCTTTCATAGCCTCAAAAGCTTCCGAAACACAGGTATCGTTTATTATAGCATCTACTTCTTTACGTTTAAGTTCTTCATAAAACTGTTTTGCATAGGGCTCGAATATTATATCGCCTGCGGTTTCTTTTATATAATCTTCCACTGTCACAAAACGCCAATCGGAAACAAATATATTTTCGTTCTCTATATTATGTTTACGGTCAAATAACCGCAAATCACTACTGAAGACCTGCAAATATCTCCAAGGACATTCATCTACAGAGCAAGGCACTCCCTCACCTCCTTGAGATAGAAACTCTTTTATCTTTTCTTCCATAGCGTATATATAACAGCCTCCTTCAACAGGAGCATGATCATCACAGTTATGCTCCGTGTCGCCTGTATAATACAATGCAGCAAGCGGACTAAGCAGCCAAAGTCCGCAGAAATCCTTGTCATTTTCTGTTATACAAAGCTTTTCCGGACAAACTGCACTGTTACGATACGGCAGGTAGTATCGTGATATATCGCCAACATAAGCTGATCTGCCTTCTCCTTTATAATCAACAGCATACATTAAAATATCATTGTGGTTTAGATTTCCCGTACATGTAACAGAATTATTAGCCCCTTCTTTAATCGTATGCATTTCAGCAGGAATTTTTTCGTCCGGCAGTCTTCCCCAAGCCGCTTGCCAGTCGAAGGGAACAGCAATATTTGTGCTTGCCGCAAAGGCATTCGGAGCAAAAAACAATCCGGTAACAAAGACTGCCGCAGTAAGGAATTTACCAAAATACCGTGTCATTTTTGACTCCCTAAATTTAATAAATGCTTATGACTAAATTTTGCATATTCGGGTATTATATCCCGTGGTGTTATATAAGTCAATAAGCAATAATTTGCAGATGGCGAAACCTTCTGCAAAACATGCGGGCAATCCTGCGCTGATAAGAATAGGAAAGACTATCCGCAAAATTCGTGCGGACAGAAAAATCTCGCAGGAAGCGTTGGCCTATGAAGCCGGTATTGACCGCTCTTACATGGGCGGCATTGAGAGAGGCGAGCATAACATCACTATTATAAACCTGATGAAGGTAGCCTCGCAGCTTGATATTAAATTGAGCAAACTGTTAGAGAAAGCTGATTTGTAGAACTATTCCGCCCAAAGCAGCCTCCAATTCTACTTTTTATCTTTTTGATATAGGCTCTGTTTTTCTCTGCCGAAAAAAACACTGTCAAACCACAAGTTAAAATGAGACACTTTCGCCAAAAGTTAAAATGAGACTGGAGGGTTAATAAGAGAGAAGCAAGCAACTAAACTGTCACCTAAAAAGGTGACGAATATGAATAAAAAAGACTTATATACACGGTTGACAACAATAGAAAGGCTTGCTTCAGGCACAATTTCTGTTTTTTTGCAATGTCCGTGCTTAACCTGAGCAAAAGCCAAACTTTTAAGCTGTTAAAACAATACCGAGAACACGGCTTACAAAGCATTAAACACGGACTATGTAACCGTCTGTCAAACAATCAAGGCAATTCGTCTGTGAAAGAGCAAGTGCTCGGGTTAATACGCAGCAAATATTATGATTTTGGACCTACGCTTGCCAGCGAACACTTGCTTGAAGAAGAAGGCATACAAGTTCATCCGGAAACGCTGCGCATATGGATGAAACAAGCAGGATTGGCACATAAAACACGCAAGCGCAAGCCATATCGCCAGCGCAGGGATCGCAAAGAATGCTTTGGCAAGATGCTGCAGATTGACGGCAGTTTTCATCATTGGTTCGGGGTGGATAAACCAAAAGCCTGTTTGTTAAACTTGATTGATGATGCGACTTCACACAATTTGTGTCTGTTTGATCATGAAGAAACATCGTATACTGCCTGTATAGTTCTTTGGCAATGGATACAAAAATACGGCATTCCGCAAAGCATTTATTGTGACAGAAGAAATGCCTATATTTCCAGCGAACTATCAGAAAGCTCGGGCTTCTTCGGACAAATGTGTAAAAGATTGAGAATACAGATTATTCCGGCTTTCTCAGCGCAAGCAAAAGGACGGGTTGAACGCTCAAATCAGACGCATCAAGACAGGCTTGTTCCCAAGATGAGGCTGCACAACATAACAACAATAGAAGCGGCAAACCAATATTTGCAAAGACATTATCTGCATTATCACAACAGCAGGTTTGCAAAACAATCTGCGAGTTTTGAAGATGTTCATAGCAAATTGCCTCAACACACAAAACTGGATGACATTTGTTATTTGGAAGAAACAAGAAAAGTTAACAACGACTGGACTATAAAGTTCAGAGGAAGAACCTTGCAGATTACACGGAAAAACTATTGTCCCGCTAAATCTGCTGTAATGGTACGATACTCTATAAACGGTCATACGGATATTTACTATAAAAACGAACATCTCAGCTATATTACGCTGAACTCATAACCTCAGAGTCTCATTTTAACTTTTGGCGAAAGTGTCTCATTTTAACTTGTGGTTTGACACTGCCGAAAAAAATGCTTGAAATCTTGTTAATAAAGTGTTAACCATAGGCCTGTCTTTAAAATCGTTATCGGAGCCTTTGTAAACATGAACTCTCGTTCTTCTGTCGTCATAAAAAAATATGCCAACCGCCGCCTGTACAACACTGCTACAAGCAGTTACGTTACTTTGAGCTCCCTATCCGAGATGATTAAAGACGGCACCGAGTTCAATGTTTATGACGCTAAGTCCAATGAAGATATTACCCGCTCTGTCTTGGCTCAGATAATGGTCGAAGAAGAGAGCAAACCCGGTCAGAACCTGCTCCCAAGCAGTTTCCTTCGCCACCTTATAAGTTTTTATGGAGATAGTATGCAGTGGATCGTACCTAAGTATCTGGAACAAAGCCTTCAGCTCCTCATTAAAAATCAAGAGCAAATCCGCGATTATATGCGCTCTTTTGACTCGGTCATGCCGTTTAATTCCATCTTCGAACAGATGAGCAAACAGAACATGGCTATTTTCGAAAGTGCTATGAAAATGTTTGATCCGGTAGCTCAATCTAAAGACGGTAACGCTTTCTCTCCTTTCAACATGATGATGTATGTTGCTAGTTCTCAAAAGCCAGCCAGTTCTTCCGTCTCCGGAAAATCAACTGCCGACGGGTCTTCCAAAGCGTCCGGTGCTGTTTCTGTTGCTAAGCCGCACTCCGTTGCTGTTCAGCAGCCTTCTGCTCCTAAGCCTCCCAAGGGGCTTTCCACTGCATCGGGACACAAGGAAGAGATAGACCACAAGAGCCTCCATGCGGATATATATAACAAGCCTGTTGCTAAAACAGACTCCGAACCGGTTATAAAGGCAGAAGAAACAGCTTCTGATGATTCAGACGTTACCGCTGCTTCACAGCTCAAAAAAAAACTTCAAGAAATTCCAACGCCGGAAACAAAAAAAACCGTAGTTCAAAATCAAGTTTCGGGCACTGATATTCAGAATAAAATAGCTGCTTTGCAAAAACAGCTCTCTGATCTGGCTCGCAACAGAGCGTAATGGAAAAGTGGAAAGTGGAAAGTTAAAATAGGAATATTTATAAGTAGTATTTCTCTGAAAATGGCTGTATAAATATTTCTACTTTCAACTTTTCACTTTTAACTTTCTCATCATGTCTTCATATTTTATCCGCAGGCTTTTGCTTATTATACCTACTCTCTTAGGCATAATGATGCTTAATTTTATAATAGTTCAGGCTGCTCCGGGCGGTCCTATCGAGCAGATAGTCGCCAAGCTGCAAGGCACGGATATTTCCGCTACCGCACGCTTCGGAGGAAGCGGAGGAAGCGATGTTTCCATGCCTATGGAACAAAGAGTATCAACCTCTGATGCCAAGACTGTGTCGCGGTATCCGGGAGCGCAGGGCATGGATCCAGATCTCATCAAAGAGCTGGAGGTGCAGTTCGGCTTTGACAAACCTTTCCTCGAGAGGTTTGTTGTTATGCTGTGGAACTATGTTAGGTTTGATTTCGGGAAATCGTATTTCAGAGACGAGACTGTGGCTAGTCTTGTAATCAGCAAAATGCCGGTGTCTGTTTCTCTGGGGCTGTGGACTACGCTGTTAGTATATTTAATATCAATACCTCTCGGGATTCGCAAGGCTGTCAAAGACGGTTCGTCATTCGATATTTGGTCTAGTGCTGCCATTATAATAGGATACGCTATTCCGGGATTTCTATTCGCAGTTCTGCTCATAGTAATTTTTGCAGGCGGACAATATCTTGACTGGTTTCCGCTAAGAGGACTCACTTCCGACAACTGGCATGACCTTAGCCTTATAAGAAAGATAACGGATTATTTCTGGCACATAACGCTGCCTGTTGCGGCTATGGTAATAAGCGGGTTTGCCAGCCTTACTATGCTTACAAAAAACTCTTTCATTGATGAGATCGGCAAACAGTATGTCCTCACTGCCAGAGCAAAGGGCTTAACCGAAAACAGAGTATTATACGGACACGTATTCCGCAATGCTATGCTCATAGTCATCGCAGGCTTTCCCGCAGCATTCATCGGGACTTTCTTTACAGGAGCTTTGCTCATAGAGGTAATATTTTCTCTGGACGGAATGGGATTGCTGGGGTTTGAGTCTGCTATTAACAGAGATTATCCCGTTATGTTCGGCACGCTGTATTTTTTCACTCTGTTGGGGCTGGTCATGAATATCATAGGCGATTTAGCCTACGTCATCACAGACCCCAGAATCGATTTTGAATCGAGGAGTTAATGCGTCCTATAGTTTTATATCCAGTGTTTTCTCAGCTAACCGCTTTAGACGGCATCGGCTTTAAGACATATGCTTTCTACAAAAAGCTATGCGGAGAGACGATAAAGGATTTGATTTTTCATCTGCCTGTAAATGCCATAGACCGCTCCAAAAAAGTTTCTCTGTCAAACGCAGAGGAAAACAAGATACACACTCTTTCCGTAAAAGTTCTGGGGCACAACAAGCCTGCCAAAACAAGCAGACCTTATGTCATTGCCGCCACTGACGGGACTGATACTATGAACATCACGTATTTCAGCACAAGCAGAGATTATCTGCCTGAACTGTATCCTGTAGGAGCGGAAATAGTAATCAGCGGGCTTTTGGAAAAGTATAACGGGCAGTGGACTATGCTTCACCCTGATTATGCAGTGCCTAAGAATAAAGAGAATGAGATTCCTATGCACGAACCGGTGTATCCGTTGTCGTACGGGCTGACCGGAAAAATGGTTCGGAAAAGCATAGAAAAGGCTTTGGTGCGGGTGCCGGAATTGCCTGAATGGATAGACGAACATCTTATGAAGCAGAAGGGCTGGAGCAGTTGGAAAGACGCTCTTGTGAATGCGCATACTCCCACAGAGTTCTGTGAGACCGATAAGGACAGAAGAAGGTTGGCGTATGATGAGCTGCTGGCGGATCAGCTGGGGCTGGCTATTATCCGCACGCACAATAAGACTCTTAACGGAAGAAAATTCGTAACTTCCGGAGACGCTGTAGAGAGACTCAAAAAATCCTTGTTGTTTTCGCTGACAGAATCTCAAGAGACCGCTGTCAATGAGATAATTTCAGAGCTGGAATCGGACAAAAGAATGTCCAGACTCCTGCAAGGAGATGTCGGCTCCGGAAAAACTATAGTAGCGTTAATCGCTATGCTGCACGTTGCAGATTCCGGCTCTCAGGCTGCTCTTATGGCTCCTACCGAGATTCTGGCGAAACAGCATTTTGAGACTCTGTCGAAATTTCTGGAACCTATCGGATACGAAATAGGACTCATCACAGGCAAAGGCAAATCCAACAACAGACAAGAGACTATCGAAGATATAAAGACCGGAAAGCTGCGAATGGTCATAGGGACTCACGCATTGTTTCAATCCGATATAGTTTTCGATGACCTAGGACTCGCCGTCATAGACGAACAGCACAAATTCGGCGTACAGCAAAGAGTCCAATTATCCAACAAAGGAAAAGGCGTAAACATATTGTCGATGACCGCTACTCCTATACCGAGAACTTTGCTTTTGACTGCGTTCGGAGACATGGCAGTGTCGAGGCTGTCCGAAAAACCAAAAGGAAGGCAAAAGATAGAAACCTCTTTAATGAATTCCTCCAGAATCGCAGAAATAGCAGAAGCTCTGAAAAGAAAAATACAAGACGGCTCGCAAGTTTACTGGGTATGTCCGCTGATAGAGGAATCAGAAGCTCTCGATCTTAACGCTGCGAAAGACAGAGCCGGTTATTTAAAAAATATTTTTGGAAAAGATGTGGTCGGACTGGTGTACGGCAAGATGAAGAGCGAGGAAAAAGATTCCATAATGAGTGATTTTGTATCCGGAAAAATCAAAATCTTAGTAGCCACCACAGTAATAGAAGTAGGAGTTAATGTGCCGAATGCTACTCTTATGGTTGTAGAGCATGCGGAGAGATTCGGACTGGCGCAGCTTCATCAGCTTAGAGGACGCGTAGGCAGAGGAGAAAAAAAATCGCACTGTATTCTTATCTATCAGGCTCCTCTCGGCATCATGGGCAAGGCTAGGCTCAAGATGATGAAAGAGAACGAAGACGGTTTTTTGATCGCAGAAGAAGATTTGAGATTAAGAGGAGCCGGCGAAGTACTGGGCACAAGGCAAAGCGGAGCTAGGTATTTCAGACTGGCTGATTTGGAAAGAGACAAAGACCTTTTGGATATAGCGAATTCTGACGCTAAAAATATATTGGCTCAAGACCCTAAGCTGGAAAGCGAACGAGGCAAAGCGTTGAAGATGCTTTTGTATTTGTTTGAGAAAGACGCAACCGTGCCGCTGATTAGGAGTTAGGAATTAGGAAATAAAAAATAATTCATAATTTCTAATTCCTAATTTATCTAACGTTCGGAATCTTCGGAGTAGGCTTTGCCATAACGCCCAATATCTCTGTCAAGACTGTTTTCGAGTGTCCGTGCGTAGGCGTTTCTTTGTCTACAAGAGCAACATCTCTTGCTGCCGCATCAATATTTCTCACATCAGCCACAACGCCGGCATCATCAAAAACTATTTCTATGGCTTCTTGTTTTACCAGTGTCGGCATAAAAAAAGAAACCTGTTCCGCCTGCCTTCCGACATAGTACCAAACCTTGTCGTCCACCGTGCTTGTGAATACGGGAGAACCCAGTATCATGACTACGTCTTCTCTGGTAGACTGTCCTTGTTTGATTTGTTCAAGATCATCTTGATGCACAAAAGTGCCGCTGGTGGATACAGTAGGAACACATGCTGTCATTCCAAGCAAAGCTGCAAGCAGTAAAGAAGAAATGTATGAAGTATAGAAATTAGTTGTCATTGCCGTATTTTCCAAGTACCATGAGAATGTATGTTGACAGCATACGCCAATCGCAAAAAAAAAGCAAATAAAGACTATAAAGCTATGACTGAACAAAATTTACAAAATGAGTTTTCCAGAATCATAACCGTATCCAGAATTCACTCAAAAGGTGCCGAGGAAAAAATAGAAGCCTCTCCGCATGAAAGAGAGGCTTTGGCTAAAAGATTCAGTCTTATCGGCATAAACAGCCTTACTGCAAAGATTTCGCTGGAGCCTAAGGAATACTTCAACAAACAGATTATTGCAGTAGACGGCAGAGTAAATGCTTCTGTCCGTCAGCAATGTATCCGCACGCTTGAAGAGGTTACCAATGTGCTGGACTTTACGTTTTCCGTAATATTTGTAAAGGACGGCGAATTCACCGGGGACGAACTATCTGAAATAGAAAGCAGTTCTCTTATGGCTGATGAAGAGGTTGACATCTATTACAAAGGCAGGATTGATATAGGCGAACTGGCTGCTCAGCAGCTGTTTGTGCACCTAGACCAATATCCCAGAAAAGTCGGCTAAGATATTGTAATTTATGCAAATATATGGACAGAGCATAATTTGTTTTACTTTTGGGCCTGAATATTGTATTAGCCTATCTTTGAAACGGGTTAAACAGAACCTACGAAAGATAAGATATAGGTAGAAATCATGGCAGTTCCTAAACGAAAAACTTCTAAGTCGGCTCGCAATATGCGCCGCTCTCACCATGCTCTTAGTGCTGTCAACAGCATAGAGTGTCCTAATTGCGGCGAAGTAAAGCTGCCTCATCATGTGTGCAGTGCTTGCGGTCATTATAACGGTAAACCTTCAATAATCACGTCTAAGAAAACCGCTTAAAGCTGAATATGAGTGTTGAGAGTGGAGTGTGGAGTTGGTACATATTCTTAACTCCAAACTCCACACTCCAAACTCCACACTTCCCACAAGGCTCCTATGATAAAAATAAACGATGAAACAGCGGGCGATTTTTATAAGGTTCCATGCGTAATGGCTCTTGATGCTATGGGAGGAGATAACGCTCCGGACATAGTCATAGACGGCGCAGCTATAGCGCACAAAAAGTACCCTAATCTTAAATTCATTTTTTTCGGCAATGAAGATCTTATATCTCCTGTGCTGGACAAACACTCTTCATTGAAAGCTGTCAGCAGCATAAGGCACACAAGCGATGTTATCACGTCCGATATGAAGCCCTCTCTGGCATTGAGGCAAGGGCGGAATTCCAGCATGAGGCTTGCTATTAATGCAGTATCTGCCGGAGAAGCGGACTGCATAGTATCTGCGGGAAATACCGGAGCTTTGATGGTGCTCGCTAAATTCGTGCTGAAGACGCTGCCCGGCATAGACAGACCCGCTATAGCAACTATGATACCTTCTCAGAAAGGCAGCACCGTAGTGCTGGACCTCGGAGCAAACATAGAGTGCGATTCGGAAAACCTAGTGCAGTTCAGCTTAATGGGAGCTATTTTCTGTAAGACCATACTGGGTAAAGAGATGCCTACTATCGGTTTGCTGAATATCGGAACAGAAGAGCTGAAGGGGCATGAGGAAGTCAGAATTGCAGCATCTATATTAAAGGAAAGACCCATTCCGGGAAGACTGTACGGATTTATAGAGGGGAATGATATAACGTCCGGCACTGTGGACGTAGTCGTTACGGACGGGTTCAGCGGAAACATTGCTCTTAAGAGTATAGAAGGAGCTGCCGGATTGTATTCGTATTTTATAAAGCGTACAATAGCCTCGTCTTTGCTGGCGAAAATCGGATTTTTCTTGGCAAGCTTTGCGCTGGCGGACTTGAAGAAAAAAGTGGATCCGAGACATTATAACGGAGCCATGTTTTTGGGACTGCGCGGAGTGTGCGTGAAAAGCCACGGAGGCGCGGACGCAGCAGGCTTTGCAAACGCAATCGGAGTAGCGCACAGTTTAGTAGCTCACGCTTATAATGCGCGGATAGCAAAAGAGATAGCTTTTCAGTACGGCAGCGACATAGAAGATGATGAAGCTGGGGAAGAAGAGCCAAATGATTAGAACTACATTTTTAAACTGCGGAGCGTATTTGCCGGAAAATGCCGTGACTAATGCGGCGTTGATAGCAAAGCACGGGCTGGATAGTTCTGACGAGTGGGTGGAAAGACGCACAGGCATTAAGCAAAGGCATATAGCCGGTGATAATGAAAAAACTTCTGATTTGGCAACCAGAGCCGCAGGCGAAGCGTTGCAAGCGTCAGGGCTTACTATAAAAGATATAGATGCGGTTATAGTTGCGACTACAACGCCGGACCTTGATTTGCCTGCAACGGCAGTAAAGGTACAGGTTAATCTTGGAATGAATCATGGCTTTGCATTTGATGTACATGCCGTGTGTTCCGGATTCATATACGCTATAACTGTTGCGGATAATCTGATAAAAGCCGGACAGATTAAAAGGGCTGTTGTTATCGGCGCAGAAACCTTGTCAAGGATTGTGGATTTCACGGACAGGTCTACGTGCTTTCTGTTCGGAGACGGAGCCGGAGCCGTTATTCTTGAGGGCAAAGAAGGCGTGCATAATGACAACAGAGATCAGGGCATCTTAGGATCTATTCTGCACTCGGACGGAAGATATTATGATGTCTTGAAGACTAACGAAAAACGCTTTATTGCAATGGACGGAAAAGAGGTGTTCCGCCACGCTATCGTGAATATGTCTTCCGTGATAGATGAATTGCTGGAAAAGACCGGACTTGCGGAGTCTGAAATAGACTGGCTGGTGCCTCATCAGGCGAATGAGAGAATCATAGATAATGCTGCCAAGAAGCTGAAGCTGCCGGAGGAAAGAGTAGTAAAAACAATTTCTTTTCATGCGAACACTTCTGCGGCATCAATACCGCTGGCTCTCTGTCATGCTGTTAAGAGCGGAGAAATACAAAGAGGTCAGATTGTTCTTATGGACGCTATGGGCGCAGGCTTTACATGGGGCGCTGCTGCGGTGAGGTGGTAAAAGTGAAAAGTGGAAAGTGAAAATAATTTCACTTTCCTAAAAATTTCTATAAACAGTATCGTCCGCTATTTTGATAAGAGCTTCTTTCATAGGGCTGTCTTTGAAAATATTCAAAGCCTGTTTCGCCAACTCTCCGTAATGCTTGGCGTACTCCAGAGAAGCCTCTGCGGCTTTATATTTTTTCAATAAAACCAGCGCATTTGAAAGGTCTTCCTCGGAACGCTCTTCCTTTGAAAACATCTCTTGCCACGATGTCATTTCAGAATCACTGCTCTGCTTCACAGCCAAAATAACAGGCAGCGTTATTTTGCCTTCCATAAAATCATGACCTGTCTTTTTGCCGAATGCGCCCTCTTCCGCCTCATAATCCAGAATATCGTCTATAATCTGAAACGCTATGCCCAAATTAAGCCCATATTCTCTTAATGCCTCTTCTTGTTCTTTACCCGCCTCTGAAATTATAGCTCCAATCTGACACGCTGCCGAAAATAATTCGGCAGTCTTGCTTTGTATTATTTCCAAATACCGGGCTTTTGTCAGTTCTATGCTGCTGCTTGCTTCTAATTGCAGAATCTCTCCTTCCGCAATAACAGATGCTGTCTCCGCCAGTATTTCCAACACTCTTACGGAGTTTCCTTTTATCAGCAAATCAAATGATTTGCTGAATAAAAAATCTCCGACTAAAACACTGGCCTTATTTCCAAAGACCACATTCGCACAGAGCTTGCCTCTGCGCAGAACTCCTCCGTCCACCACGTCATCATGCAAAAGCGTAGCCGTGTGCAGAAACTCTATTCCCGCAGCTATAAGGCAATGCCCTGTTCCGGTATATCCGCAGAGTCTGGCACTGGCCAGTGCCAAAAGCGGACGCAGCCTCTTTCCTCCTGCCGCCATTATATAGCCGGCCAGTTTTGATATAAGCTCTGCTTTGCTTTCTATACGCTCTGAAATGAGTTTGTCTACCGTGAGCATGTCTGCGGACAGTAAAGTGTGGAGTGCGGAGTGTGGAGTGTGGAGTGCAGGAGGGGAGCAGCCTATTGTCATTACCAATTTCACACTTCACATTTCACATTGTTCTCAGTCTGTCGCTAATACCCGCACTTTGCCATATCATCGTGTTGAACTCATTGCAGACGCTGCAGTTAGGCTGCCACATCTCATGCGCTTGGTTGCAGCTTGTGCATATCCATGACGGGTCCGGCACTGCATCAGTCGCTTTGGTAAGCCATATCAATGCAGCTCTTTCATCATGCCTCTCTTCTCTCTCCAGTCTGGACAGCATCTTGAAAACGCTTTTCGTAGCCTTGCCGCTGTTGATGCACAAAATTAAATTCCTTCTGGCCTCGCCCCAAATATCAGCGGCTATAGCTGCATCTGCTATTGCTATATGGCTTGCGTTGTCTTGAGGAGTTTCTTTGCATAATTTCTCTATCTGTTTAAAGCCTTCCAAAGGACTGTCCGCCAGACTCAGCATTATCTTATATAACTGAGGGTGCGCACAGTCTTTCCAAGATCTCTCTATAATCTTTTTGGCAGCTCTGTAACGTTCGGAGGCAACTAAAACTTCGCACAACTGAATAACGGCCGGCGTCCAGTCCGGTCTCAGCCGTATTGCATGACGGGCAGCGTCTATGGAGGCATCAACTTCTCCGTGCGCAAGCTTTATTCTGGATATAGCTATGCTTAACGCAGCTCCTACTCTGGCAGCTTCTTCCTCGTTCATGATCTTGGAGTTTTCTACTATCTTGAGTTCTTTGGCAGCTCTTTCGTAGTCATGATGTCTGATAGCACCCAGCATTTTCATTCTCGATAGCCAAGGAGCTCCGGGTCTTACGTGATAGTATTCGGAAACTACTCTGTCGACTTCGGGAAAGTTTTTTTTCTGCATGGCAATTTCTATGAGCCCGCGGTATCCCAAAGGAGCTGCTTCAGAGTCCTGAGCCAGCTTGCCGAAAATCTCTTTTGCAGTTTTGTTGTCAAAATTGGCGGAACAAGCTGTCGCCTGAATCCAGTTCGCCAGCATAGTATTATCAATATTTTTGCCCGCAGAAGCAGCCAGACTTTTCGCCTTGGCGCAGTCTCCGCAGAAAAGAGCAACCAACGCCTGAGAAAGGAGATTCTGTCCGTGATTCAGCTTGTCCAGTTTGCGTTTTGCCTGCCATAAAATAGGACCCCGTATCAGGAAAGAGAAAAAACGCAGAAGCAAATGCACTATAAGGGCAAAAAGAAATACCGCTATGATGCAAAATGCCAGGCTTATCTGAAACTCTTCCATATCGTTCCAGACTATATTAACATAGCCGTGCTGTTCCGTGAGCCAAAAAATCACGACTGCAAGAACTGCAATCTGAACTATCCAACGTATAACACTCAGCATTATTTTGTCTCCTTTTGGACGCTTGTATCTTTATTTACCGCAGCGGCAATGACGGCTAAAAACTCTTTGGACAGGTTTCTAAGGGTACTGTCCAGCTCCGTGCGCTGCAAAAGCTCTTGTTTCCAGTCCGCTAACGAATCCTGCTTTTCCGACGAAAGAGTTTCAAATACTTTTAACGCCAGATCTCCGTTCTTGTTAGACAATGCCATTCTCATGCTTTTAAGCTGTTCCGTATTTATCGGTCTTACGGATATAAATGAAGACAGAGTCTTTTTACCCCATGTTTTTACATCATCAAAAACCTTTTCCACAGTGCTTTTTTCTATTGGCGCGTCCTGCGCTTCTTCAGGAGCCTCTTCCTTAGTTCTTTTCTCAAAAATAGGACGGGCTTCTGTTTTTACTATGGTACTTTCCCAGTTTTCTATGTGGTACAAAAGATCTGCAAAAGAGGCAGCTCCCTTGACGGCAAAGGTTTCCAGCTTCGCAATAGTGTTTATAATTTCCGGATTTTTCTCTGCGCTTACACTGAACATTTCCAGCTCCGAAGAGAAAGGCATACCTCTTTCAGCCAGCTCTTTCATCTCTATGAATGAAAGCACTGCTATTATTTTATTTGAAAGCTCAGCGTTCAGTTTATCAAATTCAGCTTTCGTATCAGGCAAATCAGGTCTCTGTACTATAGCTTCTTGTTCAAACAGCTCTTGAGGCAAAGGATCGTCCTTGTCCAACAAAACAAGTTCACTATCCATAGTGTTTATATAATTCGAAATCTTACTCTTGTTATCTTTAAAGTGCAGAGCTTCTGGAACATAGCCGGAAGCCGCATACGCAACAGCACCAAGCAAAATAATTACAGCAAGTGCGATGTATGCATAGCAGCACTTTTTATCCGAAGCACAGCAAGAATTTTCTTCATTGCCGATATTAGAATTTTCAGCGTCTTTATTTTCAGCCATATTCCGAGTTCCTATTTTTAGAGGTGTGCAGGGTAGTTTATTAAAGGGAGCTTAAAAAGAGATTAAGAATGAATTAAAAATCCAGCCTCTTTATAGCACAATTTGAAATAAAGGAAAAATAATTATACAAGCAGGCCATTATATTTTTCTTATGTGCGTCTGCTAACTGCTTATATAGTAAATGGAAAAACAGAAAAGTAAAAATACCGTAAAAAATTTAAAGAAAAATTTATAGTTAATGCGGTTTTAACTGTAAATTCAGTGAATTACTTTCATGATTTTTGTGTATAATGAAAGTAGAAGGGAAGAAATATAGCATTTTATAAAAATATAAAAAGTATTTAAACGGTATTTTTAAGGTGTTTGATTAAATATAACAAGAAAGATTATATACTGATATTAAAAGTGTGCTCTTCGTCATCAGTATCATCATTTTTCTTAGGAACAGGAGGAATACGGGAGCTGCGTTTTTGTTGTTCGTCCAGGTCGTCTTTGTTGCGCTGAACAACTCTGGGCTTCTCGGACTTATTAGTAGATGCGACAGCTGACTCGGAAATGCTTTCAGAGTTCAGTTTAGGCTTCTCGGAGAGATTTGAAAAGCTGGTATTGGTAAAAATAGGAGGAAGTTGAATCATAATAACTCCTACGGTTTAAGAAGAAGGTATAATATTATAAAACATAAAACGAATAAGTAAAAGTGAAAAATTAAATTATTAAACTATTTATTTGATTTGGAGAAAAAAATATGACTGTAAATATGAAAGAAACATTGATGACTATGAAGGCTCTCGCTGCTGACAACACCGAGCTGTCTCGTGTTCAGTTGGCAGGAATGCTCTTTGATGTCTTTATCAGCCAGCGTGCTCACATAGGTGCTGCTGAAGAGAAAGAGATAAATGCGCTCATAGACCAGCTTATGGAAAACGCTCCTTATCACATAAGAGAGGAAATAGCCAGACGCTTTGCAGATGCTTACAGAATGCCCCGCCGCATAGCGATGAAGCTCATCTATGACAGCAAAGAGCTTGCTATGCCTATACTGAAAAATGTCGACAACTTAGATGATAAGGACCTTATCAGCATAATCAAGTCTGACGGGATAAAAGAAGACAAGCAGCAGTATGCCAAGGCAATAGCGGAACGCAAAGAGATAAGCGAAGCCGTAGTAGATGCCTTAGTCACGACCGGAGATGTCGAGGTAATAGAAGTTATAGTGAATAACTTAGGAGCGAAATTAAGTCCTAAGGCTGTGGTTGCTATTACCAGCATAGCCAGATACATGGAAGCTCTTCAGAAACCGCTGTTAGAACGCAGAGAGGCTACTACCGAAGTTGCGTTAAAATTGTTCTGGTGGATAGAGCAGGATTTGCGCAGGTATGCTATCAGCAGGTTCTATTTGGTTTCAGAACAGATAGAAAGCTCGCTTGCGTCTACTATAAAAGATTTTCTAAACGATCATGCGAACGAAAAGGACAATGATAAAGTAATGGAAGATCTTGCAAAGTGGATTTACGATCATAAGGCTATAACGCCTAAGGTCTTGCAGCAGGTTCTTCGCATGGGCTACTTTGGACTGTTCAAGAAGCTGTTTGCAAAGATGGCCGGGCTGTCACTAGACGTGATAAACGGGATTATAGAAGAACCCGGCGGACGCGGCTTTGCAGCAGCCTGTAAGGCGAACAAGATCGACAAGGCTATATTCATATCCCTCCTGCTGCTTTCAAGAGGCGGCAGACAGGGAGAACAGAATGTCAATCCCAGAGAAGTAGCCAGCGCACTTGCAGTGTTTGACGGATTGTCTATAGAAAAAGCAGCAGTCTTGCTGGCAAGCTGGAAGCTGAATCCTTCGTACTTCAAGAAGACAGCGGAAACTAAGATTGTGAAAATGTAGAAAAGTGTGGAGTGTGAAGTGTGGAGTTGATGCGTATTCTTAACTCCACACTTCACTCTCAACACTCCACACTTATAATTTAACATTTCTGTTGACGAAAGCATTATAAAGCGTTAACTAGATGACCTATTTTTAATTATGGATAAATTAATGGCTTTCGCAAATAACCTAAGAAATATAGCAATCATAGCTCACGTTGACCACGGCAAAACTACGATGGTGGATCAACTGCTCAAACAGGCAGGCACCTTCAGAGCCAACCAGCAGGTAGCTGAAAGAGCTATGGACAGCAACGACATAGAAAGAGAAAGAGGCATTACCATACTGGCGAAATGCACTTCTATTTTAAGAGGCAATCTCCGAATAAACATAGTAGACACTCCCGGGCACGCTGATTTCGGCGGAGAGGTAGAACGCATTTTGTCTATGGTTGACGGAGTAGTGCTGCTGGTTGACGCTGCGGAAGGTCCTTTGCCTCAGACTAAGTTTGTGCTGTCAAAGGCACTGAGCATAGGGCTGAGACCTATTGTGGTAATCAACAAGGTAGACAGATCCGATGCCAGAATACACCAAGTGCATGATGAGATTTTTGATTTATTCGCAGCTCTGGACGCTACGGAAGAACAGTTGGATTTTCCGACTCTGTTTGCGTCCGGCAGAAACGGGTGGGCGGTGAATAACATAGGTGATGAGACTAAGGATTTGTCTCCTCTGTTTGACCTCATAGAAAAGCATGTGCCGTGTCCGAAAGTAGACGAGACTGCCAGTTTCAAGATGCTGGCGACCATACTCGAGGCTAATCCTTATTTAGGCAGGCTTTTGACCGGACGCATAGAATCCGGAACCCTGAAAACCAATATGGCGATAAAGGCTCTGTCTCATGACGGAAAACTCATAGAGCAAGGCAGAGCAAGCAAAATACTGGCGTTCAGAGGGCTGGAAAGAGTGCCTGTAGACGAGGCATATGCCGGAGATATTATAGCTATAGCAGGGCTTTCCGAGGCTACTGTGGCTGACACAGTGTGCGATTTGACAGTGAATGAGCCGCTTAAGGCAAGACCTATAGATCCCCCTACTATAGCAATGACGTTTTCCGTGAATGACTCTCCGCTGGCCGGAACAGAAGGCGACAAGGTTACAGGCAGAGTAATCCGGGACAGGCTGCTTAAAGAAGTGGAAAGCAACGTTGCAATACGAGTCACTGAGCCGGAAGACAGAGACGCTTTTGAAGTAGCCGGAAGAGGAGAATTACAGCTCGGTATTCTTATAGAGACTATGAGAAGAGAAGGATTTGAATTATCTATAAGCCGTCCCAGAGTTATTTTTAAGACGATGGACGGGCAAAGACAGGAACCTATAGAGGAAGTAGTCATAGATGTAGATGAGGCGTATTCCGGAGTAGTAGTCAACAAGATGTCTGAAAGAAAAGCAGAGCTTACCGACATGAGACCGTCCGGAGGCGGCAAGACTAGGCTCACGTTTTTAGCTCCTTCAAGAGGGCTTATAGGATACTACGGAGAGTTCCTAAGCGATACCAGAGGTACAGGATTGATGAACAGACTCTTCCACGGATATGCGCCGTATAAAGGAGCTATTCAGTCCAGAAGAACCGGAGTAATGATTTCCAACGGACAAGGCGAGTCAGTTGCATATGCTATGTGGAAGCTGGAAGACAGAGGACCTATGATTATAACGCCCGGCACAAAGGTGTATGAGGGTATGGTTATAGGAGAGCATTCCAAGAGCAATGATTTAGATGTGAATGTGCTGGAAGGAAAAAAGTTGACGAATATAAGAACAACCTCTAAAGATGAAGCGGTGCGGCTCACGCCGCCCATGATCTTGACGTTGGAAAAGGCGATAGCGTATATAAATGACGATGAGCTGGTGGAGGTTACGCCAAAGACAATCAGGCTGCGGAAAAGGTATCTGGATCCCGTGACCAGAAAAAGAATGGCGAAACAAGTTGAGAACTGATAAAAAAAGGAGAAAAGATGTCTGATAGTATGGTTGGAAAGAGTGTTGCTATTTTATTGGCGAGCGGATTTAGTGAAGATCATTTAACAGAAATACAAAAAGCTCTAACATCGGTTAAAGCGAAGTTCAAAACAACAGCTCCTGAACAGGGAGTAGTAAACGGGTGGCAGAAAACGCACTGGGGGCATTATTTCCCGGTAGATACGCAAATAGGAGACACGCTGGGCTCTGATTTTGACTTTCTGGTGATAGTCGGCGGAGAAAGAGCAGTAAGCAAGCTGAAAAGTAACCTGCATACGAAACGCATAGTGAACCATTTTTTTGATGCCGGAAAGCCTGTATCCGCCATAGCGGAAGGAGTGGAGCTGCTGGCAGGTTCAGGGAAAAAAATAGCTATTGCAGCCGGGGAAAAAGCAGAGGAACTTAGAAACGCCGGCGCAGTCATATCAGAGAACAACATAGAGCTTTCCGGAAACCTGCTGACCGCTGTTGACAGCAGTCTTGAAGAGTGGGTAGTAAAAACTATAGAGCTGTTCAGCTCGTATGAAGAAGATAAAGCAGCGGCTTAATAAAGTGTGGAGTGTTGAGAGTGGAGTGTGGAGTTAAGAATATGTACCAACTCCGCATTTTACTTTACTACAGGCACTGCAGGTGCCTGCCGCTGAAATTTTTCCCGCACAGGACGAGTGCATGTAACATCAGCCTCTTCTCTGCTTGCTTCTAACACTGTTCTCATTTCCGCGATGTTTCTTTCTGATATTTGCCATAAGTTGTTCACCATTTCAGGCGAACAATACTCAACCCTAATCTTCATTCGTTCATCGTGCATTTCTTCAAACAAATCCATATCGATTAGGTGTCCTGTTATTCTCTCAAATTCTCTTGCTATATAAGGAGAAAGATTAATATCGCAAAGAATAGGCTCCATAAACATTTGTTCCGGTTGATTTGTTATTTCCATAGAAGCTATGTCTATAATACCGATAGGCTCTTTCGGACCGTTGTATATAATATTACCATTGTAAATATCATCATGTATCATTTTATATTTATCGAACAGCATGGCTGCGAAGCGGCCTATTGCAGTGCCGGTTCTTTCCAGTTCCTTTTGAGAAATATTGTCAGGCAAGGCATCTCCTTTCACCCGCTCCATTGCAAGGTATGGAAGGAGCTTGCCGTACGCAAGAGCTTTCGGTATAATATATCCTGCGCCTTTGAAATTTTCTTTTTCCAGCATTTTCAGCATCTCGTATTCATCTTTAAGAGGTAAGCCTCTGGGCATGCCTGTAGGAATCTTTACTATAACATCAGCCATACCTTTTAGAACAATGACTACGCTGGCAGGACCAATACGCTTAATAGTGCCTGTTTCTATATCTATATTTTCGAACTGCCGGGGCCAGAGATTCCCGCTTTTCCATGTAATGTAGTCCTCATAGGCAGCTATTACTCTTTCGTCCATATAAGTCATAAAATAATCCTTAAAATTAAATATGATTAAATATAGCCTGCGTTTTTACTTTCATGAAGGACTCAATATGGTTAACACTGGAAAAAAAGCATTGTAATTTTGAAAAAATTGCTCTAAAATAAGACTATTCCCGAATAAGTTGTTTGCCTGCAAGGGCTTGTACGGGGGGTTTCTTAACAGGAACCTCAATACGAGGGGTCTTGTTTGTAGTGTCGGTTGCGTTTATAGTAAAGTTATACAGGAGTGTAGCTCAATTGGTAGAGTACCGGTCTCCAAAACCGGGTGCTGGGGGTTCGAGTCCCTCCACTCCTGCCATTTACAGTGTTTTTAGAATTATAGGATTTTCATCATGGCTGCTGAACAAACAAAAAAAATAAAACTGATCGAGTTCTTTACTCAGACAAAAAGAGAAATAGACAAAGTAACATGGCCCTCTAAGAAGGAAATTTATGTGACTACAGCTTTGATTTTAGCCTTCGCCGTAGTAATGGGGATATTTTTCTTAGCTGTAGACGGCGTACTGGTATTCGTTATTTCCCGCATACTGGGAATGGCATAATAGTTTGGTTTTAGGAAAGGATTAAAAATGGCGCATCGTTGGTACGTACTGCATGTTCACTCAGGGTTTGAGAAAAAAGTCGCCCAGGTCATAAAAGAAGACGCTCTCAAGAACGGTCTCGAAGAGTTTTTCTCAGAGATTCTCGTTCCTACGGAAGAAGTCATAGAGATTCGCCGCGGAGCAAAAGTCAATACGGAACGCAAGTTCTATCCCGGATATGTTCTCATTAAAATGGAGCTGACGGACGAAAGCTGGCACCTTGTGAAGACTACCGCCAGAGTTACCGGCTTCTTAGGCGGCGGCAATAAGCCTACTCCTATAAGCGAGGCGGAAGCACAGCGCATCATCAACCAAGTCATAGAGGGCGTAGAGCGTCCGAAACCTTCCATCACTTTCGAAGTAGGCGAACAAGTCCGCGTCATAGACGGTCCTTTTGCCAGCTTTACCGGTATAGTGGAGGAAGTTGATGAAGTTAAGTCCAGACTTAAAATGTCCGTGTCTATATTCGGTCGTCCTACGCCGGTTGAGCTGGAGTACGGGCAAGTGGAAAAGATGTAATATTATTTTAAACTGATTAAGGAGTTTTCTTATGGTTTCAACTCTTATGCCAAAAGCTACTGCGGTGTGGCTGGTTGCAAATACGACTCTTACTTTTGAACAGATTGCTGATTTCTGTGGGCTGCATAAACTGGAGGTTCAGGCTATTGCGGACGGAGACGTTGCAATGAGCATCGTAGGACTCGATCCCGTATTTAACGGTCAGCTTTCCGCAGAAGAAATCAAAAGATGCGAAATTGATTCTGCGGCCAGACTGAAAATGCTGAAGAGCAGTATTCAGCTGCCTGCGGTTAAAATGAGAGGCGCAAAGTACACCCCTGTTTCAAAGCGCGGCGATAAGCCTGATGCTATTGCTTATTTGCTTAAAAACTTCCCGGAGCTTGCTCATTCTCAGATTGTAAAGCTGATTGGAACTACGAAGACTACTATTGTCAGCGTGAGAGACAGAACGCATTGGAACTCTGCAAACATAAAGCCTCAGAATCCTGTTATGCTGGGGCTGTGCAAGCAGTCTGATTTAGACGCCGCAGTACAAAAAGCCCAGAAGAAGAGCAAGAAAACTGCGAAAGAGGCGGCTGTTGAAGAGTTAGGAATGTAGCATTCTACATTTTGTACTTCACATATCCTGCTCTGCCAAGTCGTCTATAAGCCAGCCTTGAAAACCGGAAACATTAAGCTGTCTGCCTATAGTAAGGGCTTTTGCGCTGTCACAACGCCCAAAAAATAATTTCCCATGCGGAATCTTAGCCAGTGCTTCCAACACTTCTTTTTCGCCCAAATCCGGAACATTGTCCTTAGACGCATTGACTTTTATCCAGTCCGCATTCACTTTTCCAAAGTCCATATACACAGGCAGCTTAGGCGGAACAGAATCTATTACTACTCTGAAATTATTCTGTTTGATTAAATCAATCGCACTTAAAGACAGCATAAAATTCTGAAACAAATCTCCGCTGTGAATTTTGAAACCTATCAGCGGACGCTGCGCGGCCGGAATGCCTTTTATAAAACCCACGAACACCGGACTCATCACGGAAACCACCGATAAATTAAGGTTTATTACCTGTCCGGCTATAGTGCCGTACGAATCCGTCAGTATCTTCAAAAAAGACCTGTCCAATACGGCTCCAAGCGCAAAGAAAAAATGTTCCGAATTCGCTATGTCCAATTTAGGAAAAAATTCTTTGCGGAGATCTGCGAAACTGACAAAAAATTCTTCAGCAATTTTATCCCACTTATGGTTGTTCTCACGGTATACGTTCTGAGAGCGTCCGAACTTCGCAACATCTATTTTTTTCAGAAGCTGCTCTATTTGATTCACGTTCTTAGCGGTAAGACTTCCCATATCAGAGTCTATGACGGCGAAATCTTCTTGTTCTTCGCGCCTAGCTCTGACATCTTCTATGTAGCTGCCGATTTTTTCCCGCAGAGACTCGTAATTATCCGGCAGCTTATACCCGGACAATAAAGACGGAGCCGCTTTATATCCTTCCAGTATAACTTCTGAAATCTTTGCTGTCAGAGGTTTTGCGTCTACAGGCTTTTCCCATAAAAGAAAGGCGTCTCCATTAGACATAGGGAAAAACAGCCCATGAGTTTCCCCGGCAAAAACAGCAAAATTCTTCTGAATAGCCTCTAAAAGCTCGGGATTGTGAAGCAAATCATCTATGGCAGACAAGGCTATGTTTAAAGCAAACCCAACGGTCTTGTTTCTGTAGAGGCGGCGAGTCCGCATAAGAAAGTCCTGTTCTAACACGAGGTTAGAACTGTTTCTTGTATTAAAAGACCATACGCGCATAAAATCCTCTAAGCTGTTAGAGCAATACGGCTGTATGGTAGCTTCATATATGTTAATAACTTAATAATGTGAAAAGTGAAAAAAAGGGTCTCTCTGAATGCCGGAGGACGACAACAACAGAGAAACCCCTTAAGTATCAGAAACCATAATCAACTAAATCATCATCAACAGTGATTAGGACTTTTTAGGAAGATACCGCTTAAGCGGCCGCCTCCTCCCGCTCTTTCGTGAGAACAGTTTCTAATTTCGTAGTAGCGCGTTCCTGATCTATCTTCTCAATAGCGGCAAGCTCTCTGGCAAGCCTAGCCAAAGCAGACTGATAAATCTGACGTTCGCTGTAAGATTGTTCCGGTTGATTGGAGGACCTGTGCAAATCGCGGACTACTTCTGCGATAGATACCGGATCTCCGGAATTAATCTTGGACTCGTATTCCTGAGCGCGCCTGCTCCACATGATGCGGCGCACCTTAGAGCGGCCTTGCAGCGTAGATAAAGCCTCTTTGATGCGGTCCTTAGAAGACAGCTTACGAAGCCCTGCGCCCTTTGCCTTAGCAACAGGAACTTTAAGCATCATTTTGTCTTGTTCAAAAGCTATAGAGTAGAGCATAACAGTTTGCTCCCCTATAGAAAACTCATCAATACCCTCTATGCGCCCTACTCCGTGCGCAGGGTAAACAACAAAATCACCTTTTTTAAACTCCAACTTATCAGCCATTACCCAGACTCCTGTATATACCTTGTTGTGTTTAGCAAGCAGCTCGTTCTTGCCTCATGTGTAATATATACCATTTTTTAACGAATATTACAATTCTTTCATGAATTTTATTTTACTTTCATGAAAAAACAATGGGTTAGGCTGTGAATTATGTTAACCATATTTAATAAAGGTTAACAAAATGTAGAATTCTGCATTTCATTCTGCCGGATTAGGATCAAAGAACTTTTCGTACTTGCCCTCTGCGTCCTTGTACTCGTCAGCATCTGCCGGAGGCTGTTTCTTCTCAGAACAATTAGGCCATTTCTCAGAATACTCTTTATTGAGCTTCAGCCATTTTCCTGCCGATTTATCAGTATCAGAGACAATAGCCTTTGCAGGACACTCCGGAGCGCAAACGCCGCAATCAATGCACTCGTCCGGATTTATCACAAGCATATTCTTGCCTTCATAAAAACAGTCTACAGGGCAGACCTCAACGCAGTCCATATATTTGCATTTGATACAGGCTTCATTAACGACATAAGTCATAGAAAGACTCCTCTTTTAAAAATAGAATTACAGGCACTATATAAAACAGTCCTTAAAGAATATCAACACAAACTATAATTTAGTTGTAAGTTTTAGCGGAAAGCTATAATACCTACTAGCATAACGCCGCTGTAGCTCAGTTGGTAGAGCAGGGCATTCGTAATGCCAAGGTCGGGAGTTCAAGTCTCTTCAGCGGCACCACCCTTTGCAAAGGAACACCGGGCGGCTTGCCATGTTTGCAGATTCATGCTGACGCCCCTATTATGCATAAGCCTATATGCAGGCTGACCTCTATTTCTTGACAAGATTATAAAGTCATGCAAGGCTGTCTGTCTGCCCGCACTATTTTTTATTGTGTGGATTTTCAGGGGTAAAAATGCCGTATTTCTTGCGAGCTTTCAGTGTTCTGGCACTTATAACATATTCTCCAAATTGTTATGCTAAATCTGCAATCGAGCAAATCGGCGATTATACGCAAGTCATAGTTCCGGCATATGCCTTTGGCATGGCTGTGCAGGAAGAGGGCTGGGAAGGCACAAGACAATTTATTTATTCATTCGGAGCAATGCAGGCCAGCGTTTTGGGATTAAAATATTCGATAGATGCAAAGAGACCGAACGGATGTGATAACAGGTCGTTTCCAAGCGGGCATACTGCCGCGGCATTTAGCGGCGCAACTTTCATTCACAAGAGATATGGAATAGAAAGAGCGATTATTCCTTATATGGTTGCAGGATTTACAGGATACTCCAGAGTTCATGCGGAAAAGCATTACTGGTACGACGTAGTGGCAGGCGCAGCAATCAGCGGTTTATTCACTTGGATTTTTGTTGATGAGTATAACTATGACAAACTTCAAGTGTCTGCAGATCCTAAATCCGTATATGTAGGATACAAAACAGAGTTTTGATACTTCATACTTTCGATTTTTGCAAACTATGAAGTATCAAGAAAGTAAAGTTTTATTCTCATACGGGCACAACTCCTCAACACAACACTCGGGACAATGCGGGGAGCGGGCGGTGCAGACGTACCTTCCGTGCAGCACTAAATAATGATGTGCGTTCGAAAGATACTTTTTCGGAACTATTGCCATGAGCTGCGTTTCTATGTCTTCGGGATTGTCTCCGAATGCAAGCCCCAGCCTGTTCGCTACTCTGAGTACGTGGCGGTCTACTGCTATAACCGGTTTGCCGAAAACAGAATTCAGAATCACATTCGCTGTTTTTCTTCCGACTCCGGGAAGAGTCAATAAATCTTCCATGTTGTCCGGCAATTTGCTGTGAAACCTCTCAACCAATGCCTTGGACAGCTTTATTATATTTTCAGACTTCGAATTATAAAATCCTACAGTCTTTATATATCCTATCAGTCCTTTCTTGCCTAATTTCAGCATCTCTTCCGGAGTCTTTACTCTTTCAAACAGACTCTTAGTCGCCTTGTTGACTCCTTTATCTGTGGCTTGCGCAGATAACACTACGGCAACAAGGAATGTGAACTCATTCACTGAATCCAACTCTGATTTAGGCGCAGGAATAGACTTTGCGAGGAGGGCGAATATTTTTGATATGTTGTTCATTGTTTTACACTTCACTTCTAACATTTGTCATTCCCGTGAAGGCGGGAATAGGGCAAGCCTGCTGTAATCAAGCAATCTAGTTAGTACTATAACAACATAATATTGAAAGAAAAACTCTATTCAAACGCCTCACTAATAAAATTGTATCTTGTACCAACCTTGCCCACTCCCGCCTACGCGGGAGTGACAAGCGGAGGCTTGGGAGTGACAGCCGGAGGAAAGCAACTTCCAATCTGAAAATATCCTAACTATTTGTAATTTCTTAATTTTTGAAAATATTCTCATTTTTCATTAAATAGTTTCATAGTTTTAGTATACAATGCAAATTATAGTTAATTAATATTTTGAAAAAATAATATAATGCATTCTCCATACGCTTATTCGCAGCCGGCTCCGACTGCCCCGACTCCCCACGAAGACTCCTGTACTTGCGCTATTACGGAAGAGCTTATACAGATAGCGGAAGATTCTCCCACAAGAGACTATTTTGCAAAAGCTGTCTTGTCTTTAAGCGAGGACGATTTTCCGCTGTCCCCCGAAGAAATGCTCGCATTATATAACATACCGGAAACTGAGGCATATATTATAGCAAAAACCTATTCCGGAGCCAATCCTGTAACATACGATATTCTAAATTTGGCAAGAAAAGTTGTAAAAGAGAACAATATCGAACATTTTCAGAAAATTAATTCTGAGTGGCTTTTTATGGACACAGAACATTTCGTTGAGTTAACTGAGGATGTTGGTAACTTGATAGTGGCACTTAGCGAATCCCACGATGTTAAGAAGCTCATCGAGGATTATTACATGATGAGTACAGACGAAAAAGTGGTCTGTCTGCAAAAAATTCTTGATACTGCAGCCGAAACTCTCGATCTTCCATATACACAACTTGAGACATTTCAACAAGCAAGGACTGATGAGATATTAACTTATGGAAGCGTATGGACTAAGAAATTAAATGACGGCAAACATATTATTGAGTTCAATATTCATGATGATGCTCTGAATGATCCTATTGAAAACATAAAAACAATAATACACGAACTGCAGCATATAAAACAATGGCACCTAGGCTATACCGCAGATAATAATACCCTTGATGAACTGTTAGCTTTAAGTCTTAGATGGGTCCTCTCCAGCGAGGACTTTGGATATGACACCTACAAGAACTCTCCGCATGAATTTATAGCAACTTTCTATGCTTATCTAGGCAAGAAAGATTTGGAAAAGATGACAGCCCCTTGTACCTCGGATACGGCAAGCACCTGTTTCAACGAAGGGTACTTTAGTGGTATTATTGATCAGTTTACTGACTGCATAGGAGAGATATGCAGTACTATTGATACATCGGCTTTAGATATTGTTGGGGCAAGTTTTCCGGTAAGTGCACTCTTACTATTTGCAAGGACGCAGGGAAGTATAATTGTGAAAGATAAGCTATGGGAAAGGAGGATAAATAATGCTTTGGCAGGATGCCAACAAGAGCCCTCAGCACCAGTATTAAAGACCAGCAACCCGGCATTAACGCATAACTTTTGTTAGGTTAGAGTATTTTCATTTTCCTAATTTATTTTTAAGCAACTCATTCAGCATTGTCGGATTTGCCTTGCCGCCCATAGCCTTCATGACCTGCCCGACAAAAAATCCGAACAGCTTGTCTTTTCCGGATTTGTACTCGGCGACCTTATCGGCATTAGCTGCAAGCACTTCATCGATAATTTTCTCGATGGCTCCGGAATCAGAAACCTGTTTCAGCCCCTTTTCTTCCACTATAGCCTTGGCAGTCTTGTTGCTTGAAAGCATGTCTTCAAACACATCTTTAGCCAACCGTCCGGATAATGTTCTGTCACTTATAAGTCCTACAAGCTCTTTAAGCATCTCCTCGGAAACAGGACTCTCTTCTATGGATTTGCCGAGTTTGTTCAATGCTCCGAACAGCTCTGTTGTAACCCAATTCGCTGTCAGCTTTGCATCGCCTCCTTTAGCTGCTTTTTCAAAGAAATCCGCAGTTGCCTTTTCCGCAACCAGCACCAGAGCATCATAAGGTTTCAGCCCGTACTCTGTGATAAAGCGATTCTTTTTCTCATCAGGCAATTCCGGCAATTCTGCTTTTATCTTTTCCACCATGCTTGCCTCTAAAACCAGAGGCAGCAAATCCGGATCCGGAAAATACCTATAATCATGAGCGTTCTCTTTAGACCTCATGCTTCTTGTAACTCCCTTTCCGGTGTCCCACAAACGAGTCTCTTGTACCAGCTTCCCTCCTCCCTCTAAAACTTCTACCTGCCTTTGCGCTTCGTACTCTATTGCCTGCTGCACGAATTTTATCGAATTCACATTCTTTATCTCACACCTTGTCCCGAGCTCTTTAACTCCCCTCTTCCTCACTGACAAATTAACATCACAGCGCATCGACCCCTCGTCCATGTTTCCGTCACACGTTCCCAGATACCTCATAATCGCCCGCAGCTTCTTCACATATGCGCCGGCCTCTTCAGGAGACCTCATGTCTGGCTCCGACACTATTTCCATTAACGCTACTCCTGCGCGGTTCAAGTCTATGAAGGTATCGTCCGCACTCTGATCATGCAGACTCTTTCCTGCGTCCTGTTCAAGATGCAGTCTTGTTATTCCTATGACTCTGGTCTCGCCGTTCTCTAAGTCTAAGGAAATCTCTCCTTTCCCAACTATAGGGTGCTTGAACTGACTTATCTGATACCCGGAAGGCAAGTCCGCATAAAAATAATTCTTCCTGTCAAATACAGACCTCAAGTTAATCTGAGCCTTCAATCCTAATCCTGTTTTTACAGCCTGCTCTATGCACTTCTCATTTATCACAGGCAGCATTCCGGGGAAACCTGCGTCTATGAAACTAACGCTCTCGTTAGGTCCGGCTCCGAAAGATGCGGAGGCTCCTGAAAATAATTTAGAATCGGAGATTATTTGAGCGTGTACCTCAAGTCCTATAACAACTTCCCATTCTCCTGTCTGTCCTTGTACGTAATACATCTTTTCCTCTTATACGGTAAATAAAGGTTTGTGTGTAAAGTTAGCCGACTCTTCCAAAGAACGCGCCGCACTAATCAGAGTCTCCTCATCAAAAGCCTTTCCTATAAGCTGCATGCCTATCGGCAGCTTTTCAGAAGACAGCCCAACAGGCAGGCATATGCCCGGCAGCCCTGCTAAATTCAGCGTGACAGTGAACACATCTTCCAGATAAAGCTGTAAAGGGTCTTTTTGTTTTTCTTCTATGGCAAATGCAGGAGAAGGCGCAGCTGGAGTAAGTATGACATCGCATTTTTTGAAGGCATTTATGAAATCCTGACGTATCAGCCGTCTTACCTGCTGAGCCCTCAAATAATAAGCGTCATAGTATCCGGCAGACAGAACATAAGTCCCAATCATTATGCGGCGCTGAACCTCTTTTCCAAAGCCCTCTGAACGAGTCATATCATACATATCGTTCAGACTCTCGCCGTTGACTCTGAGACCAAACCGGACTCCGTCATACTTGGCAAAATTAGAAGATGCCTCGGCAGGAGCTATGATATAGTAAACCGGCAGTGCATATTTAGTATGAGGCAATGTTATATCCATGACCTCTGCGCCTGCGGCTTTCAGCATATCGGCAGCTTTCTGCCACACAGCGTCTACGTCCGCGTTCATGCCTTTTATACGGTACTCGGAAGGAATGCCAATCTTCAGTCCTTTGACTCCTTTTCCCAGAGCCTGCGTATAATCAGGAACAGGTATGTCTACGGACATAGAATCTTTCTCATCAAATCCTGACATCAGCTTCAGCATAAGAGCCGCATCTTCCACATTCCTAGTCATAGGTCCAGCCTGATCCAAAGAAGAGGCAAACGCAACAATACCGAACCTAGAGCAGCGTCCGTAAGTAGGCTTTATGCCTACGGTTCCGGTTAAAGAAGCAGGCTGACGTATAGAGCCTCCGGTATCGGTACCCAAAGCAGCCAAGGCTATTCTTGCAGCCACTGCCGCAGCAGAGCCTCCGGAAGAGCCTCCGGGAATCAGCTTTCTTTTCGCACCAAGAATATCGCCTTCTGTCCAAGGATTTATAGTAGGCTTGAAATAGCTGGTTGCAGTCGTAGAACCCATGGCGAATTCGTCTAAATTTGTTTTGCCTAGTGTAACAGCACCGGCATCAAGCAGCTTTTGCGTTATAGTAGATTCGTATGGCGGTACAAAATTTTCCAGCATTTTACTGGCAGAGGTAGTACGTATGCCTCTAGTGCAGAACAAATCTTTAATAGCCAAAGGAATACCGTCTAATGCTTTTGCATGTCCGGAGGCTCTTCTTGCGTCCGAGACTCTTGCTTGAGCCAGAGCAAGTTCAGGAGTCTCTGTGATAAAAGCATTCAGACACGCAGCTTTCTGCATTCCGTCTATGTGAGCATGAACAAGCTCCACAGCGGAAAACTCTTTATTCTTTAGTCCGTTCAACGCCTGAACAACAGTAAGGTCTGTTAATTTAGTCATGTAGTACTTCTTTCATTAATTATTCTATAACTTTAGGAACAGTGAAAAAACCCATAGCAGCGGAAGGAGCGTTCGCCAGAATCTGAGTCTGTATGTTTCCGTCATTTACTATATCCGGACGGCTGCGCAAACTTCCGTAGTCTTCATCGTTCACGTTTACCAGAGGCTCTATACCAACAGTATTAACCTCATCAAGCTGAACAACCCAGTTCAAGATAACGTTCAGTTCATCTGCCATAGCCGGCTTTTCTTCGTCTGTCACCTTTATACGAGCCAGATTAGCTATATTGGCAACAGTTTCTTTAGTAATAGGATTTGAATTGTTTTGCATAGTGTTCTCTTTTGGTATAATTATAAAAGCGACTCCAAGCAAAGAAAGTTACACTACTCTATGATGATACGCAACATTTCTGATATTCCTAACCTAATAAAAAAAGGGCAGAGCCTCTTGGGCATAGACTACGGAAGCAAAATAATAGGAATTGCAGTGTCTGACGAAGGGTTAACAATAGCAAGTCCTTTAATATCGCTGACAAGAACTAAGCTTACCGCAGATATAAAAGCCATAGCGAAAATAGTAATAGAACGCCATATAGGCGGTTTTGTAATAGGCATGCCTAAAAACATGGACGGCAAGGATAATGCGACTGCGCAGGCAGTGCGGGCATTTGCACGCAGCCTCACAGTCAATGCGGAGGCGTGCGGTTTTCCAAGCGGTCATGAAGATATGCCCATAGTTTTCTGGGACGAAAGGCTTTCCACCGCAGGCATAGAGAAAATGCTTATACGCAATGAAATGAGTCGTCTGCACAGAAGCAGAGTAATAGACAAAATGGCGGCGGCATACATTCTGCAGGGCGCATTGGATTGTATTAAGAATGTTGCCGTATGCAGTTAGATATTTTATATCTAGTTGAAATATAAAGAAAACATACAAAAATAAACATGGTTAACGGAATATGCTTGCATATTTTCGTAGTCTGCCGCATAAAAAATATACAACTGAAAGTTTGCAAGGTTTTAAACATACAACTGTAAGTTGAGTGCTAAAATCGAGAACCTTTATTGGAAGCATACCCAAAATCGTCCCCTTTGTTCAACAACCGCATACATATAGGAGCCTAAAATGATAGGAACCAAAATTTATCCGCAAAACCAACAGCCAAGCCAAACAAAGAAAGACCCGCCGGAGACTGAGAATATATCTGATCTGGTTAAGAATATATCAATACTGACGCAAAATATTGCAACACCGGAAATAAAGCAGGTTATAGCCAATCAGATAATAGAAAAAGCTAACTGCAATGAAGATAAGACCGCTGTTAAACCCGAGAGCAAAAGTACGCTCGTAAGCAAAAACGTAATAATAGAATCAAGAAGAACAAGCGTAAGGCTGGAACCGGAAATGTGGTCCGGGCTCGGTGAAATATCGCAAAGGGAAGGTTTAACCGTGCATAAAATATGTACTGACGTATCGCAGCAGAAACTGAAAGATACATCTTTAACAGCAGCAATAAGAGTTTTCATAATGAGCTATTTCAGAGCGGCAGCTACGGAAGAAGGTCACAGAAATGCTCATCACGGAAACGGCGTACTATCGAATGGCGGCGGCACTATGTATTGCAGCCGACAAACCTCAAGATTCTCGCCAACCAGCTTCTCTTGAACTTTGTAGTATTCATTCTCGATTCTTTGGTTGCATATATTTAAATTTATAGGCATAATCAAAAAGAGGGTGATTCTGTCTTATGTAACCATAATGGTTCGCAATACCGTAATATATACCGAATCAGGCATTATCTTATGTTGTGTTGCTGCTATTTATTTTCCTGAAGGGGGAAAACAATGTTAAAAAAATTATTGTGCTTAACTGCTGCTGTCGTATTAGTTTCCGCTTGCTCAACAACAGGTGTAAACGAAGGTGATGCCGGAAGGTCCGGTCAGCAAGGATACGGTCAGGGACAACACGGTGTTTCCAGTGCTACTCCGGGTACTATGGAAGATATGGTCGTCAACGTAGGAGACCGCGTTTTCTTCGCTTTCGACAGATCCGATCTTAAACCGGACGCTCAAGACACTCTGGATCGTCAGGCTGCTTGGCTGAAGAAGTTCGGCGGGGTCAAGGTCATCATTGAAGGTCATGCTGACGAAAGAGGCACTCGTGAGTACAACTTGGCTCTCGGCGAACGCCGCGCTACTGCCGCTAAGAACTACTTAGTCGCCGCCGGTGTTGCTGCTTCCCGCATCAGCACTGTCAGCTATGGCAAAGAGCGTCCGGCAGTCGCAGGCAGCAACGAAGCTGCTTGGGCTCAGAACCGCCGCGCTGTTACCGTAGTTGTTCAGTAAGAGTAAAACTATACGGATAAGAAAAACCCGCACTTTCGTGCGGGTTTTTTGTTGAATACTAAATCTAGTGCACTTTCATTTCAGAGACTTCCATCAAGCACTCCATCACTTCTTCATATTTATTAGAGTTTATGTCGGAAACGGCTTTAACGCGGAACATATCCGTTAAAAAACGATTTACACTATCCTCAGACATCTGAGTAACATCCGCTACGTAAGAAACCATATTGAATACGGCATTCTGTTCTATTTCATTCAGAGACTCTCTGGATATTGCCCTGTCAGTGCAGCGTCTGTTATGGTTAACGGTACTACCTTTACCACTATCTGTTTGATTTGATTTAGTATTCATAATTTTATCCTCTAAAAATGTTTAAAAAATTAAATTGCCCTGATGTAAAAAACCAACTATAAGTATGTTATATACTTAATTTGAGGAAAAAGCAAACACTAAATATACTTTCATAGTATTTTTTACAAAAAATAGGGTTTTTGGCAAAAAATATGATTAATTTATATACTGCTAGTTGCTTTTTTTGTTTTTGTAGTGTAAGGTATGGTTTATAAATAGTTAAAACTGACGGAAAAAGCCATGATCAATCACGAACAAGTAAGAGCTGCAAGAGCTATTCTTAACATAAGCAGAGAAGTTCTGGCAAAGTCAACCGGATTGACTGTAAACGGCATAGCCAAGATAGAAAACGGAGATGTAGGAGCTAATAAAACGACTCTGGATAATATACAGGCTGTGTTTGAAAACATGGGGCTGGAATTTTTAGGCAACTCCGGAGTACGAAGAAATGATAAAATAGTAGAAACTTACGAGGGGCAGGAAGCGAACCTAAAGCTTATAGATGATGTTTATGAGACTCTGAAAGACACAGGCGGAGAGGTCTTGATAGCAGGCTTAGATGAGAGCAAGGCTTTGGAGCTTTTAACACCGGAAATCCTGGACAGTCATTTGGAACGGTTGAAAAAAGCAAACATCACAGAGCGGCTGCTTGTAAGTAAAAATAATACTGAATTTCCTTCGCCGATGGAATGCTATCATGTCGTAGCTGATGAATATTTTTCCCCGCATCAAATATTTGTATACGGAGGGAAATTGGCACTTCTGACGCGAATACCAGTTCCCAAGTCAATAATAATAAATGATGCCCGCTTTGCAGAGGGTGTAAAAAAATTATTTAATTACGTATGGGAAAGAACAGAACGTCCCAGTGTTAAGAGGGTTAGATAATGAGCGGCAGGCGTAAAATTAAATTACATATTTCTTCTCTATCCCAGCTGTCGCCTGATGCTCTTGCTTTGGTGCAAAACGATAGGTATGAACTATCATTCCAAAACGCAATGGCTGCGAATGAAGAGGTACTGGCTGCGTCTATTGCAGACAAGGACGCTGTGTATTTAGGCGGAGATGATTTTTATTCTGAAAAAGTCTTGCAGCAGGCAAAGAATTTAAAACTTTTGTCTTTCGGCGGTATAGGATACGCAACATTTATAGACGCAAAAGCTGCAAAAGACCTTAATATTACAATCACAAATACGCCCGGCTCAAATTCGCAGTCTTGTGCTGAAATGGCAGTCGGACTTTGCCTTGATGCGCTGCGTAAAATAAACTTCACAAACAAAACAAGAGAAAAGCCAGTATCGCATAACATCAGCGCATTGAAAATAGGAATGATTGGGTTTGGAAATATAAACAAAGCGATTTATAAAATACTAAGAGACGGATTTAACGCTGATGTTCGTTATTGGAACAGAACCGGAGATACAACGCCGCTGGATACGATTCTAGGCGAAAGCGATATTATATTCATAACAATATCGTTCAATGATGAAACGAAAGATTTTATAAATGCCGAACGAATCGCCAAAATGAAAGACGGCGTTATTCTGGTTAATACAGCCAGACCGGGCTTGATAAATGCAGACGCAGTGCTCGCCGCAATAAAATCCGGCAAAGTTGCCACCCTTGCGCAAGACGGATACTATGACGATCCAAGATTTATAGGATTACCAAATGATAGATTCATTGCTACTCCGCATATTGCAGCAAAAACAAAAGAGGACTGGCATAAAACCGATTTAATGGCATTTCAAAACATAATTGATTTTTTTGAAACCGGAACCAGCAAAAATATAGTGAATTCATAAAGAGCTGACCTAGATTAGTGTGGAGCTGCTGTCCCTCTGATTGTCATTCCTGCTTTCGCAAGAGTGACAAAAAATTATAAATAATTTTTTGTTAAAAACCACTGCCCCGTCTTTTCATTCGCCTGTCGGCGAATGAAAATCCACCCCTTCGCCAGCGAAGGGGAATACGTGTGCACAGCAACCTTCAACTCCACACTTCACCGCACCCATTTTGACTAACCGTGCCGTTGCGGTTTCTATGGAGTCTTTCAGTCTTGCCATCATCTCCGCCTTAGAAAGGCCTATTGGAATAACAGGAAGAAATTCAACTGTTATGTGCCCTCGTTTTTTGAACAGCGTATTCTTAGACCATACCAATCCGGAGTTAAGAGCTATCGGAACTATCGGGATATTCAGCTCTTGATACAAAGCGGCTACTCCCGCTTTATAGGGCTTTGATTCTCCAACACCGACTCTTGTACCCTCCGGAAAAATAAATACGGGACGGTTTTCGGCAACTGCTTTTCTTGCTCCTTCCAGCATTACCTGCACGGCAGTTTTTCCGGCTTTTCTGTCAATAGGTATAGTGCCGGACTTTTTTATGTGCCAGCCTAAAATCGGAAGCCTCAATAACTCCTGTTTTACAACAATAGCAGGATCGTCTATGAGCAGATGAATTTTAAAAGTCTCCCACTCGGACGCATGTTTGCACGCAGCTATAAACGGAGGCGCAGGGACATTTTCTTTTCCCACAACAGAATAAGTAATGCCTCCTAAATTAGCTTCTACCCATGCAACAGTACTAAGCCAAAAGTGTATTGCCTTTATCAGCACTTTCCGGGGAAATAATAAGACAACCATAAGCACTATGCTTAGTATGATGTTAATGCCGTAGAAAATAGAATTAAACCACACAAAGCGGAAATATTTATTATCGAGTATATTCATTTAAACGTAATCCTAAGACCAGTCGCCAAGTATTTTACATATTCACTGACTAAAAGCGGCAGCGTATTAGTGTCCTGCCCGCTGTGCACTGTAAGAGGCGTAACAGGATACGGCGTTATATTAAGCTCCGGAAACTTAGAGCGAAATATAAGAAGGCTTCTGGGCATATGATAATTAGAAGTAACCAAAAGAATATTTTTATGCTCGAATTTTTTCAGCCAGTCCTCCGCTTCAAGAGCGTTCTCTATAGTAGTAGTCGCATCGTGCCCCAGCGTTATACAGCAGTCTTTAAGCTCTTGAGGAATGTCGGTTTTGTTATAAATCCTCTCCAGCGTCAGGTTTTGAGATACCCCGGAAATCAACAAATTATCAGCAACTCCGTTTTTCAGAAGATCCAATGCAATAGAGATTCTGTCGCTTCCTCCTGTAAGAGCTATGATAGCATCATATTTAACGCTGCTGTCCAGAGGCTCTGTGTTTTTTACTGCAGAGACGAACTGCAAAAAACCAAAGCCGAAGCCCGCTATCAGCACTAATAACGGAGCAGCTGTGATTAAAATTGTTCTTTTCAAATTCATGAGAACATTCTAGTACGGCGTTGTCTTTGAATCAAGACTATAACGATATGAAGTAAAGGCTGCCAATAATATCGTAACTATCGGAATAATAAGACCGATAAGCAGAATAAAGAGCACTTTGGATAATGGCGCAAAAACAAAAAGCCCGCTCAAACGGAAGAATAGCAGAGACAAAACAAGCACTGCGAGCAAATATCCCAAAAAAGCCCCGGCAGCAGCTATAAGCGTAACTTTCCGCTGTAAAAGAGTTGCAATCTGTCTGTCTCTGGCTCCGAGGTTGGACAGCATTTTTATAGATTCTTTTTCTGTGAAAACTATAAAACGGCACATGGAACTCACAACGAAAAATATTAAAAGTATCATAAGGACTGAAACAACAGCAGACGCAATAAACAATCTGTTAAATATAGAAGCGGCGTTATCTACAATAGCAGTATGATCGGAGATGACAAAATCCTGAGACAATTCCAGTGCAGTTTCTTTCAGCAAAGCAGAATCAGAGTACGAAGAAAGCTCTATGGTAAAAATGCCGGGCAAATTAAGAGACTCAATAATACCGGTATTTGTAAACCAGTCCGAGGATAAATCCAGTATCTGTTCCTTAGACAGCAGCGTAACTTTCTTTACAAAAGGCAAATTGCTTAGTTTTTCCAGTGCGTGTTCGGGTGCTGATTCGCTTTCCGAATCAGGCGGCGGATTAAACGTGAAAACTTGCAGTACCACCGTATTAGATGTCTCTTTTCTCCAAGCATAGTAAGAAGTTCCTGCAACGCCTGTTGTGCAGAAGAAGATAACTGCCAGAGCCGCCAGAATCAGCACGCTCGCAAACAGCGCAAATGCGGAGTTGGTTTTGTTCCTGCCGGACAGAAAAATGTTTTTAAAAAGCGTCATATTTTATCGTAAGGAGACAGAGATCTTTTTGATAAGGTTAACATCTGAGTTTTAGAGCGTTTTGCAAAATCTTCAACATGTTTATTGTGTACGGAAGTTATTAAAATAGTAGTTCCGGAATCATTAAGATTTTCCATAATTTTCAGCATATTAAGAGAATTCTTTTTGTCTAAATACATAAACGGGTCATCAGCCAGCAAAAGTCTCGGTTTATTCGCAATAGCTCTGGCAAAAGAGATTAGCTGCTGTTCCCCTAGGGATAAGCTGCCCGGATACAGAGCAGGCGGTTTCTCATAGCCTATTGTCTTCAGAGCCTCTTTTGCAGTATTCATTATAAAGGTCTCGTTAGTTTTTTCCAGCTTCAAAGGCAGGGCTATATTCTCAAAAACCGTCAGCTGAGGAAAAAGCATTATTTGCTGAGAGACTACGCCGATTTTTCTTCTTAGCAGGGCGCGCTGCTGGCTGTTAAGCTTTGCCGCAGATTCGTCAAACACGGATACTGTTCCGGTCGTAGGCTTCTGCATCTCATAGATTAATTTCATTAAAGACGTTTTGCCTGAGCAATTATCCCCGAAAATAAAGCAAAAACCGCCCTCCTCCACAGAAAACTGAATATTTTCCAGCACTCTGGACTTGGGGGGGTACATCAGGCTGGTATTTTGAAAAGACAGAATCATGGGGTTAATCAGGAGTTAGGAATTAGGAATTAGTATATCTAATTCCGCTTTATTTGTAGAAAAATGTGTATATAATAGTATAATTTTATCAAAAATCAAAGGTCTTTGTAATAATGATTCTTCAATGCTCTGCCTGTAATACAAAATATCTGATTGCGGACTCTTTTTTTACCGGAGGTCAGCGCAAGGTTCGCTGCGCCAAATGCAAAGCAGAATGGATTGCTACTCTTCCCAACAACATAGATGTTGTTGAAACTGCTCCTAATCCGGACATAGAGTTTTCCGATGTGCTGAAAAAAGAAAACGATTCTTTAGCGGAAAATAATAATGAGTCCGAATCGCCAAAGGTCTCGAGCGAAAGCCGCAAAATAAATCTGCCTGCCGTCATAGACGAAAACGTATATCCAAAATGGCTCATTGCTTTTATGGCTGTTGCTCTTATTGCTTCATGGATATTCATCGGCATTATTCTGGAGCGTGATTCTATAGTAAAAACTCTGCCGGAGACTCAGGAATTCTATTCTGTCTTGGGGATTGCTGCAAAGCCTGCTTGGGACGGGCTGGTTTTTGAAGATATTTTTCCGGAGATAAGCTATCAGGACGGTACAAGCAAACTCGTGGTCTCGGGAAAAATATATAATTCGACTGAAGACTTTAAAGACGTGCCTAACGTCAGGATAGAAGCCTTGGGCTTAAACGACAATGTCATAAAATCTTGGACAATGCCTTTGAGCGTCTCTTCTGTAGGCGGTCTTTCAAGAGAAGCTTTCAAAGAAGTTTTAGATTTTAATTCGTCTTTTTCCATAGAAAATGTACGGATAGACTTTGTGGAAGAATAAAATTTATGAAACAAAGAATCCGCAAAGCTGTTTTTCCGGTAGCAGGTCTTGGGACTCGCATTTTGCCGGCTACTAAAGCTATTCCCAAAGAGATGCTGCCTTGTCTGGATAAACCTCTTATTCAGCACGCTGTTGACGAGGCCAGAGCTGCAGGAATTGAACAGTTTATCTTTGTTACAAGCAAAGGTAAAACCGTGCTGGAAGATCATTTCGATATCAATCAGGATTTGAACAAAACTTTGGAAGCAAAATCCAAGCACAAGGCTTTGCAGCTTGTCAAAGATTCTGAACTTCCGGCCGGCAGTTTGTTTTTTACCAGACAGGCTGTTCCGCTGGGGCTGGGACATGCTGTGTGGTGTGCGCGGCATCTTGTCGGAAACGAACCTTTCGCAGTATTGCTGCCTGACGACATAGTGCTTTCGGAGACTCCTTGCCTGAAACAGATGACAGACGTTTACGGGGAGCTTGGCGGAAATATCGTTTCCGTTATGGAAGTGCCCAGATCTCAGACTAACAAATACGGAATATTAGATGTTGGCAAAGAAAGTCAGGGGGGCGTTGTAGAAATCAAAGGACTCATAGAAAAGCCGGAGCCGGAAAAAGCTCCTTCTTGTTTGTCTATAATCGGGCGGTATATTCTACAGCCGGAAATATTTACTCACCTAAATACTCAATCTGCCGGCTCCGGAGGAGAGATTCAGCTCACGGACAGCATGGCAAAACTCATAGGCACGCAGCCTTTTCACGGATTCCGTTTTAAAGGTACACGGTATGACTGCGGAGACAGGATAGGATTTATAACTGCGAATCTAGCCTTTGCACTCAGAGATGAAAAAATAGCTGAGGAAGTTAGGGCTAATGTAAAGGAGCTGCTTGAAATATGAAACTACTAATTCTTAATTTCATATAAACCTGAAAGAAAAAACCATGAGAAAACTGCTGGTTTCAATTTTTGTTTTTCTGGTTTTTACTGGCAGCGTGTACGCACAAAATAATTCCGAAGAAGATAATATAAGACCGTCAGGCATAGTAGAAGCTTCCGATAATTCAATGATCGAGTTAAGAAAAAAAGAAAATATGCCGAATTTGAATGTATTTGCAATGTGTTCGATTACTGAGGGCACTTACTTACAGTTTGGTGAGCCAAAGTCGGAGCATGGAGAATATTGTTGGTGCAAAGCACAGAATAACGACAAAGAGTCCTCATGGATATATTACATTAATTTTAATTCTAAATATTGGCAGGATAGCTGCACAGAAAAATGCATAGTATCTTGCATAAGCGGATTGTTATCTGGCGGCAGTGGTTGCTGGGACGGAAAAGATAAATGCGGCCGTCCTACAGGCGGCTGCGGAAGCTGGGCTCCAGTGTTGCGTAAACCTTTATTGTTAACAATTTCTGACGGACATTTGAAAGATATTGGAATGTCAATGTATGAGCATATGAGCTCATTCGACTCAGATAGTGAATGTCCGTCTCAACAAAAGAACAAGGGTTTTTTCATACTGCTATCAATGTTAGTCATTATGCTTACATATTTATTGATAAGTGCGATTATGAATAAGTCAATGAGGGCATTTTGGCTATTGCTTGGAACTATCCTATGGGTTCCGGTAATAATATTTATATTATTGATGATGCTGCATGCAACTCTGAAGTAATTAGTGGACGAAAAATAAGACTTGACTATATAGCATAATATAGTATAATATACTTATATATAGAAAGGTATAGCTATGCTTGGACAGATTAATATAAAAATAGAAGCAAAAGACAAACGGGCTGCCGAAGCAGTTTTAAGCGACATCGGTCTCTCTATGTCTGATGCTGTCAGGGCTTTCTTGAAGAAGGTCATAGCCACGGACGGCATTCCTTTTGACCTGCGCCGCTCTTCGAAGCCAAACGCAATGACGCTTCAGGCAATGAAAGACATAGAGTCCGACAAGGGTTTGACCAAATTAAAAGGCAAGACCGGTGCCAATATGGTTGCAGAGTTGTTAGATGACTAAAAAAGTCTTCGCACAAAGCCGCATGAAAAAGGATGTCAAGCTGGCGAAGAAACGCAGCTTTGACAAGAACCGGGACGCACTCCGACCTTTTCAGATAATGCTAGGCTCAATATCAGAGGATTAAAAATGCTTAACACTAGCCTTCCAATAATCCCACGCAGTGATAATAGTAAATATAGCTGCAATCCATAATCCTATAATGCCTATGATAGTCGCAGGTATTCCGTAAGGCGCATAGTCGCCTATAATCAAAAAGCCCAGAGCTACCATTTGAATAGCAGTCTTCCATTTTGCGAGTCTGCTTACCGGAACGCTTACTTCGGTGTTTGCAAGGAATTCTCTGAGTCCGGATACTGTAATCTCCCGCATCAATATAACAAGAGCAGGAAGCAGGATAAGCAACGTATTAAGGATAGTACTCTGTTTAGAATAGACCAGAACCAGTATAATTGCCGCAACAAGTAATTTATCCGCTATAGGATCCAGAAACTGACCTACTTTAGTGATAGTATTGTTGCGTCTGGCCAAATAGCCGTCCAGCCAGTCTGTCACACAAGCATATGTATAAAGAAGCAAAGCTATCCACGCAGCCCACCTTGCAGCCCATACAAAAGGAATGACCAAAGGAACGAGCATAAAAGCCAAAATAACAGGTATAACAATTATGCGGGATAATGTTAATTTATTGGCTAAATTTTTGAACATGTAATATCCTTATGAGATGTACAATATGTTATAGTATATAGCATTAAGAGCCAATATAAAACAAAGAAAAAACATGATTTCACAAGACAAAAAAAAGAATGAGAAACCTTTAAAGGGAGTTAACCTCTTGAAAAAAGAGGCAAAAACCCTGCCGGAAGCCTCCGGAGTGTACAGAATGAAAAATACACTCGGAGAGGTTTTGTATGTAGGAAAGACTAGGAATCTTCGCTCACGCGTCAATTCGTACACTCTGGAGAACAGGCTCTCTCTGAGAATCAAGAGAATGGTGTCTTTGGTCACGGAACTGGAAATAACTGTAACCAAAAGCGAGAGCGAGGCTTTGCTGCTGGAACAAAGTGAGATAAAAAGACTGAAGCCCAGATATAATATTCTGCTGAAGGACGATAAAAGCTATCCGTATATATTGATGACTGAAGATACGGATTATCCCCGAATAACACGGCACAGAGGATCAAAAAATATAAAAGGATTATATTTCGGACCTTTTGCGTCTGGAAAAGCAGTTACTGAGACCATAGAAATCATACAAAATATTTTGCAGATTAGAACTTGCTCGAACAACATGTTTAAATCCCGCAAACGCCCGTGTTTGCAGTATCATATTAAAAGATGCACGGCACCGTGCACGGGATTGGTTACGGAAAAAAAATACCAAGAACAAGTGAAAAGAACCGTCATGTTTCTGAGCGGAAAGAGTCAGGAGTTACAGACTGCTTTTGCAGCAGAAATGAGAAAAGCCAGCGAAAAAGAAGAATACGAACTGGCTGCCAAATGGAGAGATAAAATACAGGCTCTTACCGCCATACAGGCAAAGCAAAGCATATATATAAAGGGGCTGGAAAATGCAGATGTGATAGCAATACATAAAGAGAGAGGACATTCCGCCATAGAAATTTTCTTTATCAGAAACGGATTGCAGTACGGGAGCAGAACCTTTTTTCCAAAGCATGACGAAGGAGAGACAAAGGAAAATATACTGTCTGCATTCATAGGACAATTTTATATGAATAAGCCAGTACCGAAAAACATACTGGTGAATGTGTACCCGACTGATAAAGAGATTCTGTGCGAGGCTCTGTCGCTGCAAATACACAAGCCGTATACGGGAGACAAACAGAGACTCATAGAAATGGCGGAAGATAATGCCAGAATGGCTCTTTTAAGAGAAGAGCAGAACATCAAAAACAACAAAGAAATTTTTGCTAAAATACAAAAAGCATTTTCATTAGACACAGTGCCTCAAAGAATAGAGGTGTATGATAACTCGCATTTGCAAGGGACCAGTGCTGTAGGAGCCATGATAGCCGTAAGTCAGAACGGATTTGAAAAAAGCGGGTACAGGAGATTCAATATCAAACAGGCAAGGACTGATGACGACTTCGCAATGATGAAAGAAGTGCTGTACCGGCGATTTAAAAATACAGAAACCGTATTGCCGGATATCATTCTTATAGACGGAGGCTTAGGACAAGTACATAAAGCAGAAGAAGTATTAAGCGCACTCGGAATAAAAAACATAACTGTGATCGGCATTGCAAAAGGCAAAGACAGAAACGCCGGCAGAGAAAGATTTTTTATGAAAGACAAGGACGTTGTTTTATTAGAACAAAACTCATCGGAAATGTTTTTCATGCAGCGCATCAGAGATGAAGCCCATAGATTCGCCATAACATCACATAGAGCAAAAAGAGCCAAGAACTTCATAAAATCCGAACTGGACGAAATAGAAGGCATAGGAGCTAAAAGAAAAAAAGCTCTGTTGAATCATTTCGGCTCTGTGCGGGCAGTGAAAGAGGCAGACCTAAAAACGCTGATGTCTGTGAAGGGAATCAGCAAAGCCGCAGCATTAAAGATTAAATCACATTAAAGGCAACTCTACAATAAACCTAGCACCGCCATCTTTCCTGTTTTCCGCGAAGATTCTGCCTTTGTGCGCATTGATTATCTGGCGCGAAATGCTAAGCCCTAAACCGGAGTGCGTTCCGAATTTTTCGTCCTTCGGTCTTTGAGTATAGAATCTGTCGAATATCGTTTCCAGCTTGTTTTCCGGAATGCCAATGCCGTTGTCTTCTATGATGACAGAGACTGTGTTTTTATCCGTTATAGTTTTGACATAAATCTTGGAAGAAAAAGAAACAGCATTGTCTATAAGGTTTCTTATAACCTGAGCCAGTTTTCTGTCTATGCCAAAAACAAAAATATTGTCTTCAATGTGTGTTTCTATATTTACTTTATTCGCTTTATATGCTTCCGCAACAGAAGAAAGTAATGCCGTCATATTGACAGCTTCCGGAGTTTCTCGGGAAAGCTCCGCATCAAGCCTCGAGGCATTGGATATATCTGTAACAAGCCTGTTCATTCTGTCTATATCGTCTTTGATGACAGACAGAAGTTTTGCCCTGTCGTTATCGTCTTTGATTTTTTCCAGAGTCTCGGCAGCACTCCTAAGCGATGTTATGGGATTTTTCAGTTCATGCGCAACATCAGCAGCAAAATTTTCTATGCTGCCAAGCCGCTTTGAAATAGCACCGGTCAAAGAACGCAACCCTTTTGAAAGCTCGCCTATTTCGTCTTTGCGTTCAGTCATATCAGGAATCTCATGAGTGTTCAGCCGATATGAAAGACGCATGTCTTCGTCTCCCGTAATCTCTTCGGCTGCGGCAGCAAGCTGCTTAATAGGATTTGCTATTGTGCGCGCAAGATACAAAGACAATAAAATCGTTACTCCCAGAACTGCGAAAAATATCTGTATAATATTCAAACGCACATCATGCACAGCTCTTATGACACTCGCACCGGAGCGGGACATGGTTAGAGCCCCTAAGATTTCTTTATCCGCATTTTGAACTTGAGTTTCTATAGGAACGCTGACTGCCAGCATCGGGTTTCCGTCTTTGTCATACCAAAATTCCGCGCCGTGTTCTCCTTCTAAAGACTGCACAGCCAAATATTTTATCTTAGAATCCATCTGAGAAGCATCTTCGGATAAATATTCCGTATCCGCGATTATTCTATCGGAAGAACTGAACAGCGAAATTCTGTTGTCAATGACCTTTGCCAGCCTGCTCAACATAAGCCTGCTAAGAAGAGGAGATAAAATACTCTGACCGTCTTCCTCAATGACAATAGCGTTTTCAGCTATGGCGTTGGCGACTATTCTTGCCTGATTCAGCATATCGCGGTGCTGTGTTTTGATAACGCTTTCCTGATAGTTGCTGTAATACAGAACGCCGACTGCCAGCATTATCAACGCAATCACATTAGGAATCAGTATTTTTATTCGCAAAGAAGAGCGGTTCATAGTCATTCCTTAAATTTATACCCTACTCCGTAAAGAGTCTCTATGTGAGAAAAATCCGGATCCGTCTCTTTGAATTTTTTCCGCAGCCTTTTCACGTGACTGTCAATAGTTCTGTCGTCTACGTAAATAGACTCTCCGTAAGCAGCGTCCATAAGCTGGTCTCTGGTTTTTACATGTCCGGGAATCTGCGCTATGCTTTCCAGCAGAAGATATTCCGTAACAGTAAGCTCTATATGTTTGCCCTTCCATGTGCAGAGGTGCCGCGCTTTATCAATAGTAAGATCTCCTCTTACAATTAAAGAGCTGTTATCCGCGCCGGGAGCTTTACGAACCGACTGCCGCCGCAAAAGAACTTTTATGCGCTCTATTAATAGTTTCTGAGAAAAAGGTTTTTTAATGTAGTCATCAGCTCCCATTCTAAGCCCCATAAGCTCGTCTACCTCATCATCTTTAGAAGTCAGAAATATTACCGGAGTTTGTGAAATAGAAGCATCACCGCGAATTTTCTGAAGCAGCTCCATGCCGTTAAGCTGAGGCATTTTTATATCCAGAATTATTGCATCAGGAGGATTCTGTTTTATCATAGCGACAGCCTTAATGCTCTCAGAGCAAACAGAGACTTTAAAGTCCTCTGCTTCCAGAGCTATTTTTACGGAAGTCAGAATGTTTTCATCGTCATCAACCAACAAAAGGCGAGGCATTAAATCAGTATTCGGTTTCGGCATTTTTTATCCTTAATATTATATACATCTCTATTATAAGCACTTTTTAAATCACATAAAAGCCTTTTTCTGTTCCGGTTTACATGTTACCATGCAGCGAATGATTCGAAGTGTCAACTATCGAAAGCTTTAATATGTCTGCAACAATATACAAATTAGATAAAAACTCTTTTGAAGACAGCGTTCGGCTCAATAATCTGGAAGTCCGGCTGGCAGTAAGCACTGACGAGGTGCAGGCTGCTCAAGAACTGAGATATAAAGTTTTTTACGAGGAAATGGGCGCAAAACCCAATGCCGAGACTCTTAAGCTCAAACGCGATTTTGATATTCATGACGAGCACTGCGACCATCTGCTTTTGTTTGATCACGCCAATAAAAAGAAAACAACCGTAGTCGGCACATACAGACTCATACGAAGAGTTGCCGCAGAAAAAACAGGCGGGTTTTATTCCAGCAGCGAATACGACATAACAAAACTATTGGACTACCCGGGCGAGATTTTAGAACTGGGACGCTCCTGTATTGATGCAGAGTACCGCACCGGCCCTGTCATGCAGCTTTTATGGCGCGGTCTCGGTATTTATGTTGCGAAAAACAACATATCTCTTATGTTCGGCTGCGCCTCGCTTCCGGGCACTGATATCGAGGCTTTGAAGGTTCCTCTTTCTTATTTATATTATCATCACCTTGCGCCGCCGGCACTGCTGACAAAAGCTCTGCCTGAGCAGTACATCGATATGCGCCTTCTGCCGAAAGAGGCTTTTAATCCAGATACTGCATTTAACGAGCTGAAACTGGATCCCAGAGGCGGCAACAACAGTCTGCCTCCGCTGATTAAGGGCTATATAAGAGTCGGCGGTTTTGTAGGAGACGGGGCTGTTATTGACCATCAGTTCAATACTACGGACATCTGCATTATTGTGAAAACGGATTTAATGACAAGGAGGTATAAAAAGCATTATGATCTCGGATCCGATACCGGATTAATTTTGCCTGAATAAAATGACAATGACTGCATATATTCTCTTGCCAATAAGAATCTTTTTGTTTTTTGTATTTTTATTCGTAATAGTTCCGTTCGGCTTTATTTGCAAAAAGCTGGCTCCGGCTTTTGCATATAAGGCTGCGCGGTTTGCACATAAATACCTATACATTATCTCCGGACTGCGAATAAACATCATAGGCACTCCGTCTAAAACCGCTCCTACGCTGTTTGCGTCCAATCATGTTTCGTACTTGGATATTCCGGTTCTGGGCTATATAGTGCTGTGCCGTTTTATAGCTAAGTCAGAAGTAGCGGCATGGCCCGTGTTTGGTTTTTTATCCAAGCTGCAGAACACTATTTTCATAGAGAGAAAGCCTGCTCAAAGTCTCGAACAAAAGAACGAATTATTAGAGAGCATAGAAAACAAAGACAACCTTGTGTTTTTTCCGGAAGGCACTTCTTCCAACGGAGAAAGCGTGCTGCCGTTTAAAAGCAGTCTGTTCAGCATAACAGAGACTGCGAAAAAAGAGGGACTGCATATGTTAGTGCAGCCTGTTTCCATAGTCTTAAGAAAAATAAACGGGAAACCAGTAACAACAGAGGACAGAGCAATTTACGCATGGTACGGAGATATGACGCTGGTACCGCATTTACTGAAAGTGTGGCAGCAGAAGAGTATAGATGTAGATGTTATTTTTCATGAAGTGCTGGATCCGTATTCTTTTGAAAACAGAAAAACGCTGGCGCACAGAGCGTGGGAGATGGTGAAATTAAGTGTGGAGTGTGGAGCTAGTACGTATTCCCTCCCTTAAAAAGGGAAGGGGAATATATTACCTTGATGATTCCAGCAAGCTCTTAAACAACTCTGTCTGCTTTTCCAGCTGAATGCGCATTGACAGCTCGGTGCTCTTGCCGGTTGCTCCTGCGTTCGCCAGCATCAGCGTAGCCCTGGACGTATTATCCCGTATTTCTGAGTTAAGCCTCTTCAATTCTTCTATCCGCGATACGTTCTCATCAACCTTATCCGCCAAATTGCTTATTACCGCATATATCGCTTCTTTCACATCTCCGGGCAGCATAGAGGTAAACTCCATAGATCTTATATTCAACGCCGCCAAATCCTCCAGCCTTTGAGCTAAGTTAGACACGTTGCTGCTAAGCTTAGACAGCTCTTCGCCGGACTCCGTGCTTTGAACTCCTTCGTTCTTCTGAGACAACAACAATGAACATACTGTCTCTAAAGTGCCTATAACCGCAGTTAGGTTTTCTTCTCCTTTTATCTTATCTCCTCCTTCCGCAGCCGCCGTGTGCTTTGACGAGGCTATTCTGTCAAAGCCTTCCGACATATGCGTTTCGTGCGATGCAATCAGTCCTTTCATTTTATCAATAGCCGCAACAATCGTACTATTCTGTTCTTTAACAGAGGATACTTCTCTTTCTATTCCTCCGAACGCAGAACCTAACGCCGCAATCTGTCTCAGCACCAGATTCTGCTGGGAAACTGTCGCACTGTTTATCTCTTCGCTGGACGGCATTTTGCCCATACTCTCGGAAAGCGACACTATGGAATCCTGTATTCCTTTTATTGTGACTCCTATAGTACTAAGCTGGCTTGAATAGTTCGGAACATCTGTCGGCTTAGAAACCTCTCCCACAGAATCCTGTACTCCTTGCTGAATGCCTTGTATGGCTTTTTCTATCTCATTAAATTTCTCAGAGTAATCGGGTATAGCTATGCTTCCCATAGAATCCTGTATGTTTCTGCGTATGCCTCTTATAGCCTCTTCTATCTCTTTGAACTTGTCCGCATAGTCAGGAATATTAATATTTCCTGAAATACTTTTCATTGAGTTCTGCAGCCCATGTACTGCTTTTGCCATATCGGTGAACTGCGCAGAGTAATCGTGAGTGCCTGTTGATTTAGTCAACGCCGCTACGGAATTCTTAACGTTAGTTGTAGTTTCAGACAGCACTTTGCCGCTGGCTTGAAACAGATTGATAGCTCCAAACAGCCTCTGTCCCAGCTCGTCAGCCGTAGAGGACAGTTTCTTCAAAGTATCGGACGAGGACTCTAAGTTAGCGCGCAGACTTATTTCTCCGGACATTATAGCCTGCAGGGTCCGCGTCAGCAGCTTGCCGGTAATTTTCGTAATGTCAGCCAGATTGTCAACTTTCTCTTTCATAGAGGGCAGTATGGATCCAAACTGATCGGCTGCATTTGCATGGGCATTCTTCACCATACTCATAGAATTCGTCATATCCCGGACTGCCTGACCTAATATCTGATCGTTTCTCTTGCCAAGTTTGCTAACTTCTTCAAACACGCTGTCAATCTTAGAGGAAGCTGCTTCCATCGAAGAAGACTGCTTTTCAAACGTAGACGATATCGCCAATGCTTTTTCTCTGATTACCTCGGAATCGCCGGACAGCGACTTCATCATAGCCTCGAACAGAGAGCGGGAGCCTCCTTCAAAACGCAGTCTCACAGGCCCCTGATCGCTCATCACCGATATGTCCGGCATATGGCTGAAGTGGTAGCGCGCCATGTCTATGGAACGGGCAAGCTCTCCTATAAGGTCCTGCCGCTCGATGCCCCAGATAGCAGTTCTCATATCGCCGTGCGACATGTTCTGAATGCTTTGCGTCAGAGAAGTAAGCGGAGACTTAGTCAGTCTCACGACTTTATTCACCCAGAAAATACACCCTATCATAGAGAGCAGAGCAAAAATGCTGAAAATAGTAATGACTCCGGACCAAAAATTTATTTCTCTCTGATGAGTCAGCATAGAAGCCTTGTTATAATCGGCTCTATATTTTTCCACTACCAATAGCGCAGAAGACAGAGGCAATAAATCGTACGGCGTAAGCTTTATAAACTGTTCTTCCGAAGCGGATGCCGTAATCTTAATATCCAAATCCGAAGAGTCTTCTTCCGGTTCTTCTGCAAACGGAAGCTCTATCTTGCCAAGAACATTAAAAAACATGCTGTAAATAGCTTGCAAATCTTCTTTTTTCCGTAAGTCCTGCGTTCCAGAGAGGCTGGCAATCGCCTTATCCGCCGCTTTGAGACTATCCTGCATTTTGCCGATGAGGACAAAATTCGGATTCATATAGTAATCCTGAGCAGCTCCTAAAAAGCCGGAATATCCTAAATGCGAGAAAACAGCGGAAACAGCGGATTCGCTTTCATTGCCGGTATTTTTTTGATTCTCCGTTGTTTCCCACAGCGCAGTTCCTGCCGTGTCTATCCGGTATTTGGAATAGCCAATTCCCACAAAGAGTACTACGTTTATGAATAATACAACGCATAGCAATACAAAAGACGTTTTTTCATTAAGAAATGAAAAGCATGATTCTTGGTGCTGCTGCATGGATTTTCTTATAAATTTAGTGAGTTGTTTAACTTATGGTTAACAAGCGTTCATTATGGTAAATTTTTGTTAAGAAATCAAGTTATTTAAAATATTGGGGATAAGTTTCAAGACTATATGAGCGTTTTTTAATCTCTAATCTGAGATTTTGCTAGGTTATCTATACGTTTATTCCTGTTCTGGATATCCGCAGTCCTCTGTGGATAGAAATGGATAACAATAGTCCGTAACCTATCAGGAAGGTCATCATAGCGGTTCCTCCGTATGAGACTAAGGGCAGAGGTATGCCTACGACCGGGATTAATCCGGAAATCATGGCTACGTTGATAAACACGTATAAAAACATAGACATAGTTATCCCGAATGCCGCCAGTCTTCCGAACTGATTGCGGCAGGACAGCGCAACCATAGAGCCGTACAGTATTAATATAGCATACAGTCCCAAAAGGAATAATGCTCCTACCATTCCGAATTCTCAGATAAAACTACGAAAATAAAGTCCGTGTGTTTTTCCGGCAGAAACTGCAGCTGGCTTTGAGTGCCTTGTCCGAAGCCCCGTCCTGTCAAGCCTCCGGAACCCATGGCTATTTTTGACTGCAATATATTGTATCCATGACCCAGCGGATCTTTATCAGGGTCAAGAAACGTGGCTATTCTCGCCTTTTGGTAATCATGAAGTTTTGTCCATGCTATAGGCAATGCGCAGAATATTACCAAAAACAATATTACAAACTTCCACCACTTTACGCCTGCGGCAAAAAAAATGGCTCCGCTTACCGCCAGCAATATCAGTGCTGTTCCGAGGTTAGGCTGTAAAAGCACTAATGCGGCGGGAACCAGCGCTATAATAGTCGGCGGCAGCAGTTTAAACGGGTTGGCTATCTCATTCAAAGAAAGCTCGTGGAAATACTTTGAGAGCATCAATATAAGTGCGATTTTCATAAGTTCGGACGGCTGTATGACCAGGAATCCCAGATTTATCCACCTTTGGGCACCCATTCCTATGTGTCCCATAATTTCTACTGCGATAAGCAGTACTAAGACTATCCAATAAAACGGTACTGCAATCCTAAGCCATACTTTTATATCGGTTAACGCTATGCCTATCATAAGGCACATGCCTGCTCCGAAGCGAATCAGCTGCGGCAATGCCCACGGATACCAGTTCTTCCCTCCGGCAGAATACAAAAGAGCTATGCCTAATAATCCCATTATCAGGACGACAAAAACTATTCCCCAGTTCAGGAGCTTCAGCTTGTCGGTCAGACTTAGATTTTCTTCTTTTATAAAATTGGACATTATTATTAGTGTGAAGTGTGGAGTGTGGAATTTTATAGACAAATAGCATGAGGCATACTAGATTGCTCTTGTTTAAAAAGCAATTTTTTTATATTTGCTAACTCCACATTTCACACTCTACACTTCACACTAATCGAAGGGTTTCCATGCGTTCTGCCGTTATAATTTTCCCCGGATCCAATTGCGAGAAAGATGTTGCCGTTGCTCTTAAAAAGACTACGGGCAAAACTCCTTACATGGTTTGGCACGCAGACACTCTGCCGGATGTCGACCTCATAGTCCTTCCGGGCGGCTTTTCTTACGGCGATTATTTGCGCACAGGTGCTTTGGCTGCAAGGTCTCCTATTATGCAGGAAGTCAAATGCAGAGCCGCTAAAGGAGTCCGGGTATGGGGAATCTGCAACGGTTTTCAAGTGCTCTGCGAATCAGGTCTTTTGCCCGGCATTCTTCTAAGAAATAAAAGCATGAAGTTTATTTGCAAGAGAGTTTCTCTCAGAGTAGAAAACACTGATTCAGATTTTACCAGACTTTGTTCTAAGGGACAGTCTCTGGAAATGATAATTGCGCACGGAGACGGCAACTATTTTGCGAGTCCGGACATTATCAAAGAACTGGAAGACAACGGGCGGGTTGCTTTCAAATATAATCAGAATCCCAACGGCTCTATTAATGACATAGCCGGCATACTGAATGAAACTAAAAATGTTCTGGGCATGATGCCTCACCCTGAGAGAGTAATGGAGCCGCTTCACGGCGGCACAGACGGCAGAATACTGTTTGACAGCGTTGTCAAAGTGCTTGCGTAATAAACACTCTCTCGTCTATGATGTTTACTCTGTTGTCCGCTATCATTTTAAGAGCTTCTACATAGGCTTTGTGTTCTTCTTGAAGGACTCTTTGCCCTAGAGTTTCTTCCGTATCGCCTTCCAATATCGGAACTGCTTTTTGAACTATGATTGGTCCGTGATCCATTTCCGCTCTCAAGAAATGCACTGTGCAGCCTGTAATTTTCGCTCCGTATTCCAGAGCTTCCTTATGTGTTTTCGTTCCTTTGAATGACGGCAGTAAAGAAGGGTGTATATTCACTATCCTGTCTGTCCAGCGTTCTGTAAACCAAGCAGTCAAGAGCCTCATAAAACCTGCTAGGCATACCAGTTGTACGTTGTGCTCTGTCAGCACTTTGTCTATTACCTCTTCAAAGGACTGTCTGTCCTCATAGTTCTTGTGAGGTATAACTATAGCCGGTATGTTGTGCGCTTTTGCAAACTCTAATCCTTTAGCATCCGCTTTATTAGAAATAACACACGCAACCTGAGCCGATATCTCACCTCTCTCACACGCTTCTATGATAGAAGCCATATTAGAGCCTCTGCCGGAGATTAGTATTCCTATTTTTAAATCACTCATTTCAAGACTCCTATACTATACACCGTCTCGCCCTCTTTCCTCAAAATCTCTGCTACCGCATCAACACTCTCTGCCTTCACAATAATTGCCATGCCAATGCCGCAGTTAAAAGTTCTCAGCATCTCTTTCTGATCTACATTCCCTTTAGCCGCAAGCCATTTAAATACCTTTGGCATTTCCCAGCTCGTCTCGTCCAGCTTTACCTTTAAATGAGGAGGCAGTACTCTTGGAATATTCTCTAAAAGCCCTCCGCCTGTTATATGAGCCATTCCTTTTATAGCATCTCCGGTCTCACGAATAGCTTTCAGCAGCGGCTTAACATATATTCTAGTGGGAGTCAGCAACGCATCCGCTACTGTCTTCCCCGCAGCAAACGGAGCTGCATCTGAATACTTAAGATTCTCTCTTTCTAAAATCTTACGTACCATAGAAAATCCGTTGCTGTGCAGTCCCGAAGAAGCCAGACCCAAAACTATATCCCCCTCTTTCATAGAATCCATGTTCGGCAGTATTTTTGTTCTTTCCACTGTTCCTACGGAAAAGCCTGCCAAATCATAATCGCCCTTTCCGTACATATCAGGCATCTCGGCAGTCTCACCGCCAATCAATGCGCAGCCTGCTATTTTGCAGCCCTCGGCAATTCCGGCTATAACGCTTTTAGCCTTCTCTACGTCCAGTTTGGCACTCGCAAAATAATCCAAGAAGAACAAGGGTCTGGCACCCTGTACAATAATATCATTAACGCACATAGCTACAAGATCAATGCCTACGAACTTGTGATTATCAGCATCTATTGCAATACGCAGCTTTGTTCCTACTCCGTCCGTAGAGCTTACCAGTATGGGGTCTTTGAAACCGGCAGCCTTAACATCAAACAAAGCTCCAAAACCCCCAAGACCTGCCATAGTTCCGGCTATAGAAGTCGCCTTTGCCATAGGCTTTATAGCCTCTACCAGAGCATTTCCGTTGTCTACACTGACTCCGGACGAAGCATATGTATTTTTTTCTGTCATCTTTACAAAGCCTTTCATTTGTAGTAAAAATTAACCAAATATTATGATATGATGAATTTTTACAAGGAGTACAGTATGTACGCTAAAAAATCAATACTTATCGCAGCACTGGCTTTTGTTCTTGTGCCTTGCTCTTACGCATCGGCGCAGGTGCCGGAATCCGCTCAGAAGAAATTTCAAGAAGCGGCTCCTGTTGAGGACTTCGGAGACGATTCTCTGGCCTATGACGAGGCTAAATCTCATGAAGAATCCAAAATGCTGACCGAGGCTGCGCCGGCAGAGCCTGCCAGCGACTATGTCGCGGACGAGCCTTATACTATCTCCGATGTCTACATAGATCTCAAATCCATACCTGTTTCAAAGGCAAGAGATCAGGCTTTGATGCAGGCTCAAAGACTTGCATACAGAAGCCTCTGCCAGCGTTTTGCAGTCCAAGATAATTCCGATAAATTATCTGATGACGACATTGCAAATATTGTAAGAAGTTTTGAAATGCAGAAAGAACAGATTTCTGCTGCCCGCTACATAGGCGTTTTCAAAATCTCCTTCAAAGAAGAGGCTGCTAAAAAACATCTGTTCGACTCTAAAAATGTGTTTTCCGAGAGTGCGTCTAAGAGCGGTTTTCAGGCTCCGGAACCCTTAAATAAACCGGAAGAAGCTGTTTTATATACTCCGGACTATATGAAGCATGAGAATAATGTGCCGCAGCATACATCTATGTTTACCATAAAGGCTGATGTTGCAGCCGCTTCTTCAGAAGCATGGGGAAAGATACGGTCAAAAATATCCAGCATTCCGGCAGTAACAGATATAAAAATGGAAGGTCTGGGCAACGGGATTGTGAAGATTAATCTGTCTTTCAACACCAGCATTCAGAACCTTGCTCAAATGCTCTCTGACAGAAACCTGCTGCTGCGGCAGGTTTCTTATGATGTTTACGAAATATATGAAATGGGCTGATGAAAAGTGGAAATAGGTTCTTTAAAGCGCAAGAGAGTAAAAGCCTCTAAGAAACACTCGGCATCATCAAAACAATGGTTAGAGCGGCACCTCAACGATCCTTATGTAGCGGCAGCTCAACAGGCAGGATATCGCGCAAGGTCTGCTTTCAAACTGTTGCAGCTGGACGAGAAGTTTCATTTTCTTCATAAGATCTCTCGGGTAGTGGATTTAGGTTCTGCTCCGGGAAGCTGGTCTCAGATTGCAAAAGAAAAGTGCGCATTCGTAGTTGCGTTGGATTTATTGCCTATGGAAGATATAGAAGGAGTAACATTTGTGCAGATGGATTTTACATCTGATGAGGCTCCTGAAAAGCTCAAGGATATACTGGCCGGAAAAGCTGATGTTGTTTTAAGCGATATGGCGCCTAATACTACAGGGCATTCCAATACTGACCATTTGCGTATAGTTGCGATTACGGAACTCGCCGCACAATTCGCTGTGGAAGTACTTAGAGAGGGAGGGACTTTTGTATGCAAGTTCTTTCAGGGCGGAGCGGAAAAGAGTATGCTGGATTTTTTGAAGCGTAATTTTAAGACTGTAAAACATGCAAAACCTAAAGCAAGCCGTTCGGAATCTGCGGAGTCGTATATTGTGGCGATGGGGTTTAGGAGAATGTGGAATGTGAAATGTGGAATTAAACCTCTTTTAGCTATACTGCTTTTCTGCTGTGCATTTATTATGACAAGCACTGCACTGGCGCAAAGCAGAATGATGCTTATACGAGACCAGGAGATAGAGAACTATCTTAAGACTCTTTCATACCCTATTTTCAGAGCCGCGAATTTAGAGCCGAACAACATCAACATTTTCATCATACAAGACCGCAACCCAAACGCTTTTGTAGCGGAAGGCATGAATCAGTTTTTTAATACCGGACTCTTGCAGCTTACGGAAACGCCTGAACAGCTTGCCGGCGTTATCGCACACGAAACCGGTCATATCTCGGGCGGGCATCTTATCCGCGGTAAAGAAGAGATGAACAATGCTTATAAGAAAAATATTATAGGCACTATACTGGCAACCGCTGTAGGCGTAGCTTCCGGCAATCCCGGACTTGCGGCAGGAGGAGCATTGTTAAGCGGGCATGTGGCGGAAAGAAGTTTTTTGAAATTTAACCGAGTACAAGAAGCATCTGCGGACTTGGCTGCGGCAAAGTATTTGGAGGCGGCCGGGATTTCGCAAAGAGGGCTTAGCGAATTTTTCCAGAAGCTCAAGGGACAGGAGTTTCTGCCGGAAGAACGCCAGATGGAGTATGTAAGAACCCACCCTCTCAACATGGACAGAATAGATGCCATAGATAATTATCTTAGTCTTTCTAAAACAAAAGATAATAAAATGTCTGAAGAGATTTACACTATGCACGAGAGAATGCGCGCAAAACTCTTAGGATATTTACAGCCTCAGGCTGCTCTTTTGCGTTACGGAGAAAAGGACGACAGAATAAGCGCAAGGTATGCAAGAACTTTTGCGCTGTACCGCACGGGCAAGACTGAACAAGCTCTGAAAAGCATAGAGTCTCTTATCAAAGACGAGCCTGCCAATCCTTATTTTTACGAGCTCAAAGCTCAGATTAAATTCGAGAGCGGCAGAATAGAAGAAGCGATTGCTTCTTATCAGAAGCTGAATGAGTTATATCCTAATTCCGCACTATTCAAACAGGCGTATGCCAAGGCTCTTATAGAAAACAAGAACAAAGATAAAGAATTAAAGCGTCTTGAAAGAGCCGAGAAACTCTTGTTGGAAGCAAATGCTTTGGAGCCGGATTCTCCTTGGACATGGAGGCTCTTGGCAACATCATGGGGACGGCAAGCCGGATTTGCCAAGACAGAAAAACAGCATACTCTTTTGAAGGCACTTGCAACATATGCTCTTGCGGAAGAAGCTCTTGCTTTAGGCAATGAGAAAAACGCCGCACGTCTGGCAGAAAGAGCTATGAAGGATCTGGACAAAGGCTCTGCTTACTGGCTGAGAGCGCAGGACATTTCTTTGATAAGTGTTGAGAGTGAAAAGTGAAAGGTGGAATTATTTTAACTTTTCACATTCCCAAACCACTTATCACAAATAACAAGGTCTTTCATAAGTTCCCGATGCTTTTTTCTTAGCTCCAAATCTTCCCCCCAGTGCTTTGCCTGCCATAACTCTTCCAAAGCACTTAATTCTAGGGCTTTTTCCGGAGTCAGCTCACCCTCCAAAAGCATAAGAGATATAAGCAGCGAATCCGTATCCGATACTGCCTGAGAAATACCGCTGAGTAAAAAAGGCTCTATGTTCAAAAGATACTGTTTCAGTTTTTCTTTTACAGCCTCACTTTGTTCAATGAAAAATATGCTGTCTTTTATTATGAGTTTCGTTTCAAATTTTTTAGAAAACCACTCGACAACAGGATTCCAATTTTCATTCTCTAACTTTTGCAGCTCATGATTAGTACCGGTTCTGTAACACACAATGTCCGTGTCTATCTTGGAAACTATCTCATCTATAATCTCGTTCTTGCGTTCCGAGACCACATCTATAGCTGCCATAGCCAGCCGCATCATCGGCATTTTCACAAGAGCGTTTTTATAATCCTGCGCAGTTTTTATAGTCTTACAATTTTCCGATAACTCTTCCGTAATCATCTCTGCCAAACCATGAGACGGCACTATCAACTCTTTTCCCGCAGGCGTTTTTATAACCGCATCATTTCTTAGAATGCTGAAACCATTCTCCGCTTGTTTTATACTGAAACTGTTCATTGAGACATGCCGCCTTCAAACAAAATACTCCTTATAATTCCCGGCGCAAGCACAGACATTGGATTCACAGACACTTGGGGGTCAGAAAGATCTCCGGTAATATTATAGGATACTGCCAATATGCCGCCGTGCCTGCCGCCGGTAAGTAGGTTTCCTACGATAGGCAAACGGTTTATCAAACTGTTCATCACGCTGAACGGCACTACATTTCCTCTTAGATTCACAGTATTGTCATTGAGAAGCACTGTCCCTTCAGTGTTAATACTGAACGCCGCCGTAGAAGCTCTTACGCGAGACAGCTCTATGGTATCGCCGTTCCAGTTGAAATCTCCTATAAGAGAACTGAACTGTGCGCTGTTGGTAAACAGCCCTGCAAACCCGAACGGCGATATTGCGTTCAACAGCACTCCCAAAAGCGGCATGTTGTTTACGGTAAAATCCTCTATTTTAATGCTGCCTTTTATATCGTGCGGATTCAGAGCAGTACTCTTGCCTGATAAAAGCAATCTGCCTCCTGAAATTGTCTTAGTAAATCCTAAGCCTTTCAATGCCGCTCCAAAATCGTTGGTAGAAATCAAAAGCTCTCTGGCTCCAAAAGCTATTGGCAGCAGCGTTATTTCCAAAGGCATGTGTGCGGCGGCAAACATTCTTAAATTAATCTCTCTCCAGCCGACAGAGTCCTTTATAGCATGGCCTTCTATGTTCTCTAGGAATGTGTCAGTATCCGTATAAAGCCTTGCTAGTTTAATCTTCAAGTGTCCGGTGAAAGAGGACTCTTCTTTCTTTTCTTTTTTAGCCGCATCATCAGTATCGCTGTTCATAAAACCGGAAATATCCAATGCCTGTCCGGATATATTAATCATAGGTATTGCGTTCGAAGTGCCGTTGGCATACGAAATCTGAGCATTGTTTCTGCCTAAAACAAATTTAGGAAAATCTAAAGCCGCGACATTTTTCATGTCCGGACTAAGAGTGATATTTCCGCTCACAGAAAGATTGCCGCCCTGTAAAGAAATATCGGAAATCTCAACAGGCTTTCCCTCTTCCATGCCCACGTTCAAAGACAGCACAGCAGGAGCATTCATGGCTTTCTGCCAGTTCAGTAAAGGCACGGAAATCTCGGCAGCAGTCATGTCTATTTTGACTTTGGCAGAGGCCGAGCTTTTATCCGATTGCGTAATGTCAAAATTAATCTGAGAATTCTCTCTGCTTCCTTCTAATACGTCCACGCCCAGTTTCTGCCAATCATTTCCTCTAACCGTACCGGTCCCTGAAACAGTCCTTAGAGGACGCCCTTCAAAATTTTCTCTCATCGCTATTTGGAAAGGAGAACCGGACAGCAATACTCCTCCTTCAACAGACAACCACTCCTTAGTCAAATCCAGAGACAGATTTCCTTCCGATATGACAATACCCTCTATCAGATCTCTTGTGTAAACATTCCTAAGCCCTGCTTCTGCAGATATATCTACATCATCTATGCTTAAAGCCTTCAGCAAAGGAAACCCGAAAGAGGCTGTTCCCTCTATGTTGCCCATGATGTCCTCCGGCTTTATTCCCATGCGCGCCGCATATCCAAGCGGAGGACTATCCAACAGCCTTAACACATCGGAAACAGAACCTGAAATTTTGAGAGGTATAAAAATATCCTGCTCTTCTTCACTCAATCCTGTTATTTCCAGCGTAAAAGGAACAATATTTATATTAAAAACATTTCCGGACGTGATTTTTATCACTGCTTTGTTAATGTCAAAAACAGCTTCTGCGCTTACGTTCTCAGCATGCGGCATATTGTCCATATAGTTTACGTTCATTTTACCAGCGTTAACACTGGCATCTAATTTTTCAATTGTGCTGTTTTCAAAATTGTCGAAATCCAGCTTGCCGGTAATATGCGCTTTCCCGTTCTCGAACACTCCGGAATTCATGTTCGTAATTATCCAGTCTCTGGCATTCGCTCCCAGAGCATGAGACCACACGAATTCCAGATCGTTTGCCAATACCATAGGCAGCTCTATAACAGACGAAAAAGAAGCGGTATTCTTAGCGTTATTAATTTTTCTGCTTATATCCAGAAACCCGGAGGAAAAAACCAACTCTGTTTTCGCAGATACTACTGCTTCACCAAAATCGATAACAGCATTCGACACTACGGGCTCTTTAGAATTTTTATTGTACTTAAGCGTCAGCAAAAACTTTTCTATAGGTCTGTTATTTTTCCATATCTCTTCAAAAACCAGCTCTCCCTTGCTTCCTTTAATATCCATGGCAGCCGCATTGAGATATAACTCCGAGTCAAAGACGAGATCTATAGATCCGGAAAACGGCACTTTAATATTAGATGCCTGATGAAATCTATCGGCAAGAGGCGTATTATCCAGAATACTGTAAGGAGTCACGCTGTCAAAAGCCGCAGACACAAAATGAGTTCTATAAAAAGGGTCAAAGTTATAGGCTATATCTAAAGAAAAGTCTTTTTTCGATCCGGCCAGTTTTATTTTTCCTTCTATGGTGTCAATGGGCAGGAGCCTCTTAGAACGGCGGGAAAACATCGCAGAGACAACATTAATCTCCCAGTTCTTCAGAGAGAGGGGATCATAAATATCAATAACGCCGTTAGAAATCTTGATGTCTCTGATAGCGGAAAGTTCCGACAGAGCGTCAGTAATCTTAGAGCGCACTCCGGAGACACAAAGATCGGAGCCGTTATCATCAGCAACAGGAACAGAAGGGTCGTCCGAATAAGGAATTCTGATGTGGGGGCTGTCAAGAGTGATTCTGCTGGGCAAAAACTGACCGAACAAAAGGTTCAGCAATTTAAGCTGGGCAGATACAGAAGGAAACGAGGCGATTATATAACCCTCATCGTTGGCAATTATGATATTCTCGGCTGTGAGAATAAAAGCATGGCTATTATTATCCCAGTTCAAACTGGAGGACTCTATGGAAACAGACGAGTTGGGAACAAAATTTTCTATGGCGATTTTAGCGTAAGGGGCGAAAGCATTAGTATCAATAGGCGAGCTGTGAACTTTCCAGATGATAAGCACAGCTGCCATGCAAAAAAACATGACAATAAAGGTGCAGATTCCCAGAAAAACACCCAGTATGCTATTAAAGAAAGGTTTCATGTTGACAACAAGCTTAAGGAAAGTAGATTATAGCAAGAGAATTACGCTCTATTTTATAAAAAATAGCAACATTTTTTTTCTTTTATTGCCGCCTACACGGGAATGACAATAGAAGAGGCGGAATAACGATGACTAAAATCATTTCAGCGGACTCCGAGGGCATAAAGGAAGCTGCGGGCATAATCCGCAAAGGAGGACTTGTTGCGTTTCCTACGGAAACAGTGTACGGGCTGGGAGCAGATGCACACAACGGCAAGGCTGTTGCGTCTATATTCGAAGCAAAAGGCAGACCTGTTTTTAATCCTCTTATAGTGCATGTCTCGGACAAGGATATGCTTCACGGCATAGTCGAATACGAGGGCTATGCAATGAGTACGGAAAAAATTCAAAAGCTAATAGAAGTATTTTGTCCCGGACCTTTGACTTTGATTCTGAACAGAAAACAGGACACGAAAGTTTCTCCTCTGGTAAGCGCAGGGCTGAATACTGTTGCAGTAAGGATTCCCTCGAACGAGACTGCGCAAGAACTCATCAAAGAAGCGAATGTGCCTATTGCTGCGCCCAGTGCCAATGCGTCCGGAAGAATAAGTCCGACAACAGCGCAGCACGTTTTGAAAACTCTGGACAACAAAATAGACGCAGTCATACAAGGCGAGCGGTGCATCATAGGCGTTGAGTCTACCGTTTTGAATTTATGCGCGGAAACTCCTGTTATATTGCGGCACGGAGCAGTGCTTAAAGAAGATATTGAACAGACTTTAGGTATAAAAATTCTGAGTGTCGGTTCAGGAGAATCTTCTATTTCGCAAGAGCTGTTGTCTCCGGGCATGACCTCAAGCCACTATGCGCCTTCTATTCCTCTAAGAATGAATGCGGCAGATGTTGGCAATGATGAGGCTCTGCTTGCGTTCGGAGACGACAGCCGGATTCACGGAGGAGCATATAGGCTTAATCTAAGTCCATCAGAGGATTTAAGAGAAGCAGCAGCAAATCTATTTTACATGCTGCAAGAGCTGGATTCTAAAAGGTACAGCAGCATCGCAGTAATGCCTATATCTATGCAAGGATTGGGGATTGCGATTAATGATAAGTTAGCGAGGGCTTTGAGGAGTTAAGAATTGGTGCAGGTAGCGGCAACTATATTGCGTTATGCAGCACCATCTCAGGAGGCATTGAGAAAGCCTTTCTTTTCTCAAAACTAATGCGAACGGCATATCTGGTTTTGAACGGAGCGAGTAATTCCGGCAGGTCTTCTTTTCCGTATAAATATCTTACAGTCTCCAAAGGCTTTCCTGGATAGACTTCAGCAGCCGGCAAATGCCGGCTCTGCATGGCAAAAACAGCTAATTCTTCAGTTATAAAGTTATAAGAGTGCTGAATAAAATCTTTTGGAATTGATTCTCCGCGTAATTCTTTTCTTTGTGCAATCAAT
>WRDR01000003.1 GCA_009779745.1 Alphaproteobacteria bacterium
AAAAAGGAGAAGGAAAAAAAAAAAAAAAAATGCCAAAAAGGCCACAACCCCCTTAAAAAAAAAAAATCTGGGGGGGGGGGGGGGGGGGGTAAATCGTTGATTTTATTGGGCTTTTGTTCATAAGCTAATTCTTCTCTTATGTTAGTTTCATTCTAAGAATCGATTCACTTGCTATGATTATCTTTTCTTGGTATAAAACAATCAAGTATATTTTTCACAGCTTATAATCCAAATGCTCAACATCAGCTTTTCAGAACTGCTAGTAATAAGCATTGTTGCTCTTCTTGCAATCGGTCCCAAAGAACTGCCGGAAGTTATGCGCAAATTCGGTCAGTTAGCCAAAAAAGCAAAAGATTTTGCTGCAAATATTTCCGATTCTTTTGAACAAATATCCGAGACTAAAGATGACGAAAAATGATTCTGAAAACGATTTAACCGAAGAGCCTTTACTGCATCACTTAATAGAGTTAAGGCATCGTTTAATACTGTCTTTAATCGCTGTTATCATAGGCTTTTTTGTATCTTATGCTTTTGCTCCGGAAATTTACTTTATTCTGGTTCAGCCTCTGGCCGCGATTATGGAAGAGCCTAAGCTGATTTATACGACTCTCACAGAGCCTTTTGTGACATATATAAAACTATCGCTGTGGGCGGGGTGTCTGCTTGCTATGCCTTTTATACTAACTCAGATATGGTTTTTTATAGCTCCGGCCCTTTATAAAACAGAGAGAAAAACCTTCATTATATTTCTTATAGCAACGCCCGTACTGTTTGCAGCAGGAGCTGCTCTGGCATATTTTGTAGTTTTCCCTTTAGCTTGGAAGTTTTTACTTAGTTTCGATGGCTCGTTAAGCATAAGTGATGCGCCTATAGCCTTGCAATTAGAACCAAAAATATCAGAGTATTTGTCTCTTGCTACTTCTCTTATTCTGGCTTTCGGGCTGGCGTTTCAACTGCCGGTACTCATCATGTTGCTTGCAAAAGTCGGGTTAGTTACGGCTGAAAAACTAAAAGCCTTCAGAAGATATGCCATAGTCATTATAACTATAGCGGCGGCTGTTATTACTCCTCCGGACGTAATCAGTATGCTGCTCCTCGCCGTGCCGTTATACTTACTCTACGAATTATCTATTTTTGGGACTAAATTTGTGAAATAAAAAGAGACATTTGTATTTTAATGTGGCATATTGTATGTCAGATGTTTTGCAAAAAATGAGGTCTCTATATGCACGATATTAGAAATATAAAGGAAAATCCTGAAAATTTTGATGCCAATTTGGCTAAAAGAGGTCTGCCTCCTATGGCTGCGTTTGTGTTGGAGCTGGACGCTCAGAGAAGAGCCGCTCAAACAGAGATGCAGGAAAATCAGGCGAAAAGAAACGAGCTGTCCAAACAAGTAGGCGAGCTGAAAAAACAAGGAAAAAATGCTGATGAAATTATGCAGCAGGTATCTGTTTTAAAGGACAGGCTGGTTTCGCTGGAGACGCAGGAAAAATTTCATGCGAAAAAGTTGAAAGCAGTTTTGTCGGAAATACCGAACTCTCCGTTTCCGGAAGTGCCTGTGGGCAAGGACGAGCACGACAATCCAGTAATAAGAACATGGGGTGAGCCGAGAAAAATAGAAAATCCTAAACAGCACTTTGAACTCGGCGAGGCTTTGGGGCTTATGGATTTTGAAACGGCAGCCAAGCTGTCCGGCGCAAGATTTACAATCCTTAAAGGAGCGTTGGCAAGGCTCGAGCGTGCGCTTGGCGATTTTATGCTGGATTTGCACACGGAAGAATTCGGCTATACGGAAGTATCTCCGCCGCTGCTTGTAAAAGACGAGATTATGTACGGGACCGGGCAGCTTCCTAAGTTTATGGACGATCAGTTTTTGGCAGGCACAACTAAATCCAGAAACAAGCTGCTGGAAGAGGGGCTTTCTGCGGCTGATACCGATGATATAGAGAAGTTTAAGACCGGGGGATTGTCTTTAACGGATTTAGTTTCAAAAACTCTTTTCAATGCGCCTATCAAAGAAGATTTATGGCTGATACCCACGGCGGAAGTGTCTCTGACTAATTTTGTGAATGACGAAATAGTAGAGCATGAAAAACTGCCTATGCGCATGGTCGCAAGGACTCCGTGCTGGAGGGCTGAGGCCGGTGCTGCCGGGAAGGACACAAGAGGTATGCTCCGCCAGCATCAATTTTATAAAGTAGAGCTTGTGAGCATTACTGCGCCTGAGCAGTCTGAGAAAGAGCATGAGCGCATGACTGTGTGCGCCGAAACAGTTCTGAAAAGGCTGGGGCTTCCTTTCAGAACAGTAGTGCTTTGCACCGGAGATATGGGATTTTGTTCTAGGAAAACGTACGACTTGGAAGTGTGGATGCCGGGTCAGAACACCTACAGAGAAATTTCCAGCTGCTCTAATTGCGAAGATTTTCAGGCGAGAAGAATGAACGCCCGGTATCGTTCTGCGGACAGCAAACAGATTGGATTTGTGCATACGCTTAACGGTTCCGGAATAGCGGTTGGCCGGTGTTTAATAGCTGTTATGGAGAATTATCAGAATTCTTCCGGAGCTATAATAATACCGGAAGTGTTGCGTCCCTATATGAATGGAATGGAGAAAATAGAATGCTGCTGAGAAGTGTAATAGCTGTTTTGTTTTTTGGTGTTTTTCTGCAAGGATGCGCACCGGATAGCAATCAATATCCTTACGGTACCGGAAGAGGCGTAGAGCGCGGAGAGCTTATTACCGTAAGGAAAAATGACAACGTTTATACCATAGCGAAGAGAAATAATGTCTCTATGAGAGAACTGATACTCGTGAATGACTTACAGCCGCCTTTTGATTTACAGGCAGGGCAGAAGATTTATCTGCCAATAAGCGATGAGGATTTCGCAGGCAAGATAGCTGCTCCGAACGCTGCGCCGGTAGGGCATGTTGAGAAGGTGCCTGTTGCCTCTATAGGAGGAGCCAGAGGAAAAGGCAAAAAAGAGATTGTCATAGGCGATGATGCGATTGATGACGCTATTCTTGCAAATCAGGTAGATATTTATGAAAGAAGAGCATCGGTAACGGCTAAGACAGCCGAGGTAAAAAAAGAGATTGAAGAGGTTAAGAAAGACGACAGCATGATGTGGCCTGTGCAGGGAACAGTTGTTTCCGAGTTCGGCTCTGTGAATGCAGGAGTCAGAAATGACGGCATGAACATAAGAGCTGAAAGAGGAACTAATGTTGCTGCGGTTTTGGACGGCGTAGTTGCCTACGTAGGATTCGGGCTTAGTGATTTCGGTAATCTGGTGCTGATTAAACACAGAGACAACGTAATAACTGCATATGCGCATTTGGATAAGATACTTGTGAAGAAAAATGATGAAGTCCGGAAAGGAACGGCTATAGGGCTTGTTGGTACTAGCGGAGATGTTAAAGAGCCTCTGCTGCATTTTGAAGTGCGTAAGAATAATGCGTCTGTGGATCCCAGAAAGTTTTTAGAGAGCAGATAATGACTATTTTTAACGAGATACGCAGGATAATAGCGGAGGCTGTCGGCTCTGTTTTCGAACAGCTCGATGCAGGAGCTTTTGTTGTAGAGCTGCCGAAAGAAAAGGGGCATGGAGACATATCCTCCAATATAGCTATGGTGCTGTCAAAACAAGCGAAGCTGGCTCCTAGGGAAATAGCTTTGCAGCTAAAGCCGCTGTTAGAGAAGCATGATTTTATTTCGTCCATAGATATAGCGGGACCGGGATTCATTAATTTCAATTTTAAAGATTCCGTATGGCAGAAAGAAGTATTGGAGATATTGAGGCAGGGACTGTCTTACGGCGACAGCGATATGGGCAAGGGCAGGAAAATTAATGTTGAGTTTGTATCTGCGAATCCTACCGGACCAATGCACGTAGGGCACGGCAGGGGAGCTGTTGTCGGAGATGCGTTAGCGTCTTTGCTGGTTAAGGCGGGATATGACGTATGCAGAGAGTACTATATAAACGATGCCGGAGCACAGGTGGACGTGCTGGCACGTTCGGCGTACCACAGATATTTGGAAAAATGCGGAAAAGATGTCGGAGATGTTCCGGAGGGCTTGTATCCGGGGGAGTATTTAATACCTGTAGCAGAGAAGATTTTCAAAGAGTACGGCGACAAATGGGTTGGAATGGAAGAGTCTTCATGGTTGGAGTTTTTCAAGGGACGCACCATAAAAGAGATGCTAAAGATGATAAAAGAAGATTTATCCGTGCTGGGAGTGAGACACGATATATTTTCGTCCGAGAAAAAATTGGTAGAGGACGGAGAGGTTGACAGAGCTGAAAAAGTATTGGCTGAAAAAGGATTGATTTATGAAGGGGTTTTGGAAGCTCCTAAAGGGCAGAAATCAGAAGACTGGGAAGAAAGAGAACAGACTTTGTTTAGGTCTACGGAATACGGAGATGATGTTGACAGACCTCTCAGGAAATCAGACGGGAGCTGGACGTATTTTGCCTCTGATATAGCGTATCACTTCAACAAATTCAGAAGAGGTTATCCTCTTATGATAGATGTTTGGGGAGCTGACCACGGAGGCTATGTCAAAAGAATGCAGTCGGCTGTTGCTGCTATTACCCAAGGGGAGGGGCGGCTGGAAGTCAAGCTGTGCCAGATGATAAACCTGCTTAAAGACGGCAAGCCTTATAAGATGAGCAAGAGAGCCGGGAATTTTATTACTTTGCGAGATGTTATCGATGAGATAGGAGCCGGAGTCGTAAGATTCATAATGCTTACAAGAAAGAGCGATGCCCAGTTGGATTTTGATTTGGTTAAAGTCTTGGAACAGACAAAAGATAATCCGGTTTTTTATGTACAGTATGCTCATGCCAGATGCTGTTCTGTTCTAAGACACGCTAAAGAGATGTTTTCGGAAGAAGAGATTTCAGATGCTGAACTTTCAAAGCTGCCTCATGATATAATGGCAAAGATACAGACTCCTCATGAGCTGGATTTGATTAAAGGGCTTACTAATTGGTCTAAGGTTGTAGAATCTGCTGCTGCGGCTATGGAGCCTCACAGGATAGCCTTTTACTTAGTAGAGATAGCCGGGCTGTTTCACTCTTTGTGGAACAGCGGCAACAGCGATGCTAAACTGCGCTTTATAGTGCCGGAGGACAAACCGTTAACTTTAGCCCGTCTGGCATTGATAAAGGCTGTGATGATAGTGCTGCAAAGCGGCTTGTCTATTGTAGGCTGTAAGCCGGTAGAAGAGCTGCGCAGCACCACATTCGATGCTTAGCTTTTATTTAATAATTAGATTCTATTTTCGATAGCAGAGTCGTTAGAGGAGGTTTAAAGTGTCAAACAAGAACAGAGACAAAGAACCGTTAAGATATGAGAAGCCGATGCTCTCCAGAGACATATCGCGTAAAAACAAGTCATTTTTATTGCGTGCAGGCATAGGGTTTGCCGTATTTTTATGTGTTATCGGATTGATATTTTTATTGTCGGACAGTGAAACAGATTCTTCCGTTTACGCGGAACCTATTACGGTTGCGTCCGGCGGAGAGTTTAAAGAACGCCCTGAAAATCCGGATGGAGCGGAAATACCGCACAGAGGCGTTGAGATTTATCAGCAAATAGAAGGCAAAAGCAACAGTGAGCAATTTACACAAAGAGCATTGCCTGAAAGCCAGCTTGAGCCTTTTCAAGAACCTGCTTTTAATAAGCCTGTTGAAGAGCCGACAGCTCTTATAAAAGAGGAGCCTTTGGAAACAGAACAAGCGGCACCTGAAGAAAAAGCAGAGAAAAAGCCTGTACTGAAAGCCGCAGAAAAAACCAATAAGAACGCTATTGATCAGGCATTGGAAGAAATCAGTAAAGAGTATACTGTTAATGAAAGTGTCAAGACCGGCGAAAGAAACAAGATAGTCCAGCTTATCGCTGTTCAGAGCGAGGGGCAGGCCAGAATTTTCATACAGGATTTGAAACAAAAATACGGAAAAGAATTGAATAGTATTTCTCTGGGTATTACCAGTGCAAACATTCCCAACAGAGGCACGTATTACAGAGTGCAAAGCAATTTTCTTTCTCAGGAAGAGGCTGTTGAACTATGCTCATTTATGCTGTCTAAGAAAGTGGACTGCATAATATTGAATAAGTAAGGTGCTTCATGCAAAATTTGTTTTCGCCTGTTGTGTTCGGCTGCAAAGGGTTGGAACTTGACGCGGAAGAAAAGGCGATATTCAAAGAGGCTAATCCTTTCGGCATAATACTGTTTAAACGCAACTGTGAGAGCAAAGAGCAGGTCAAAAAACTCATAGAGGATATTAAATGTACGGTACGTGATGATGTTCAGATACTCGTTGATGAAGAAGGCGGTAGAGTAACCAGACTGCAAGTGCCGGTATGGCAAAAAAAGCCCTCTGCCAGAGAAATAGGAGCGATTGCCGAAAAGGATATGGCTTTGGCTAAAGAGCTGCTTATTTCGAAAACAAAAGTCATAGCGGAAGAGCTTTTAGAATTGGGAATAACTATTAATTGCTCTCCGGTCTTAGATGTTTATAACGGCAGAGATGACGGAGCCATAGGCGACAGAGCCTACAGCAATAATATTGAGGTTATTTCCGAGTTGGGAAAAACAGAGACTGATGCTTTTTTACAGAGCGGCATTTTTCCGGTAATAAAACATTTGCCCGGGCACGGAAGATTGGAAAAAGATCCTCATTACACGCTTCCAATAATTACTGCTTCTAGAGAAGAACTGGAGAACAGAGATTTTGTTCCTTTTAAAAATCTGAAAGACGCACCTATGGCGATGAACTCTCACGCTATTTTTACGAGTTACGACAAAGAGTGTCCGGCATCGTTATCAAGTATAATATACGAACAAGTCATAAGAGGCATCATAGGCTTTAAAGGTCTTTTGTTTTCAGATGATATTACTATGAAAGCTCTGGGCGGAAGCGCAGGGGAGCGTTTTTCAAGAGCTCTTAAATGCTGCGATATAGTGCTTCATTGTGATGCTGATAAATCAGAGATGAAAGAAATACTTAGGATAATGTGAAATTACTACGGTTGCGGCGTAATCAGTGCTTGTGCCGTAACTGCTACACCTGTGCAAGATATACCAGCCCACATCAATATAGGTACTGCTATATTTACAACACCGGCAAGCATAGGGTTAATTGGTCTAAGAGCCTCGACAATCGGTGCGGTTGCTTCAGATGCGAGAACTGCTGCTGCTCCGCCGCAGAGTATAGAAGCGGTTGAGCCGAACATTGCAATAATTCCTTTTTTGATTTCTTTATCCATAGGTTGCTCCTCTTATATTACTGGACATGGAAATGTTATCTCTTGAAGGTTCTGATTTTGGTTTATTTTCTTCAATTCTAGCCATCATGTCTTGATACTCCGCTTGGTTGCGTTTAACAGGTTCTCCAACTCCTCCATGCTGCATAACAAAAAACAAGGCTCCTCTCCCTATCAACTTGAAACCATGCTTCATATGAAAATAAACGCTTGCCGTATTAGACGGCAAGACAAGAGCACCTATAGGAAGACCATCGTATCTTCTGAATAGTTCTTCATAAAGCTCAGTACCGACTCCTTGTAATCTGAATTCTTCTTTTACTTGTATGTTATGCACATATAAACCATGGCGCGCAGGTTTAAAATAATGTATCTTCGATAAGTTATTTAATCTGTCGCAGGAATAAGAAACCCACCCCGCCATTTTACCGTCAACTTCTGCAATGAGAGTATTATCAACAGTATAGTTTGCTAAAAATATTGTGCTGCCCAGATGCTCTAAATCTTTATGCCGTGCTTTTCTTATGGTAATATCCATAGTAAATCCCCTTTATTTCCTCTACTGTTACTAGGAAATCCTGAAAATAAAAAGGAAAGAAAGCTTTGTTAACCATAACCTAGAGCAAAACCTAATCATTCACACAATAATTAGGAGCCTCTGCGGTTATCTGTACGTCATGGGCATGGCTTTCTTTAAGTCCCGCTCCAGTAATATGCACAAACTCGGCTTTTGTCTGGAGGTCTTTTATCGTAGCGCAGCCTGTATAGCCCATAGCTGCTCTCAGTCCTCCGGTCATCTGATGAATGACAGCTTGCAGCGGTCCTTTATAGGCAACTCTGGCTTCGATACCTTCCGGAACCAGCTTCTGAGGATCTGCATCGGATTTCTGGAAATACCTGTCGGCAGAACCTGCGGACATGGCACCGATGCTGCCCATGCCTCTGTAGGCTTTATAGGAACGCCCCTGAAACATGATTATATCGCCGGGAGCCTCATCAGTGCCTGCAAACATAGAGCCCATCATGACTACGGAAGCACCGGCTGCGATAGCTTTTGCTATCTCTCCGGAATACCTTATGCCGCCGTCTGCGATAACCGGAATGTTTCTGCTGCGGCAGGCTTTTGCTGCCTCCATAATAGCGGTCAGCTGAGGAACTCCCACGCCGGCGATAATGCGGGTAGTGCATATGGAGCCGGGACCAATACCGACCTTTACTGCGTCCGCTCCGGCGTCTATGAGAGCTTCCGCGGCTTTGGCAGTAGCGATATTGCCTGCGATAATTTCTACGTCCGAGGATTTTTCTTTGGCGAGGGCTTTAACTTTCCGCACTTGCTCCAGCACCTTGTAAGAGTGTCCGTGCGCAGTGTCTATGACGATTACGTCTGCGCCTGCGTCCATTAAAAGTTCTGCGCGCACTATTCCGTCAGGTCCTGTTCCGATAGCGGCTGCGACTCTGAGCCTTCCCTGAGAATCCTTATTGGCGAGCGGAAATGTTTTTGATTTTTCCATGTCTTTGACTGTAATCAAACCCATGCAGAGATAATTGTCATCAACTACCAGCAGTTTTTCTATTCTGTGTTTGTGGAGCAGCTTCTTAGCTTCCTCTTGCGAAGCACCTTTTTTTATAGTTACAAGCTCTTTAGTCATAAGTTCAGAGACCGGCTGATTTTGGTCTGTTGCAAATCTGACGTCTCTGTTAGTGATTATGCCGACCAGCTTTTTTGTTTCTTTTTCCATAACGGGTATTCCCGAGATTTTATTCTCTGACATCAAATACAGCGCATCGGATAATTTTGCAGCGGGAGAAATGGTTATTGGCTCCGCTACCATGCCGGATTCGAATCTTTTGACTTTGCGGGCTTTATCAGCCTGTTCTTCCGGAGTCATGTTTCTGTGAATAACGCCTAAGCCGCCTGCCTGAGCCATGGAAATAGCCAGTCTGGTTTCCGTTACGGTGTCCATAGCTGCGGAGATAAGGGGAATGTTCAGGGTTATGTTTTTGGTTAATTTAGTCGCAATATCCACCTCGTGAGGCAGCACATTAGAGGCTTGCGGGACCAAAAGTACATCATCAAAAGTTAGTGCTTCACGGAATTCAGACATTTTACCCTCTCTAAAAGTTTGCCATGTTGCACTGCTTTATAGATAATTTATCCGCCCAAAACAAGTATAATGAATACTTTCTTTGAAAAATTTTTATACCATTAACTATATTGAGTATGAAAATTTATTTGATAAAAGTAAAAACGCAAGCTATAAACAATAACATAGGAAAGCATTGGTTTGTTTAATTTATCAAAATTCATTATCAAGGAATTCGACATGGTAGTAACATTTTTAAAAGCAGATCAGATATGGGGCGATAACGCCTTGCAAGTTATGAAGGATTACGGCACAGCCGTTTCATATGAGGATATAGCAACTCTGTGCAACAGTATGTTAGGCAGTCCTTCGTATAAGACAATCGAAGGTGAATTGGCAGGCTATTCTTGGTCGGCCTCGTCTAATGGAAATGGGGACGTGCGCTGCGTGTGGAAAGACGGCGATAAGAACTGGGATTATGCTTATAAACGTGAAGTCGCTAGTCGCCCCGCTTTGCCCCATCTATAACGTCTAAAATCCGCCCGAACGCAGTGAGGGCATTGGAGCTTCCAAACGGTAAAAATATCAATATAGCAGAATACGGACACACCTTCCGGGCAGTTCCTGCCGATGTCCGTGAAGAGTTTCTGGAAATTTCTAATAACTACAAGTTGGACAAAAGTAAAAAAATTCCCCTCCCTAATAATGAAATAGATACTTTCGAGCTCAGAGATTATAGATTGAGGATATGGCAAGACGATTTGTATCTCCGTATAACAGCAAGGGCGGCTGACAGAGATTCTGTGCTGCTAGACGGCACTAAGGTAAATACGGGCGAAGAGTATGTTTGTAAAGCTGTCCCTCATGAGTGGCTGATGGACCCTACCGGCTGGTGGGTGTCTAAGAGATGTTCCTTTGGCGGTGTGCCGTTTGATACGAGCCCCACATATACCGGCGATTTCGACAATACGTATATTAAAGGCTACATGGATAAATATCATGCAAAGGTGCTCAACCTGAACATTGATGACAGGATTCAAAATAAAAGCAAATATGACTATCCGAAGTGTACGGGTTGGGCTGCCTTCATACATGATGTCAGAAAAAGTGCTGAAAAGAATTTACTGACACCGCCATACAAATAATAAATGGGATTACTATTTGCCGGTTTGGCGGACTTTATAAAAGACGCTAAATCAAGGCGTTACACCAGCAAGTCATGTATCTTTTCATCTATGGCATCTGTGGAAGCTCTGGGTTCTTTCAAGGACATTATTCACGAATCCTTAATTATTCATATTTAAGTATTTTATAATGTTAGTAGAATCTTGTCTATAATTTTAGTTGTTCGTGCTGCCATGTCTTTCATCATAGAATCTATACCTGCTTTCAAAGATAATTACTCTTTTATCATAGGTGATAAAGATTTAGGTCTCGCTGTTGCTGTTGATCCTTCAGACGGTGAGGCTATACTCAATGTACTAAATAAACAGGATTTGTTTCTGGCTCTTATTTTAAATACTCATCACCATGCGAATCATGTTACCGGCAACGAAAAACTGTATCAGGAGTTCGGAGCTCCTATAATCGCTCCTGCCAAAGAACAAAACAGAATACCAAACGTTGCCAGAGGCGTAGGAGACGGCGATATAGTCTCTTTCTCTACTTTAAGGGCTACTGTTATCGAGACGTCCGGACATACTATGGGGCATGTATCCTATTATTTCCCTCAGATAGACGCGCTGTTCAGCGGAGACGCTTTGTTCTCTTTAGGCTGCGGCAAGCCCTCAGGGGGGGATCCTGTCCGGGCTTGGGAGTCTATTAAGAAGCTTCGGGAGCTGCCTAATGAGACGCTGGTTTATTTCGGGCACGAATGCTCCGAAGATAATGCTAAACTGGCTTTAATGCTGGACAAAGATAATCCGGACTTGCAAAGAATAGCTGAAAAGATTTCTATTGCGAGAGCTAAAGGACAGCCTACAGTGCCTACTACTATCGGAGAGCAGAAGCTGGCTAATCCTTTCATGAGAGTCGATGACAAAGCGTTCAGAGAAAATCTTCAAAAATTATCGTTTGCTCCGGCAGATGCAGAGCCTGCGGCAGTGTTCGGCAAGCTGTGTCTGGCTAGGGCAAAACTCACTTATCCGGATCCAGTTTAGCGGTACAGGGTAATACTAATCAATGCGAGTGTGCCATGATAAAGAATATCTGTTCTGCCGTAATATTGTTAGCTTGCCTAGCAGGGTGTTCATGGAATTCTCCTCAGGATACTAAAATGTCGCTGAATATGGCGGCTCAGGGCAAGGCTATGCTGGAAGAGGGCAAAAAAGAGCAGGCTCTTGATTTGTACCAAAGCGTAATCTCCAGAGATCCTAATAATGCAAGAGCTTGGAATGGGGCAGGGGTATGCTATGAGCTTCTGGGCAGAAAGGACGAGGCGGAAAGAGCGTACTCAAAAGCACTGAATATTGTGCCCGGAGATATGATAGTAAGCAATAATCTGGCTCGTTTTTATCTGGAAAAAGGAGAGCCTTCAAAGGCTTTGGAACTTTTGGAGCCGTTTGACGGCAAAGATAACCTGCCGAAAGATTTAGTAGAAAATCTCTCGAATGCTAAAAAAAGAGCAGGAAAAACAACAGAACTCTTGAAAAGAAAACATGCAAATCTGGGAATTTTCCCAACAAGTGAGCTGGCAGCCGAACAAGTCAATAAGGTAAAAAATATACTCAATGACAAAACGGTGTCTTTTAATATCCTGCCCAGGTTCGAAAGCAAAGGAAATCCTGTTTTTGTTTTAATAGCTCTGGGCACGGAACCTGAAACAATATGCAGTAAGTTGGTTGCAAAAGGCATACCTTGTGATTTATACTAATCTAATGGAAAATGGAAAATTAAAAATTATGAAAAAGATAGTTCTTTATACGCTTTTGCTTTTATGTACGGTTTTTGCTGTGCAGAACTTGGCTTTTGCTGAAGAGCAGACTAAAAAACAGGAACAGGTGCAAGAGCCCGAGACAGCAGATACGGATACCGAGGCTATCAAAGGGTCTATAATGACCCATTTTGAGCACACGCTGAAGAACATAGTAGGAGGAGCTGCAGAGTCAAAATCTGTTGAAGATAAGTCAAATGAAACGTCAAAACAACAGACTCCCATAATAACGTCTCCAATGCAGCTCATGAAAAATGCTGCAATCGGTGCGCCTCCGACAGTACATCATGAAACAGTACCGCATGAACAAGAACAAATCGGCAAGAATGCATTCTGGGGTTCTTTGATTTCGGATATAGGGAAAGTGATAGGAACGGTTGATGCTATAATTGCCAACGTTCAGAGTATGGAGAATATCGCAACAGATTTCAGAGTATGGCTTGAAGATCAGCAAAACTCCGAAAGAAGAGTCGAGTTATTAAATAGGCTGAAGATTGGAATTGTTACAATAATATTGATACCGTTGGGTTTGGCATTGTTAGTCGGAGTATTGTTATTTCCTCTGCGCAAAAAATACAGAACGCTGACGCCGGATACAATGCTTGAGAAAGTATCGATGATTGTAGTCTTTTTTGTTTTAAGAATAGTGCCTATCGTAATATTTTTGTGCATCACATTAATATTGCTGAATGATACGGAAAGCAGAAAACTGTATCGCTTTATAATGCTGAACATAGTTCTTGCGATATCAATGGGATTTGTAATACAGCAGATTTTAAGAGGTTTTTTTGCGCCTCATACGCCGCAGCTGAGAATAGCACCTCTTACCACAGAACAGGCAGTATCGGCATACAGGTGGTCCAATACGTTTAACTTGTTTATCGTATATGTTACGTTTTTCAGCAATATAATCAATGTGAAATTTTTGGAAGTTCCTCATTCGATTATCATAACGTTTCAAAGTTTAGTCAGTATAGTATTTGTAGTGCTGGCAGTAATAGCAATAATAAAATCTAAGAATTTTATAACTAAGCTGATAAGAGGAGACATAGCGGATAATGTAGATGCTGATACGGATACGGAAGTTCTGGAAGAGAACCTGTCAACTATGGAGTATATAAGGTGGAAAACAGCGGCGCATGGTTATAAGCTGGCAATAGCGTATTTGATTTTCAGCCTCGGGTTAGTGTTATTAGGCGGAGAAGAGGATAGGGGGATAATATTAACAAGAGCGTTTTTGACTGCCGGCATTTTTCTGGCATTAGTGTTCGGGTTATTGTTTCTATCAAAGTGGAAGAGCCGGTTTTTAGGAAAAAACCACCTGATGCACAGGCGGGTGCTGTTATTTCTGCTAAAGATTATGTTATTTATAACGGCGTTTGCCTTAATAGGTAAAACATGGGGATTTGACATAGCGAAAGTGGCGTCTACGTATTGGAGACAGCAGATAATAGGCATATCTTTAGCAGTGCTTCTGCCGTTTATGGGACTGGTTATATTATATGAAATAATTCACAGAGCCATAGAAAAGCATTTGAATGCGAGAGATAAAGTTACAAAACAGTTGATGGCATCTACAAGGACAAAGACATTACTGCCGATGATGAGAACTTCTATTTTTGTGTGTTTCTCAATTATAATGGCACTTATATGTCTGTCAGCTTTCGGAGTGAATGTAGGACCGTTGCTTGCCGGTGCCGGTATAATCGGTGTTGCCATAGGTTTCGGCTCTCAGAGTTTGGTGAAGGACTTTTTGACCGGCATTTTTATTGTAACAGAGAATACGGTAGCTGTAGAGGATATTGTGCGGATTACAGATTCTAGACGCACTGTTGCCACCGGTACCGTAGAGGCTTTGACTATAAGGACTATAAGGATACGGGATATAGAGGGCTCCTTGCATATTATTCCGTTCAGTGAAGTTACGACTGTGATAAATATGACAAAGAGTTTTGCATTTGCGATGGTTGATTTGAGGGTCAGTTATAAAGCGGATTTAGAAAAAGTGATGCAGGCGATAAGAGAGGTCGGAGCAGAAGTGCAGGAAGATCCCGTATTCAAAAGAGTAATACTGGAGCCTATAGAAATAATGGGAGTTAACAACTTGGATACGTACTATATTGAAATAAGAGTACGTATGAGAGTAAGAGCAGGCAAGCAGGTGAGCTTGAAAAGACTGCTGCTTTTGAAGATAAAACAGAAGTTTGACAAAGAAGGTATAGAGATTCCATTGCCTACTAATGTGGAAATTAGACGAATCGAGTCTTGATTCATGTTGATTTGCAAAAATTATGATGAAAATTTGATCTGATGCAGGGATTTGCGGGATTTTTCTGGTAGGAAAAACTCATGTAACTATATGATTTATAATAAAATTAAGAAATAATTAAAAAGCCTCTTTACTTTGTTAAGAAAGTTTATCATTTATTAACTGTATAGTGGATTATGATTAACAGGCGGTAATATTTGTTAATAGTATATCTTCTTGTTTCTGTGTATTTTAACTAATCAAAAGAGGCTGAATATGCGTGTCCTGCTCGTTGAAGACGATACATCTGTTGCGAAGAGTGTAGAGCTAATGCTTCAGGCGGAAGGGTTTATTGTTGATACCACAGACCTTGGCGAAGACGGATTGGAAATAGGCAAGATATATGATTACGATATTATAATACTGGATCTTATGCTGCCGGATATTGACGGGTACGAAGTGCTTCGCAGATTAAGAGCGGCTAAGGTGTCTACGCCTATTTTAATTCTTTCCGGACTTTCCGAACTGGATAATAAGATTAAGGGGCTGGGTTTTGGAGCTGACGATTATCTGACTAAGCCTTTTGACAGGCGGGAGCTTATCGCCAGAATCCATGCTATTATCCGCAGGAGCAAAGGGCATCCGGACAGCATCATTCGTACAGGCAAGCTGGTAGTAAATCTTGATGCCAGGACTGTGGACGTTGACGGGTCGCCGCTGCATCTTACCGGCAAGGAATACTGCATACTTGAATTGCTGTCGCTGCGCAAGGGAACTACTCTTACCAAAGAGATGTTTTTGAATCACCTCTACGGAGGCATGGACGAGCCTGAGCTGAAGATTATAGACGTTTTTGTCTGTAAACTGAGAAAGAAGCTGGCGAATGCTGCCGGAGGGGACAACTACATAGAAACCGTTTGGGGCAGGGGCTATGTCTTAAGAGATCCTCAAGGCGAAGAGAAAGAGAGCAAGAAGATTGCCGCTAGGTAAGTTGCCCCCCTTTGTCATTCCCGCGAAGGCAGGAATAGGGCAAGGTTGTTATTTCCTGCTAACTCCATATCCAAACAATGCAAAGTCGTATTTCACAGGGTCTTCTGCATCCAGATCTTTTAGGTTTGAGGTTAGCTCCATTACTGCCTTGAAGTCGTTTGCTTTTCTTTTGAGCAATCCCATTTCCCGGGCAGTTCTTCCGGAATGCACATCAAGCGGTATGAGCAGTTCTGATTTTTGTATAAAATCCCATAGCCCAAAATCTACGCAGCTTTTTCTAACCACCCACCTCATAAACATGTTCATTCTTTTCATAGCTCCTTGATTGGAAGGAGACGGGAGCAGGTGATAAAAACCGTGGCTAACAATTTTTCTATCTGCATTTTCGTAAAAGTAATTTATTACTCCGTCTAACATTCCTATTACAGAGTTATTACGTTCATATTCAGAAGCAAATAATTCTTTTAAACTAGATGTCCGATATAACAAAGACAAAATACGCAAAACTTCTTTCACATCATCTGCGCTGGCAAAACGATACTTTATGCCTTGAAAATCTCTGTTTCTATATTCCTTAATGAACTCATAAGGCTTGTTATTCATAAGATTGAACAGAAAATCTAATTTAGCTATGAAGGCTTTTCTGTTTCCGTATGCAAATAACGCGGAAATAAACGCTGCAATCTCTATGTCTTTTGCATTTGTAAACCGATGAGGAATCTGTATGGGATCATCTTTAATAAAATCCCTAGTTTCAAACTGTTTTACCAAAGCGTCCAGAGTTTCTTTTTTCATTTTTGTTTTTTTCCAAAGGCGTTGACGTTTGCTAAAATAACTGCCGATATAAAAGGCAGAGTCTGAACCATAAGCATTCCGGCCCACAGAGCTGCGCTTCTGTTCTGCACCTCGAATTTCCACAGAATTAGCAGTGCACACACGACCAGCGTCAACAGAATTACAGCTTCTCCTTTTGCCATAAGCAGTGCCCGCAATACAGGAGCCTTTTCTCTGCATTTCGGAGTTCTAAGAAAAGGCTTATCTGATGTAAACATTCCCAGCCACACAGCCTTGCTTACAGAATAAGACAGTGACATGCCGGCAATAGCGGCTCTGATGCGGTCTTTCCAGCCGCAAGACAGCCGCGCCTGATAGAGCATGAAACTGGATACGATTTTGAAGAAGAAAACGCTTAGAGTAGGGACTAGGAATACTGCCGGAGGGAACTCTACCTGCCTGAATAATAACAGCACAGACCATAGAATAGCAGCTATTACGAACACAAGATTAGCAGCATCTGCAAACCAAGGTGTCCAGCCGGAAATGAAATAGTACTTTTGCTGAGGCGTTAAATACTGTTTGTCATCTGTCAGTAAAAATCTCCTGTGTCTTTTTACGATTTGCATAGCACCGTAAGCCCAGCGGAACCTTTGATTTTTGTACGCGCTGAAATTATCAGGTATGAGGCCTTTTCCAAAAGAATGCTTCAAATATACGGATTCATAACCTTTTTCCAGTAATTTGAGTCCCAGTTCCGCATCTTCGCAAATACACCATTCAGACCAGCCGTTTACTGATATAAGAGCGGACTTTCTTATTATCGTCATGGTCCCGTGCTGTATAATAGCATTCTGTTCATTGCGCTGAACCATGCCTATATGGAAAAAGCCGGCATACTCCCAAAAGCACATTTTCTTGAACAGGCTCTCTTTTTCATCTCTGTAATCTTGAGGCGACTGGACAAATCCTACGCTTTCGTTTTGGAAAAACGGCACGCTTGCTTTCAGCCAGTCCGGCGACACTTTGTAATCGCTGTCAATAACAGCTATGAATTCAGCCTTTTCATCTGTATGAGACAGTGCAAAATTCAATGCTCCAGCCTTAAATCCCGGCAAAGACGGCACATGAAAAAATCTGAAAGGAGCTCCTAGTTTTTCACAGTAATTTTCTACGGGCTTCCACACGCTTTCGTCTTTGGTATTGTTATCTATCACCAGCACTTCAAAATTAGGATAATCCATTTTGGCTAAAGCATCTAGTGTCTCAAACAACATCTCCGGCGGCTCGTTGTAGCAAGGCACATGTATAGACACCAGCGGCGCATCGCTATCAGGCTTCCAATTCCTATACGGGTTGAACTGTCTTTTCTGTTTCTTAGACCAGAGAACTTCTGTGAACTCGTACCCGTCAACCATCAGCAGAGCCAGTAAAATTATATGCGCTATGAGCAAAATTATCCAAGCAGCTAGGTTGCTCCCAAGAACCTGCTGGGCTATGGCAGCCATAATAGCCCAGATGAAAACACTGGCTGCAGCCTGAATTAAAATTGAGTAAAACAGTTTTCCTCTGAAAGTGATGTTTTGATTTCTCATCAAAAAAAATACAATAGGAAATGCTGCCAAGAGCGAGGCTAAACAATATCCCAAAAACCATCTGGAGGATTCAGTAATAGAACCGCTCATAGAAAATTTAGGCAGCTTGTTTGTATTCCATAATCCCCAATGTCCTCCGACACTACCTTCTATGGAGCGTTTCCAAGGAGCGTCAAAGGACTCTATTATGGAATAGTCTAAGCGTTCAGCACTCGCCAGATTAAGAAAGTCCCTGATAAACCGCGCCTGATTGATAAGTGAAGGTTCTGCTCCTTTAGCCCACTGCCCGTCACTGGGCCAGCCTATTTCTCCGATAAATATGTGCTTGTTCGGAAACTTATCGCTTACCTCTTTGTACCTCATCATGGCATAGTTAAGCGCATTGTCTATAGGCTGCCCTTCCCAATACGGCAAAAGGTGTATAGTTATAAAATCTACGCTTTGCGCTATATCCGGATTGTCCAGCCAGACATGCCACGGCTCTGCGGTTGATACTGGAATATCTACTTGTTTGCGCGCAAGCTCTATGTATTGTATTAAGTGCTCTTTGTTTAGATCATCTCGAAGCAAAGTCTCGTTTCCTATCATGAGCCTAGTTATATTATCATGCGTTTTTACCAGCTGTATTGCTTTCTGTATCTCCTGATAGTTCTTTTCTTTATCCTTTGAAAGCCAGACTCCCAGTATGACTTCCAGATTATGCTTTTGAGCTATGGACGGTATTTTTTCCAAGTTATCGGAAACACTGTATGTTCTTACTGCAAACACATTGTCTGCCAGCACTGCCAAATCGGAATCTATTTTTTTCTCTGACAGTTTGTCTTTATCGTTGGAGGTCGTATAGCCGTTATACGAGACGCTGTTTATAGTGCCGCCCCAAGCTTTTTCTGAGACGCTTTGATTCACTCCAGCCCAGACTGCGAAATTCACAGCCAGCACTATAAAAAGAATAGCAGAAACGGTTTTGAGATTGTTTATGAACATACCGTAGTGTACTAGGAATTCTTCATTTCCTCAACTTTTTCGTTAAGCATATCGATCAAGCCCGATACTCCTACAGATTTTATGATAGAAGAAAACTCGCTGCGTTTACCGGCAAGCTCGCTTATTACTCCGCCCATTAGTACGTCTATTACCCTGAACTGTCCGTTATCGTTTTTGTGCATGAGGTAGTTCAGCTGCACAGACTCGCCCTTGACAGGCTCAAGTATAGTTTCCACTACGACATTGTCCTTAATCTTTTTCACGCCTGTAATCGTAAAAGACCCGTCGGAAGAAGACGGAAAGCGCGAAGCATAATTTGCAGTACTGAAAGCTGCAAACGCCTTTACTAAATCCTGTTGTTCGTTTTCAGATACAGTGTTCCATGCGCTTCCTGCTGCCAGTCTGGTCATAGTTTTGAAATCGAACGTCTCAAGCAGGACAGGAGCTAATTTCTCGAATCTTCCGTTGAAACCCAGAGTATCTCCGTTTGCCATAGTAGCTAATAATTGCGTATAGAAATTACTCACAACGCCTTCGGGAGAAGAAGCATCTACTGTCTGCTCTTGGGAGGCATCCGGTGTCTCTGCAAGCGCAGGATAAGCATTCACAAAAAAACATACAATAAATGCAAAACCAAAAATCTTAATAATTTGTCGGATTTCTAATAACATCTGAGTTCCACCGTAAAGTTGTTGCGATCAGCGGCTTGCGAATCTACCAGTACTAGATACCACAAAAACAGAATTCTTAAAATCAAATTTTCAGGAGTGCATAAGTATTTTGCTTCTACAAACAACTCCGCATCTCACCGGCTCCTAGAGCCTGTAAGATATTAGCAGCGATGTGCTTGGCATTAAGACCGGCTTTTTCATACTGCAAATACTGAGTATTATGCTCTATGTACACATCAGGCAAGGTCATAGTCCTGATCTTCAGTCCTCTGTCGAGCACTCCCTTATTTGCCAAGTAGTGCAAAACATGAGCTCCGAACCCGCCTTGAGAGCCTTCTTCTATGGTAATAAGAACTTCATGGCTATCGGCTAACTCGGAAATCAAATCGTAATCCAGCGGCTTTGCAAATCTCATGTCCGCAAGAGTAGGGGTTACGCCTTTAGCTTTAAGCATTTCTATGGCTTTGACGCATTCTTCGAGCCTTGCTCCTAAGTTCAATATAGCTGCTCCGGAACCTTTTTTCACAATCCTGCCTTTGCCTATCTCTATGATGCTTCCGGTACTTTCAGGCAAGACAAATCCTGTAGCATTGCCTCTAGGGAAACGAATAGCGGACGGAATGTCGTCTATGGCACACGCAGTAGAAACCATGTTGTACAGCTCCGCACCGTCCGAAGGAGCCATTATTATAATGCCGGGCAGACAAGACAAAAACGCCAGGTCAAAAGAGCCTGCATGAGTAGCACCGTCCGCACCCACTAAACCGGCTCTGTCCAGTATAAAACGCACAGGCAGTTTCTGTAACACTACATCGTGCTGTAATTGGTCATAGGCTCTCTGCATGAACGAAGAGTATATCGCACAGAACGGCTTAAAGCCCTCACAGGCTAAACCGGCTGCAAAGGTTACTGCGTGCTGCTCTGCAATGCCTACGTCAAAGAAACGCTCGGGAAAATGCTTTTCAAACAAATCAAGCCCTGTTCCGGACGCCATAGCGGCCGTAATAGCCAGTATCTTGCTATCTTTCTCAGCCTCTTTTACCAAAGATTGCGCGAATACTTGAGTATACGTCATAACGTCAGGCTGTGTTTTTTCAGCCTCTGCCTCAAGCTCTTCTATGCTTTTTACGATATTGAAACGAGGCTGTACTGCGTGCAGCTTATCCGGCGCACTCTCCGCAGGCTGATAGCCCTTACCTTTTTCTGTTACAACATGTATGAGAACAGGTCCTTCTCCCGGGTCGTCTCTGACGTTCTCTAAAATAGAAACCAAGTCTTCCATATTATGACCGTCAATAGGTCCTACGTAGTAAAAGCCCAACTCCTCAAACAGAGTTCCGCCCATTATCATGCCTTTGGCGTACTTCTCAGCCTTCTTTGCCATTTTGGTTGTTTTTCTGGGAAACAGCTTGGCAAACTCTTTGGCGACAGACCTTAGCCCGCGGTACTCTTTAGAAGAAACAATCAGAGACAGATAATTGTGCATTGCTCCGATAGCAGGAGATATAGACATGTCATTGTCGTTCAATATAACTATCAGCTTGGATTTGGAAGCTCCTGCATTATTCAGAGCCTCATAAGCCATACCGGCAGTTATAGAACCGTCCCCTATAACGGCAACCACATGGTTTTTCTTATTATTGAGGTCTCGTCCTACGGCAAAGCCTAGGGCTGCGGATATAGACGTAGAACTGTGTCCGGCGCCAAAGGCATCATATTCGCTTTCAGAACGCTTGCAAAATCCGGAAAGGCCTCCTCCCTGCCTGAGAGTCCTTATTCTGTCGCGGCGGTTGGTGAGGATTTTGTGAGGATATGCCTGATGGCTTACGTCCCAGATAACCTTATCTTTTGGAGTATCAAACACATAGTGCAGTGCTACGGTAAGCTCTACAACGCCAAGTCCTGCGCCTAAGTGTCCGCCTGTAACAGAGACTGTGTCTATAGTCTCTTTCCGCACGTCATCAGCTAACTTTTGCAGGTCTTCCAGAGGTATTTTCTTCAAATCGCTTGGATTGCGCACAGAGTCCAGCAGGCAAGCTCCGCCTGTATCAGCACTGTTATTATTAGCCGAAGATAACTTAAAACGCTCTGTCAAAACATTAACCCTATTCCAAATAATTCACAATCGGAACAGTATATAACAGGGCAAGGCTGTTGTATAGCAGAAAGCGACAATTTCTGAAAGGCCTTATAATACAATAGGATATGTATAGGCAGTATGTAGTTGTTTCGTTCATCTTTTTATGTTAGGAGATAAACCATGAGTTTTTTAAACAATAAAGCGGAGGATTCTTATGTTTTCTTTATCCGGAAAAAACGCTCTTGTTACTGGAGCCTCCGGCGGAATAGGCAGAGTTATTGCTAAGACTCTGCACGCACAAGGAGCCAGAGTCGTTCTGGCAGACATAAAGCCGGAGTTACTCGAGCCTGTTAAAGCAGAGCTGGGGGATAATGTTTTTTGTGTTTCCGGGAATTTGGCGGATTCCTCCGTGCCTCAGACCATGCTTAAAGAAGCGGAAGAGCAGTTGGGCAGCGGCGTAGATATTTTGGTTAATAATGCCGGACTGACAAGAGACGGATTAGCCATAAGAATGAAAGATGAAGATTGGGATCTTGTTCTTAATGTGAATTTATCCGCTGCATTCAGGCTGTCAAGGGCAGTTGTGAAAGGAATGATGACAAGACGTTACGGGCGTATAGTGAACATTACTTCCGTAATAGGAGTTACCGGAAATGCCGGTCAGGCTAATTATGCAGCGTCTAAGGCCGGGCTTATAGCTATGAGCAAGTCTTTTGCTCAGGAGTTGGCGACTAGAAATGTAACGGTAAATTGCGTAGCTCCGGGATTTATAGCTTCTGCCATGACGGATGTTTTGACCGAGGAGCAAAAGACTAAGATTTTAGTAGCGGTGCCCATGGGGCGTATAGGAGTGCCTAGTGACGTAGCAAGCAGCGTGCTGTTTTTGGCTAGTGAAGAGGCGGGCTATATAACGGGACAGACCATACACGTGAACGGCGGAATGGCGATGATATAAGTGTGGAGTGTGGAGTGTGGAGTGTGGAGTTGAAAAACGTTCTTCCTTAAAAGGACGTGTTAGGCGTTATACAAAAGTATCCGCTTCACTGGCCGGGGTTGGGGCTAGAGCCGCTCTTTGCCGTTCTGATGATGCTTCCAAGAAGCAGGCGGAATTAGTCGCAAAAGCAATAGGCTCGTTAAAGGGACCTCTGGTTAAGATAGCCCAATTTATAGCATGTGTGCCGGATATTGTTCCGGAAGCTTACTCTGAAGAGCTGTTGAAGCTGCAACAGAATGCTCCTGTTATGGGTGCTAGGTTTGTAAGACGCAGAATGGCGAATGAACTCGGGGAAGACTGGGAAAAAAAATTCTTAAATTTTGAAAAAGAAGCATTTGCAGGAGCCTCATTAGGGCAGGTGCACAGAGCCATAGGGCTGGACGGAAAAAAGCTTGCATGTAAATTGCAATATCCAGATATGGAAACTGTTATTGATGCGGATTTGAGGCAGTTGAAACTGATTTTGACTTTGTTTGAAGCGTACAAGAGAAATATAGACACTAAAGAACTGTACAAAGAAATATCAGACCGCTTGTATGAAGAAATAGACTATATCCAAGAAGCGAAAAATATCAGGCTGTTCAAACTGCTGTATAAGGGAAAAAAGTATGTGCATGTGCCTGAAGTAGTAGAGAGATTATCTACGGATAAGCTGATTACTATTACATATCTGGAAGGAGAAAAATTCGCAGATATTCTTAAAAGAACGAAAAAAGACAGAAATCAAATAGCGGAAAATATTTTCCGCACATGGTACACTCCGTTTTATGAGAACGGCATATTACATGCGGATTCTCATACCGGAAATTACACTGCGGCAAAAGACAACAGCATTAATCTATTGGATTTCGGCTGCGTCAGAGTGTTCGATGCTAAAACTATAGAGGCTGTTATTTTGCTGTACAAAGCTGTTCTTGCCAACAACAGAGAACTGGCAAAAGAGGCATATGAAAAGTGGGGTTTCAGTAATATTTCCAATGAAATGATAGACGTGCTTAATGTGTGGGCTAAGTTTGTGTACGCTCCGTTCTTAGAGGATAAAGTCTGTAAAATTCAGGACACTAACAGCACAGCTTATGGTAAAGAAGTTGCTGCTGAGGTTTACAAGGAATTGAGAAAATTTAAAAACATATCTATTCCCAGAGAATTCGTTTTCATAGACAGGACTACGCTGGGACTTGGAGGCGCATTCATGCAGCTGGGAGCAGAGCTTAATTGGCATAAGCTTTTTAATGAGGTTGTAGCTAAATTTGATGTGAAAACGTTTGCTATGAGGCAAAATCGGTTAAATAGATGTTGTAAAAGAGACTAATAATGACTATACCTTTCTTTTGAAAAGAATCTGCTTTAACAAATAAATTGGATTGAAAACATGCCGTCAGCAGCCGAAACTTTAGCCTCTACTATGAGCTTTTCTGCTTTTTCTAAAGCAAAAGACCTGAAAAACCGCATCTGGTTTACTGTTTTTGCTTTGATAGTTTTTCGTATAGGCACTTATATTCCTATTCCGGGCGTGGATCCGGTAAAGCTGGCTGAGATATTCAGCCGTCACAGCGGCGGCATCATGGATATGTTCAATATGTTCTCCGGAGGCGCATTGGAGCGTATGACTATATTTGCGCTCGGAGTCATGCCTTATATTACTGCCTCGATCATAGTTCAGTTATTATCCGCCGTGCTGCCTTCTTTCGAGGCTTTGAAAAAAGAAGGGCAAATGGGACAAATGAAGCTCAATCAATATTCCCGTTATCTGACGGTTCTGTTTGCCTCAGTACAGTCTTATGCGCTGGCAGTAGGGCTTGAGTCTATGATAGGTTCTTCGGGATCTGCCGTTATCATCAATACTACTTTTTTCCGCATCAGCACTATGATAACGCTTACCGGAGGTGCTGTGTTCCTTATGTGGCTTGGGGAACAGATTACATCAAGAGGCATTGGCAACGGCATTTCTCTGCTTATCTATGGAGGTATAGTCGCTGGTTTGCCTAGGGCTATCGGGCAGACTTTGGAACTGCAGCGTATAGGCTCTTTGTCCACTATTGGAATGCTGCTGGTCCTGCTTATGCTGGTTGTTGTTATCGCTATCTGCGTTGCTTGCGAAAGGGCTCAGAGACGCATACTTATACAGTATCCTAAGCGTCAGGTAGGCAACAAGATGTTCGGAGGAGAGTCTTCTCATCTGCCGCTCAAGATTAACACTTCCGGAGTAATTCCTCCTATCTTTGCAAGCTCTTTGCTGCTGTTTCCTCTTACTATTGCCAGTTTTTCCAACTTGCAGGAGCAGGGTGGATTTTTGGCGGACGTAGTAATTCAGCTGGGACACGGAAAGCCTTTGTTTATGATTTTATACGCTGCGCTTATAACGTTCTTTGCGTTCTTTTATACTGCGGTTGTCTTTAATCCGGCAGACACGGCGGATAATCTGAAAAAACACGGCGGTTTTGTTCCCGGAATAAGACCCGGCAAGAACACTGCGGATTATTTTGATTATGTCCTGACTAGGCTTACTGTGCTTGGTGCTGTATACCTGGTCGCCATATGTCTCTTGCCCGAGTTCCTTATGGCCAGAGGCTCTATTCCGTTTTATCTGGGCGGCACTTCTCTGCTTATCGTGGTCAGCGTTACTATTGATACGATTTCCAGAATCCAGTCGCACCTTATAGCTCATCAGTACGAAGGGCTGATTAAAAAATCTAAACTAAGAGGTAGGTAATGAATATTATACTGATAGGAGCACCGGGAGCAGGCAAGGGTACTCAGGCCAAATTGCTGACGGAAAAGTATAATATGGTGCAGCTGGCTACAGGAGATATGCTAAGAGCAGCATTTAAAGAGGGGACTCCTCTGGGCATTAAGGCGAAAAGCATTATGGATTCCGGGAATCTGGTGCCTGACGATCTCATCATAGACCTGATACGGCAAAAAATGAGCTCTAAGGAATGTGAAAAAGGAGTTATCCTAGACGGCTTCCCAAGAAATGTTCCTCAGGCAAAGGCTCTTGATGAGATGCTGGAGAAGCTGGGGAAGAAGCTGGATTTTGTCATTAACCTCAAGGTAGATCACGAGGCATTAATAGAACGGGTTTCAGGAAGATTCACCTGTTCCAAATGCGGCGAAGGGTATCACGACAAATTCAAGCCGTTAAAAGAGTCCGGCAAATGCGATGTTTGCGGCAATTCCGGAGCTGATGCCTTTTCCAGACGCAAAGATGACAATGCAGAGACTATGAAAATTCGTTTAGATGTCTTTAAAGAACAAACCGCTCCTATCATTTCGTACTACAGAGACAAGGGCATACTGGTAGAGCTGGACGGCATGGCTGATATAGAAGATATGAGCAGAGAGATAGAGGGAATCATCAATTCGTAAAGCATCAGCAATACCAGTTAGCCTTAAACCATGCTATTGCATCGGCTATAGCGTCTTTGGCAGGGCGGGATTTGTAGCCCAGCTCTTTTTCCGCTTTGGCACTGGAAAAGTACATTTTTTTCTGTGACATTCTAAGAGCGTCTCTGGACAGCATAGGAGTCTTGCCGGTAACTCTTGCTATTTGCTCCATGACTATTGCGACAGGATATAACAACTTATGAGGCAGCTTTGTTGTGGGCGGTTTTTTTCCTGCGATATTAGCGATTATAGTCAAAATATCGCTTAACGCTAAATTAGTACCGCCCAGTATATATCGTTCTCCGATTTTGCCTTTTTCCAGAGCTAACAAATGCCCCATAGCCACGTCATCTACGTGGGCTATGTTTAAACCGGTATCTACAAACGCAGGTATTTTGCCGTTTACAGCATCGACTATGATTTTGCCTGTCGGAGTAGGTCTTATGTCGTTAGGACCTATGGGAGTAGAGGGGTTGACTATGACTGCGGGCAGTCCATAGTGCTGTATGAGTCTTGTAACTTCGGCTTCTGCAAGGTATTTTGATTGTTTATAAACGCCTACCATATCCGAGAACGATACAGGAGTTTTTTCATCAGACGAAGTGCCGTCTTTGTTAATTCCCAAAGTTGCAACAGAGCTTGTGTATACTATTTTTTTTATTCCTGCACCCAGGGCATTCAGCATAAGGTTTTTAGTGCCGAGCACGTTTACCTCGTGCATTTCCTTGGGGTTCGGAACCCATATTCTATAATCTGCAGCAACATGAAACAGGCAGTCGCAGCCTTTTAACGCATCTTTGTAGGTGTCCGGATTTTTTAAATCGCCTTCTATGACTGATACCGGGAGTCCTTGTATGTTTTTTCTATCGTTGTTTTTCTTTGACAAAGCCAGCACTTCAAAGCCTTTTGAAGTCAGCAGTCTTGCAACTGCCGACCCTACAAAGCCGGTAGCTCCGGTAAGAAATACTTTTGTCATCATTAAATCCTTTTTTTATTAACGGTTTACAACACATATTAAAACTAAAAAATTAACTTAATATTAAACACTTTTTTGCATATTTAACAAGTGAAAATAATAAAAGGAAGGTGAGCATGGCTGTTACTAAAGCTACAACTCTGTTAGACCGTACTTTCGACGAGGGCATGGCTCTGACTATGGAAGTGCGCAACTATATCGCATATCACGAACAGGCTGACAAAAAACGCTTTGATCTTCCTTCCTGTCTGCATTTCGGGTACCATCATACGAGAATATCCGCAAGGCTGATACAGATTATGACTTGGCTTTTGGCGATGAAGGCTCTGTTGTCCGGCGAGATAGCCCCGGAACAGTTTATTTCTCCTCAGTACGCTATCATTGACAGCGAAGAGTGCATGAGCGATAAGGGTGAAAATGACCCTTCTCTGCCTCAGGGACTAAGAGATTTAATGCTGCGCAGTCATGCTTTGTATTCCAGAATACTAAGACTGGACGATATGGTGCGGGCTAAGCTGGCGGCAGGGGAAATACCCAATTTCGGCATGATAGCGGGGGTTAATTTGTTTCCTTTGGATAATAAGGACGCCAGAGCTTAGCTCCAATTGGCAAAAGTATGGTTAATCCTTGAAAGTAATAAAAATATTGCTTTAACATAATTTTGCCCCTAAAATGCCGCTATATTTCTTAATGGATAAATTATTTTAGAAAAGGAAAAAGCCATGGAAAACACCAAAAAAGTTGCCTTGATAGGAAACGAGATGCAAGATCTTACAGTTCATCTGAAAAGTGAAGAAGCTGTGGATTTTATAAACTCCCGGCTTGAAAGCATTAATCCTTTGCTTCCTAAGCTGACTCTCGATGGCGGTCAAATTGATAATAATCCTGAACTGCACGCTGTACTGAACAAAATTATCTGGAATTATTTCGATAACGCGTACTTCGCTCCCGGAGGCTCTTGTTATAACACTGAACAGGCTTTCAAGGTTGCGGCTGAAGCATTGTGCGGGGAAAAAGCGGCAAAGAGATTACTGACTAACCACATTGCTACTGCCGATGTAGATGCTGTAGTCATTAACCTGCCTAACGGAGAAAAGTTCTTATGCAAGCATCAGACAGTCCCTGATGTTGCGCTAACGGAAGAGCAAAAAGCATGGCTGGCTGACAGCAATGTTTTATACTGGCCTCTTTCTACGGCGAATAATTTTTCTGCAATGTTAACGGAGGCCATAGACACTTTCGAAAATGTTAAAAAGGCAGGTGCCGAGATTATTGCAACTTTTCACGGAGCAACATCAACTCCTGTTAAAAACTGGGATTTGATGATGAAGGCGACTATTTGGATTGGTAATGAAAAAGAAATCGGTTTGTGTGAAGAACACACAGATTTGATGTGTGCGAAGTTTCTTGAGAAAGGCGGAATGATAATTGAGACCCTTGGAGAACATGGACTTAACATCATAACAAAAAATACCGTCAGAAACTATCCTGCTCTTAAGGTGCAGGATGTACTCAGTACTGCTGGCTGCGGCAATGGTGTCGAGGCTGCTGCTATGTTGCGTGTCTTAAGCAATCCGACTAAAGTAAGTTTAGATGAATTTGCTGCTGCGATGACAGCTATGGGCGGTGTTATTGCAGGCATTAAGGAAACAACCATAACGAAAGAACAAGTTCCTGATGTGCTGAAGGCATATGATCACCAGCTGCAAGTCATTAAGAATCGCAGTGCCGAAGCTGCTCCTGCCCCTGCGGGCTAGGATATGTGTTCTAAAGTCTTAATGTGTGCTTGTTCATAGTATCCTTTGGAAAACAAGGAAGTTAAAGCATAAACTGTTCTTTTATGATGCGGTCGTCCAGAGGCTCGTCCGGGTCAAACAGCAGTTTCAGCTCTTTAGTTTTATCCATAAAAATACGAGCCTTCGCCGCATTGCGCAGAATACTGCCGGCAGATTCTATTTTTATAGGACGTTTTTGTATTTCTAATACTTCTATTTCTATCATAGCGCTTTGAGGCAGGACTGCGTAAGACCAGCCTCTGGGCTTTGACACGGAAATGCCTGTAATAATCAGAGTATTTGCATTTACTGGCATAATAGGACCGCTGCAAGAGCGGTTATATGCCGTGCTGCCCGTAGGAGTGGATACCAGAACGCCGTCTCCTACGAGTCTTTCAAGGCACAGTTTGTTATCAATAGTTATGCGCAGCTTGGCTGCCTGAGGAGTTTGTCTCAAAAGAGATATTTCATTGATAGATAAAGATGAGACCGTATTGCAGTCCATCATCTCGGCTTCTAAGCGCAGAGGGTTGATAGTAAGAGTTATCGCATTAGAGATTCTGGTCTCCAACTCTCTGGTAATGTCAAAGGAGTTGCATAAAAAGCCGACTGACTCTGTTCTCCGCATACCGAAAACCGGCTTGTTTAATTTGAATGATTCGTACATGGACGCAAGCACGTGACCGTCTCCGCCGATCGACACGATGACGTCAGCCTCTTCGGGAGAGTGCTGTTTATACAGCTCTGTCAGTCTTTTGAAAGCGTGCTGAGCTATATCGGAAGGGCTTGCTGTGAAGTATAGTTTCATTTTTCTATTTTGTGCTTTGATTTTAATAGTCTCTTAACGAGACGCTAATAATCATATAACGGGCAGCTTCTCTTGTCTATAACTCTCTTACTGTTTTGGTGTTGCAATGCAAATAGATATACGAATACTGGAATTATTATCTTCCAGACTTTGCCATGATTTAGTAAGCCCCGTAAGTGCTATTAATAACGGAGTAGAGCTAATATCCGATATTGGCGAAGCCGTTACGCAGGAGGCTATGAAGCTAATCAGCGACAGCGGCATAAAGGCATCCAGAAGGTTAAAGTGCTATAGAGTAGCCTATGGAAGGGCCGGCAGCGAGTCCCCTCTTAGCCTCAGAGACGTGCGTCAGATCATGGAGCAGTATTTATCGGACGGAAAAATATCCATAGTATGGACAGATGATGCTGTTGCAACTGAACTTGAAGACGCAAAAGGCTATTTAAAGACTTTGGTTAATGTGATCCTTCTGGCGGAAGAGGCTCTGCCTTACGGCGGTACTATACATCTGAGGAAGGTGGCTGCTAAAGCTCCGTTAGGCTGCTGTATAGAAGCCTCCGGAAAAAGTGCGTCCCTGAATCTGAAAACTCAAGAGGCCTTAGACGGTACCGCTCAAGTAGACGAAGTATCCTCCAGAACTGTACATGCGTATATTACCGGCAAGTTCGTAGAATGTTTTGGGTTCAAAATTTCTTACGAACATACTTCTAACGACAGTCTTGTTATTACTTTGTTAACTATAAATTAGTCGACTATTAAGAACGAATCTTTTAATGTAAATGCGTATGTGTGGTGCATCGAAATTGAGGTATTTTTACTATGGACGATCTTTTAAGCGAATTTCTAACAGAAACTGCGGAAAATCTGGCAACGCTGGACGTGGATTTGGTTAATTTGGAAAAAAATCCTGAAGACCCGGAGCTGCTCAGTTCTATTTTCAGGCTTGTTCATACTGTCAAGGGAACTTGCGGTTTCGTAGGCTTGCCCAGGCTGGAAAAGCTGGCTCATGTCGGCGAGAATATATTGGGTAAATTCAGAGATAACGAATTAAAGGTTACTCCTGCCGCCGTAGATTTAATATTGGCGTGTATCGACAGGATTAAGTTTCTGCTTCAGTATCTGGAAGCAAACCAAAAAGAGTGTCCGGACGGAGACGATTTGGAATTAATCAATGCTTTGAATGCGTGCGCTAGGGGCGAGAATGTCGAATCTCCTAAACCTCCTCCCGCAGCAGAGGCTGCGGTTGTTGCGGAGGCTCCTGCAAACGCTGCAGATGAGCCTGATGAGTTTGGTTTTGTTCCGGTAAAGGCAGGAGATGTAGGCACTTTAGAGGCTAATATGAGTTCGGCTCCTGTTCATGCTGATGCCCCTGTAATTGCCGAAGAAGACGGCGGTACAGAGGGTGTTGTACAGGAGGCTGGTGCAAATACTCAGAAAAATAACGGAGGAGCTGTTGTGCCGACAAGCAGTGCCAACAAAGAAGAGGCTTCCAAGGCAGTTGCCGCTACCTCTATTGCAGATCAATCTATACGCGTAAACGTCAATCAGATTGAACAGCTCATGACTACGGTCAGTGAACTGGTTCTTACCAGAAATCAGCTTCTCCAGATTTTAAGAAATCAGAGAGACAGTGCTTTCTCATCTCCGCTCCAAAGATTGAATCAGGTTACTGTCGAGCTGCAGGAAGGCGTGATGAAAACCAGAATGCAGCCTATAGGCAATGCGTGGTCTAAGCTGCCCAGACTAATCCGTGATTTGGCAAGAGAACTGAATAAGAAAATAGAGCTTCAGATGCTTGGGGCTGATACTGAACTGGACAGGCAGGTACTGGAACTTATCAAAGACCCGTTGACGCATATGGTGCGGAATTCTGCGGACCACGGCATAGAGCTGCCTAGGGAGAGGCTTGCTGCCGGCAAGCCGGAAACCGGCATTATAACTTTGAACGCTTTTCATGAAGGCGGGCACATAGTTATTGAAATCATAGATGACGGTAAGGGACTGCCTGTAAATAAGATTAAGAGTAAGATTATAGAAAGAGGGCTGGCGACTAAAGAAGCAGTTGATGCTATGTCCGAGCAGCAGATTCTTCAGCACGTTTTTAAGGCCGGTTTTTCTACAGCCGAAAGGGTTACTGCCGTGTCCGGGCGCGGCGTGGGCATGGACGTTGTCCGCACTAACATAGAGAAAATAGGCGGAACTATAGATTTTAAATCCGTAGAGGGAAAAGGGTCTTCGTTCTCTATTAAGATACCTCTTACTCTGGCGATAGTTGCGGCATTGATAGTGCAAAGCGGAAATGAAAGATTTGCCATACCTCAGATTAATGTTGTAGAGCTGGTGCAGGCTTCCGGAGAGACTGAACACAGGGTAGAGCTTATCAATGATACGCCTGTATTGAGGCTGCGCAATAAGCTGCTGCCTTTGATTTCGCTGAAGAAGATTTTGAAGCTGGGAGATGCTGAGATAAAACAGGATAGCGAGGTATTTATTGTTGTTGTTCAGGTAGGCAGTTCTGCAGTGGGAATCATTGTAGATCAAGTATATGATATGGAAGAGATAGTTGTAAAACCCGTATCTCCCATACTGCGGTCTATAGAAGTGTTTTCCGGTAATACTATACTGGGTGACGGAGACGTGATTATGATATTGGATTTGAACAATATTGTAATGCACGCCGGGAATGTTGAAAATCATGCTGCGGAGCGGTCTATGTCGTCTGCGGTTCATGCTTCCAGCGGTTCTAAGGCGCAGTCGCTGCTGGTATTCAAGGCAGGCGATGATGCTCAGAAGGCAGTGCCGCTGGCCTTGGTTGCCAGACTTGAAGAGATTAATGTCAAGGATATAGAGTTTTCCGGCAAGTCTCCTATGGTGCAGTACCGCGGTAAGTTAATGCCTCTGGTAAAGATTGTGGACGGTAGTGATTTTGCTAAAGAGGGGCGGCTTGAAGTACTGGTTTTTGCCGATCAAGACAAGCACATGGGGCTTATAGTTGATGAGATACTCGATATTGTGGAAAGCAAACTTAATATAGATTTATCTGCACATAGACCGGGAGTATTAGGTACTGCTATCATATCTGAAAAGGCGACTGACATCGTAGATGCTGCGTATTATCTGTCGCAGGCGTTCAGCGATTGGTTTGATGTGGCGAGTTCTGATTTCAGGAAAGGCGAGATAAAAAGAGTTCTCTTAGTGGACGATAGTCCTTTCTTCAGGAATCTGCTTACACCGTTATTAACGGTTGCGGGTTTTGATGTTATTGCGGTAAATAGTGCTCCTGATGCTTTGAAGCTGCAGGAAGAGGGGGCTGAGTTTGATGCCATAATCAGTGATATAGAGATGCCTGAGATGACCGGGTTTGAGTTTATATCCCGTATAAGAGAAAACGTTGACTGCAGATGGCATAATTTGCCTATATTTGCGATGTCATCTCATTCTACGCCTACCGATATTGAAAAAGGTATGCGTTTAGGATTTACCGATTATGTTGCAAAGTTTGACCGTGAGAAATTGATTGCGGTTCTATCTGAGCCGTTCAGAAAAAATTCTAAGTTACAAAATGCTGGAGGTCTTTAATGAGTTCTGTTTCCTCTTCTGAAAAAGGTGCTTCTGTTATATCTTTGGATAATATGAGTGCGGGGGTTTCTGATACAGACATGTTTGTGACGATGAGTATTGCAAATCAGAGGTTTGGCATACCTGTTTTGAAAGTCAGAGATGTGTTAAGGTCTCCAAAAATTACTCATGTGCCTCTGGCACCGGTCGAAGTCGTGGGCTCCTTGAACTTGCGCGGCAGGATTGTTACAGCCATAGACGTACGTAAGCGTATGGGACTGTCTAAATTCGAAGATGAGGATAAGTCTATGAGTATTGTGGTTGAACATGACGGAGAGCTGTACAGTCTTATTGTAGATACGATAGGCGATGTCATGAGGCTGCCTAATGCTGACTTTGAGAGAAACCCTTCTACGTTGGATCCTGTGTGGAGAGGTGTCTCGGACGGTATTTATAGGCTTGAAAATGACTTACTTATAGTGCTATCTGTGGAGAGACTGCTTGATATTTAATTAGGAATTAGGAGTTAGGAATTGACTATAATTCCTCATTCCTCATTCCTAATTATATAAAAGGAATCTAAAATGAAAACTTGTCTTATCGTAGACGATAGCCGTGTCATTAGAAAAGTTGCCAGGCAAATATTAGAAACCTTAGGATATACTTGTACTGAGGCAGAGAACGGAAAAACTGCTATGGACGCCTGCATAAACAGTCTTCCGGATCTTGTGTTGTTGGATTGGAACATGCCTGTTATGGACGGGTACGAATTTCTTGTAGAGCTTAGAAAAATGCACGAAGGCAATAAGCCCGCTGTTGTATTCTGCACTACGGAAAATAATATTGAGCGTATCAAGAAGGCTATGTCCGGCGGTGCTAATGAATATGTGATGAAGCCTTTTGATTTAGATATTATTAAAAGCAAACTAGAACAGCTTGGGCTTTTATAATGTCTGATATTTCCTCTCCAATTCGGGTTCTTATTGTAGACGATTCCATTGTGATACGGGGCTTTATCGTTCGTATTTTGGAGCAGGATTCTATTTTCAGCGTAGCTGCGACAGCGTCCAACGGGCTTAAAGCGATTGAATTTTTAAAAAATAATACGGTAGATGTCATAATTCTTGATATAGAAATGCCTGTTATGGACGGGCTGGAAGCCATACCTAAGATTAAAGAGCTGGATTCTTTTGCACAGATTGTTATGGCATCTACTTTGACGCAAAAGAATGCTGAGATCAGTATAAAGGCTTTGTCATTAGGTGCTACTGATTACATACCCAAGCCTTCTTCTTTGGAAATTTCTCATGTCACTGATTTTAAAAGAGAATTAAGAGATAAGGTTGAGGCTATAGGCAGAGCTGCTCAGGCTAAGCGCAGCAAGGCTTTGGAAATTGCAAAACAAAAAGACGTTGTTGTGAGGAGAGATGCTTCCGCTGTTCCTGTTTTTAAGACCGGAAAAGATATAGTATTACGGCCGATGTCTCCTTTATTTGTGCCTTCCGTTATTGCAGTAGGTTCTTCTACAGGAGGACCTCAGGCTGTTCTCGAACTTATCAAATCTATTCATCAGTCTATAAGACAGCCGGTTGTTATTACTCAGCATATGCCTCCTTCTTTTACTACGATTTTTGCCGACAATATCAAGAAACAGTTTTCTGTGAACTGCTGCGAGGCTCAGGACGGGCAGGTGCTTGAGGCCGGGGGATATTATGTTGCGCCCGGGGATTATCATATGCTTTTTGTTAAACAACAGTCTAACGTTGTTATAAAGCTGACTAAGGATCCTAAGGAGAATTTTTGCAGACCTGCTGTGGATCCTATGATTCGTTCTTTGGTATCTGTGTTCGGATCTAAGGTATTGGCTGTTATTTTAACCGGCATGGGGTATGACGGTCTTAAAGGATCTCAGGTTCTTGCAGATGCCGGCGGAGTTGTTATCTCTCAAGATGAGGCTTCCAGCGTTGTTTGGGGAATGCCGGGTGCCGTGGCTGGGGCAGGTCTTTCTTCTGCTGTGCTGCCGCTGAACGATTTGGGGCGCATGTTAATCAAGATAGCGAAAGGAGGTCAAAAATGAAGCAAGAAGATTTTGATCTTTTTTCTACTCTTGTATATAAACGCTCCGGCATAGTTTTATCTAAGGAAAAAACGTACTTGCTGGAAGCAAGACTGACATCTGTGGCTAGAAAGTATAATTTGGCTTCTATTGAGGAGCTGGCTAAGGTATTCAGAGAGATGCGCAAAGAAGAAATAGCTTTTGATATTACTGAGGCTATGACTACGAATGAGTCTTTTTTCTTTAGGGATCAAAAACCTTTTACTATTCTTAAAAATGTTATACTGCCTTATATGATGAATGCCAGACAGAGTACTAAGAGGATACGGATTTGGTCTGCTGCTTCTTCCGGCGGGCAGGAGGCTTATTCTATCGCTATTGTTTGTCAGGAGATTGCGGCAGCGGGTTGGAATTTTGAGATTATAGGAACTGATTTATCTAGGGAAATGGTTATCAAGGCTAAGTCCGGTATTTACTCTCAGTTTGAAGTTCAAAGAGGATTGCCTGTTAATATACTGGTTAAATATTTTACTCAAGTGTCCGGGGACAAGTGGCAGATTAATCAAAACATTCGCAATATGGTTTCTTTTAAAGAAGCTAATCTTCTGTCGGATTCTTCGGGCATGGGGGTTTTTGACGTAGTGTTTTGCAGGAATGTTTTGATATATTTTGATGTGAAAACCAAGACTAGGGTTCTTTCGGATATTGCCAATATGACGGCTAAGGACGGGTACTTAATCTTGGGCGGAGCAGAAACTGTGATGGGGATTTCCGATAAATTCAAGACGGCAGCTAATGAACGAGGGCTGTATGTGTTGACGTGAAGCCTCGCCATAACATAGTGAATACGAGTGAGATGCGGCTAAAATAGGTCTGAATGCGTACCGGTTGCGGTTAGAACCAGTACCAGTATTCCGTGATTTATCTCGTATACAAGCAGCCAATCCGGTTCTATATGACACTCACGCAACCTTTTATTATTTCCGACAAGAGGGTGATCTTTGTATTTTGCCGGCAAGCAGCCGTTCTCTGCAAGGAGTTCAATCGCCTTGTTGAGCTTGTCGATTTCCAGACCGCGTTTTATTGAGCGTTTATAATCCTTCTTGAATTGCGAGGTTCGCCGTACTTGATATTTCATATTTTGTCGTCCGACTGCAAATCAGCAATTAAATCTTCCATATTTGTGAAAGATTTAGCGTTTGGGTCTCGCAGCAACTGTTCGGCTTCTGCTATTGCTGCCTTAGTAATTGCATTCGGCTTGCTGCGTACAACTTCAAAGGGGAATCCGCCTCGCATAAGAGACTGCCGCAGAAACACATTCACAGCGTCTGTTACAGTTAATCCTAAGCTGCTAAAAAGCCTTTCAACACTCGCTTTGACTTTAGGCTCTATTCTTACATTCAATACTGCTGTTCTAGGCATGGCAGTCTCCTTAATTAGTGGCATTATATTACAATAGTACCACAATACTCACACTTTTGCAATACATTTTTGAAAAAAATTTCCTCAAATATTAATTTTGTGTTAAAAGTGTTTTTATTAGTTTCTGGCTATAATCCGTTGTATATGATATTTATATCTTTTTTTACTCTAATTTATAGGAGATTATAATGGAGCGGCGGTATAATGGTTTTAAATTTTATGATAGTCCTGAAATAACTCCAACCGAAAGAGTGCTTGCTGATGCTGGTTTAACGGCTGGTATTATTGTTGGTGCTTATGCTGGTATTATTGTTAATGATGCTGTTGGTGATGTTGTTGGTAGATATTTTGCTGCTAAAGAACAAGCATTCCAGCAGGCTCAAGCACCTCTCACTGAAAGGAAAGCCTCTAAGTACAGCAGTATAGACCCTATTATAGACCGTAATGATATTTCAAATGAATCACTTTCCGGATATGCTCATCGACAGACAGGGTTAAAGAAAGAGTTATAGAGGAGGGTGTTAAAGTATGTTTTGACGGGTAATTAGAAGGTGTAAAGAAAGAAGTGTGGAGTTAAGAATATTTGCTAATTCCTTATTTCTAATTTCTTCCAACTCCACACCCCACATTCCACACTTTATCTACCGCCTCTTGGTGCTGTAAGCTGCCTTACGGTTTCGTAGGTTTGTTGTATCAAAACTCTTGCATCATTTGCGATTACAGAGTTGACGCGCTTTTGGTCGTTTTCAGCTTCAATGCTGACGCAATCCATGAATTTCTGCGCTCTTTCAGCAAACATATTGATGTCAAACTGCATAGCGTTCATTCTGTTGCCGGCAGTTTCCGGATCAGCATAAGCCCAAGAAGGAGGCACTTCAGGCTTTTCGCACAGAGTGGAGTGCCATTGCATTATATTACCGTTAAAACGAACTTCTCCGGCAAAAGACTGAGAAGGAGCAGCAAGTATCGCCAATCCCAGACAGGAAAGTACAGCGGCTCTTAAAGAGAAATCAGAAATTTTAGACATTTTTTTTTACCTTTCTGTTAAAACGTAGTAGACTTAGTTGTAGAATTCGCAGATGACATATGATTAAATATGCATCATATATGCGCATAGTAACGCAATATTGTAAATCAATCAAGTAAAGGTTACAACATGATACCTAGATATTCAAGAGAAGAAATGACAAAAATCTGGTCTGCCGAACATAGGTTCAAGATATGGGAAGACATAGAGGTTAACGCTTGTGACGCCTTGGCAGAATTGGGGGTTATTCCTAAGCAAGCTGCTGAAAACATACGCAAAAACGCAGGCTGGAATATTGACAGAATTGATGAGATAGAGAAAACTACAAGACACGATGTCTTGGCTTTTTTAACCAATATGTCCGAAAATATCGGCGAGGATGCCAGATTTTTACACCAAGGCATGACTTCCAGCGATGTTTTGGATACTGCGTTTGCAGTCCAGCTAAAAGAATCCAGTGACCTATTACTGGAGGGTTTGGAAAAAGTCCTCAAGGCTCTCAAGGTAAAAGTAGAGGAAAATCTATCTCTCATTACTATAGGCAGGAGCCACGGAATTCATGCGGAGCCTACCAGTTTCGGGCTTAAACTTGCGACTCACTATGCCGCATTTTCCAGAGCCAGAAAAAGACTCACTGCCGCTAAGGCGGAAATAGCTACTTGCGCTATATCCGGACCTGTCGGCACTTTTGCAACAGTAAATCCTTTTGTAGAACAATTCGTAGCTAAGAAATTAGGTCTCAGCATAGAGCCTATTTCTACTCAGATTATTCCCAGAGACAGACACGCTATGTTTTTTGCTACGCTGGGCGTGATTGCTTCCTCCATAGAGGCTTTCGCTATCGAGATACGCCACTTACAGCGCAGCGAAGTTCGGGAAGCAGAAGAACCTTTTGCTAAAGGACAAAAAGGTTCCAGTGCTATGCCTCATAAACGAAATCCGGTGCTGGCTGAAAATCTAACAGGGTTAGCGCGAATAATCAGAGCTGCTGTTGTGCCTGCTATGGAGAACGTTGCTTTGTGGCATGAACGGGATATTTCTCACTCTTCCGTAGAAAGAGTAATTGCTCCTGATGCTACGATAGCTCTGGATTTTGCTCTGTCTAGGCTTGCTTCTCTTATCGAGGGTATGACTGTTTACAAGGAACGAGTCCTTGAAAATCTTAATTCTTTGGGCGGACTGCATTTTTCTCAGCGTCTTCTTCTGGCTCTGACGCAAAAAGGCATGAGCAGGGAACATGCCTATGCTAAAGTTCAGTCTGTTGCTATGGAGCTTTGGCACGAAATACAACAAGGCAAAAAAGTACACTTCAAAGACAAAGTTCTGTCGGATTCAGAGATACAAAATCTTCTGTCTCAGTCCGAGATTAACGCTTGCTTTGATGATGCTTTCTATATACAACACGCTAATCTAATATGGGAGAGAGTTCTTCGGGAAATGGAAAATTGAAAATGGAAAATGGAAAATTAAAAAATAAATTTTTGTTTGCTGTTGTTTTAATAACGGCTGCGTTGTCTTTATCCGCTTGTCAAAGCGGAGACTTCAATCAGAGTCCCGGCACCGATAACGCATATGTTGTAAAAGGCTCCAATGATGCTGAACGTCTTGTGTCTCGTTCTACCTACACATTCAAAAGCATGATGGGCAGCGGAGATTATCCTGCGCTGGTAATGTTAGCTGCAAGAGCCAGAGCTATAATCATTTTCCCTAACATGATACGAGGCGGCTTCATAGTAGGTGCTCGAGGCGGCAACGGTGTAATGCTTGTAAGAGACGACAGAAAAGGCTGGAGTGAGCCGGCCTTCTATACTTTCTCCGGGCTTAATTTCGGTCTGCAAGCAGGGGGACAGCTCTCTGAACTTGTTATCACTGTCATGTCGGATAAAGGCGTGAACGCTATCATGGACAGAAGCATGACTTTCGGCGGAGAGGCCGGCGTTACATTTTTGGATATGAGCAATATGTTTCAAGCATCTACAGGGTTGGACACTAAAGCAGATTTCTATGTCTTTTCAAGATCGGAAGGCTTATTCGGCGGATTGTCTCTGGACGGCTCCGGTTTTGTTCCAATAGATAAGCTAAACAAACAACTGTACGGAATAGGGGCTAATCAGAAGAGTATTCTTATTCACAGAACTTCCGGTTCAGATTCTAAAATAGTGCGTGAACTAGTAGAAGCTATGCCTTAGGAGAGGAAAAAATGGCTAAGATTAATATCGGATTAATAGGACTGGGAACAGTCGGCGGCGGAGTCTTTAAAGCCCTTCAAGGCTTTGAAGATGTCTGTATAAAAAAAATAGCGTTAAAAGATATAAACGCAAGAAGAAGAGATATTGAAAATCTCGATATTTCTTTGCTGACGACAAACCCGTATGAAATAATAAACGATCCTGAAATCGATGTGGTTGTTGAGGTAATGGGAGGAACTGACCCTGCTCTTGATTTGATAAAAACAGCAATTAATAACGGCAAACACATAGTCACTGCCAACAAAGAATTGTTAGCCAAGCACGGTAAAGAATTATTCCATCTTGCCAATGAAAAGAATGTTGTTATTCTGTATGAGGCTGCTATTGCAGGCGGTATACCTCTTATTATGCCGATAAAAACAACTCTTGCGGGCAACAAAATCCATAAAATCGCCGCCATACTTAACGGCACAACAAACTATATCTTAACTAAAATGGAAAAAGACAACGCCTCTTACGGAGATGTCTTGTCTGAAGCTCAAAAACTTGGGTATGCCGAAGCTGATCCGGCAGGTGATGTTGAGGGATTTGATTCAACTTATAAAATCGCCACGCTTGCAACTATTGCGCTTAACCAGCGCGTTTTTACAGACAAAATTTATCGTGAAGGCATAACCAAGATAACCGCAGATGATATTAAGTTTGCACGGGATTTAGGATACAAAATAAAGCTTATTGCTCTGGCGGAAATCACGGAAAATAACCTTGCTGACGTTAGAGTGCATCCGATGCTTGTGCCTGATACTAATATTTTATCTACGATCAACGGTGTAACAAATGCCGTGCTGCTTGAAGGATTTCCAGTAGGCAAGATTATGTTTGCAGGTCCGGGCGCAGGTGAATTGCCTACGGCAAGTTCCGTTGTCGGGGATATTTTGGCAATACAAAGAGATATAGGAGCATCGCAGGTTCTTCCGATGATGAGATGCTGTCACACGGTTAATTCAACACAGCTTGATATTAATGAAACTGAAAACAAGTATTATATTTTAATCACAGCAGCAAATGTTCCGGGCGTAATCGGTATTATAGGCGAAATTTGCGGACGCAATAATATAAATTTATACAGCCTTTTGCAAAACGTTCAAAAATATGAGCAAACGGACAGCACCGCACAGATAGTTGTTATTACCGGAAAATGCAAAGAAGCAAATATCCAAAACGCAATCAGCGAACTGAAAAACAGCTCAAAGATAGTGAATGTGAATAATCTTATAAGAGTGATGGAGTGAAAACTTTAGCTATCCATCTCCATAATCTCTTTGACCTTGCTGGCGAGCTGCTTTAGTGAAAACGGCTTAGGCAGGAAGTATATAACTTCATTAGACGAGAACTGTTCTCTTAAGCGATCTTCCGTGTATCCGGACACAAAGATAAATTTCGTCTTTATAGCCTTTTGCCTTATTGCTTTGTACAGTGTAGGTCCGTCCATTTGAGGCATAACTACGTCAGATACTACTAAGTCTACAGCCTTACCGTGCTCTTCAAGCACTTGTAGTGCTTCTTCTCCGCTGCGGGCTTCCAGCACATTATATCCTTTGTTTTTTAGTGCTCTTGTAGAGAATACCCGAACTGCATCTTCATCTTCTACCAACAATATAGTTCCGGCTCCCGTAAGATCAGACTCCGGTTTGTTGTTTTGCTCAATGTCTGATGTCCCGTTATCAGGGTGTTCTTCAGGCTTATAAAGCGGCAGGTATACCGTAAACGTAGTCCCTTTATCTATGACACTCTCTACATTTATAAATCCTCCTGTTTGCCTTATGATGCCGTACACTGTTGCCAGACCAAGACCTGTTCCTGCGCCTATCTCTTTAGTTGTGAAGAACGGATCAAAAATACGCTGCATATTCTCGGGTTTAATTCCGGTACCCAAATCTATAACCTCAATAACAACGTAATCACCGGCAGGCATACTATCCTGTCCTCTCATGATGCTGGTCTCTTGATGATGGTTCCTTGTCTTTATAGTCACAACTCCGCCGTTAGGCATAGCGTCTCTGGCATTCACTACCATGTTTACTATTACTTGCTCTAATTGCCCTTGATCCACTTTTATAAGACCTACATCTCGTCCATGTATCGTGTCTAAGCGTATCTGCGCTCCTATCAGCCTGCGAATCATACTGCCCAAATCTGAGAGCGCATCGGATACACTCAAAACCTTCGGCTGCAGAGTTTGTTTTCTGGAAAATGCCAGTAATTGACGTATTAAAGTCGCAGCTCTGTTGCCGTTCTGTTTAATCTGTGTAATATCGTTGAAACTCTGATCTCCGGGCTTATGCCTTTGCAGCAGCAGATCGCAAAATCCCAGCATCGCCGTAAGAATATTATTAAAGTCATGAGCTACTCCTCCGGCTAACTGCCCTATAGCCTGCATCTTCTGAGACTGAGTGTACTGTAACTGCAGCTGCTTTTGCTCTGTAGAGTCTATGACATAAATCATAAGAGCAGTCTGTTCTCTTGGTCCGTCCTCTTCCTGTTTTGAAAAAGCAAACTTTTTAACAAAAAACTGCGCAGTAACTTCATTGCTCCATAAAACCTTCACTTCTATCGGCTTCACATACTCGTTGTTGTGCAGCACTAAAGATAGAGTATGTTTGAACTCTTTCTTGGACTCCTCCGAAATAATATCTACAATCTCTATGCCGGTAAGAGAATCTCGTTTGCGTCTTGTAATAGCGCAAAACGAGTTATTACATTCCATAATCCTGTACTGATCATCAATAAGAACAACGCCGATAGGAGCCTCGTCAAAGAGTTTCTGAAAACGCTTTTCGGATTCAGAGAGGGCGTACTGCCATTCTATTTCCGGAGACAAATCTCTGACAACGGATCTGGTTCTTAAACCCTTTCCGTCTTCGTCAACAACGATAGTCTGAGTTATATAGACAGGAAAAACAGAGCCGTCTCTGCGTCTTAAAATAGCTTCTCCCTGCGTTTCGCCTGACGCTCCTGTTGAGACGGCATGTGCCGCAATACGTTTGGGCGGATCTTTAAACACATCGTGCAAATGAACATCGCCCTTTACAAGCTCATCTTCTTTGACCTGAAGCCACTGGGCTAGGGTTTTATTCGCAAAACGGAAAAGCCCGTACTGATCTACGGCATAAATTCCAACAGGCGCATTGTTCATAAAATCTACGAGAGCGGATTTTTCATCAAGCATAGCCTTTTCCATTCGGCGGCGTTCGCTGATATCGTCAAAACGCCACAGAGAAAAAGTAGGGTGTCCTTCAAGAGGTCTGGCAACTATACGCCGCCATTCTATGATTTTGCTGTCTCTGACAACAGGCAGTTCAGCCACTCCTGCATGACCTTTTTGCAAAGAGATTTTAATTTGATTGAAGCTTTCGGAAACCGCAGGGCTGGCAGAGAAACGCTTGGACAGAGCGTCTTCAGCCGAAAGAGTTCCAATATCCAGCCAGCCGCGAAAAGCTCTGTTAGCCAGAACAGCATTGCCGGAAATGTCTGTGACTAGCTGAGGAGTGAGAACGCCGTGAAAAGCCTCGTCCAGCAGCTCTTCATGGAAAGAAGAGTTTTTAGGTGGAGAAGCAGAGCTCAGAGAGGCCGCAGCAAGTTTAGCGAACAAAAGAAAGAGGATAAAGAAAATAAAACTTAGAGATACCTGTAAGACAGGAAAGGGAGAAGACAAAGGAATTAAAATAGAGGCCAGAATACCGAGAAAAGCGAAAATATAGATGAACCGAACCGCCGGAGCAGCCGAGGATATAAAGTTATTAAGAGAAGATAAGCGAGGAATATTAGCGGGCATGGCGGATTATAATAAAGCGTTGAATCAGAGGATTTAAACTAGATATATGATAATGAAGTAGAATTAACAGTGTCTTAATATAAAAAGAATTAAAAAAAATAAGAATTTTATTGACATAGCAAGTGTAAAAATGCAACAAGAGAGCGGATATTAGGGACTTAAGAGGGGGGACATCACCGCGGGGTGGAGCAGCCCGGTAGCTCGTCAGGCTCATAACCTGAAGGTCGTTGGTTCAAATCCAGCCCCCGCAACCAAAATGAACAATCCTTGTTGAGGGAGTGGGAACTGAAAAGAAAGTACGATTCCAGTGAGATCAAGACCATTTTAATATGTACGAATGGAAGCGTACTAGGTGATGCATTAAGGACTAGGGCTTTGCTGAGTTCCATGCGTCAGACGTTCCCGGATGCAGAGATAACATATCTATCTATAGGGTATACCTCATACCAGACTCCTTTGTTCGAACCGATTGTAAGAAGACCGGCTGTTATTCACGGCAAGAAATACAACCGACCTCTGCTCGACAAGGTGATTGTGGAAAAAGAGGGCGGGGGGGGGGGGGGGCAGAAAAAAAAAAGCGCGCGCGCGCGGGGGGGGGGGGGGGAGGGGGGAGGGGGGGGGGGGGGGGGGGGGGGGCAGGCAAAGACAAGCTATATGATGTGGTTATAGCTATGGAGCGCAGGCTCCGATCAATACTATGCACGAGGCAGATACCTCACAGGTGGTTCATTTCTTATTCTATGCTGTGGCTTTTTTCCGATTTAAAGCCGGTTACGCACAAAAGAAGTGAAAAAAGCCTTCTTGAGAATTTTTACGCCTGTGTAGAAGCCGCCAGTCAGAAGCCAGCCCCCAAAGCCGATATGCGTTTGCCGGTTTCAGCAGAGGATGAGCTAGAGGCATTGCGCCTGTTGCCGGATATAGGCAAAAAATACGTGGCTCAGGTTCCGGGAGCAGGAGATAAAGCAAAGTGCTGGTCCCTTGAAAAGCATATTGAGCTTGCAAAGAAACTGTATGAAACAGGACATATGCCTGTCTTTATTTTAGGCCCTGCTGAATATGAATGGGAGGAATTATTAAAACAAGCAGTTCCTTTCGCCAAATTTCCGCTTCAAGAAACTCAACGCGAAAGTTCGATTTTTCTGACAGCGGCGATTTCCAGTCGGCTGGATGCCGCAGTCACTAATGACTGCGGCACAGCGCACATCCTAGCAGCCGGCATTGTGCAGGAGAAAGAGTCGGCACCCCTGCCAATTATAACCCTGTTCGGCAAGACAAACGCCAAGAAGAATGCTCCGTTTACTAAACGAGCCATTGTCATCACAGCATCCGATTTCGTAAAAGGATCTAAAAACATAGACGACATACCATTCAATGCTGTCTTTAATGCAGTAATAGAACAGTTGGGTGAAGTTAAGGTTAAGACAAGTTTTTAACCCTATAATCTATATTTTTCTCTTCCTGAAAGTATTTCCGTGCTTTATAATGCTCCAATTAACCTAGAGCATAAGGAAAAACAATGGCATACAAAGATTTTGCAACACTGGAAGACGCTAAAAAACTCATAACTGAGAATAAGATAGAAGCGGTTATACTCGGCTTTGGTGGAACCTTTACCAGCATTGACTTGATGCGTCATCTGGCATGGAAATACATAATAGAAGAAAATAGCGAAAACCAAAATCCTTCTTTATATCACATCGGAAAAAGCCTCAAATTAAAGCTCTTCTCTGAGATAAGCAAAGACATAAAGAAAAGGTTCGGCGTTCCTCTTTGCAGGCAGAGTATATCTGAAGAATATAAAGAAAATCTAAAGTCTTTACAGAAAGGCTGGTATACGCCGGAATATGCTCCTAAACTTGATAAGACTGTTAAAGATTTGCTTTTATTCGCTAATGCCAGCAACATACCGGTTTACATAGTTTCCAACAGCAGGGAAGAAGAAATCTCGCACTATTTGGACAAAGCCGGTTTATTAGGTAACGTAACAGACATATTCGGTTCCGATTTTATAAAAAGACACGGCGGACCTTTGTACAATCAAGTGTACCATATTGCAAAGCGTATCAACGTTCCTACAAATAGGATAGTGTGTGTAAATAGTAGTGCGTCTTTAGATAAATTCGTAGGTAATAAGTTCAAAAATTATTATAAGCCGAAAACAATCCGCATCTGCAGCGAGCTTGACTGCATTGATGAAGGAGCAGAAGCAAAAGCAGATCTAACTTTGTTTATAGAGAACAAAGCTTTATTTAAATTAGGGGCAACACCGAAAGATAAACAGAAGCTCAAAAATTTTCTGTATCCTGAACCTCAAGAGCCTGAATGGCTGAAGAATTATACCCGGAAGAACGTTTCTGTGCAAAGAAAAGAAGCACAACCTTAGGTTGTGCTTTTTTAAATCAGTTTAGTTTAACTATTACACAGAAACTGCTTCAAAGACTGCCAAAGGGGCTTGACCGTCTTTGGCGAACAGTTTAAGCGTATCTCCCTCAATCTCATAACGTACTGCTTCGTTCAGTGCCTTCATCATATTGTCTTCCGTATCCATGCCCTTAATGCAGGCCATTCTGGTTATTGCTACGCCGCTGAATTCTATCTCTCTGTCACCGGCAAGCGCATACATGCCTACGAACCTGTTGCAGCCTCCGTTGCCCATCACTCTGTTTTCTTCGGCTTTCAATGTCATGTACGGCTCTTGCACAAAATCAACTGCGGCAGCACCTTTTGCCTCTTTCAGCCTCCAGTGCTTTTCTTGTATGCCGGACTCTTTTGCAGCAGGTCCTCCGGGCTGTTTTGCTTCAGTCGGCTGTTCGCCCGTTGGATTTAGTTCCGCTGGGTTTGCCTCGGCAGGGGCTGCTTCAGGCTGCGCTTCTGTTGGCTGTTGAGTTCTTTTCTTCAGCACAAAAAGCTCTGCCAAATCGCCCTCTATTTGCTTGCCTTCCATGTCCAGCATGACCAGCCTGTTTTCCTGCACTAAGAATTCTCTTCTGGCACTGTCTGTAAGGGCTGTTATTTTATTGCCCAGCTCATTCCATTCAAAGCGTCCTTCCTCAATGAGGAAATCTTCTGTTCTTTCCAGATATTTTCTGGCTTCTCTGAATTTTCCGTCCTCGCCCAGAGTTACTATCATTTCAATTCCGGGGCAATCTGCGCAAGGAGTTATTCCGTGATACTCGCCCGCCCAGTCCAGTGAGTTCCTAGAGGTATGAACGGTGTCTACTATTTCTTCTTCAATTACTGCCTGCTCTTGTTCTTGCGTTTGAGCTACATTTTCCTGATCTGCAATGGTTTCGGCATCCTTTTGATGAACGAACATTCCGTAACCTACAGCAGCAGCTAATACGATTAATAATGCGAATAATATTGTCTTTTTCATGTTTTTACTTTCTGCATGAGGGAGAGATAAATGACTTAATTTATCTCTTATCTTTAGCATAATCAAGTCTTTTTTTAGTTATCAACAGGATTGTTGTTGCTATCCACGAATACTATCGCAGGCTCGAATTTTGCCTCTTCTTCCGGAGTAAAATACGCATAGGCTACTACGATAATCATGTGTCCTTTTTTTGCCTTATGGGCTGCTGCTCCGTTGATACAGATCTCTCTGCTGCCTTTTTCGCCCTCTATGATATATGTCTGAAACCGCTCTCCGTTGGTTATATTCAGCACGTCTACTTTCTGCCCGGCCTTCATTTTTGCCAATAAAAGCAGCTCTTTGTCTATTGTAATAGACCCTACGTAATCCATATTGGCATCAGTCACGGTCGCTCTGTGTATTTTAGAGTATAAAAATTCTTGCAGCATTTTTTTGCTCCTTTTTTTATAGTAAAAATTCTTTCGGGTGCCACTCGTAATGCGTTATGTTTTCTCTTAAATGTTTCTTTGCCTCTTTGTATCCGGGGTAATATTTTTCTACCATTTTCCAAAACTCCTCAGAATGATTCTTATGCTTTATGTGGCATAACTCGTGTATTATTACATAGTCTATTATCTCTTTTGGAGCCATAACCAGCCTCCAGTTCAGGCTTATCACATTTTTATAATCACAGCTTCCCCATTGCCGCATCGCATTATTTATCCGAAAACTATCATACGAAATTTTTATCTTTTCACTCCATTTGCCTAGTTTCTCTATAAATATACTCTTTATTTCCTTCTTATACCAACACATAAGTTCCAATGCCGCTTCTTCTTTCACCCCTTGTTGCGACAGCCATTCGTCCTGTATATTTATTTTTATTGCTTTATCTTCAAGTCTGCAATAGTTTTTTTCTTCCGAATTCCTTGTAATCTTTACCTCATATGCCTCGCCTAAAAACAAAGCTGTTCCTTTTGTACTCTCGTTCTTTTGAATCTCTCCTATGCGCCTTGCTATCCATGAAGCCCTGTTTTTCAGTATTTTGGCTATTGAATCCACAGATGTTCTGTAAGGTGCAGATACCTGTATAGACAAATCCTTTTCTACTGAAAACGAGACTGACGCTCTTCTTTGCCTGCTTCTTTTAACAAAAAACAGAACTTCCCTGTCTCCGATTTTTACAGCAGTGTTCAAAGCTACATAACTTCTCTGGTACAGCTTATAGATGTTCCGGTAGTATTCACAAAACAAAAACTAACGCCGCCTGTAGTAGTATCAAGACGAAACACGCTGCTGGTCGCAGTAGTATTGCTGTGCCTCATCAGAATGTAGGGACCTTCTCCGCTGGCAGCCTTAGCCGGCTGCAGCGTTTGCATGAGTATTACACTAGCTGCGATTATAATTGCTCCTGTTAGTATTGCTTTTGGTATAGTCATTGTTATTTTCCTTTCTCTATGATAGTTTGTTCTCCTCTTTTAGCATTCCAGCTATTTTCGTCCATGTCTCCATATACTGCAATATCCGGGAAGTCCTGTTGTAGCATTCTCAGCATACTCTGGGCAATAGGTCTTAGCGTTGGGTGCACTGTTTTATATGAGCGTATTTCTCCGATATAGACTGCTTCCGGCACGGTATACGAGGCATGAACCAGCACATTAGTGCCCATAGGATAATAGTACTGTTTCAGATACGCATCATTAGGCAGCGTTTTTATGAGTTCTTCCTGTTCTTTGATTTTGGAAAGTAATTCTTTGTTGTCATTGCTGCTAAGGTAGTCGCTGAATTGCTGCATGTACCAAGAATGCATACCGTATGCGCCGTCAATAAGCGGAATAGGGCATACGCCGTTTCTGTGTCTTTGTATGTCGCGGAAAGAGCCGAAATCCAGCAAGAACAGCATATTGTATCTTCCGTAGCTGTCCAGCCTTCTGGGCAGAGGAGCATATTTGGGTCTCTTTTTTATTACACCGGACTCGTTATCCAATAGCCATTTCGCATTAATAGTATCGTATTTGTGTATTAAGCGTCCTGATTTTATCTCTTCTATTTCAGCAGCGGTCAGACAGAACTTAGATACAGCGGCTTCTTTGGTGATGAATGCGTTTTTTTCCGAGAACTCCGTATAGTATGAATCTGAATTTTCATTCAGATCGTTAACATCAAAGCTATGAGGATATTTTTCAATCAGAGCCTTCAAAATTTTCGTTGATACTTCTCTTACCTCCGGCAGAGGATTATATTTAAGTCTTTTTAGATTATCGCGCGCCGCTCTTAAAGACGTTGTCCAGCTTAGAAGCGTAGTGGTACCGACCGGCAGCAATGAGCGTGCTATATCAAAGGCTCTGGCATATATGGTATTTTCCCAGATTCTCTCATTTTTATATTCTGTCTTGTCAAAAGGATGTTCTTTTTTGAGTGACTCATTTAGTTTCGGCAGAACCTCATTATATATCTGCATCCACTTCTTTTGAATTTCTGCGCCCAGAGGCGTGTTAAAAGGATTTAAGACTTCTTGTTTTGAAAAATCCAAATACCGAGTAGAAGCCTCTTGCCCGTTGTACAAAGGGTTGTCTTGGATAGTTTTTGCGCAGAGCATAGACACTTGTTCTATGAACACTGTGGTATTGCCGCAATCGCCTATGGAAGCATGTCCGTAGCCGACATAGTATTGGCTCATGAACTTTCCGCTTCCGGAGGCTTTAAGTTTTTCCAAATGAGAAACTACGCTGGCAGGACTCCTAGAGTACAATGCTTGCAGCATTGCAATGTCTTCCGGCGTTTGATTGTCTATAACGAAAATTTCCGTATTATCTGTCATGTTGTTTTAATGTCTTTGAATATTCTTTAGAATCACTGTAACTAGTGTACAAGACTGTTATATATTTACAAGGAGGTTTTATGTCTATAGCTCTGGTTTTTCCGGGTCAAGGCAGTCAAAGAGCCGGTATGGGAAAGGCTCTTTTTGATGCTTTTCAAGAGGCGAAAGACGTTTTTTTGGAAGTGGACGAGGCTCTTAAAGAAAAGCTGTCGTCTATGATTTTCGAGGGTGCGGAAGAGCTGAATTTGACCAGTAATGTTCAGCCAGCTCTTATGGCTGTGAGCATGGCTGTTGTAAGAGTGCTGGAAGCACAGGGCAAGTTTGACATAGCAAAAAGAGCTGCGTTTCTGGCAGGGCATAGTTTAGGCGAATACTCTGCTTTGTGCGCTGCAAGGAGTATTGGGCTTTCCGAGACTGCCCGGTTGCTGAGAATTAGAGGCAAGGCTATGCAGGAGGCTTCGCCGCCCGGGAAGGGGACTATGGCTGCTCTTATAAAAGCCGATATGGAGCAGGCATTAGAGATTGTTTCTCTGGCAGCTAAGGAGTCAGGTGAAATTTGCTATGTTGCCAATGACAATGCTGTGGGACAAATTGTTATCAGCGGCACTATTGCTGGCATAGACAAGGCTATTGCTGTTGCGGCAGAAAGGGGCTTTAAGAGAGTTATAAAACTTCCGGTAGCAGGAGCTTTTCACTCTCCTTTGATGCAGCCTGTTGCAAACGTTCTGCGTGAGGCTTTACAGCACATAGAAATTAAGGCTCCTGTTGTGCCTTTGATTGCTAATGTGACAGCTTCCGAGGTTACGGATCCGGAAACTATTAAAAAGCTGCTTGTCGAGCAGGTTACCGGATCAGTCCGCTGGCGTGAATCTGTTCTTTACATGAAGGGCAGGGGAGTTGACAGACTAATAGAATGCGGCTCCGGCACTGTGCTTTCAGATTTAACCAAGCGTATTGATGATACTATATCAAGCACTGCTTTGTCCGCTCCGGAGGACATAGAAGCGTTTTTGAAGGCTGTATAGGGCTTATTAACCATAAGATGTTATTGCTAAAAATATCTCCAACTACTATACAATTTTGCAAAAAACCAACCTGTTTTTGGATATGAGCAGTCAGTTGAATACGAACTTGACAATTCTATCAAAATTCTTACAAAGCATCAAGAAACACATTCTAGGGAGTATATGGAAAGAAGAAGCGGTAAAAGACTCTACGACAGTTCTCATTTAGTTCTGGATTCGTTAGCACGTCATTGCAATGTAACGAAAAGAGTACTGATTGCCATTGAGCAGCATGGCGTGAAGAATAGAAAACTCTCTTTTGCAGCGCAGAAGCTGCACAAAGAAAGCCTTGCAACAATGCGCAAGACGTACAATACATTCGTATCTAAAGGTTTAGGTATGTTTACAAACGAAGTAGGTTCTTATTCAAAGATAGAATACGGGGCATCTAGGTATGCAGCATTGTTTAACTCATTAGAGCAGGCAACAAGACCTGACAGTAGTTCGCAACGAGTTCAGCAGCAAACGCTGGAAGATTAAGAGTTGCTACTGCTTGAACCGGTCAAAATTTTTGACCGGTTCGTTTCTCATTGCTTTATGCTCTAAATTATTTTAGCCTCACTGCATGAAAGAAATTATCTTTGTCTATATAACTTTTCCTTCTTTGAAAGAAGCAACCGATGTTGCTGAGGTTCTTGTTGCAGAGGACCTCATAGCCTGCGCAAACCTTATCCCTAAGATTTTTTCTATTTATAAGTGGGAAGGAAAAGTCAACAACTCGGAAGAGGCTGTTCTTATAGCCAAGACTGCTGCTGACAAATGGAATGCCCTAGAGAAAAGAGTAAAAGAACTGCACTCCTACACTTGCCCCTGTATAGTTGCAATGCCTGTTACAAAAGGTAATCCGGATTTCCTAAACTGGGTGTGTTCCTAATCAACCGCACCCGCTGCAGCCGCACCCGCAAGAGGACTGATTGCATATCTCTATTTTCTCAAACCTAGACTCTCCGTCAGGTGCTATGTAACTGGTGCACGTAGAAACGTCAAAGTACACAACATGCACTTTAATCTTGGAGTCTAATTTAGCAAGATGTTCTTTTACCAGCAGTGCCTGATGAAAGCCATGGCCTACTTCTACAGCTCTGGCAAACGTCTTATCAGGGTCGCTTCCTGCCGGAATATTATGTGTTTTTAAATAATCCGCTGCCTCTTCCTTTTGCATTGCAGAAACAGTAAATCCTTTCTTCTTTCCCATGTCTTTCAGAATATCAGCTTCAAGCCCTTGTCCATGCCCGCAAGCGCAGCTGCTTCCGGCGCACTTAATCGCATTCGCTATACAGCCGCAATTTCCATGAGGAATTATTACTATATTCTCTATTCCGATATGATTTGCATAAGTGATGAACTTCTTAGCATCACTGCTTAGCTCAGAATGATTATTTTCGTCTTCTAATGATGCACCGATATTGCGGAAAGTGAAAATCTCTCCGGGCAAAGCATCAAACAGCAAATCAGTAGGGACTCTTGAATCAGAGCAGCCTACGACAGCTATCTTAGGGGATTGAGATGTGTACAAAAAGGCGTTAGCCTCAAAAATTTCCTTAGCTCTCTGAGTGCCGTAAGCTAAACGAGCAATAATTTCATTCATGAAAAACTCCCGATATAAAGTATTAATTAGAGTCCGTAATATAGCAGGCATTCGTTAAATGTCTATACTGTTGTTTACAATAGTACAAAACCTTCGCCCGTCACTGTCCAGTTCAAACAAAAGCCGTATAGTATTCAAAGGCAGCGTGTTTTCCGCTATCAAAGCCCACTCTGCTATTACAAGGTAATCGCCGTGCAGCGCATCATACCAGCCTATTTCTTCCAGCTCTTCAACGTTCTTTATCCTGTACAAATCAAAATGGTAAACAGCCCGAATGTCTAAGGAAGCAGAGGGCGGCAAATCATACACCTGTAGGATTGTAAATGTAGGACTGGCAATATTGCCTTCAATGCCCAGCTCTCTCATCAAAAAACGAGCAAACTCTGTCTTGCCTGTTCCCAGCTCTCCGTAAAGAGCTACAACAACAGGCTTTGTAATCAAGGATTTTATTTCTAAGGCAATATTCCGGGTATCATCAAGATTTTCCAACAAAATTCTATTCTTCATTAAGCAATCTCTTCCAGTATTTCGTATTCGTCATCGCCTTCATCGCTATCGCGTGTCACAGCCTTTATTGGTATAACGCAAGATACCCGCGTTCCTTGATGAGGAATGCTGGAGATATGAATACTTCCTCCGTGCAGTTCAACGAAACTCTTCACCAGACTCAATCCCAAACCCACGCCGGATTGCTTAGCCGTTTTTCTGGAAGTTTCAAATTTTCCGAATATCTTGTTCAGGTCTTCTTCCGCAATGCCTACTCCTGTGTCCGTAACGGAAATAATAATGTCTTTGTCATCGTGTTTTTTTGCTTCTATAGCAATCTTTCCCCCTACCGGAGTATATTGAATCGCATTGCTTATCAGGTTAAACAGCACTTGGCGTATTCTGTTTACATCTACTTCAAACGAGCCTACATCTTTGGGGCAGGTTACTGCAATATCCAAAGAGTGCTGTTTTGCCCAGTCGGAAACCATCTCTTTCGCAGAGTTAATAACTTCTGCAACAGAGATGGTTTCCGTCTCCAGCGTCATTTTTCCTGCCTCAATAGTAGCCAAATCCAGCACATCGTTTATCAGCAGCAGCAGCTTTTTGCTGGAATCCATTATGATGTCGGTGTACTCTTTTTGTTTATCGTTCAGAGTGCCGAAACTCTGATTAGATAAAATTTCAGAAAAGCCCATAATAGTATTAAGCGGCGTTCTTAGCTGGTATGAAACGCTTGCCACGAATTCGGATTTCATTCTGTCGGCTTCTCTTAAAGCTAGGTTCTTTGCTTTTAAGGCGCGCTCTGCTTTTATAGAGTTCGTAACGTCCAGATAGCTGTTCAGCATAGCGCCGTCCGGCAAAGGAATAGATACAAAATCCAAGACAGTATTATTAGAGAGTTTCATTCTTCCGGTTCTTAGATTTCTGCCGAACATATGAGATATAGCCGTCTTTTTATAGTCTTCCCATTCTCCGCTGTACGAGTGCAGGTTCTTAGTTTTTTCCAAAACTTCGGACACATGAGGCTTTGTATCCATAAAACCTTTCGGCAGATTCCAAATTTTCTCAACGGACGGGTTGTATATGCTGACTTTACCGTCAAGCCCGAAAACAACAATGCCCTCGGCCAGGTTGTCTATGGTCTCTTTCTGCACGTCAACCAGCGTGTTGTACGAGGACTCCAGCTCCAGACGCGCTGTAACGTCCTCATGCACAAACATCAGCCCTCCCATAGGGTTAGGAGCTATAACCACTCTCAGCGTAGTTCCGTCTCCCAAGCACAGCAGCTCTTCCTGAGGCTCTATGATAGACGTAAACAGAGCCAGTCTGTCCTTCTTATACTTTCTAAAGTCAGTATGTTCGGGATATACTTGTCTTGCTCTGTGATCTTCCAATACTTCGCTGAACAAAGGTCTGCTGTCCAGAAAAGCCTCTTCGGCTTTCCATAGCTTTCTGTATGCGCTGTTGTAGAACTCCAGTTTCGTATCGGCACCGTACACTGCAATAGCACTTCCTAGGTTCTCTAAGACCTCTTTATACGAAGAGGTATAGCTCTTTATAGCCTCGCGGCTTTCTTCTTCTGCGGTAACGTCTATGGCAAATCCGAAAAGACCCTTTTCATATTTGGTTTCATAAGGCATTTCCGTTATTTCAAGCAGTCTTCTGTTGCCGTTGACAATAACATGCCTTCTTTCAGACATAGTACTGCATTCAGCCAAAACCTTATTAGCCAAAGTTTTGCTGTTTTCCGCTACTGCGCTGGAAGGGTGAAGCTCAAGCTGCTTTTGGTAAATTTCTTCTTTAGTGCTGTCCATTGCGGACGCATAGGCATCATTGCACAAAACTATATCCAGTTTTTTGTTCCTGAACCACATAGGTATTTTTATTTTATCATAGACTGCCTGCGCTTGTTCCGCTATTGCGGTGAGCTGTTTTCTGTTGCTCTTTTGAGAATCTGTTTGAGGCACAGGCTTTTCAAAGTGAGGCGAAAACCAGAGAGTATCCAGCAAAAACGGAGCTCCTTTGCCTATGTGCATTCTCTGTCCGGTGATTTTTACAATCTCGTTGCTGTTTTTTAACGAGACCGTGCAGGTAAAACTGTTTCCGGCACTTTGCAGCTCTTGAAAGAGCTTGCTTAGTTCTTCCGCCTCGTCAATTACATCAAGTACGTCCTGAAGCTGAGAGATTTTTTCGCAGCCCAGCATGCCTGCGGCATTGGCTGTTTCTTTCAGGACTCCTTGGGTAGTGAACACGCAATACCCGAATGGTGCGGATGCCAGCATAGCCTGCATTCTCTGAGCTATGTGTTTTATGTGCAGGACATGGGTTGCCTGCCGCGCCATGTCATGTTTTAGGGATTTCAGAGAAAAAAACTGTTTTATGCACATTCCGCCGAAAAAGACGGTCAGTACCGGAAAGAATATGAAAGGATAAAGTATGCACAAAACTAAGATAACAACCCCTGTTAGGACTATTGAAATCCTAGTCAGCAATAAGGTATGTTGCCCTATATTTAGTTTTTTCAGCATGGACTATACGCAGTAATGATTTAAATAACTGTTTTATAGCATAAACTTTGATTCTATACCATAAGAATCAGCTTAACTGCGAATCGTTAATGAGTCATTTATTCCCCCTTCGGGGGAAGTGTAGAGTGTTGAGTTGATGGTTGCTGCACGTTTGTTTGTCACCCCCAAGCCTGCTCTTGTCATTCTCAAGCTTCCCCTTGTCATTCCCGCCTTCGCGGGAGTGACAATAGGGGAGACTGATAAAACTTACATTACAATCCCCTTGACATATAATATCAACTTATGATACTATGCATAAAATGAACAACAAGCACAAAAAGACTTTAGACGATGTTTTTTACAACTCTGTTAAAAGCTCGGTTTTGTGGGCTGACATTGAGGCTCTTTTTAAGGCTTGCGGTGCGGTTGTGGAGGAAGGGCGAGGCTCTCGTGTTTGCATAAACTTAAACGGGATTATTGCTGTTTTTCATCGTCCTCACCCGCATAAAGAAACAGACAAAGGCGCATTGAAATCTGTACGGCGGTTTTTAACAAATGCAGGGATAAAGCAATGATGGAATACAAAGGATATTTAGGCAAAGCCGAATACGATGATGAAGCCGAACTCTTTCACGGAGAGGTTATAGGCACAAACGATATTATCACATTTCAAGGGGCTTCTGTTAAAGAACTCAAAAAAGCGTTCAAAGACAGTGTAGACGAATATATTGATTTTTGCCGCAAAATGGGAAAAGAACCGGAAAAAACCGCCTCCGGCAAATATGCTTGCCAAGAAAAACGGCGAGAGTCTGAACTCTTGGCTGACATCGGCAGTGAGCAAAGAAGTTGAGAAGCACTATTAATACCTATACGTATCCGCTTTGAAGGGTCCGTCTATAGGAACTCCTATGTAATCAGCTTGCTGTTGGGTCAATTTCGTAAGAGATGCTCCGACTTTTCCTAAATGCAGTCTGGCTACTTTTTCGTCCAGTTTCTTCGGCAGCGTATACAACTCTTTCTTGTACTTTGACGAGTTCTGCCAGAGTTCAATCTGAGCAAGAGTCTGATTAGTGAAAGAAGCACTCATGACAAAGCTGGGGTGTCCCATGGCGCAGCCTAAATTCACCAAACGCCCTTTAGCCAAAAGAATAATGCGTTTGCCGTCCGGGAAAGTTATTGCATCAACCTGAGGTTTAATTTCCTCCCATTTTAAGTTCTTTAACGCACTTACTTGTATCTCGGAATCAAAATGCCCTATGTTGCAGACTATTGCACAATCCTTCATCTTTTTCATGTGCTCCAGATTAATAACGTCCATATTGCCCGTAGCGGTAACGAAAATATCGGCTATCCCCGCAGCCTCTTCCATAGTGGTAACAGCGTATCCCTCCATTGCCGCTTGCAGAGCATTGATAGGGTCTATTTCTGTGATAACAACCCGCGCTCCTGCTGCGCGCAGCGAAGCGGCAGAGCCTTTGCCTACATCGCCGTACCCGCAGACTACGGCTATTTTTCCAGCGAGCATAACATCGGTTGCGCGCCTTATGCCGTCTACTAAACTCTCTCTGCATCCGTAAATGTTGTCGAATTTAGATTTTGTTACGCTGTCATTGACGTTGATTACCGGAATCAGAAGCGTTCCATTCTTCATCATCTCGTACAACCTATGAACGCCCGTAGTAGTTTCCTCGGACACTCCCTTTACGTCTTTCAATAATTCCGGATACTTTGCGTGCATGTGAATAGTCAAATCTGCGCCGTCATCTAGGAGCATATTGGGTCTCCACCCGTCTTTTCCAACTATGGTCTGTTCAATGCACCATATGTACTCTTCATCAGTCAGCCCTTTCCAAGCAAATACCGGAATCCCGGCCGCTGCAATAGCTGCTGCCGCGTGATCCTGAGTAGAAAACACATTGCATGAAGACCAGCGCACGTCTGCGCCCAGTTGTACTAATGTTTCTATAAGAACCGCGGTCTGTATAGTCATGTGAAGACAGCCGGCTATTCTTGCGCCTTTCAAAGGTTGCTGTCCTTTATACTCTTCACGCAGAGCCATGAGACCGGGCATTTCATTTTCTGCGAGAATAATCTCTCTTCTGCCCCAATCCTTCAGAGACAAATCCTTTACTTTATAGTCAGACATACTAAGTTCTCCTAATTTTCAATTTTCCATTTTCAATTTTCCATTTTTCTTCTCTGCCGTCAATATATAATTGATTTTAAGATTATGAGGAGTAAGCAGAAAACATGAACACACTAAGTTACAACTAATACCGGATATATCCGATATTTTAAAACCGCTTTTATCCAGCAGAGACTGTAGTTCAAAAGGTTGGATAAATTTATTCCAGTCGTGCATTCCTTTCGGCACCCAGTTCAGGATATGCTCCGCACAGATTACTCCGAAAACAAGACTGTGCATAGTTCTGTTAAGAGTAGACATTATAACAATGCCGTCTTGTTTCAGAAGCCTATTTATATCGGACAACAAAGAACTAACATCGCTGGTATGCTCCAGCACGTCCATCAGCAATATCACATCGTACTTAGCACGTGTTTTTTTAGCGAACTGTTCCAGAGAAATGCACTCGTAATGTATAGGCAGTTTTTTAGCGTGTTTCTTAGCTGCCGCTATGACTTCTTTAGATGCGTCTATGCCTGTAACCTTTGCTCCGGACTTTGCAAGCGGTTCGGAAATCAAGCCTCCTCCGCAGCCTATATCCAAGACAGAGCATTCTTTAGAAGGCATAGCCTTGCAGATGTACTCTAATCTGGCGTCATTTATCTTATGTAGTGCTTTCCAGCTTCCGTCTCTGTCCCACCAGTCCTGTTTTTGCCTGGAAAATTTATCGATCTCGTCAGCGTCAATACTCATATTAGTGCTTGCTCATTATTAAATGTTCGTATAAAATGATTTGTTGTGTGCTGATTATATACATATCAAATGATATAGCAAATGTCTTTAATTGTCATGAAATTCGGCGGTACTTCTGTGCGGGACATAGAAAGAATCCAAGCCGCTGCTCTGAAAATAGAGCAGGAAATAAAAAGAGGAAACAAGGTAGTTGTTGTGGTTTCCGCTATGGCTGGTGTGACAGATACCCTTATCTCTTACTGCAAAAGTGCTTGCCTCCAATACGATGAACAGGAATACGATGCTGTTATTGCTACCGGAGAGCAGGTTACTTCCGGTCTTATGGCTCTTGCCCTTAAAAACATAGGCATTAAGGCGCGCTCTTGGCACGGCTGGCAGATTAAACTGGTTACCGATACAGCGCATTCCAAAGCGCGCATTCTAAGAATAGAAACTGACGAACTCCTGAAAAGCATTCAAGGCGGCACTGTTGCTGTCATCGCCGGATTTCAGGGAATCACGGAAAAGGGCAGGGTGACTACTCTGGGCAGAGGCGGTTCCGATACTTCCGCCGTTGCCATTGCTATAGCTCTTAAAGCGGACAGGTGCGATATTTATACGGACGTTGACGGCGTTTATACTGCCGACCCCAGAATTGTCAAAAATTCTTCCAAGATGCACCAAATCTCCTATGAAGAAATGCTGGAATTGGCTTCCCTGGGTGCTAAAGTCCTGCAAGTGCGCTCCGTAGAAATGGCTATGAAATATAATATGCCTGTTCAAGTTTTATCTACTTTTGAAAACGCCATAGGCTCCGACCTTATGGGAACTCTTGTTGTAAAGGAAACTAACATGGAAAGCAAAGTCGTAACCGGTATTACTTATACCAGAGATGCAGCTAAAATTACTCTTATCGGCGTTCCTGATAAAATAGGCATCGCTGCCGCTATTTTTACTCCTTTGGCTGCCGCTAACATCAACGTAGACATGATTATTCAGACGGCTGCTACGCCTCAGGGCAGGACTGATTTGACTTTCACTGTGGGAAAACAGGACTTGGAAAGAGCCGTTAAGGTTATCGAAGAGAATGCCGATAAAATACAATACACAGAAATTACTTGTCTGAAAGATGTTTCTAAGGTTTCTTTGATTGGCATTGGTATGCGCAGCAATCAGGGAGTTGCCGCTTCCATGTTCAGAACTCTGGCAGAAAAAGGCATCAACATTATTGTTATAGAGACTTCCGAGATTACTATTTCCGTGCTTATCAAGGACGAGTACACAGAGCTTGCAGTAAGAGCACTTCATGCTGCATATGGATTAGAGAACTAAATTTCTGTCCAGTCAAACGCCAGAGTGGTTTTTATTTCTTTCTGATTAGTAAGTATCATAACCAGCCTATCAAAGCCCATAGCCATAGCTGCTCCGTATGCGCAGCCCAGCCTCATGGATTTAAGATAATTCCCGTCCAGCTTCACAGCTTCTTTGCCTTCTCTTACGCGGAGCTTGTTTGCTTCATTGAATAATCTCAATTGCTGGTCTGCATCGGATAAATCCGCAAAGCCGTCTGCTACTTCAACGCCTGCCATGAAAAGCTGGCTGCGCTGGGCAATCTCAGGCTTTCCCGGAACGCTTGCCGATGTTGTTGTTTGATACAGAGGCCACTCGGTCAAAAATACAGGAGCTCCTATGCCGATCTGCGGCTGTAAAGTATCCATAAGAATACTGAACAGGAATTCTTTGTTTTCTTTCCAGTCATCGCTGATATTAATTCCGGCAGCAACAGCAGCCTTATAGCAATCATCAAGCTCAAAGTCTTTCATAGCGTATCCGGTCAGTCGTTCAACTTCATCAAATACCGGAGTCTTTTTCCAAGGAGCTTTCATGTTAAGGGGAACGCCCTGATACACTATGTCCAACGGCGATTTCAATGCTTCCAAAGCATGTATTGCAATAGCTTCCGTATCGTTCTCTATCTCTTTCATGGTCTCGCCGACACGCTGCCACTCAAGCATGGTGAATTCCGGATTTCTGCAAGTGCTTTCGTCTCCGTTTCTGAAATTCTTAGTCAGAGAATAGAGCCTATTCACTCCGCCGATAGCGAGTCTTTTAAGCTGATACTCCGTAGACGTAATAAGATAATGACCTTCTACAAAAAAAGTATCCAACGCTATTTCCGGAGGCGCGCCGTTTATTATCAAAGGAGCGTCTATCTCTATAAAACCTTGATTGTCCAAATAGGCTCTGGCAGCACTGCGTATCACGTGCCTTCTTCTTAGAACTTCCATTCTTGTAATAGGGTTATCATGAGATATAGGCAGTCTCCACCTTAAACCGTCATTGTCTGCAGGAGGCCAAAGCTCTGCTCTTGCGACCAGCGTTGCGTTTTCGCCTATAATCAGGCACTCCTTTGCATCACCGGAAATCTCTATGAGATCTCCGGGCTGAGGGGCAATATTTTTGAAAACGAAATTGAAAGGAGTATCTTCGTAATAACAAACCGCATTCCAGCATTTATCAGAAGAAGCGGCTGCGTCAATGACTCTGAGGATTTTACCCATTAATTCTTCTTAGACTCTTTGATTTTGCCTTCTTTGAAAGCCACGTGCTTGCGAACAACTGGATCGTACTTCATGAGTTCCAGTTTGGTAGTGTTATTCTTCGGGTTCTTTTTAGTCACGTAAAAAAAGCCTGTATTAGCAGAGCTAACCAATTTAATATCGTTCTTAGTCTTAGCCATAACCTTGTATCCTATAATTAACCATATAAAAAACCGCTGCTAGAGCATAATTCGTTTATATTGAACCCGCGATACACGTATTTGCTTTGCAAATACTCTTCGCAAAAATAAGTGTCTGCGTCGCCAAAAGCCCTTGAAATAGAACCACTATTCCGGCGGACTTTTGGCTAGCATACATCTCATTTTTGCTCGGTCTCTCGATCCAATATAAACGAATTATGCTCTAGCAGAGAATGTCCTCAAAATAAGTCCCTTTGTCAACTATTTTCTTCCTGAAAGTATTTAATTATGCTATTAACTATTATATATTGTTTTTATAAATTATGCCGAAATTGAATTTAAGGTAAAAATATTATTTTATAGAGGGTTATTATGAGTCAAGGCGAGGAATCAATAGTTGTTCTGAGAAACATCTATGCCGGTGATGCTAAACAGGTCTCTGTGGCTCTGTGCAATTTGCAAAAAAACAATAAAGTTTCTTGTTATGAAACTATTACTCCTGCTGACGGCGGTACTTATGAGGCTTCCGCAATGAGAGGGGATAACGTCTTCTTTGTTGAGCGGGATATCAGTACCGGTGAGTCCGGTAATGCCATATGCGGGCGGTATGAAAGCAATATTGAGTGTACTGATATTATTACAGATGCAGATATTACAGAAAAATTCCATAACAATGCTTTAGATATAGGAGGGGATAAAATCTTCTCTGTTACACGAGACATTAGTATTCATGACGAGAATGGGGTTATTCATAAAACCGGCGTGTCTTTATGTTCTCAGCACGACAATACTTTTTACTGTACTGATATTATTAATAATAACCCGTCTTGGGGTGAGCCTCTTAATATAATGTCTTCCGGTAATGTTGGCATCAGTGATGCTGTTCCTGCTGCGGACGCTGTTACGGGTGTTCTTGCAGGTCTTCCGGTTTCTGCATTCATTCTCTCTGTCTTGGTTGGTCTTAGTATGATGGCAGTAGTCATTCAACATGAGATGATGAAAAGGGAGATTAAAAACGCTATTAAAGAGTGCGCTGCTGCAACGAAAGAGAGTCCGAATATTCCCCCTACACACTCTTCATATTCCGTATCTTCCCGGCAAAGCCTTCTTTGTTCTCTTGTTTGACTCTCGCAATCGCAAGGGCATTTTCCGGTACGTCTTGAGTGATTACTGTCCCTGCTGCTATTATTGCGTTATCAGCCACGCTTACAGGAGCAACTAGGACAGTATCAGAGCCAACAGAAACGTTATCTCCTATCGTAGTCTTATGCTTATTAAATCCGTCATAATTAGCCGTAATAGTGCCGGCTCCTATATTCGTGTTAGTCCCGATTTCAGCGTCTCCTATATACGACAGATGATTAGCTTTACTGTTGGATTTAATCTCGCTATTTTTCACCTCTACAAAATTCCCGATATGTACGTTTTTATGAATGTGTGAGCTCGGGCGTATTCTGGCAAAAGGGCCTATGACAGCATTGTTTTCAATAACCGTTCCTTCTAAATAACTAAATGCCTTAATAGTCACGTTCTCGCCTATGACTACTTTTTCTTTGATTATAACATTAGGCTCTATGACCGTGCCCTTGCCTATAACAGTGTCATGCGACAGATAAACACTATCCGGACACAACATAGTAACTCCATTTTCCATAACTGCATTCCGCAGTCTTTCCTGCATAACAGATTCTGCCATTGCCAGCTCCTTTTGAGAATTCACTCCCAGTAACTCATTTTGATTGATAAGAACGCTTGAAACTTTATCGCCTTCCGATACGCTTAGTGCTATGCAGTCAGTCAAAAAATATTCTTTCTTCTTATTGTTATTATCAATACGTTCTAAATATTTCCACAATTTTTCTGAATCAAACAACATTATTCCGCCGTTGCACAGCGTTATTTTCAGCTCTTCCTTTGAACAATCTACTGCCTCTACTATTTTCAGTATATAGCCGCTGCCGTCTTTTACAATTCTTCCGTAACCCTCCGGAGAAGGCGTAGAAAAACATGCAACCGAGATACTTGCATTGCTGCTTTCTTTTGAGTCCACAAGAAGTTTTATAGTATCGCTGGTTATCAAAGGAGCATCTCCGAAAGCTACTAAAACATTGCCTTTAAAATCGGAAAGAGCATCTTTCGCAGCCTTCACAGCGTCTCCGGTCCCCAGTTGTTCTTTTTGTATGGCGGTTTTATAGGGCTTTACTGCTTCGGATAATGCTTCATCACTCACTACAACTGTTATAGTATCCGCATTCGCTTCTTCGCACGCTTTTATTACATGCGCCAGCATAGGACAGCCAGCCACACTATGCAGCACCTTGGGCAGGTCAGACTTCATTCTGGTGCCTTTTCCTGCTGCCAGTATTACGCACGCTAATTTTCCATTTTCCATTTTTTACACACAAGCATCAGATATTTGAAGATTAACACTTTTATTCCCTTGCCATTCATTTATCCTTACATATCCAGCTATATGGATTTTTTCCGGTTTTTGCAATAAGATTTGTCCCAGTCCGTTCTCCATAGCCCTGAACGCAATACCTTTGAAAGACTTGCCGCCTTGCTGTATAATGACGCTTACGTGCTTGTCTTTGACAATATCCGCTCTGATTATTCTGCAATCCGGCATTGCAAACATAGGTTCCGGATTGCCGGCTCCGAAAGGTGCCAGTATTTGCAAGCTCTCTGCAAAGTCCGGCGATATATTCGCTCCTGATATTATTCCGTCTATGTTTAAAACAGGCACTATTTTATGCTCCGATAAATGAGCCTTTATTCTTTCGTTTAAGAACTCTTTTAATTCCGGTATTTTTTCTTCGGCAACAGTAAATCCTGCCGCCATTTTATGCCCCCCTCCGTTCATAAGAATGTTCTTTTGCTTTGCAGCTAAGATATGCTCTCCTATATTTATCCCTTTTACAGACCTGCAAGAACCTTTGCCAATTCCGTCTTTAACAGATACTACTATAGCAGGCGCATTGTATTTTTCTTTCAGTCTGGAGGCTGTTATTCCTATTACCCCTATGTGCCAGTCCGCTGATGCCGCAAAAATTATAGCGTCCCCTTCATCAAAAGACAGTTTATCAGCCTCTTTTAAAATATTTTCTTCTATCAGTTTTCTTTCTTCGTTGAAATCGTCCAACTCTTTAGCATATTCCCGAGCCTCAGTATCCTTATCAGCAGTCAGCAGCTTCATTCCCAAATCAGATTTTCCTATTCTGCCCCCGGCATTTATTCTGGGTCCTAATATAAATCCCATAGCATACGCATCTATATTATTACACCTAGACACCTCCGAAAGCGCATATATTCCCAAATTCTCGCGTTTTTTTGCTATCTTTAACCCTTGAGAAACCAAACATCTGTTCAATCCCGTAAGGCTGACTACGTCACATATAGTTCCTAAGGCTACTAAATCCAAAAATTCTAAAATATTCGGCTCTTTTTCGTTTTTATAATATCCGATTTTTCTTAGCTCTCTGTTCAAACCTACGACAAACAAAAAAACCACGCCGATGGCTGCTAACTGAGAGTATTCTTTTGCCTCTTCGGACTCGTCAAACCTGTTGGGATTTACAATAGCCTCTGCTTTAGGCAGTGTAATTTCCGCAGTGTGATGATCCAAAACTATTACTTTTATGCCTAGCTTATCGGCTTCTTCCACAGCCTCATGCGAACCGATTCCGCAGTCAACGCATACTATTAGTTTATATCCTTCTTTTGCAAACCTTTCTACAGAAGCCGGATTCAGTCCGTATCCTTCCTTCATTCTGTCCGGAATATAGCAAAAAACATTCTTTGCTTTTATAACTCTGCAAAAGTTTACCAGTGTTGCGCCGGAGGTTGCGCCGTCCACATCGTAATCTCCGAATATTACGATTTTATCTCCCTTTCCTACAGCCTTTATAAAACAGTCTATTGCCTTATCCATATCTTTGAAAATACTGGGATTAGGCAGCATGTTTTTTATTCTAGGGTTTATATAGTCTTCTGCTTTATCCAAAGAAATGCCTCTGGCGTTGATACTTGCAGCAACAGCATAATCAATATTAAACCTCTGAGAAATAGCCTCTGCGGTTTTAGAGTCATATTCCCGTGCTTCCCAGCGTTTGCCGCTGGCAGAGTGTTCAACTCCTAACATCACCTATATAGACCTCACCTTGACATAGCTTCCCGGAGAATCTTCTATACCGTCTTTAACTTCTCTGCCTTCAATTTGCTCTCCGGAATATTGTGCAAGCCACTTAATCCATTCAGGCCACCAAGAGCCTTTATGCGGCTCTGCTTTCTCAAGCCAAATATCCGGATCCTCTTCCAGATTATCATTCGTCCAATACCCATACTTATTGTTTTCCGGCGGATTGATAACGCCGGCTATGTGTCCGGAACCTGCCAGTACGAACTTCTTGGGTCCTTGATATATCTTGGAAGCCGCATACGTAGAACGCCACGGGGCTATGTGGTCTTCTCTGGTAGCCAGCATGAACGTAGGCGTTGTTATAGTAGTCAAATCTATAGGAATATCCTTCATAGTCAATGCGTCCGGCACTATTAATCTGTTGTTCAGATACATCATTCTGAGATAGTAGCTCTGCATTGCCGCAGGCAGATTAGTAGAATCCGCATTCCAGTACAGTACATCAAACGGATAGGGTTCTTTGCCCAGCAGATAATTATTTATGACGTAAGGCCATATCAAATCATTAGAACGCAGCAGATTGAAAGTCATAAACAAGCTGTTAGCGTCCAGATACCCGAGTTTAGCCATTCTTTCTTCTAAGAGAGTTATTTGTTCATCATCTATGAAAACGCTGATGTCTCCGGGCTGGGCAAAGTCGATTAGCGTAACCAGATACGTAGCACTGTTAATCTTAGGCAATGTAACATCTTTCTTAGGAGAGACATTTATATAAGCTTGAGTAATTGCCAAGAGAGTGCCTCCGATACAATACCCTAAAACATTGACCTCGTTTTCTCCGGTACGGTTCTTGATGAAGCGCATTGCTTCTAAGGCTCCTGTCTCCATATAGTCTTCAAACTGGGTTAGCGCAAAGGTTCTGTCCGGGTTTGCCCAAGATATGCAGAAAACAGTATGCCCTTGAGAAACCAAATATCTTATGAAAGAATTTTTCTCTCTTAAATCCAGAACATAGTACTTGTTAATCCAAGGAGGTATAATCAAAAACGGAGTCTTATGGACAGTAGGAGTAGAAGGAGAAAACTGAATAAGCTGCATGAGTTTATTTTGGTATACTACTTTGCCCGGAGTCATCGCCAGAGTCTTGCCCAGCTGAAACGCATTGTAGTTGCTCATCTTTATGCGCAGCATACCGCGCCCGTTTTCTATGTCTTGGAGCAGATTTTTGAGACCTCTGATTAAGTTCTCGCCTTTTGTTTTCAGAGTCTCTTTCAGTACTTCCGGATTAGTCATCCAGAAATTATTAGGAGCGGTCGCATCAAGAAACAGCCTTGTATAGAACTCTATTTTTTTCGCCGTCTTTTGTTCTATGTTGGAAACTTCCATTTGAACCAAGCGTCTAGCCTCTTCAGTTGCAGAGAGATACGACTGCTTCATAAAGTCAAAGACCCAATTAGTCTGCCAGTCCTTAGCCTTAAATCGTTTATCCTGCGCATCTTCTTTAATGATAGGCTTTGTTGTCAATCCCTGCATTCGCATGAAAGTAGCCCTTGTAAGATCTATGGAATGCTGCCAATACGCAAGCTGAACCTCGGCATACCTTTCCGGGTCTTCCACAATCTTGCTTGCAAACGTAGACATGGAATCCATAATGGGAGCAAGATTAAATTTAGGCAGCTCCATGGGCTCGTTTTTAGTTCTTACTATATAGTCAATTATGAGTTTTTGCCCTTCCTGAGCTACATGCATGAGTATCTGCAGCCACTCTATGACATCGAAATTGAGCTCGAATTCCTCGGGTGCGGGCTCTTGGGGAGCGGCAGCCTGCTCTTTATTTTGCGGCTGCGGGGCCTCTTCTTTCTTGCTTTCAGGCTTTTCCGCTGCGGCATTAGTCTTGCGCAGACGCTCTTCCATAGCCTCTTTCAGAGCACTAAGAGCAGCCATAGAATCCATTGTAGAGTTGTTTTTATCGCTCATGAGAGATACACCTTAAAGATAATGATTTCCATAGAGCATAACGGCAATTTATTAACGTATGGTTTTTTTTTAATATTATCGTAATATATTTTGGCGATTCTTAAAAAATATATGATAAATCAATGATGAGAAACAAAAATGAATATCAAAAGGCTGATTATAATACCGCTGCTAAGCATCTTATTTATTTCCTGTTCGAGCGAACAGAGCATACAAGCTCCGAGAATTCCTAGGGTTTTCAGCCATGACCAAGTGCCGGACGAGGTAAAAAATAAGCCTATGATTGTAAATGTTGATAAGAACACAGATGACTCGTGGCCTCGACTGGGAGATGTTCCGGGAAAACCGAAAGATTTCCCTACAAAGGCTCAGTACAATCAGGAAATGGACGATTTAATGGCGACTCGCTTAGAGGCTGAAATGCTGAAAGAGCAGTTCGATTTTGAACAATTAGAGTCTAAAGAAATACTTGAATAATTCTGATGTCCTGTTATCCTTATGTGCAATCGATTAACTCCTTGACAGATTCTGAATATGATAAACGATATAGCAGTTGAATATCTGCCTATAGTATTGTTCATAGGCATCGCCTTCGTAGTCTCTTGCGCTGCCGTTGCTATATCTTTTCTGATTGCAAAACAGAAGCCGTATGCTCAGAAAAATATCTCTTACGAGTGCGGTTTTCCTCCGGAAGGCGATACTAAGAGGAGATTCGGTGTAAAATATTATCTTATAGCTATTTTATTCATAGTCTTTGATCTCGAAATAGCCTTCCTGTTCCCTTGGGCTTTGGTTCTTGCTGAGATAGGCGCAGCTGCATTTTTTTCTATGATGATATTTTTATTAGTACTCGCTGTCGGCTTTGCGTATGAGTGGAAAAAAGGGGCTTTAGAGTGGGAATAATCAGTCTACATGAGCTTAATTCGCCGAATATTTCAGATGTTAAACCGCCTCTGCTGCAAGATGCGCTGGTTACTAAGCTTGCCGAAGAAACAAGGGATAAAGGTATATTACTCGCAAAGTTGGACGATCTTCTTACTTGGGCAAGAACCGGCTCCATGTGGCCTATGACTTTCGGGCTTGCGTGCTGCGGCATAGAGATGATACATGCTTTCATGAGCAGGTATGATTTAGATCGATACGGCATGATGCCCCGCTCTTCACCAAGACAGGCCGATGTCATGATAGTTGCCGGAACCGTCACTAATAAAATGGCTCCTGCCTTACGGCTCTTGTATGACCAAATGCCGGAGCCCAGATACGTCATATCTATGGGAAGCTGCGCCAACGGAGGCGGTTATTATTATTACTCTTATTCCGTTGTAAGAGGCTGTGACAAGATAATTCCGGTTGATATATACATTCCGGGCTGTCCTCCTTCCGCGGAAGCTTTGGTCTATGGACTCATGCAGCTTCAGCGGCGGGTGCGCTCTGAGAATGCTAACAAAAAGGTGATACTAAAAACGTAATAGGTTGGAGTATATTTCATGTTTTCCATAGAAGAGGCTAGGAAGCATTTATCGGACGAGATAGGCGATAAGGTTTTAGAATTCAACATAGAAAAAGATACTCTGGTTGTTTCTGTGCCAAGGATAGCTATTGCTGAGGTTTTATCCAAATTAAAAAGCTCATCAATACTGAAAATGGAGCAGCTCATAAGCATTTGCGGCGCAGACTACCCCACGGAAATAGAACGTTTCGTTATTGTTTATAATTTGCTTAGTCTGTCTAATAATTTTCGCCTGCTTATCAAAGTGAGTACTGATGCTGTCTCTCCGGTGCCTTCGGTTTTCAGTATTTACAAAGCTGCCGTGTGGTACGAGCGCGAGGTTTGGGATATGTTCGGAGTCATGTTTTCCAATAACCCGGACATGCGGCGAATTCTAACGGATTATGAGTTCGAGGGGTACCCTCTGCGTAAAGATTTTCCTCTAAGCGGACATATGGAAGTACAATACGATGAAAAACTGGGTAAAGTTGTGTATGTTCCTGTTGTGCTGGAACAGGACTATAGAGAATATGATACTTTGAGCAATTGTGAGGCTTAAGCAGATGAGTGCTGTTGAAAAAGATATTGAAGAAGAGCGGAAACTTAAGCCTTTTTTAATCAATTTCGGACCTCAGCACCCTGCGGCGCACGGAGTCTTGCGCATGATTTTAGAAATGGACGGAGAGATAATAGAAAGAGCAGATCCTCATATAGGACTGCTGCATAGAGGAACCGAGAAACTGATAGAGCATAAGACGTATCTGCAATCAATACCGTATTTTGACAGAATGGATTACATAGCTCCGTTAAGTCAGGAGTATGCGTTTGTGCTGGCAATTGAGAAATTACTAGGAGTAGAGCCTGCATTAAGAGGACAGTATATAAGAGTTTTATATTCTGAAATTACTAGGATACTGAATCATATATTCTGCATTACGACTTGCGCTTTGGATTTAGGAGCTGTTACGCCTACGCTTTGGGGGTTTGAACAGAGAGAGATACTCATGGAGTTTTATGAACGTGTCGGCGGAGCCAGAATGCACACGAACTATTTCCGTGTCGGCGGAGTGAAGGAAGATTTGCCTGACGGCTTGATTGAAGATATATACGCATGGGCTGTTAAATTTCCTAAGTTCATAGATGATTTAGAAGGGCTCCTTACAAATAACCGTATTTTCAGGCAAAGGACTGTGGGCATAGCAATTGCCAGCAAGGAACAGGCAGTAGAGTGGGGCTTTTCCGGTCCTATGCTGCGCGCTTCCGGAGTAGCTTGGGATTTACGCAAGATGCAGCCTTATGATGTATACGCACAGATGAAATTTGATGTGCCTGTCGGACAGACCGGAGATTGTTTTGCGCGGTATCTGGTGCGGATAAACGAGATGCGGCAGTCTCTAAAGATAATCATGCAGTGCATAGAAAAAATGCCCTTCGGAAGCGTAATGTGCGATGATTTAAGAGTAGCTCCTCCTAAGAGGGCCGAGATACAAACATCTATGGAGAGCATGATACGTCATTTCAAATTGTACTCTGAAGGCTTCCATGTTCCTAAAGGAGAGACCTATACTGCGGTTGAGAGTCCTAAAGGAGAGTTCGGAGTTTATCTGGTGGCGGACGGTTCCAATAAGCCGTACAGATGTCATGTGAGATCTACGGGATTTGCGCACTTACAGGCAGTGAATGAAATATCAAAAGGATATATGCTGGCGGACGTAGTGGCGTTAATAGGAAGTCTTGATCTTGTTTTCGGAGAGGTGGACAGATGACGTTTCAATTTACTCCTGAAAATATGAAAGAGGCTAAAGCTATAATTGCAAAATATCCTAAAGGCAGACAGCTTAGCGCATTAATTCCTTTACTGGACTTAGCGCAGAGGCAGAACGGCAATTGGTTATCCGAAGAAGCCATGAATTACGCAGCGGATATGCTTCAGGTGCCCAGAATCCGCGCATATGAGGCGGCTACTTTTTACACTATGTTTAATCTCAAGCCCGTAGGAAAGCATCTGCTGCAAGTGTGTACCAGTATACCATGCGGAATGTGCGGAGCTGCTCAAGTGCTGAAAACCTGCAAAGACAGGCTGGGCATCAATGCCGGAGAGACTACGAAAGACGGACTGTTTTCTATAGTAGAGGTGGAGTGTTTAGGTGCCTGCATACATGCACCTGTAGTGGCAATCAATGATGATTATAACGAGAAATTATCATCAAAGAAAATGACTGCAATAATAGATAAGTTGGAAAAAGAATGCTGATTGATAAGGATAAAATATTTACTAATCTTCAAGGAAAGGGGGCCTCTGATTTGAGAAGCTCGCGGAGCAGAGGTATTTGGAATAACACTGGTAAGATTATCGGCAAAGGGCAGGCATGGATTATCAATGAAGTAAAGAAATCAGAAATAAGAGGCAGAGGCGGAGCTGGTTTTCCTACCGGAGTGAAATGGTCGTTTATACAGAATCCGAATATTGATCCAGACCTGCCCAGATACTTCATAGTCAATGCAGACGAAGGAGAACCCGGAACATGCAAGGACAGGGATATACTAAGATATGAGCCACACAGGCTGCTGGAAGGAGTTCTTATATCTGCTTTTGCCATAGGAGCCCATACGGCATACATATATATAAGGGGCGAGTACGCAAACGAGGCAAAGATACTCCAAAAAGCGATTAATGAGGCATATTCCAAGAGATTATTAGGAAAAAATGCAGCAGGTTCCGGCTGGGATTGCGATGTATACATACACAGAGGCATGGGCGGATACATATGCGGAGAAGAGACTGCTCTTATTGAAAGCTTGGAAGGCAAAAAAGGACTGCCTAGGAATAAGCCTCCGTATCCTGTTCAGGCAGGGCTGTACTCGTGTCCTACTATGGTCAACAATGTAGAAACTGTTTCAACAATACCGGAGATTTTAAGAAGAGGAGCCTCATGGTTTGCTTCTATCGGAAGACATAAAAATACAGGGACTAAGATATTTTCTATTTCCGGGTGCGTAAATAAACCCTGCAACGTAGAAGAAGCTATGGGCATTCCATTAAAAGAACTCATAGAAAAACATGCAGGAGGAGTTACCGGAGGCTGGGATAATTTGCTGGCAGTCATTCCGGGAGGTGCTTCTACTGAAGTTCTTCCTAAGAGTATTTGCAATATAGTGACAATGGATTTTGATGATTTATGTTCCCTGCACTCTGCTTTGGGGACAGGAGGAGTCATTGTAATGGATTCTTCCGTAGACGTAGTCGCCGCAGTCTTCCGTCTAAGCCTTTTCTATAAGCATGAAAGCTGCGGGCAATGTACTCCGTGCAGAGAGGGCATTGGTTGGATTTCCAGAATTATGCAAAAAATACTAAGAGGACAGGCTGGTCTTAGGGACATTGATTTGTTAGAGGATTTGATTAAACAAATACCTGATGAAACTATTTGTGCATTTGCAGCCGGGGCTGCCTCACCTATACAGGGGCTGCTTCGTCATTTCAGACCGCTTATGCTGGAAAGGATTAAGAGATTATGACAAAGCTGGTCATAGATAATCAGGAAATAGAGGTGGAAGAGGGTACAAGCATTTTGCAAGCCTGTGAACAGCTCGGCATAAAGATACCCCGTTTCTGCTATCATGATAAGCTGAGTGTAGCCGGCAACTGCCGCATGTGTTTGGTGGAAGTTGAAAACATGGCTAAACCAGTCGCAAGCTGCGTTCAGCCTTGCTCCGAGGGTATGGTAGTTCACACAAATACCTCCAATGTCAAGAACGCTCGGGACAGCGTTATGGAGCTTTTACTCATCAATCACCCGTTGGACTGCCCCGTATGCGATCAAGGAGGAGAGTGTGATTTACAGGACTATGCTTACGAGTATAGAAATAAGGGTTCAAGATATAATTTTGCCAAAAGGCAGATGCCGAATAAAGATTTGGGACCTTTGATAAAAACCGATATGAACAGGTGCATTGCCTGCACTAGGTGCATAAGGTTCATGGACGAAATATGCGGCGTTCCGTCTTTGGGAGGACTGTACAGAGGAGAGAAGCTGGATATAGGAACGTATGTGTCTAAAGTTTTAACGTCCGAGTTATCCGGAAACCTCATAGATGTTTGTCCTGTAGGAGCGTTGACAAATAAGCCTGCTGCGGGCACGTACAGACCTTGGGAGTTAAGAAAGACTATAAGTGTTGACGTGTTTGATGCCGTAGGCAGCAATATTTGCATAGATACTAGGGACAACGAAATTATCAGAGTTACTCCCATAAGAAACGACGGTGTAAATGAAGAGTGGATTTCCGATAAGGCTCGATTTGCAATAGACGGGTTGAAGAAAAACAGGATTGATGCGCCGTATGTTGATAAGGTTCAAGCCGATTGGAGTGAGGCTTTCAATCAAATTTCCGAAAAGCTGGGAAAAACCTCGCCGGAACGTATAGCGGTAATAGCCGGAAATATGGTTGATTGCGAGAGCATGTTTGCGATGAAGATGCTGATGTCCGCTATGAAGTGCTGTAATCTTGATTGCTGTCAGGACGGAAGCGTGTATGATATTTCCGCCAGAAATAATTATATATTCAATGCAGGAATAGCGGGAATAGACGAGGCGGATGCCATAATCCTTATAGGAACAAACCCCAGAAAAGAAGCACCCGTATTGAATGCCAGAATACGCAAAAGGTTATTGAAGGGTGATTGCAGCATTGCTCTTATAGGCGAAGAAGCAGACCTCGGATACCCATACACGCATTTGGGCAATACTCCGCAGGCGATTACCAGTTTGATGGGAGTGGAAGGAGATTTTGCCTACATACTTAGCCGTGTTGACAAGCCTATGTTTATTCTGGGCGCCGGAGTGATGGCCAGAGATGACGGCGCAGCCGTACACCAGAATGCAAAAATTTTAGCGCACAGATACGGAGCAGTACGCACTGATTGGAACGGTTTTAATGTCTTACAGAACGTGAGTTCCAGAGTAGGGGGATTGGATATAGGATTTGTTCCTCCCGAAGGCACAGGATACGGAGTTCACGGAGTATACGAAGGCAAGGCTGATGTTTTATGGCTGGTAGGAGCTGATGAGTTGGATTTTGACAGAATACGGAAAGCTAATCCCAATGTGTTTATAATTTATCAGGGACATATCGGAAGTGCTGGAGCTGAGAATGCCGATGTGGTAATGCCGGCTGCGGCATACACGGAAAAAGACGCTATTTACGTAAATACGGAAGGCAGACCTCAGACTGCTTTTCAGGCAGTGTTCCCGCCGGGAATGGCTAAACCGGACTGGAGTATTATCAGAGAATTTTCCGAATTGTACGGCTGCAAGCTGCCATTTGATTCTTTGGCAGAGCTTAGGGCTTTGATGTTCAGTCAGGTGCCGGTATTTATCATTGAAGAACATACTCACCAAGAGATAATGACTTCTTACTCCAGTTATTTGAATGACAGTACCATGTCTAACGCTCCTTTCAAACCGGCGATTGATAATTTTTACATGACTGACACTATCAGCAGGAATTCCGATACAATGAAGAAATGTACTGAACAGATTCTCGGGCTGTCTTCTAAAACGTATTCAGAGGGAGCATGACTATGGAATTCTTTTATGAATACTTGTGGCCGCTTATCTGGATTGCCATAAAAATCGGATTGATAGTAGCTCCGCTTATGGGAGCCGTGGCATACCTCACTTATGCAGAGAGAAAAGTTCTTGCGGCTATGCAGTTAAGAAAAGGCCCCAATGTTGTCGGACCTTTCGGAGTTTTGCAGCCTGTAGCGGACGGAATAAAGCTGTTGGGTAAAGAGATGATACTGCCGGCAGAAGCTGATAAAATAATTTTTGTCGGAGCTCCTATTTTTGCGTTTTTTATATCTCTTATTGCGTGGGCTGTTATTCCTTTCGGAGACGGGCTTGTTCTGGCGGATATCAATGTAGGACTACTGTATTTAATAGCGGTATCATCTTTATGTGTTTATGGAATTTTATTCGCAGGCTGGTCTTCCAATTCCAAGTATCCGTTTTTAAGTTCTCTAAGAGCTGTTGCGCAGTTAATCTCTTATGAACTGGTTATAGGGGTGGTTTTTGTTTGCGTGATACTATTCGCCGGCAGTCTCAATTTATCGGAGATTGTAAAGTCTCAAGAAGACGGCTGGTTTGCGTTTACGCTTTTGTTTCCAATCTTTATTATATACATAATAGCTGTTCTCGCAGAAACCAACAGGCACCCGTTCGACCTGCCGGAGGGAGAATCCGAAATAGTGGCGGGCTTTCATACGGAATATTCTTCTATGGCATTTGCTATGTTTTTCCTCAGCGAATATGCTAATATGATTTTACTCAGCAGTATTGCAGTGCTATTGTTTTTAGGAGGCTGGCTTTCTCCTATACCTGCTTTAGATTTTATTCCCGGTATTATTTGGTTTTTCGTAAAAGTTGCTTTGTTCCTGTTCATTTTCCTATGGGTAAGAGCTACTCTTCCGCGATACCGCTATGATCAGCTGATGAGTATAGGCTGGAAGGTTCTTTTGCCTATATCTTTTCTGTGGGTTGTAGTAGTGTCTGCTTATGTAACGTTCGGAGTTTAGAGCATGATGTCATTTCTAAGGTACATCAAGATTATATCGCTCTATGATATAGTGCGCGGACACATTTTGACTTTTTCATATTTGTTCAAAAGACGGGTCACAATAAATTATCCGTATGAAAAGGGTCCTCTTAGCCCCAGGTTCAAAGGAGAACACGTTCTTAGGCGTTATCCTAACGGCGAAGAACGCTGTATTGCCTGTAAGTTATGCGAGGTGGTTTGTCCTGCTCAGGCAATTACTATTGATTCCGAATTCAGACAAGACGGAGTGCGGAGAACTTCAAGGTATGAAATAGATTTCAACAAGTGCATCTTTTGCGGACTGTGCCAAGAGGCTTGCCCGGTAGACGCTATAGTAGAGAGTCCTAATTTTGAATTCGGAACATGGACTAAGGAAGAGCTGTATTATACAAAGGAAAGACTGTTGGAAAAAGGTGATTTGTGGGAAGGCGCAGTTGCCAGTAATCTTAAGGCAAATCAGAAATATAGGTAGGTGTTTTTTATGTTCTCAGCAATAATGTTTTATATATATTCTGCAATATTGCTGACTTCGGCAGGCATGGTCGTTTGCTCTAAAAACCTTGTGCACGCTTTGCTTTTTTTAATACTGTGTTTTGTAAATGTCGCGTGTTTGTTTATTTTAATCGGGGCTGAATTCCTAGCTTTCATTTTGATTATTATTTACGCAGGTGCAATCGCAATACTATTTTTGTTTGTTATAATGATGCTGGATATCGGATTCAAGAAGCAGCTGAAAAAAGAGTGGAAAACGTATTTGCCTATGGCAATTGTTGTGTGTCTGGTTTTATTAGTTGAACTTATAATGACGGATATATCGTTTGACCCGGGCACTTTCATAGCGGAAGGAGCTGTGAGTGCGGAAAGTCAGGTGAGCAACACGCACGCAATGGGTCAAGTATTATATACCAAGTATTTTTTACCGTTTCAGGTATGTGGTCTTATATTGTTAACTGCGATGATAGGGGCTATTGTGCTAAACTTACGGGAAAGAAAACAGCGTAAGATGCAGTCGCCTATGGAGCAGACAAATGTTTCTGTATCGGATGTGATAAGAATAACTTCTGTAATTTCAAAGAATGGAGTCCAACTATGAAAAAACGTGTAATATTCAGTATATTGGTTGTCTGTTTGCTGGCAGGCATTGTGTATATGGGTTTTGTGCGGAACTCCGGCGTTAATGAACCTGCAAAAACAGAGACCGCAGGTACGGCTGCTGTGGCGGATACTAAAGCACTGAAGCTGGCGGAAGAGTTCGTCAGGCTTTTTGATACTAAGACTAAAGTTATTGCCAATCTTAGATGGCGTTCGTTTAGTCTTGTTAACAGCGTTATAAAGGCTAATGAAGGTAATTTTAAGGAAGGCGAAGATTATACTACTATGAGGCAGCTTGCCAATGAGGTGTTTGTTAAAATGTCGGAGCAGAATATAGCTGCTATTCAGAAGGAAATGGCTCAGAACATTGCCGTTATGTTTAGTACTAAAGAGCTGAAAGAGATGCTGGCGTTCTTTTCCTCCGATATCGGCAAAAAATATTTATCCAATGCAAACGCTATTCAGAGAGAGGAGCTGAAAGCTGTCAATAAAACTGTTTTGAGTTTATCTGATGAACTGAACAGAGAATTGAAAGATACGTTTGTACAGCGCGGGTTTAAAGTGCCATGAACATAGAGCTGCATCATTTTTTAGTATTGTCTGCGATTTTGTTCATGACGGGCATTATAGGCATAATATTTCATAGGAGGAATATTATAGGTGTTTTCATGGCTATAGAGCTGATTTTGCTGTCAGTGATTATAAATTTTACAGCATTCTCCGTATATCAGGGAAACATCAGCGGACAGATTTTTTCAATGTTTATACTCACAGTAGCTGCCGCAGAAACTGCTTTAGGTTTGGCTATACTGACAGTGTATTTCCGCAACAGAGGTTCTGTGGATATAGAGGCTGAAACATTGATAGGAGAAGATAAACCGTGAATCTGTCTTTAGACATTGCTATAATTTTTCTTCCTCTGATAGGCGCAGTGCTTGCAATGCTTATCGGAACCAAAGTCTTCCTGCCTAAATTTTTAAAAGAAAAATATCAGGACGGCTGCGATAAGGCGGCTCAGGTTGCAGCGACAGGCTGTATGTTAATTGCTGCGATTTTTTCCATAGTCCTGTTCCGGTATGTGGCTGTTGAGGGACATGAAGCCAACACTATGTTATTCGAATGGATAGCTTCCGGAAATTTGAAAGCGGACTGGGGCATAAAACTGGATACTCTTTCAGCTTTGATGCTGCTAGTCGTATCCGTAGTATCGTGTTTAATACATTTATATTCTATCGGTTATATGGCGGAGGACAAAAGCAAATCCAGATTTATGGCGTATTTGAGTTTATTTACGTTTTTTATGTTTGTGCTGGTTGTTGCGCCTAATATGCTTCAGATGTTTTTTGCTTGGGAAGGAGTCGGCTTTGCCTCTTATATACTGATTAGCTTCTGGTATGAAAAAGAGTCTGCGAATGATGCGGGTATAAAGGCTTTTCTGGTCAACAGAGTTTCCGATTTTGCATTTTTATTAGGCATCTTTGCCTGTTTTGTTTTGTTTAATTCTTTGGATTACACCACAATGTTTGCCAAAGCTGCCAAAGCTTCGGAAGTCCACTGGGAGATTTTAAGCGTATCTGTTCATGCCGTCTCTTTGATTTGCTTTTTATTCTTTATAGGGGCTATGGGGAAATCCGCACAGCTGGGACTGCATACATGGCTTCCGGACGCTATGGAGGGACCTACTCCAGTATCTGCGCTTATTCACTCTGCCACTATGGTTACGGCAGGAGTGTTTATGATTGTCCGCCTTTCTCCGCTGTTTGAACATGCTCCTTTTGTTTTATCTTTTATCACTGTTACAGGAGTGCTGACCTGCTTGTTTGCCGGACTTGTTGCTATTACTCAATTTGATATAAAAAAGGTCATTGCTTATTCTACCATAAGCCAGCTGGGCTTCATGTTCTTTGCCATAGGCATATCGGCATATTCTGCGGCTATGTTTCATCTTGTGACTCATGCGTTTTTCAAATCTTTACTGTTTTTGACGGCAGGAGCTGTCATTCACTCCATGCACGGCGAGCAGGATATGCGGAAAATGGGAGGGCTTAAAGAATATATGCCTTTCTCACATTACTTCACTTGGATAGGCTCTCTGGCTTTAATGGGCATAGGAATAATAGGCGTTTTCGGCTTTTCCGGTTTCTATTCTAAGGAACTGATTTTAGAATCCGCTATTGCAAAAAATACCGGAATGGGAACATTTGTTTATTACTCCGGCGTAATAGCAGCGTTTTTAACTGCGCTGTATGCCTCCAGAATGATTTTCATGACTTTCTTTGGTGACAGAAAGGTTTTGAACAGAAGAGAAGAAATACATGAAGCTCCCGCTATTATGATACTGGCTATGCTGCCGTTGGTTATAGCGTCTGTGTTTCTGGGCTGGCTTGCGTTTGATTGGTTTACCGGAAGCAAAGCTGTTGAGTTTTGGAAAAACTCTATTTTTGTCTCAGATCATGAAAGCAGTCATGCAGGACTATTATACACTATTTTGCCTATAACGCTTGTGTCGTCCGGAGTTGCGCTTGCTTATATTGCATATGACATTATAAAAGATATTCCTCAGAAAATATCTAATAAGTTAGGCGTTGTTTATCGTTTGATATACGACAAATTTTATTTTGATGAAGCGTATAACATGATATTTGTCCGTCCGTTTGGCGCAATAGCGAGATTCATGCGGACTAAAATAGATGACGGATTCATAGACAAATTCGGAGTCGATGGAATAGCAAGAGTATCTATAATGGTAACGCGTAAAATAGTATCTGTTCAGACTGGATATTTGTATCACTATGCGTTTGCCATGATACTGGGGCTTGCTTTGTTAGTTTCTTGGTTCTGGGGTTGGAGGTTGTATTAGAATGGAAACCGCACTATCCGACATACCGCTGCTTTCTGTCATGACGTTTTTTCCGTTACTAGGAGCGTTGTGTATATTTTTTATAGCTAAATTTACCAGACTCAAGACAGATGCTTCCAAAGTTATAGCATTAACCGTCTCTTTCGTAACGTTTCTCTTGGCTTTAGCAGTGTTTTTTGTTTTTGATAATACCAATCCTGCGTTTCAGCTAGTAGAGCGAGCATCATGGTTGCCTTCTTTCAACGCAGAATACATAAGAGGTATTGACGGTATTTCTTTATGGTTTGTGATGATTACGGCTATTATTACTCCGATAGCGATATTGAATTCTTTCGGCAGCATCAAGAAAAATATACACGAGTTCATGATTGCGGTTTTGATACTGGAAACCATGATGATAGGCACGTTCACGTCTCTGGATTTAGTGCTGTTTTATGTTTTCTTCGAGGGAGTCCTTATACCTATGTTTTTGATTATAGGCATATGGGGCGGAGAGAAAAGAATTTATGCTACGTATAAATTTTTTCTGTATACATTGCTGGGCTCGTTGCTGATGCTGGTTGCTGTTCTGTATATAGCTGTTGCGTTCAACACTACGGATATGATGCAGCTCATAGAACAAGGAGTGCCTATAGATGCGGCAATATGGATATGGCTGGCTTTCTTTGCTTCGTTTGCAGTGAAAACTCCTATGTTTCCGTTTCACACGTGGCTGTCTTATGCCCACGTAGAAGCACCTACGACCGGTTCGGTATTGCTTGCAGGAATATTGCTCAAAATGGGAGCTTACGGGTTCATCAGAATATCTCTGCAAATGCTGCCGGAAGCCGGTATGCTGTTTGCTCCTATGATGATTGTTCTTAGTATAATCGCTATAATATACGCCTCTTTTGTTGCCTTTGCTCAAACAGATATGAAAAAGCTGATAGCGTATTCTTCTGTAGCTCATATGGGATTTGTGACGCTGGGGCTGTTTTCTATGAATGAACAGGGGCTTGACGGAGCAATGTTTGTTATACTCTCTCATAGCTTTGTGTCGGCTGCGCTGTTTATGGGAGTCGGAGTTGCATATGACAGGCTGCACACAAGAGAGATAGCCCGTTTTGGAGGCATGGCTTCTAATATGCCTCAGTACGCTATGTTTTTCATGATATTTACGCTGGCTGCCGTAGGACTTCCGGGAACGTCCGGATTTACAGGCGAGTTTTTGTCTCTCTTGGGCGCATATAAAGCGAATATCTGGATTGCAGTGTTTGCCGGCCTTGGAATTATTCTTGGTGCTGTTTATATGCTGTCTTTGTACAGAAGGTTGTTTTTTGGAAAGCAGGATAAAGAAGACGTTTCAAAAATGCCGGACTTAAGCGTCCGGGAAAGCCTTTGTTTTGCGCCGCTGGCAGTTTTAGTTTTCTGGATAGGACTCTATCCCAGTACATTCAGTAATCAGTATTCAGCAACAATGAAAACTATCTTAGAGAGGTTAGTGCAATGATAGAAGCATCTGACTTTTTGTTGATTGCACCTGAAATACTGTTATTTGCAGGCGTACTTGTTACTGTTGTTATGGCTGCCTTTATGGGAGATAAACGTGCGAAAACAGTAAACATAGCGGTACTGCTGTTTTTTGCGCTTGCCGGATATGCAGTATTTTTTCCCAATAGAGTATCTGATTTTATGGGCGGAATGTTTCCGTTATTTCTTTTCAACGAGCAATTCATAGAAGATGCCGTATCTAGGTTTGCGAAAGGTTTTATACTGATAGCGTCTTCGGGTATCATACTTTTATCATGGACTTATTTTAAGCAGATAAACAACCAAAAAGCCGAATATCCCGTATTGATTATGCTGGCGGTGCTTGGAATGTTTTTCATGGTGTCTGCAAATGATTTTATAATGCTTTATGCCGGATTGGAACTTCAGAGCCTTGCCTTATATATTCTCGCTGCATTTAACAGAAGCTCTGCAAAATCTTCCGAGGCAGGATTAAAGTACGTTATCTTAAGCGCAATTTCTTCCGGAGTCTTATTATATGGTCTGTCGTTTATATACGGGTATTTCGGGACTACAAATTTTGCCGAGTTATATGCTCTGGTCAGTCAGACGCAAGAGATGCCTATGATAGCTGCTGTGGGAATGGTGTTTGTTTTAGCTGCGCTTGCATTCAAAATATCTGCTGTTCCGTTTCATATGTGGGCACCTGATGTGTATACCGGAGCACCCAGTCCAGTCACGGCGTTTTTTGCTACTGCACCTAAGTTCGCAGCGTTCATTCTGCTAGTAAGACTTTTGTTCCAGCCTTTCGATGGATTATCTCAAAATTGGATACAGGCAATTATTTTCCTCTCGGTAGCTTCTATGGTACTTGGAGCTTTTGCAGGACTTGCGCAAAGCAACATCAAGAGGCTGCTTGCGTACAGCAGCATTGCGAACGTAGGATACTTGCTTATAGGAGTTATTGCAGGAGGACAATATGGATTACAGGCTGTTTTACTGTATTTTGGAATTTATATTATAAATCTCTTGGGGATTTTTGCGGTTCTTATTGCACTGAACAAAAATGACAAGCCGACTGATAGGATCGAGGACTTTAGCGGTCTTTCAAAAACAAATCCATATCTGGCGTTCTGCATGATGATTTTGCTGTTTTCATTAGCAGGCATACCGCCGCTTGCAGGATTTTTCGCCAAGTACTTTGTATTTTTTGCAGCCGTAAAAAGCGGATACACTGCCCTTGCCGTAATAGGCGTTCTTAGCAGCGTTATCAGCGCATATTATTACCTGCGTATAATCAGAATAATGTATTTCAGCGAGCCTATGGAAGGGGCGGCGTTGAGATCAGATTTTGCAGTGAATGCCATAGCCGGATTTGCCGCAATTGCTATGATAGGATTTATCCTAATGCCGGAGCTGTTTTCCGACCTCAGCCTCAGAGTTGCAGCGGATATTTTGATAGAGTAAATAATATGATCTTTGACATTAATCGTATAGAGAGTACGGACAGTACTAATAACGAGATTAGGAAATTTATAGGAGCGTCTCCGAAGAACGCAATAGTTCTTGCTGCTGAATATCAGACCGCAGGGCGCGGCAGAAGCAACAGAACATGGAGTTCTCCTAAAGGGAATTTGTATACTTCTATTTTGATTAAGAATTCCTTAGAGCCTAAGCATATGGTGTTTTACAGTTTTGCTGCGGGATTGTCTGTAGCTGACGTTATAAGAAATGCGCTGCCTGACGCAAGAGTTGAATTAAAATGGCCTAATGATGTGCTGTTGAATGGCAAGAAAACCAGCGGTATTCTGATTGAATCAACAGGTGATTTTCTTATCATAGGCATTGGCATAAATGTTGAAAAGCACCCGGAAGAAGCTATGTATCCTGTTACCAGTCTGAATGCTGAAAGCAACAGGAAGTTCGAAGCAGATTATGTTTTAGATGAGCTTTTGAAATCTTTTGATAAGCGGTGTACTATTCTTCATCAGAAAAAGTTTGATGAGATACGTTTAGCATGGCATAAGCACGCTCTTAAAGGTATGACATCGGTAAAACTCCCGAACGGAAATGTTGTTAAAGGCGAGTTTTTGGACATAACGCCGGAAGGCAATCTGCGTCTCACAACAGACAACAGAGTACAAGTGATAAATTCCGGCGATATTTTTATTTAGGATAAAAACAATTATCTTCCGAAGGAAATACTCTGGCTTTAACATCGGCAGCGTATTGCGCAATGGCAGCATTTATGATTGGCTTCACATCACAAAATCTCTTGGAAAATTTCGGAGAAAAGGCAGTAAATGTTCCTATCACATCGTCTAAAACCAGAATCTGCCCGTCACATGCCGGAGAGGCTCCTATGCCTATGGTAGGAATCTTTAGGGCATTGGTTATATCTCTGGCAACAGGTTCTATAGTCCCTTCTATAACTATGGAAAACGCTCCGGCTTTTTCAACTGCAAGAGCATCATTCATGACTTTTTTAGCTCCTTCATCGTTTCTGCCTTGAATTTTGTAACCGCCCATTTTCTCTACGGACTGAGGCAGAAGCCCTATGTGTCCCATAACAGGAATACCATTATCAACAAGGTATTTAATAGTACCTGCTAATTCAACGCCTCCTTCCAGCTTCACGGCAGCGCACTTGGTTTTTTCCATTATTTTTTTAGCATTCTCAAGGGCTTGTTCTTTAGAATGCTCATAGGTGTTATATGACATATCCACTACAACCATAGCGTGTTTGGCATAGCGGACTACTGCTTCGCCGTGGGCTATCATCATGTCTATTGTGACAGGAATAGTGCTGTCAAAGCCGTATATAGTCATGCCCAGCGAATCACCAACCAGAATAATATCCACCAAAGGGTCTGCTATTTGCGCCATAGGGGCGGTATAAGCAGTTATACATGCTATAGGCTTATTATTTATGCCTGTTTTTTTTATATCCTGAAAAGTAACTTGCATGGTATGCTCCCTTTTAATATTAAAAAAATCCTTTGAAAAATGGCACGTTCTGGGCTAAAAAGCTAGTACATAAAAAGGCTGTTCCGCAACGCAAAAAATTTTAGAAAGAAAAAAATGACTAATATAATTTCCGAAGATGAAACCAGTCTTAAAGATTTACTCAAAGATCACGGAATGACCGAAGATGAGTATAAGGTTCTAAAGGGAATTATCAACAGAACGCCTACGCTCGCGGAGTTCGGGGTGTTTGCTGCCATGTGGTCGGAACATTGTTCTTATAAATCTACAAGAGTGTGGTTGAAAAAGCTGCCTACAAAAGCACCTTGGGTAATATGCGGTCCCGGGGAAAACGCAGGAGTCATAGACATTGGAGACGGGCAGGCAACAGTGTTCAAACTGGAAAGCCATAATCACCCTTCTTTCATAGAGCCGTACCAAGGAGCTGCAACAGGAGTCGGTGGAATATTACGAGACGTATTCACTATGGGAGCCAGACCGGTTGCCAATATGAACGCTCTGAAATTCGGAGATATAAACCACCCGAAAACCGCTTCTTTAGTAGAGGGCGTTGTTGCCGGCATCAGCGGATATGGCAACTGTGTGGGAGTGCCTAATGTAGGAGGGGAAACTGCTTTTCACTCTAGTTACAACGGCAATATTCTGGTCAATGCTATGACTGTAGGAATTGCGAATAAGGACAAGATTTTTTACTCTAAGGCGGCAGGTGTCGGCAATCCCGTAGTATATGTCGGGTCTAAGACGGGCAGGGACGGGATTAAGGGAGCCACTATGGCATCAGGCGAGTTCTCTGAAGACTCCGAAAGCAAAAGACCTACTGTTCAGGTGGGCGATCCATTTACAGAAAAACTGCTTATGGAAGCATGTTTTGAGCTGATGAATACGGGAGCTGTAGTGTCTATTCAGGACATGGGCGCAGCAGGGCTTACGTCATCTTCTGTAGAAATGGCTTCTAAGGGAGGACTCGGAATAGAACTGGATTTGGATAAAGTGCCTTGCCGCGAGGAGGCAATGACTGCTTACGAGATTATGCTGTCAGAAAGCCAAGAGCGCATGCTGATAGTTCTTAATCCGGCAATGGAAAAACAGGCGGAGGCTATTTTCAAAAAGTGGGAATTAGATTTTGCCGTGATAGGGCATCTTACAAACACTAAGCGTATTATATGCACTAGGAACTCAGCAGTTGAGATTGATATTCCTGTAGACCCTCTGGTAGAAAAAGCTCCCGTATATGAAAGACCGTGGGAGCCTACGCCGCAGCAGGAGCCGATAGACTCTATAAAATACAGACTGCCGGCCGGGAAGAGTATTTTGGGAGTATTAAAAGAGCTGCTGGCAACGTCGGATTTGTGTTCTAAGCGTTGGATATGGGAACAGTACGATAATTATGTAAGAGGCAATACTGTACAGGGTTCCGGAGGCGATGCTGCTCTTGTAAGGCTGGACAATGATAAGGGAGAGCCTACTAAGAGAGGGATAGCGATTTCTACAGACTGCACGCCGAGATATTGTTTGGCAGACCCTGTTATGGGTGCCAAACAGGCAGTTGCCGAAACCTACAGAAACATAAGCGCAGTAGGAGCAAAACCGCTGGCTATTACAGACAACATGAATTTCGGCAATCCTGAGAAGCCTCGTATTATGGGGCAGTTTGTCGGAGCTGTTGAAGGCATTAAAGAGGCGTGTTTAGCTTTGGACTATCCTGTAATATCCGGAAATTGCAGTCTCTACAATGAAACTGACGGGAAAGCCATATTGCCTACGCCGGAAATAGGAGCAGTAGGGATAATAGAAGATGTCAATAAGGCAGTGAATATAGCTTTTAAGGAAGAAGACGAATCAGTCTTTTTGATTGGAAGCACAAAAGGACACATAGGACAGTCTATATATCTAAGAGAAGTGTTTGGACTGGAAAAAGGCACTCCTCCGTTTGTGGATTTAACACTGGAGAGAAAGAATTCAGAGTTTGTCCGGGACATTATAAATGAAGGGATTATAAGTGCGTGCCATGATGTGTCGGACGGCGGACTCTTGGTTGCTCTTGCCGAGATGTCATTAGCATCGGAAATTGGCGTGAAAGTTACATTAGACAACACAGACGAAGCATTCTGGTTCGGCGAAGATCAGGCACGCTTTTTAATTTCCACAAAAACACCGGACGCGTTTTTGTCCAAAGCCAAACAAGCAAGCATAGAAACTTTATTAATAGGCACAACCTGCAAGGACAAAATCACTATCGGTAACGATAGCACAGATATACAAGAGCTAAAAAAGGTGCATGATATATGGATACCGTAATAAAAGAACGCATAGACCATGAAATAGCCTCTTCGTCCATAGTCCTGTTTATGAGGGGCACGCCTATATTTCCTCAGTGTACCTTTTCCTCTCAGGCTGTGCATCTGCTTAATCTGTTCGGGCTGAAATATAAGGCAATAGACGTTCTGACAGATACTGCTTTACAGCAGGGAATAAGAGACTACGGCAGCGGTGCGGCCTTGCCTCATTTGTATGTTTGCGGGGAATTTCTCGGCAGCAGCTATGTTCTCAAAACAATGATAGAAAACGGCAAGTTTGAAAAGCTTCTGCAAGAAAAAAACATACCTTATAAGGCAAGGCCATAGCACCCGTTAACGGCAAGGCGAGGAAATTACCCAACGCTGATTGTAGTTATAGTGAGAGTGCCTCGATTTTGTACATTTATAACTTCCGCAAGAGTGCTTATAACGAGGGTGCTGTACATAATGTACTCTTTGAGGAGCCGGATAATGATGATTGTTGGAAGCGGCAACTCCGATAGCTAAGCCCGCTATTGTGCCTATAGCTCCTGCGGTTATGACTGCGCCGGTATTGGAGCTTTTTTTGACTACAACAGCCGGCTTATTTTGCCCGTGTCTCGGCGGCATAGGCGCTGCATTTGCATTTGTAGCACACACACCGGACAGCATAATTACACCCAATGCCGCAACAGTGATTTTATTCAGTTTCTTTTTCATGATAGCCTCCATAAAGTTAGTTAAGTTATCTCATGAAAGCAAGATACGTATACATTATGGCATTTTTTAGACGGCAATAAGGTAAGAATGTGAAATTTCACATTGTTATGCGCTTTTCGCCAAAGGAGGCTCTTGTACAGCCTGCTCCAGATAGCTTCTCATACAGTTGGATATGTCAAAGAGATTCTCTGTGAAGAAGTGAGTAGCGGTCGGAATGACTTTATAATCAATATTTATGCCTTTTTGGCTGGATAATTTATGCACCATCTTAGAGACAAAAGGCTCCGGCACAATATCGTCCATTCCGCCGTGAATTATCTGACCGGATACCGGGCAGGGAGTCAGGAAATTGAAATCCAGCATATTGGTAGGGGGAGAAACTGCCACAAAAGAATCAACCTCGGGTCTGCGCATAAGAAGCTGAAGAGCTATCCATGCTCCGAAAGAAAAGCCTGCTATCCAAACGTTTCTGGTGTTAGGATTCATAGCCTGAAGCCAGTCAATAGCACTGGCGGCATCGCTGAGTTCGCCTTCGCCTCTGTCGTAGCAGCCCTGAGATTTGCCTACGCCTCTGAAATTGAAACGCAATGTTGCAAAACCTTTTTCTACGAATGCGCTGTACATGGTATAGACTACTTTGTTATTCATAGTTCCGCCGTGCTGAGGATACGGGTGCAGAATAAGAGCTATAGGAGAATCAGGAGACTTTCCCGGATTATAACGACCTTCCAAGCGACCAGCAGATCCAGAGAAAAAAACTTCAGGCATATTAACTCCTTATAAAACATAAAAGATACAAGATGTATCAAAATAGAGAATCAGATATACTGCGCAAATTGTACAGCTCCGCATTCTAGCACAAAGGGGCTGGATATTTTCAAGTAAAGAATTAGCGTAGCGACAATTTTTTCTGCAAATTTTACAGAGATATAATTAACACGAGGGGAAAATGGCTGTTGTAATAGGAATTAGCGGCTTTATAGATAACGGCGAGAATAAGCACTGCTGGATGTGCCAGAAGCCGGTACATGTGCATGTAATCTTCTGTCATATCTGCGGCTCGATTCAGCAGGTTCATAAAATAGACTGTTTTGCCAGACTTAATTTAGACAAAAATCTGGACATTGACTTAGAGTTATTGGAAAAAAATTATCATGCGCTTACTAAAGTGCTGAATCCGGAAAGATTTATGATACGGGGCATTAATGAACGAAAATATGCTGCCCAGCATTTTGAAGTGCTGCAAGAGGCGTATCATATTCTTAAAGACCCGTTGAAAAGAGGCAAGTACTGGCTGTCTTTACATGAAAAGATTCTTGACGATGAAGAGTATCAGGAACTGCCAATAGTTGAAGAGATAAAAACGGAACTGGAGCAGGCTGAAAAGCCGGCAGAGTGCGACCTGGTCGCAAGAAAAGTATGTCAGACCTTGGCACAGGCAATAGGCGTTTTCATGCAGGCTCTGAGAGGCAGCGCATGGCGGAATGCAAACGCTACTTTGCGGCATATTTCTTCTTTGGAAGAAGTTTTGAATTCAGTAAGAGCCAAAAGGATCGGTTTAAAATAGGAGTTGATTTTGTTTTTAAGTTGGTTTATCGTGTTGCGGTTATGGTTAATTCGGAGATTATATGAGTATATCTGAAATACAACTTACCGGCGGCTATCTCTGCATGCCGTTTTTTGACTCTAAAAAGGAAGTTAAGATTGACGGCGGGGTATCTGAGGGACCGGAGTTCCACCCGCACCCCTTCCACCCAGATACCCGTGAAAAAGGGTGTTATGATCATGATATATTAGATCTTGGTGGTCCCTATCCAGCGGCTTAGATTCTCAATTTAATAGAAAAACAGACAACGCCAGCCACAACTGCAATATAAAAAGGTATAAGCAGTAAAGAAAACCCTACTAAACAGGTAACCACAGCGCAGGCGAGGCTTACAACGAGTTCTATATAAAGATACCGTGACGATATAGGCTTTTTACAGTGGCGGCATCTGCCTTTATTGCACAGCCACGAAAAAATAGGCACTAAATCTCGAACTCCCAATACTGTTTTGCATTCAGTACAGCGAGATCTCGGAAAAACAACAGAAATCCTGTTGGGTATTCTGTAAACAAGCATAGTAGAAAAACTGCCTAGTATAGCTCCTATGACAAAGCCGAAAAGGAATCTAAATAACAGAGTGTCATCTAATAACTGCATCTTTTGTTCCGTCCGAGAATTCTATTGCTATATTATTTCCGGCTTTTAAATATGCTGATGAAGTAATAAGAACTCCTTCTTTGTTTTTTACTAAAGTATAGCCTCTTTGCAATACAGACTTAGGAGACAGGATTTGAAGAGTCCTAGACAGGCTGTCAAAACCGGAAACATTTTGTATCATAAAATTCTTCATAGCCTTTTCTAAATTCTGCGATATGTGTTTCTGTTTTTGTTTAGACATATTTATAATATCAATAGGGTGCTTGAGCCTTCCGCACACCTTTTCCAGTGCGCCGGTTTTTCGCAGCATAACAGAATCAAAAGAAATACTAAGCCTTTCGCTTCTATCATCAAGGCGATGCGCTAAGGGTTCTATGATGCTTTCCGGAGTTCCTATTGCCCGCATCAAAAAATCCAACTTTTCAAATCTAATAGCAGTGTATCTGTGAAAAGCCTTATCCAGTCTGTCCGAAAAGCTATCCAGCTTGTCCAAAAGCTCTTTTCTTACCGGCACTGCTTTTTCAGCCGCTCCTGTAGGCGTAGGTGCTCTGTAGTCTGCCGCATAATCTATAAGCGTAACATCAGTCTCATGTCCTATTGCAGATATAACTGGTATCGCACTTTCAGCAACAGCCCTGACAACAATCTCTTCATTAAACGGCATGAGATCTTCTACGCTGCCGCCGCCTCTGGCTACTATCAATAAATCAGGCTTTACCAGAGTCTGCCCATTGACAACCGTCTCTTTTTCCAACGCATTAAATCCTCTGACAGCTCCGGCAATCTGCAGAGCTGCTCCTTCTCCTTGTACCGGAACAGACCACAAAATAACTTTGCGCGGAAATCTTTCGGACAGCCTGTGCATAATGTCTCTTATTACAGCTCCGCCGGGAGAAGTGATAATGCCGATACACGAAGGTATGTAGGGCAGGAGCTTCTTTTTAGAAACATCAAACAGTCCCTCCGCAGCCAGCCGCTTCTTTCGCTCCTCGAGCATCTTGAGAATCGCTCCAATTCCAGCCAGCTTAACATCTTCTATTATTAAATTGTATTTGGACTGAGGAGCGTAAGTAGAAATTTTGCCAAGGCAAACAACCTCTGCGCCTGCTTCCAGTTTAGTTTGCAGCTTGTCTGCCTGCCATTTCCAGCAAATTGTTGATAAAATCTGTTCTCCTTCTTTAAGAGAAAAATATATATGTCCGCTGGAAGGCTGTTTGAGTTCCGATATTTCGCCCCGAACCCGCACACTGCCGAATGCAGTTTCTATATTAGTCTTAAGAGCATTTGAAATTTCAGATACTGAGTATTCTTTGTCCATATAACTAAACAGTTCCCATTTTTATGGGTCCGTCCGCTCTCCCATTGATAAACTGCTCTACATAAGGATTACCGGAGTCTTCCATATCCTCAACATAACCGGTCCAGATTATTTTTCCTTCATACAGCATAGCTACTCTGTCCGCAATTTTTCTAACGCTTGTCATATCATGAGTAATAGATAATGCCGTAGCTCCTACCTCTTTGACGCACTTCGCAATCAGCTCGTTGATAACGTCCGCCATAATAGGATCCAGTCCCGTAGTAGGCTCGTCAAAAAAAATTATCTCAGGTTTAGCCGCTATAGCTCTTGCGAGTCCGACTCGTTTCTGCATACCTCCGGACAGCTCGGCAGGGTAGAGTTTATAAACATCCGGTGCCAATCCTACAACAGCTAAAAGCTCTATGGCTTTTTCTTTAGCCTGTTTAGAGGTCAATTTGCCGGATTGAATTAATTTGAAGACTACATTCTTCCAGACAGGCAGAGAGTCAAACAAAGCAGCCCCCTGAAACAACATGCCGAACTTAGACTGGTGAGTGTCCAGATCTTTTCCGCTTAAATTAGTACAATTCTGTCCATCGATTTTAACATAACCTTTGTCAATATTCATAAGACCCAGAATACATTTCAAAGTAACGGATTTGCCGGTACCGGAGCCTCCTATGATGACCAGAGACTCCTGATGTTTAACATATAAACTCAAATCCGAAAGAACGGTTTTCCGGTCGAACGATTTCCGCACGTTCACGAGTTCTATTTTAGGAGATGAATTAGATTTAGATGTTGCCATTTTACCTTCCAGAAAAGAATATGCCGGTGAGCAAGTAATTAAAAACAAAAATTAGTATCGATGCGGAAACTACGGCGTTAGTAGTGGCTCTTCCGACTCCTTGTGCGCCCAGCTTAGAGTTGAATCCGCAGAAACAGCCCATAACGGCAATGATGAATCCGAAGACTGCCGCCTTCACTAAACCGGAAGTAACGTCATGGAGTTCTAGGTACTGCCAAGTTTGAAATATGTAGTTGGCAGGATTGAAGCCCAGTTTGTAAACAGAGACTAAAAAGCCGCCGAAAACACCGATTACGTTGCCGATAAGAACCAGTACCGGAAGCATCAGAGTACCGGCTATGATTCTGGGAGCTATGAGATACCGGTACGGGTTAGTAGACAGGGTAGACAGGGCATCGATTTGTTCCGTAACGCGCATAGTGCCTATTTCAGCGGCGATATAAGCACCTATGCGTCCGGCAACCATGAGTCCGGCCATAACAGGTCCCAGCTCTCTGGTAATGGACAGGACTACTACCGTAGGTATGGCATTCTCGGCCGCAAAGCGGGAAAAGCCTACATAACTCTGCAGAGCCAGCACCATTCCGGTAAAAAGAGTAGTAAGACCGACTACGGGCAGAGAATAATAGCCTATGTCTACAAGCTGTTTTAAAAGCTGTTTTAAGTAAAAAGGCGGTGTAAAACAGCATACTACACTTTTGCAAGTAAAACTGATTAATTTGCCGACTAAGTAAAAAAACCTCAACGCTGCCCTGCCGATAAGTGCTAGGGGATTGGTAATTATGTCAATCATCTGCAAAACCTAGGTAATTAGTTAGGAATTAGAAATTCATCAATCGAGATATATTAACTATTTTTGTGTTTTTGTCTACTATTATAGCTTGAGACAACTATAATTCCTCATTCCTAACTACTAATTCCTAACTAAATAGTGTTGCAGGTTTCACACACTTAGACAAAGTATTATAATGTGAAGGTTATTGGTATTGAAAAGGTGGTTAATATCTGCAATATTACATCTCGCTGGTGGTCTGTTCAAGGAATCACTAAGGTTGGCGTTGTATGCGACCTATGTATTGTAACGACAACTACCCTGTTAATTCTTATCACACTCCAACCTAAATGGAAGAAAAAATCATGATCAATACTAAAACTCTACTCAAAACAGCTTTTCTGGGAACTGTTTTAACCCTGGGAAGTTTCGGTACTTCATTCGCTGCAGACCGTACCGGTTGTCTGCGCACTCAGGAAAATGAGATTGTAAAAACTAAAGAAATGGTGCCAGTATTTGCCGGTACCGACAATTGTTTGGCATCTTGTCCTGAGGTTGTTCTGCCTAGCATAACCACTGTCTATTTTGACTTTGACAGTGCCGCTTTGTCAAAATCCGCAAAGAAAGTGCTTACTGTTTTAAAGCACAAGCTATCTAAGGCTCCGGCTGCTGATGTAACCATCGTTGGATTTGCCGATCGTTTGGGCAATCCTGCTCATAACGAAGCACTGGCTTTAAGACGTGCTGCGGCTGTGAAAACATTCTTAGCCTCTCACGGACTTTCTGCTAAGACAACCGTACGTTATCTGGGCGGACACAATGCTAAAGCAAACTGCTCTGATACGCTGCCTCGTGCAGAGCTGATCGCTTGCCTGCGCATAGATCGCCGCGTAGAGATCGAAATCAGGTAAGGTCTGTTTTGAACTGTTCCCCTGCATCTTCAGCATACGCTAAGGTGCAGGCGGAATAGTTTTTTTAAATTGGGTGCGCATCATGTTTTTAGATAATCTTTTTGTTTCTATGGCTTATGCTCAGGACGCTACAGAAACTATTGCAGAAGCTCAGCCTATTTGGCTAAGTATGCTGCCCTTTATACTCATTTTCGCAGTATTTTATTTCTTAGTAATCCGCCCCCAGCAAAAAAGGCTAGTTGAACAGGATAAGCTCATTCGTTCTGTGAAACCCGGAGACAGAGTGATTTTATCCGGCGGAATTCACGGAAAAATCATAAAAATAGATGAAACCGCTGCTCAGGTTACAGTAGAAATAGCCTCCGGCGTAGAGATTCTTATAGACAGAGAAGCTATTTTATCGTTGGAAAATAAGTCCGAATCTAAATAAATCGCATAATTTGCTGTTTACTTAAAAGGGATAGTGTTATATCTTCCGCCTCATTGCTTCTTTAATAATCTGAATCGGTGCAATGATGATTTATTTCTCTAAATGGAAAATATGGTTGGTAATTGTTATATGCGTAAGCGGAATCTTATACTCGCTGCCTAATGTTTTGTCACGCCAGCAAGTGGAGTGGCTGCAAAGCAATACTCCTTCTTTTTTCCCTAACCAAACAGTAAACCTCGGATTGGATTTAAGAGGCGGCTCGTATCTTTTGCTGGAAGTAGAAACGCAAGAAGTCATCACCGAATACCTGCAATCTGTTGTGGAGCAGATTCGCAAAACTCTGAGGCAGGAAAGAATAGGGTATACTGATTTAAGACTGCAAGGGACTAAAATTAATTTCGTATCTAAAACAGATAATACTAAGGCGTTAGAGAAAATTCTGAAAGAGATTAATGCGGACAGGACTTTTGATATAGAAATATCTAATGATAAAGTAGCACTGTCCATGCAGGAGAGCGCAATAGCAGCCCGCAAGAGGTCTGCTATGGAGCAGTCCATAGAAACAGTGCGCCGCCGTATTGATGAAAGCGGAACAAGAGAACCCTCTATTCAGCAGCAGGGGAGCAGCAGAATACTGGTTCAGCTTCCCGGAGTAGATGACCCGCAGAGAATAAAGAGTCTTCTAGGTCAGACTGCGAAGCTGTCTTTTCGTTTAGTGAATGAAACAGCTGACCCTATGGGAGTAATCTCTCCTAATGAAGAAGCGTTGATAATGGCAGAGCATCCCGGCCAGAAGCTGGTTGTACAGAAAAGAGTTATGGTGGCGGGAGACATGTTAGTAGATGCCCAGCCGTCTTTTCAGAACGGAATGCCCGTAGTAACGTTCAGGTTTGACTCAAGAGGAGCGCGGTGGTTTGGAGAGGCGACTAAGGCGAACGTAGGAAAGCTGTTTGCAATAGTACTAGATAATAAAGTGATAAGCGCACCGGTGATAAGAGAGCCTATAATGGGAGGCTCCGGAGTTATATCAGGAAGTTTTACTGTTGAGGCGGTGAATGATTTAGCTCTGCTGTTGAGGTCCGGAGCTTTGCCTGCGCCGATTAATATACTGGAGGAAAGAACAATAGGGCCCGGGTTAGGTGCGGATTCTGTTGCTGCCGGAATGAATGCATGTTTAATAGGGCTCGGAGTAGTATTAATCTCCTTTACGCTGTTATATGGACTTTTCGGAGTATTTGCGAATCTTGCGCTGCTGATTAATATCGCGCTTATATTTGCGATATTATCTATTCTTCAGGCAACTTTGACGCTGCCGGGAATGGCTGGAATCATACTTACCATTGGAATGGCATCGGACGCTAATATATTGGTGTTCGAGCGAATAAAAGAAGAAATGCGCTTAGGGAGATCTGTGAGTGCCTCTATAGATTCCGGATTTCAGAATGCGCTGTCTGCGATTATAGACGCTAATATTACTACGCTTATAGCTGCGCTGTTTTTGTATATTTACGGTTCCGGACCTGTCAAAGGGTTTGCCGTTACATTCAGCATAGGAGTTCTTACATCAATGTTCGGAGCGTTGATGATAACCCGCCTTATCATCGTGATGTGGCTCAACAGGTACAAGCCCAAGCAGATACCGTTATAGCCACACTCCCTAGTCTACATCGTATGCGCCATACCTGGTTCATGGTGTCCAAGCGAAGCTTTAACACGCTGTAGCTCAGCAGCACTCCTAGCTTCTAAAACTTCGTTTGCGCACTCATGTATCTTCTTAGTACCCGATATCAAACAACCCAAGTGATTACCGATTTCACTTTTTATAGCAGGATTTTCGGCAGTAAGCCTTGCCGCAGTTTTCTCATACAAGTTTACGAGTTTTCCGGCAAATACAGCAACAGTTGCCTTACTTTCAACGTCCGGTGCATTATCAAACCTGTCTTGCAATACACTGTATATATGCGCCATAGTCGCTGACAGTTCTTTAATATCCAATGTCTCCTCAACTTCGTTAAAAACCTCATACGCTTTCCTGTCGCCCAGGGAGTAAGGCATGTCAAATAAAGATACGATTGCTTTAGCTGCAGCTGTGCTGTGTATATTTTTGTATTCAGTCATAATTCTTTCCTTATAAATAGATTAATGTAAAATATTGCCTCCGAAATGATTATATCTTTAAAAAATACTTTAAGAAAGGATAAAAATTCCGAATCAAGATATAAAAATCAGGAAAATTTCTGTGGATAGTTTTAACTATTTTGTGAAATTTTTTAGATTTTTTTAACCAAATTGGAAATTGAAAAGTTAACAAAATGTAAACGTTTCATATGCTTAACGGTCAATATATAGTGCCTCGATATATTTAATCCACAAGATAGTGTATTCGCTGGAAATAATTAATACTTCATGATAGTACTTATTTCGTAAGGAGCTCCCTTATTTCTAAGTGTCTTAATTATCTATAATCTCGATATTAATCTTTCTTAATAGCGGTCGTGCTTGTCTGGTTTTATAGTTAAAATCATGCGGGCTTAGAGTTTTCGTAAAAAAGGAGTAACTATGGCTTGGACAGAACAAAAAATTCAGATTCTTAAAGACATGTGGGGGCATCACAGTGCCAGCGAGATTGCAGAGATTATCGGCGGATTGACCAGAAATGCAGTCATCGGAAAAGCTCATCGTCTCAAGCTGTCAATACAGCGCACTACATCCAGTGTGAGTCTGTCTGCGTCCAGAGAGAACATTTCAGCTCCAAGCAAGAGTTCTAAGAAACAGCGGACTGCGCGGTATAGCATGGGAATGCCTCAAGTGCCTGCGTCTATGAAGGCAATGCCGGTGATGAAAGATGTTTTCCGCTCCTTGGAAGGTATTTCAGGAGCCGAAGGCAATACAGAAGGCGTGCCTATGACAAAAGCAGGAGAGAGGCACTGCCGCTGGCCTATCGGAGATCCCAGGTCTGCGAATTTCAGGTTCTGCGGCTGTATATCTCATGAAGGCTTGCCTTATTGCTCTGAACACGCCCGAATCGCTTACCAAAATGTAGGCAAACGCTTTAGGGTAAACTAAGAGTTAGCTCTCTGAAACCAACCTTTAATACTCCAAAGAACGATTAAAAAGACTGGTTTTCTTATTTGAATAGTGCTATAGAATGTTTAAGCATATGGGGCTTTATCGGAAGCCCCATAGCTATAACTATGTCTAAAGAGATAACCTATGCCAAATCCGAACATAAAATTACCGAATGCAACCGGAGTGCTGGTTTTGAGTGACGGAGCCGTGTTCTGGGGATACGGCTGCGGAGCAGAAGGCATAAGAGAAGGCGGGATTTGTTTTAATACTGCTATGACCGGCTATCAGGAAATTCTCACGGATCCCGGTTATGCAGGACAGATGATTACTTTTACTTTTCCTTATATAGGAAACACCGGCGTTAATGAAGAGGATATGAAGTCTGCTGCTCCTGCTGCAAAAGGGTTGGTGCTGCGGGAGAAACCTACGTCTCCTTCTAACTGGCGTGCGACAGACAGCTTCAATAACTGGCTTATTAAGAACGGTATAACGGGCATTTACGGTATAGACACCAGAGAATTGACGGTTAGGATTAGAGACCGGAAAGTCACTAATGCCGTTATAGCCTATTCTTCCAAAGGCGAGTTTGATATTGAAAAGCTAAAACAGCAATGTAATTCTAAAAAATAGGTAATACACTCATGCCAAAACGTTCAGATATTAAATCTATCTGTATAATAGGAGCAGGACCTATAATAATAGGTCAGGCTTGCGAATTTGATTATTCAGGAGTTCAGGCCTGCAAAGCACTGAAGCAGGACGGGTTTAGAATAGTTCTTATTAATTCTAACCCAGCCACTATTATGACTGACCCGGAAATGGCGGACGCTACATATATCGAACCTATTACACCGGAAGTTGTTGCAAAGATTCTGGAAAAAGAAAAACCGGACGCTATTCTAGCGACTATGGGCGGACAGACAGCTCTTAACATTGCCATGGAACTGGTGAAGAACGGAACACTGGACAGATTGGGTATAGAGCTAATCGGCGCAAACTATAAAGCCATAGAAAAAGCAGAAGACAGGCTTCTTTTCAGAGATGCTATGAGCAATATAGGACTGGCTTGTCCTAAAAGCATTGTTGTAAAAGATATAAAAGGCATGGACGAGGCTCTGAAAAAAATAGGGCTGCCTGCAATCATACGTCCCAGCTTCACTCTGGGAGGAACAGGAGGAGGAATAGCATTCAACACAGACCAGTTCTTTGAGATAGTGGCAGGAGGCTTAGCTGCGAGTCCTATACATGAGGTGCTTGTGGAAGAGTCCGTACTCGGCTGGAAAGAGTATGAAATGGAGGTCATAAGAGACAATAAGGATAATGCTATCATAGTGTGCTCCATAGAGAATATTGATCCTATGGGAATACATACGGGAGACAGTGTTACTGTTGCGCCGGCTATGACGATTACGGACAAAGAGTATCGGATTTTGCGCGATGCTTCTATAGCAATACTAAGAGAGATCGGAGTAAATGCAGGCGGATCTAATGTGCAGTTTGCTGCTAACCCGTCTGACGGGCGTATTGTAGTCATAGAGATGAATCCCAGAGTCAGCCGCTCTTCTGCGCTGGCAAGCAAGGCTACAGGATTTCCTATAAGCAAAGTAGCTTCGAAACTCGCGGTAGGGTATGGGTTGGACGAATTGAAGAACGATATGACCGGCATTATTTCGGCTTCTTTTGAGCCTGCTATAGATTACATTGTAACAAAGGTTCCCAGATTTACGTTTGAAAAATTTCCCAATACGGACGCTACATTGAGTACTGCGATGAAATCTGTGGGAGAGGTTATGGCCATAGGGCGCAGCTGGCACGAGTCTATACAGAAGGCTTTGCGCGGGCTGGAGATAGGACTCTCCGGGTTTAATGAACTGAGATTTTTAGCGCAGGCGGATATTAAAGATGTACATGCTGCTCTTGCGAGTCCTACTCCGGAGAGACTGCTCGTGATAGCCGATGCTCTGCGCAAAGGTATGAAAGCGGAAGAAATAGCTTCTATCTGCAAATTCGATGTATGGTTTATCGAGAGGATTGCCGAGATAATCGCGGCGGAAGAAGATATAAGAAAGAACGGACTGCCTTCTGAAAAATCCAAAATGCAGATGATAAAGAAAATGGGTTTCAGCGATGCCAGACTCTCTCAGATACTGAAAATATCCGAATCTGAGGTTGCAGAGCAAAGGTGGGCTATGTCCATACGACCGGTATTCAAACGCATAGACACTTGCGCCGCAGAATTTCCCTCATACATTTCATACTTATACTCTACTTATGAAGGAAACGGAATTATCGAAGCTCAATGCGAAGCAAACCCCAGTGATAAGAAAAAAGTCATAGTGCTGGGCGGAGGTCCTAACAGAATAGGGCAGGGCATAGAGTTCGATTACTGCTGCGTTCATGCGGTTATGGCTTTGCGGGATATGGATTTTGAAACTATAATGATAAATTGCAATCCGGAAACAGTTTCTACGGATTATGACACTGCGGACAGGCTGTATTTTGAACCGCTGACAGCAGAGGACGTTTTAGAGATTATTCACAAAGAACAGGAAAGAGGCGATTTGCTGGGAGTAATCGTGCAGCTTGGCGGACAGACTCCTTTGAAACTGGCTAAGGCACTGCAAAAGGCAAACATACCGCTATTAGGAACATCTCCTGACGCTATAGACTTAGCAGAAGACAGAGACAGATTTCAGACTCTCTTAAAGAAACTGAACTTGAAGCAGCCTCCCGGAGGAATAGTTCATACTATGGAAGAGGCTGTGAAGGCTGCTAAAGAAATAGGCTTTCCGGTAGTAGTTCGTCCTTCATATGTTCTCGGCGGAAGAGCTATGGAGATAGTTCATACAGAAGAAAATCTGCAAAAATATATGCAGAAAGCAATATATATATCTGCGGGAAATCCTATACTGATTGACCATTATCTGCAAGATGCTATAGAGGTTGATGTAGATGTCGTATCAGACGGCAGCGATGTTTGGGTGGCCGGAATTATGGAGCACATAGAAGAAGCCGGGATTCATTCCGGAGACAGTTCTTGCACGTTGCCGCCGCATTCGCTCTCTCAGAACATTATAAAAGAACTGTCAAGGCAAGCGGAAGTACTCGCAAAAGAGATTAAAGTAATAGGTTTGATGAATGTTCAGTTTGCTGTAAAAGACGGAGAAATATATATACTGGAGGTAAACCCCAGAGCCAGCCGGACAGTGCCTTTTGTAGCAAAGGCAATAGGCATTCCGGTAGTAAAAATAGCAACGGAAGTGATGATGGGGAAGAAGCTGAAGGATATAGAGATTATAAAACAAAAGAGAGATTTTAATAAGCATATGTCTGTAAAATCTCCGGTGTTTCCGTTTGCAAAGTTTTCTAAAGTTGACGTGATTTTAGGACCGGAGATGAAGTCCACCGGCGAGGTCATGGGCATAGATGCCAATTTTGCAAAAGCCTATGCTAAGGCGCAAATGGGAGCCGGCATCAAGCTGCCTACCAAAGGAGCCTGTCTTATTTCCGTGAAAGACAAAGACAAGAAAGCAGCAATATCACTGGCACGGAAGCTGAAAGAACTGGGGTTTGTGATTAAGGCTACTGACGGCACTGCAAAGACTCTGCAAGAGGCCGGAATAGAAGCGGAAAGAATAAATAAAGTATTGCAAGGCTCTCCTCATATAGTAGATGCAGTTATAAACGGAGAGATAAACATGATGATTAACACTACGTCAGGAGGTGCTAAGATGTTTTCCGATAGTTTGAGCCTGAGGCGGACTGCGCTTTTGAGAGGGATACCTAATTACACGACTATACCCGGAGCAAAAGCGGCAATAGAGGCAATTACTGCACTGCAAGAAGGGTCTTTCGAAGTTACTCCTATACAGAAAATGTAATCTGGTTTAATCTAGTAATAAGGGTATAAAAGGAAGGGGAACAAAATGACTGATAAATTTCCAATGACCAAGAGCGGGTATGACAAATTAGAAATTGAACTGAAAAGACTCAAGAGCATAGAGAGACCTGCGATAATAAAAGCTATAGCGGAAGCCCGGGAACACGGAGACCTGTCCGAGAACGCAGAGTACAGCTCTGCTAAGGAAAAGCAGAGCTTCATTGAAGGAAGAATACAAGAGCTGGAAACTAAGATAGGCTTGGCGGAAGTTATCGATGTCAGCACCTTAAGCGGGAAAGAAGTTAAATTCGGGGCGACAGTAACGCTGATAGATGAAGACACTGAAGAAGAAGTGGTTTATCAGATAGTGGGAGAAGACGAGGCGGACGTAAAAAAAGGACTATTATCGATATCTGCGCCGTTAGCCAGAGCAATGATTAACAAAACTATAGGCGACAGCGTAGAGGTAATAATTCCCAAAGGCACTAAGAATTACGAGGTGGTGAAGGTGGTATTTAAATGAATGTAAAATGTAAAATGGATAATTGAAAATAATTTTCCATTTTCCATTAAATAAAAGCAAGTTCTTGACATATTGGTATAATATGTATAAAGATACACCGTTTTAAATGGCAGCGTAGCTCAGTGGTAGAGCAGGGGAATCATAATCCCTTGGTCGGGGGTTCAAATCCCTCCGCTGCTACCATCAATACAGTATGATCGTGATTTGAACCCTCTTGGGCAGATGCAAATGCCAAAACGGCAGGGATTGAGCCGTGAAGCTCGATGATAATATCTCCCTTCTTCTCTCCCGCTTTCACCGTAATCTTCGTTATCATTGACCGCAGGACTTCTATTGCCTCTGCACGGGCGGCAATACCCTGATTCAGGGCTTGGCGCAGGGTCTTAACCTTTTTCTCGTATATGACAGGAAGTTGAGGGTGGATTTCAATAACATTGGACGAAGTATCTCGTTCGAGCTTGATTTCCAGATTAAGTTCATCAACTCTCTTCTCAAGTGCCATCAATTCCTCACGCATAGCATTGGATTTAAAACCTTCGCAAACGGCATTAACGATTTGCTTGATTCGTTTGTTGGCAACAATCAATTCTTTTTCACGGGTATTATGCCGTCTGTTGAGTTCAGCCCTAATCTCGGCACGTTCTTCGTTATAGGTTTTCACAAAACGCGCAAAGGCTTCTTCGGAAAGCAAGCGTCTTTCTAATCCTTGCAGGATTTTGGTTTCCAGCATTTCTACGGAAACAACGCGGTTGTTGGTACAAATACCGCTCTCACGCCTTCTGCTGCATCTTAGCTGCGAACCGCCATTTATGGTATAACTACCGCCGCAAGTCCCGCAATGTACAAGCCCTGAGAAAAGGTGCTTAGGGCGGCGCGTCTTATGAACGGGCATATTCTGACCTTTTTGGTATTTGACAGCTTGAACACGCTTCCATAACTCGTCCGACACGATACGCAGATCAGGAACTTCAGCCGTTTTCCATTCACTCTGCGGGTTGACTCGAGGAATGCGTTTGCCGGTATAAGGGTCTTTGCGGAAAGTTTGTCTGTTGTAAGTCATCCGTCCGACATAAAGCTCATTATGCAAAATGCCGCTTTTGCGTGAACGACTGCCATTAATAGCCGAAGCCACCCATTGCCCGCCGCGCGGGCTTGGTATGCCTTTTATATTAAGATTTTTGGCAATAGCCCGCGGGCTTACACCTGCTGCATAGTCTTCAAAAATACGGCGAATGATAGCAGCTTGTTCTTCAACGATTTCACGTTTGCCGCGGCTGACTTCACCTCGTGAATTCATCTCGTGAACAGGGCGGTAACCGTAACAAATGCCGGCAGGAGCCAATCCGTCTTCCAAACGCCCGCGCTGACCGCGCCGGACTTTTGCAGCCATGTCTTTCAAGAACAGAGCATTCATCGTTCCTTTCAAACCGATATGCAGTTCTGAGATTTCACCTTCGGCAAGCGTATGGATTTTTATATCGAGATGTGAAAGCCGTTTGAAAATAGCGGCAACATCTTCTTGGTCGCGGCTGATGCGATCAAGTGCTTCAGCCATAACACAGTCAAACTTTCCGCTGCGGGCATCTTCAAGCAAAGTACGAATACCGGGACGATTGATAATGAATGCACCGCTGATTGCAGCATCAGTATAGATTTCTCCAACATAGCCGTTACTTTGCTCTATGCGTTCGCGGCATAGACGAACTTGGTCTTCAATAGAATGTTCACTTTGCAGATCGGAACTGTAACGGGCATAAATTGCATATATCATATAGGGTCTCCTTTTCTGGGTTCGCAGATTTCTCTCGCAGCTTGCCGTGCTAGAATGTCGATGAGTGTGAGCATCTCCGGTACCAGCATATTTTCGGACTGATTACTCATGTTAGAGTCAGTGCAAGAAGAATTACAATCAAAAATTTGTACTGTATTAGCTGTATCAGGTATTTTTTCTGTTGATAATATTTCCATTGTTTCTTCCTTTATGTTGCGTAGTAAAATTTTCACGCCGTCAGCCAGCTATCAGTTCTGCCTTCGACTAGGGCATTGCAAATAGTGCCAAATGTTTCTAAACAGCCCTGTCGGATTTCAATTATTGCATTCGTGCTTTCGGCTGATACCGGATAGGTGTTCAACTGTTTAGCAATTTGATTTAGATTTACACCTTGACGAGTAAGCTGGTATATGGCTCTAAGAAGAAGTCTATGTCTGTGCGGATCAAGTGCCGGACTTTTCAAAAGAATAAGGCGGGCATATTGGCTGATAGGCAAACTGTTCCTCTCCGCATGTCCGTAGAGTATGTTTCGTTCTGTTGCTGACAGTCTTATGCCAAGGTGAAACAGTCTTGTCTTATTGGGCTTCAGCCCGCATGAGTTATGTAAAACAGCATCGCGTTTCACACAACTCTCAACTTGCGCGCAGCTTTTTAAATTTTGTTTTACATTTTCTGCATCTTTTTGTCCGACATTTTGTTGTACATTTCGTGAGGCATTTACCTGATTATTTTTCTCGCACAGTTCTTTTTCAATCTGCCTAAACTGCTTATGAATAGACGTAAGCACATCGTATTTTGACATAGCAAAACTCATTTTTTGATTGCATGACACCAGAAACAAAAAGGCTTTCCGGTTAATACCTAGAAAGCCTGTTAGTTTCTTATTTTATTAGCTTCTTATTTTTTGATAAAGCTATCAGTCTCTGTAACTTCTATAGCAGCATAGTACCAAGCTACTGCCAAATGCTCGAATCTTCGAACAGATGATTTTTAAATCTTCATATTTTCTTGAAATTTATTCATCGTGCTTTTCCTTAATGTGTGGATCAAACAGCACTGACTATACTTTACCTATAGCACGGATTTTCCAAATGTCAAGAGAAATTTTCATGTAGAATGTAAATTCTTTCCATTATATACATAGAGTATGATATTTTACATCTGTTATTACAAAATCTGCTAAAAACAGTGCATTTTATGGTTTAAAACACAAGTATAGTTAATTATTGTTGTACTTTTGTAGCATTTTTGAACATAGCTTACAGTGCCCGACAAGTACCGCATCAAAGCAATTTGATTTAGGTCAGATCTTACTATCTACATATCTTTATGCATCACCACTACGCGGGTGCCGTAACTACATTATATCTTGCTTTGTTAACGCCCTGTTAAGGTTTTGGATTAACTTTCTGTTATAAAATTGTTATAATTATTTCCATCTTTTTATGGTACTATGTAATTATAGATCATAAAAGGAGAAATATCATGAGCAGTATTGACGAAGAACAAATTGAACCTCGGATGCCGCAGAAGGTTTCAGACAGAGTAATTAAAATTATAGACGGAAGAAAGTATGTTGCTACAAAGACTGTTACAGTTGATGGGAAAGACTATCAAGAATTTTGCAGCGTTGAAGCTACACGCACTCATACTGTGTATGCCGAAAATATAGACGGTAACTACGAGGAAGTTACTGATTTAGCAACAATAAATGCTATTAGACAAAAGTATGTCAATAAGAATTTACTAAAAGGTATTATAGTTTTAGACGATATGTGGGATGAAGAATCGGTAGCCTGGCAGAAAAAAGTAGGTGCTGAGTTTGACGAAGGACAGCGCCTTAGAGAAGAACAGCGCCTTAAGGATAAGAAGCAAATCGACGAAGACTTTAAGAAGGTGTATGAAGAGGATAGAAAAACATTCCCTGAAAAGTTTGTTGCTGTGTATGGTGAAACTTTGAACATTAATCCATCATATGGCGAAATAAATGTGAGGGAAGATTTCATGAAAATAAAGGGGTATTATTTATCTGAAGGGATAAATGACCATTTGCTATTTGCTGCACAATGCTGGTCGGATCGTATCGAGTTTTCAACCAAAAACAATATAAACAATGATTTTTTTCGTGTACACGAATTTGTCCACGCCGTGACTAAGGACTCCGATCGCACAGGGTTACTCTGCTACAATCTAGACGATAAGGAAGAAAAAGGTCGTGCCTTGGATGAGGGTGCTACTAACTTAATGACAGAGAAGATTTTAGGTAGAAATATATATGATAACTATCCCTATGAAACGCACCTAATGAGACAGTTAAGTGAAATTGTGGGCGAAAACTATATTGTGTCTGGTATGTACAAGGATCCAAATATATTGCAAACACGGTTTGACAAATTAGCGGGTGTGGGAGCATATACGAAACTAGCCTCAGATGCTGACGGGATTTATAGAAATAATGAGCTTGCTTACACATTAGAACACGAATCAGCGGAAAAAAATATACCACTCGATCAAGAGAAATACGACGAATACCAGCAGGCAGCGGTCAAAGCATATGAGCAGGCGTGCGCACACATGCTAGATGCAGTTTTCTGTCAGCCCATAGAATCTGCATCAAGCTTCGAGGAAGCTAAAAAACACGCTGAGGCTTTTCGGGAATTCTGCAGTAAGATGAAAAGACACAATGTTTACAGCAGTGATGCTAAACTATATAAGGAAATGCAAAAGAAGATTTACCAAACAACTGGAGAGAAGTTTGGAAAAGCAGCAAAGATTGAAATCATGCTAAATCCTGAAATTAAGCAAGTTATAGAGGAAACAAAAGATAGGATTAACCAAATAGTACCTAAACTCAAAGAAACAGTTGCTGATTTTACAAATTCGGTTGACAAAAGGGTTAACACGCTCGCAGATGCTCTTTTAAATGCAAACGGAGGAAATTCTGCTGCAACCGGAAGCAGAGAGTATAGAGCTCTTCTTTTTGAAGCACCACAAGCAACTGGGGCTCTTGTTAAAGCACAAAAATCTCCTGACCTTAAGCATGTAGAAAAGAAAAAAGCTGGTATAATAAAGACACCCAATATCAAATGAAGGTGAGATAAGGGACAAAAAGGAACGGCTATTTTAATATAGATTCTATTTATATTAAAATAGCCATTAACCTAAAATTGCAGCGGTTGAATCCTGTTGAAATTCAACGGCTTTTTATGTCTATAGTATAGTACATCTGATTTGGAAAGGAAGCTATAACAATCAGACCAATCTCTTCGCAATATAATCAAATTTTGCCAATGCCTGTTCGAAGGACAGGTTTTCTGAATCCGGCGCATACGACATCGCCATGACATAGTTCTTGTAATCAGTGTTATAACTTTTTCTATTGGAAAGCACAGCAACAGTATCCTCAATATTCTGCCGTAAATCTTTTGAGTCTTTAGTGCGGTTTTTCATATCTTTGTTATGAACTGCTGTCAGTGTCTGTATGAATTTTTCATCTATAGTCAATTTGTCAGACAGTATCGCCAAATCGTGCAGGTGCCTCATGTCCGCCGGATGATAATCATCATCAGATCCAATACGCCACAATAGAGAACTTATCTTGTCTATTGCCGTTTCTTCCATAGCTACGCAATCCAATTCTGTTTCCGGTTCCAGTCCTTCATACTCGTTATACAGAGAGCTTATGGCTTTGCGTTCCACAGGATAGCGAAGAGCATCACTGAAAAATATCTCGACTTGAATATAGGGACGCAAAGCACTGCTTTTCGTAAATTCAGAATGCTTGGCATAATCCAGTTTGAATTTGATTTTAGAACTATCGTTCTCGGGTTTTTCCGACAGCTCGAACCCGTCAAGCGATTCAATAAAATTCGTCAGTTTTTTGCGGATCTGTTTTGTGCTGGCAAGCAGCGCATTCGGTACAAATCTGAAATCTCCGTCTTCGCTGAATCGTTTCATAACTTTGTATGCTCTGGCAAGACTTGTTCCGCCGCCGAATACCAAGCGTCCTTCCGAAAAAGATAAATTTTCGGTCAGGCGTTTGATAACTTGCATTAGAAAGTATTCTTTTTCTGGCAATATTGGATTGCACCCAAAATCTGCCTCAATACGTTTAAAAGTTTCTATTTTTGGAATCATGCTAAAATTCGCTTTCCTTGACGGCTATTCATCATTTCAAAATTAACACTATATCCATTGTATCCTATCTTCCGGCGCACACGACGATTAACAGCTATAAGTCGTCCGGTTGGAACTTGTGTCGTTTTTCCGGTATTATATGCTTTTGTCCAAGACGAGTCGCCTGTCTTAACTCCGTATTTGTTTAAGGCTTCACTAGCAAGATTTCCTATAAAACTTACAGGAGCAATAATTCCATCAGAATAGGTTTTAGTTTTTGCATAAATACCCTGACCGATTTTTATCAATTGGTTGGCACGAACCATATTACGCAAAACACGCAAAACCTGGTCATACCCGGACAAGTCCAAAAAGTCCGAAGGGATGAACACATTAGCCTTGCTGCGCCGTATGCGCATAGCTATTTTGTTGGGCAAATTCGCAGTTTTCATCGTTTTAACCTTTTGTCAATATACGACACTCTATAATGTCAATATACGACATTTTAACTAAAAAGTCAAGTGTTTTTTATTACTGCAAATCCAACCTAAAAAACGCTTGTTTTTTCAATCTACCAAAGCTATATCTATCCGCTGCTACCA
>WRDR01000004.1 GCA_009779745.1 Alphaproteobacteria bacterium
GTCTTGATTTTGTTGGGTAATTCATAAGGCCCTCTTTGAAATGCTTGCCCTGCCATAGCTTTCTTGTATTCGAAGCTTTAGCGAAAGTGGAAGCGAAGGCGGGTAGTATTTAGAATGTAAAATGTAGAATGCAAAAAGTAAAGTGGAATATTTTCTAATTTCACATTACAGCATAATCCCCTACAAAAGGATTGCCGGCTCTTTCTTTAGAGAAAGTAGAAGCCTCGCCGTGGCCGGGTATGAAATCTAAATCTCCAAGCGGCCACAATTTTTTAGTAATGGAATTTATCAAATCCGCATGGCTGCTTCCGGGCAAATCAGTCCTGCCAACAGAGCCGTTGAACAAGACATCTCCTACCTGAGCAAAACTGTTCTTTTTGTTGTAATAAACCAAATGCCCCGGAGTATGCCCCGGACAATGTATGACTTCCCACTCAATGTTACCAACGCTAACCTTGTCTTTGTCGTTCAGGTATCCGTCCGGACAAAACGGCTCCAGAATCTCCGGATACCCATAGTACGCAAAATTCCCGAACAACTGTTTCATCATATTCATAACCATAATATCGTCACTATGAGGTCCCAGAAGCACCGCCTCAGTCTCTTTTTTAAGAGCCATAGCTCCTCCCATATGATCCAAATGCCCGTGCGTTACAAGTATTTTGTCTATATCGCAGCCAATCTCTTTAGCAGCCTTTAAAATCTTGTCAACTTCACCGCCCGGATCAAAAACTGCGCACTTGTTCGTGGCAGTACACACTGCAAAAGTACAATTCTGTATAAAAGGCGTAACAGGCAGCACAAACAGTGCTAATGAGCCGTCTCCTTTTCTCAGACGAAATTCTCTAACCATTTTTTGCTCCTTTTCAAATAATTTCACATTACTAATACTTTTTCCACCTGTCTTCATTAATCGAGTAAACAGGCACATAATGCGGCACCTCGTATGTCGGCAGCACTTGTTTAATCTGATTATCCAGAATATACGGCACGCCGTCTACATCTGCTACAAGCACCGCATGAATAGTGCCGTTCGCATTCAAATCCTTCAACACGGTAATACTCATATCATCAGCAGGCACTCCGAGTACTCTAAGCGCCATGTACTTTGCAGTAGCGTAATCCTTACAGTTCCCTCCTCTCTCTTGGAACTCGTAAGGAGTAGCCCAGTAATTATCCTGCCCCCAATTAGATACGTCATCAATATACGGATACCCATTGATGAATCTGTTTACACTAATCAATTTATCAAACAGGCTCTCTTCTTTCATCTCTTCCAGAACACTTTTCCACTCTCTGAATTTGCACGCAGTGTAAAGCTCTTTACCGCATTTCGAATCGAACTGAGAAGACTGTAGTTTAAAACGATTAAGCATGTCCAGCCACTTGGGAAACAAGCCTAAATCTCTAATATCCTCTGTACCTGCGCTTACATTTTTCAGCCTTATCACAGGCGGCTTAGGTTCGACAATTTCCGTATGCGAAACCTCGCTGCGGCTCTCAGACGTAAAAAACAGCAAAAACAGAGAAAGCAGAAGAGCCGGTGCTTTCATAACGGCACGGACTAATGAGAAGTACCGAGGCTAATGCCTTCAGCCGCAGGCTCAGGAGAAGCAAAAACCGCGGGTGCAGCAGCACTTCCAACCTTAACCTCTTCTGTAACAGGAGTCAAAGCTACAGGCAGCTCTTGTTTAGGCGGTGCTCTCTTTATAGCGGGCGGTTTTTTAGCAGGAGCTTTTTTTTCTTCTTTCTTAGCGGGAGTCTTTGTTTTTACAGACTGCCCTAAAGCTCTGGCTGCCTCGAAGCTGGTGCAGCCGGTGACTCCCTCAAAATAGACTCCGAGCGTATCTTTAAGAGGATCAAAACGTCCGACCATCACCGTATTGGAATAGCCCTTGGGCTGCTTTATCCACTTGCCCGGATTTATAAGTATAAGCCCTGTTTCCTTATCAAACTGCCCTGATACTTCGAAAGAACCTTCGGCAGCGCTAGGGTTTTTCTCTGTCGCATAAAACCTGAACACGCCCTTAAAGTCCTTGCCCTTCAGAGAATCGACCTGCAGAGTAGCTCCCGTATACCCTTCACTCCCGCAAGCATAGTTTCCGGACCACTGCCCCACCGGAGAGAAAGTCTCTATTATGTCGGCTTCAGCCTGTCTACGCAAAGCCTCTTCCTTAGGATCGGGAAGAGCAAGCGCAGGCGCAGGCTGCTGCTTGAGCTGAGCTTCCGCAGCCACTGCTATAGGCGCACTGGTTTGGCAAAGGTTCATAACAAGTCCGTATTCTCCTGCAGACCACAAAAAGACAAAATACTTATTGCCCATATCGGCAGTAAACACGCTTATATCGCTGGCTGCCGACTTTAAAGATTTAGCCTCCACCATATAGCCCATAAGTTTGAGCCTCTCCACGGTAGATTTAAAAATACTGTTGACTCTGTCCTGTTCGGAGGGTTCGAGGGGCCAAGCATAAGCCTCTATTTTCCCGCAGCTTCTTCCGAGTTCGCTGCTGGCAGCAAGCATAGCCATTTGAAAATTGCGCTCTAAAGGCAAAAGCAGCGGTCTGTCTTCGAAAACAAGCCCTGTAAGATGAGACATATTCGCCAGATTCAGAACTTTCTGAGAAGACTGAGCATGAGCCTGAACAGAAAAACCAAACAGTCCGGCAAAGAATACAACAGCTGCGAAGAAATTAGCAAAACACTTCATATTACGAGTCCCTTAATGACGAATCTTAACACAGAATCACACATGGTTACTATGCAATCAAAGAAGAGAGTCGTAAAGAGAAAAGTGTGGAGTGTGGAGTTATTAAATAATAAATAAGAATGCAGAATGCAGAAATTATTTTATTTCTGCATTCTTATTTTTGCATTCCTAACTCCTATTCTCCAACTTGGGTAGAATCAACCTTCACGCCGAGTCCCATAGTAGAAGATAAGCTTATTCTCTTTAAGTAAGTACCTTTAACTCCCGCAGGACGAGCCTTGAGAATAGCATTCACAAAAGTTTTAGCATTGGAAACGATGTGTTCTTCAGGGAAATTGACTTTGCCGATACCCGCCTGAACAATACCTGCTTTCTCTGCTCTGAACTCAACAGAGCCAGCCTTAGCAGCCTTCACGGCAGCAGCGACATTAGGCGTAACAGTCCCGAGCTTCGGATTAGGCATCAGACCTCTTGGACCAAGAACCTTACCGAGCTGCCCCACAAGACCCATCATGTCCGGCGAAGCAATGACTCTGTCGAAATCGCTTTTACCGGCCATAATAGCATCCTTAAGCTCTTCCGCTCCGACAAAATCAGCTCCGGCTTCTTTCGCCGCATCAGCCTTTTCGCCTTTTGCAAAAACCAGCACTCTTACGTCTTTGCCGGTTCCGTGAGGAAGCTGCACCATGCCGCGCACTACCTGATCGGACTGTTTAGTGTCAATATCGAGATTGACTGCAATCTCAACCGATTCGACAAATTTTCTGGCAGTCTGCTTGCTGTTGGAAACAACCAGCTTCACAGCATCCGCCAGAGAGTACAATTTAGATTTATCAACATTATTAGAAATGTTACGAATTTTTTTACTGCGCATAGTATTACTCCACAATATCGAGACCCATTGATTTAGCTGAACCAACAAGCATCTGGCAGGCTGCATCAATATCGTTAGCGTTCATATCGGACATTTTCTGAGTGGCAATCTCACGTATCTGAGCCATAGTTATTTTGCCTACAGACTGAGTACCGGTAGTACTTGCGCCCTTTTCAACCTTGGCAGCCCTTTTCAGAAAGTAAGCATTAGGCGGCTGCTTAGTGATGAAAGTAAACGAGCGGTCGGAAAAAGCAGTAATAACAACAGGTATAGGCATACCTTTTTCGAGATTACCGGTTTTAGCATTGAACTGTTTACAGAACTCCATAATGTTGAGACCCCTCTGACCCAAAGCAGGACCGGTAGGAGGCGAAGCAGTGGCTTGTCCTGCAGGAAGTTGCAGTTTTATATAGCCGACAATTTCTTTTGCCATATTTATTCTCCATATTAATAACAAAACACACGCCGGCAATCAGCCGGACAGCACAACACAGTGACAGGAAAGAATCTAAAAGACTATCCCCAAGAACAATTTATAAAGGACTCTGCCAAAACCACTCAATTAACGAAAACTTAACTTAATTAAAGTGATATTGTTACTAGATTCTATCCGTATAAAAATGTTCCGGCGTGGTAAAAAGGCTTTCAACGGGGGGTTAAGTTTAACCTTGTATGTTGAAGACACCTGCCACACCTAGTTCACAAGTCAGTATCGTATAAACCCTTTTTTTCTCAAAGTCCAGTACTATCAGCCATGCTCCTTAAAAAACTAAATGAATCTGTCAGCAAAATCTTTATGAATCAAAGGGATACCAGTAGGAATTCGTCCCGGAAAAGTGCTGTGAAAAAGAGCCCTCCAAGACCAATTAAGCCTAATCAAAACATTCTTAAGAAGCCTGCTCAAAAGCAGCCTCCCACAAAACCGGAAGTTGTCTTTATAAAACCGGAAGAAGTTTTGCCCAAAGCTCTTGAAGCCCTGAACGCCAGAAACTTTTCAAAAACCGTTCAGATTCTCTCTCTTTTACCGACAACGTCCTATAATATACAGCATTTTCTGGCTAAAGGATTCGCGCTTCTGTCTTTGAACGAGAATCAAAAAGCAGCCGCCACTTTCCTCGAAGCAGCAGAGAGATTTCCAAATCATGCTACGTTTTGGTTTAACCTAGGACTGGCGCAGGAAAATCTGGGCAATCTGAATGCCGCTATTTCAAGCTATCAAAGAAGCATTTTCACAGAACCTAATATGTCTCTGCAAAAGCTGATGGCTCTCGGTAACATAGCCAATATATTTTTGAAGAAGAACGAGCCTCTTAAAGCGCAAACCAACATAGAGCAGGCATTATCCAGTTACGATGTTCTGTCTTCTATTAAGCCCTTAGAGACACAAGAGCCCAGAGTTAAGGCTCAGTTTCTGAATACATTAAGCCTGTCTCTTATGCGGCAGGGGCTGTATTCGGCGGCAATAAAGTATTTCTTAGAGGCTCACAAGCTGTATCCTGCGAGCGACCTTACGTTAGTGAACCTTGCAATTGCGTACTCCGATATTTTCGATTTTAAAAGTGCTCATTACTATTTTGCAAAAGCAATGGCAATTAAGGATACTCCGACAATACAGTACTATGACGGGCTTACGTACCTGTTAGAGGGCGATTATAAAAAAGGCTTTCCGTTATTAGATAAAAAATTACAAGAGGCGGCAGCACTAAAAATAAAATCCGATATTCCGGTATGGAAAGGAGAAGATATTTCCGGCAAAAGCCTTTTGATAGTCTATGAACAGGGATTGGGCGATGTCATACACTTTGCGCGGTATCATGCGTTGCTGCCGAAGGACTGCGAGTTATTCTGGGTTATACCAAAATCTCTGGCCGGTTTGTTGAAGCCGTATCTCAGAGGCACTATCATAGAAGATGACAAGGTTGTAAGTTTTTTGCAGAACAAAAAATGCGATTTTTTCATTCCTATGTTTTCAATATGCAGCATAGCCGGATATGAAAAAGTGCCTCCTATAGCAATTAAAGCAAAAGATTTTCCGGAAAAGAAAAAAGTCTGTACTCTTGAAAATCCAAATATTCTTAAGGTGGGACTGATATGGCAAGGCTCCGGGACGAACAAAAGAGATTTTGAGCGTTCAATCCCGCTGGGCAAATTTTCCGCTTTGTTTGAAAACAAAAACATAGCGTTTTACGCTCCGTTCAAAGGCTATGATGAAGAAGGATTGAAGGACTATCCAATAGAATCTTTAAACCATGAGATTTCCGATTTCACAGATGCTATGCGGATATTTGACGAGCTGGACATAATAATAACCGTAGATACGGCAAGCGTTCATCTGGCAGGCTCTATGGGTAAGAAAACTTTCCTGCTTTTGCCGAAATGTCCGGACTGGAGATGGGGTATAGACAAAGACACAACGGATTTATATCCGTCCGTAACAATCCTGCGGCAGGAAGAATTCAACAACTGGGACAGTGTTATAGCTAGGCTGGTGACGTTGGTGGAATGTGTAAAAAGTGTGTAGTGTTGAGAGTGGAGTTAGTACGTATTCCTATTTCTTTTTCTTAGAAGTCTTAGCTGCCGGCTTCTTTCCGGACGCATTCATCTTAGCAGCCTTTGCGTCCAAGAACTCTATGGCGTTTTCTAGGGACAGATCTTCCGGATCATAATCCTTAGTAACTGTCGCCATTACTTTGCCCCACTTCACATAAGGACCGAAACGCCCTTTGTTCAAGGTAATCGGTTTGGAGTCCTTCGGATGCGCGCCCAGCTCTTTTGCAGAAGAACTGGCTCTCCTGCCCTTGGAAGGCTCAGACAACAAAGCAACTGCTCTGTTGACATCAACAGTCAAAACATCATCTTCCGGAGTCAAACTTCTGTATGCAGAACCCATTTTTACATACTCGCCAAAACGCCCTATATCCGCAGTTATTTTCTCATTGGTCTCAGGGTGGACTCCAACCTCTCTGGGCAGGGACAAAAGCGAAAGTGCAGTATCAAAGTCAATACTGGTCGGATCCAGTTTTTTCGGCAGGCTTGTTCTTTTCGGTTTAGGAGCCGCCTCTTTTTTGGTCTTCTTTGCTTTTTTTGGCTTATCTTCTTTCGGCTCTGCAGCAACGGCATCAAGCTGAACATAAGCACCGTAAGGACCGACTCTCACGGAAACCATGGCTCCGGTAACAGGGTCAGTCCCAAGCTCTCTTGGAGCCATTTCATCTTTAGAGTCCCCTCCCCCCTGCACAGCCAAAGGTCTTGTATTCTTGCATTCCGGATAATTGGAACAGCCCAAGAAAGCCCCGAATTTACCCAGCTTCAAACCCATTCTGCCAGTCTTGCATACCGGACAAAGACGCAAATCTTTTTCCGGCTCACCCTCTTCTTTCGGGAAAAAGTGCTGCTCCAGAACCTTATCCAAAACATCAATAACATCCGAGATTTTCAGCTCTTTAGTATCATCAACAGCCTTAGAAAAAGCCTTCCAGAAATCTCTCAATACTTCTTTCCATTTAAGCCGCCCTCCGGAAACATCGTCCAGCTTTTCTTCGAGGTCAGCAGTAAAATCATACTGTACATACTCTTTGAAAAATTCTTCAAGAAAAACAGTAACTATCCTGCCTCTGTCTTCCGGAACAAAACGCTTCTTGTCCAACCGCACATAGTCCCTATCCTGCAGCACTTGCATAATGCTGGCGTAAGTAGAAGGTCTTCCAATGCCAAGCTCTTCCAGTTTCTTCACCAGAGATGCTTCCGTGTATCTCGGCGGAGGCTGCGTAAAATGCTGCTCCTGAGTTATTTGCTTAGTCTCTAGCCCGTCCCCTTCCTCCATTTTCGGAAGTCTGGTATCACCGTACCCGTCATTACCCTTTTGACCGCCTATATCCGCGTCGTCGCTGCCCTCTCTGTAAACCTTGAGCCAGCCGTCAAACACTACGACAGAACCTGCTGCCCTAAACATAGCCTTACAGTTTTCCCTGTTCGCACTATTACTGTCTATAATATCCACAGAAACCTGATCGAGAACAACGCTGGTCATCTGAGACGCAACAGCTTTCTGCCAGATAAGCGTATATAATTCCAACTGTTCCTTATTGAGATACTTTGCTACATATTCAGGCCGCCTGCTTATATCCGTAGGTCTTATAGCCTCATGCGCTTCTTGAGCATTCTTTGCTTTGTTCTTGTAAATTCTCGGCGAGGACGGCAAATACTGCTGTCCGTAATCTTTTTCTATGACTGCCCTGGCACCGGCAATAGCCTCGGAAGACAAATACACTCCGTCCGTTCTCATGTAGGTTATGAGTCCCACAGTATCGCCGCCTATATCCACTCCCTCATACAGACCCTGAGCAATCCGCATAGTGCGAGTCGCTCCCAAACCTAATTTCCTCGAAGCCTCTTGCTGTAGTGTAGACGTTGTAAAAGGAGGAGACGGATTTCTCTTTGTCTGTTTCCTCTCTATATGAAATACCTTATACGACAATTTGCTGACGCTGTCCAAAGCAGCTTGAGCCTCTTCCTTAGTAGACAGCGTGAATTTCTCAAGTTTCTTCCCGTCCAAAATCATAAGATACGAGGGTACTGTTCCTTTTTCCTTAGTAAGAAATTCCCCTTCTATGCTCCAGAACTCTTGAATCTGAAACTTTTCAATCTCTACTTCTCTATCGCAAATCAGCCGTAAGGCAACAGACTGCACTCTTCCCGCAGATCTGGAGCCCGGAAGTTTCCGCCATAAGACTGGCGACAGCGAAAATCCCACCAAATAATCCAACGCTCTTCTTGCCATATACGCATCGACTAAATCGCTGTCTATTTCTCTCGGGTGAGATATGGCTTCCGTTACTGCCTTTTTCGTAATCTCGTTAAATGATACTCGCTTGATGCTTTTGTTTTTGTCCAAGCCCTTTTCATGCAGAATCTCTTTTATGTGCCATGCTATAGCTTCTCCCTCTCTGTCAGGGTCGCTTGCCAGAAAAACAGAAGAAGCAGCTTTGACCGCCTTTGTTATTTCCGATACTGCCTTCTTAGCCTTCTCGTTGAACTCCCAGTCCATAGCAAAGTCTTCTTCCGGCCGCACAGACCCGTCTTTAGGCAGCAAATCCCGTACATGCCCGTAAGACGACAGAACCGCATAATCCTTTCCCAGATACTTATTCAGGGTTTTTGCTTTTGCAGGAGATTCAACTATGACAACTTTATCAGACACTATTTTTTCCTTTTGTCTTTATGATTTATGCTATCTTTTATAGGCATACTTACATTAATACAAGAAATCTGTTTGTTTTTGACTTAAATCAAGAATAATCATTTATTGTACAACTAATCTTATTTAATTTTGGTTAATTAACACTATGCGATTAACATTGGTTTAATGTTTTAGATTAACTTTTAGTTATAATTTGTTGTAATTACTTTCATCTTTTTATGGTACTATATAATTATAGATCCTAAAGGGAGAAGTGATATGACAGCACATAATCCATACATAGTCAGCCTTGTTGCGGATGGTGACGAAAACAAACAGAGTTTCTTAAACTTAGACATAAGTACTCTGCATATAGATTTTGCCAACCTTAAACCAGAAGAATTTGGATTAAGTCCTGCCGACTTGGACATAAGTCCTTATCTTGTCATATTCGACAAGAAATATGCGCTTTTGAAACAACTGCCTGATATTGTCAAAACATCAATCGAAGCAAACATTAAGGAGAAGCCAGAATTTGTTCAGGAGATAGAATTTGATTCTACTTGCGACACTTTGAATCTAGACGAACTGCAAAAACTGCTCGCATCAGAAAACAGAAAAGACGAGTTACAATCTATACGCGGACTGAAGAGAATAGATGGAAAAGACAATACTGCCAATATAAAACTGTTCTCATATTTAAGCAGGGAATTGAAAGCAAAAGTATGCGCTGTTGTTGCATTGGAAAAGTATTATCCAAACAGTGATGATTATAATAGAGACGATATGATTCACATTCGGGACTATATTGTGCAGAAAGTGGACAATATGGACAAAGCCGAAGTGAGTAGGCTGAAACCGGATAGCTTTACTAAAGCCGCTACACAAGAAGCAATGTACGAAGAAGCGGAAACTTTTTTTGAGGCTGAGCGAGTTAAAGCAGGTGCTACTCAAGAGCAACCCGGAGATAAGGAGGAACTAAGCAGTTTCTATTTGAACGGCACGGAATATAAATTTTATAATCTATTGACAGAAAACGCTCTTAAGTACGAAGGCGATAAAATGAATCATTGTGTTGGTGGGTATTGGTCTAAGGTGGAAACGAAGGAAGTAAGAATTATATCGCTTCGTGATGACAAGAACGAGCCACGCGCAACATTGGAAATTGATACTAAGACAAATACCATAATCCAGATTCAAGGCAGAAAAAACAAAAACATCGACGAAAAATATCATCAGATGATTCTTGATTTTGTTTCTGAGCCTAAGTGGGAGATTGAGGTGAATGATAGATTTTTCGAAAAAATCCCAGCGGTTCGTTTGAAAGATGGTAAGATAAAATTGTGGACTGATCTCGATATAGAAGATGCACGCAATGGCAACTTCACACGAGATTATGGTAATTCTTCTATGCACACAGAACAACGAAAAAATGTAAACACTATCGTCGCATTAGGAACTGACGATGATAAGTGGTTTCTCAACAACACCTTGATCCTAAATAACATAACACAAAAGTGGTTTGAGTTGTTGCCGGGTTCCCAAATAGCTGCAAAAAAAACACCTTTTAACCATACACATAGACGGTAAAACAGATCTTAATAAAGATATTGTTGACGCAATCATATGCAGCAATATAGACGAGCTTATAATAAACGGGGATTATAATAATGCACACGACCAAAACAGCATGCCTATAATACATGCAGAGGATACTATAAATACACTCAAGGAATGTGAACGTTTGATCAGGCAATCAAAAGATCTTGTCCGTGTTACGATAGGCGGTGTCAATAGTGAACAGACATATCATCTTGTGCAAGCGATCGTAGAGAATCCTTCAATAAAAAATTTCAAGGCATACAAAATACTGACAGAGGCTGCTATAAATTTAGTTGCTAAAAGTAATAATATAACTACTTTTTCAACTTGCTCAGAAGTCTACAAAGGCCGTTCCCGCCACTACTCTGAAGAAATAATTAGCGAAAGCATAACGGTCATTCGTACAGCATTGGAAACCGGAGAAAACCATAATTTACATCAAGTGTTTTTTCAACATAGTCCGATTCCAGAACTGGAACCTCTGCTTGCAGACAACAGACAAAAAGCAACCCGAGTTGTATTTGCAGATGTTTCCGAGACAGAGCATAAAATAGAGCCTGAGCAGCCGGATGGAAAGCTTCTGTTACACAATATGGCAATTTGTCCCCTCCAGACGACACGTCCACAAACGACAAATCGTCCCTCGCTAACTTGTTATGTTATATAGATATTTTTGAATTATCTGTGCTGCCGCAGCATTCTGCAACACCACGATATAAAAAACGCAGGGATTTCCGGTGAGAACAACCCTTGTCATTCCCGCTCCCTCCCTTGTCATTCCCGCGCAGGCGGGAATAGGGCAAACCTGCTGTAATCAAGCAATCTAGTTAGTACTATAACAACATAATATTAAAAGAAAAACTCTATTCAAACGCCTCACTAATAAACTTACATTTTGTACCAACCTTGCCCACTCCCGCCTGCGCGGGAGTGACAATAGGGGGCTTGGAAATAACAACCGGAGGGACAGCAACCATCGCACCAACTCCTAACTCCACACTTCACACTCCTAACCAATCAACACCACCCTATTGCCCGTAACCCTCTGAGCTATGCCGGACAGCTCCAGTTCCGTAATCACCATAAACACAACATTTATCGGCAATGCACAGTCTCTGCCCAGTTCGTCAATATCAACCGGCGAGTAACTCATTTTAGACAATATCACCTCTCTGGCTTTAAGAACCGTATCATCATCAACACTTTCTATAATTGAAGGAATACTATCATCTTCAAAGAAACTCTCATTCCTCTGAAACAAATCAAAAGGTTTAGACTGAAGCCCTACTATAATATCCTGAACGCCTTCAGTAATATGAGCTCCCTGACGTATCAGCTCATTAGTGCCGCTGGCACGTGGATCTCGCGGAAACCCAGGCACTGCAAACACTTCTCTTCCCTGTTCCAACGCCTTGTTCGCAGTTATAAGAGAGCCTGATTTCCTGTTAGCCTCTACAACCGCGACTCCAAGACTTAAGCCTGAGATTATTCTGTTTCTTCTGGGAAAGGAGCTTTTAATAGGCTCTGTTCCCAAAGGTATCTCGGACACAACACAGCCCTTAGTCTTCATAACTTCATACAGTTTATTATTAGACGCAGGATACACAACATCTACGCCTCCGGCAAAAACAGCTATAGTTCCGGTCTCTATACTCGCCTCATGCACCGCAGTGTCAATACCCATAGCAAAGCCTGAAACCGTAACAAATTTGTGCTTGCCCAAATCGCTTGCCAGCGTCTTTGCCATTCCGATTCCATTGGTAGACGCATGTCTGGTTCCGACAATCGCCACACATTTTCTATGTAAAAGCTCTTCATTTCCCAGCACATATATAACAGGCGGAGCATCTTCCGTGTTATACAGCATTTCCGGATAGTCCTCATCGCACAACGGTATGCAGCGTCCGCCAATAGCTTTCAGCTTCTTTAGTTCCTCTATAACAGATTGTTCAGACGGAATTTTCAGAGGCTTTTGCAAACCGCGCCTTTCGAATGAAGGCAAAGCCTTAAATACAGAATCTGCTGTTTTGAATTTATTAATAAGATTGCAAAAAGTTATAGGACCTATTCTTTCTGTTCCGGCAAGCCTTATCCAATTTATCAGTTCCGAATCAGTCAGCTTTTGCTTTTGCATCATATTTTGATCCTTGGCTCAGTACCTTTCAAAAGCCTTCCTATGTTTCCTTTGTGCTTAAAGAAAATCAAAATAATCAACACAATAGATAAAGGTATTACTTCTATCCTGTCAAATAACCATAAGCCTATAGGAATTAAAACAGAAACTAAAAGCGTAGCAAGCGAAGAAAGTCTGGTAATATAAGCTATAGGAATCCACAGCACCATAGTAGCAAGCGCAGTATACGGCGATAAAACCGCAAGCACGCCTATACCGGTCGCAACTCCTTTTCCTCCCTTGAATCCGAGCCACACCGGAAACATATGCCCCAAAACAGCCGCAAGAGGCACGACAAATAAAATAAAAACATCACCCCAATCACTTAGCACATCTCCTAAAAGCAAAACAGAAAAACAAACGGCAGCCGCTCCTTTAAAAGCATCGCACAAAAGAGTTAATACTGCCAACGACTTATTGCCTGTTCTTAAAACATTGGTTGTACCGATATTTCCGGAACCTATCTTTCGAATGTCTCCATACCCAAACATCTTAGTTAGTATAAGCCCGAAAGGAATGCTGCCCAAAAGATACGCAGCAACAGTAACTATGGCAAAATCCATTCTCAATTTTCCATTCCTAACAAAGCGTGCAAAACAGCCATTCTCATCGCAACGCCGTTTTCTACCTGCTTGAGAATCATACTGTACTTCTCATCGTCAATAAGACTGCTAGATATTTCAACATCTCTGTTTACCGGTCCCGGGTGCAGAACTATCACGTCCTCTTTTGCAGCCTTAATATTCTCGTGATTCAGCCTGTATTCAAGAACATAAGAGTTAAGTTTTTGTCCGAAATCAAAGGCATCTGCTTTGTCTGAACGTATAAGCGTTCTTTCATTCTGGACTCTAAGCGTGATGATAACATCAGCCTCTCTTATGCCCTCTTTGAGGTCGTTGTAAATCTTCACGCCTATCTCTTCATAATAATCCTGAGAGATGAAATAGTCCGGAGCAACTATAGATATATCCGTTCCGAATTTCTGTAATAGCCGTATATTGGAACGGGCAACTCTGCTTCTGGCAACGTCTCCGCATATGGCGACTTTTAGTCCGGAAAGCGTGCCCTTGCGCTGAAAAATGGTCATAGCGTCCAAGAGAGCCTGCGTAGGGTGAAAGCTGATACCTGCCCCTGCGCTTATGACGTGAGCTTTCATATTGCCGGCAATAGTAGAAGGCAGAGCTTCCTCCGTGCATCTTATAACCAGAGCGTCTATGAGCATAGCGTCCAGAGTGGCGGCAGTATCAAGCATAGTCTCTCCTTTAGAGACAGAGCTTTGAGCAACCGGAATATTGACAACGTCCATTCCGAGTCTTTTGGCAGCTATCTCAAAAGAAGTACGAGTTCTGGTGGAGCTTTCCATGAAGAAATTGACTACGGTTTTCCCGCAGTGATTATATATCTTCTTTTCAGACTGACGGTTTTGGACAGAGAAGTTATTAGCGAGCTCAATAAGCTCCGTTATTCCGGACGGAGACAAATCAAAAACGTCAAGCAAGTCCTTAGTTTTAAAGATGTTTTGAATGGGCATATAGAGAGCCTCGTGAAGATTTTGTTGGTGTTTTCGAGCGATATGAGCTACTACTATAACACAACATAAACCGGTAGCGCACTAAAAATGTCTAAATCAAAAAATTTTTTAATAGAACCTGCTGATGATGATATAAGATTGGATCGCTGGTTTAAAAGGCATGTTCCGGATCTGACTAACGGGCAGGTACAGAAACTGATACGTACCGGACAAATACGCATTGACGGACAACGAGCTTCCGCATCGCAGCATATCAAAGCAGGACAAGAACTAAGGCTGCCTCCGCTGGCAGCCGGCATGACGGAGAGTCATAGTGATGAGAACGCTTACAAACCTTCCTTCACGCATAAAAAAAACGATATAAGAAAAATGACGATTTTTGAAGATGATTACGTGCTGGTTTTAAATAAGCCTCACGGTCTTGCAGTACAAGGCGGTACCGGAATCAAAAAAAGCATAGACGATATGCTGGAGGCACTGACAGACGCAAAACAAGGCAAGCCTAAATTAGTTCATCGTCTGGACAGAGACACCAGCGGAATACTTGTAATAGCTAAAAACATACAATCCGCAATGAGTCTGACAAAAGCGTTCAGACAGAAAAACACTGAAAAAACATATTGGGGAATAACTATCGGCGTTCCGGGTATTTCAGAAGGAATCATAGACGCTCCTTTGGCGAAAACAGGAGAAAAATCTATGATTTCCGACTCGGAACCGAACGCTAAAAACGCAGTAACTCAGTACAGAATCATTGATAAGGCAAAAAAACTAGCCGCATTTGTTGAAATGCAGCCTTTGACAGGCAGAACTCATCAGCTTCGCGTGCACATGGCGAGTCTTGGCACTCCTCTGCTCGGAGACAGGCTGTATGCCCCGCATGAACATGCTTTATCCGCATTAAAAGATTCTATTCCAACAGGTACTCTGCACCTCCATGCACGCAAAATCATAATCCCCCACCCGCACAAAGGTCTCATAGATGTTACAGCCCCTCTAAGCAGTGATATGGCGAAAACGTTTAAGTGGTTTGGGTTTTAAGTGAGTGTGAAGTGTGGAATTATCGTTAGTCTTATGCTATGCTGAGTCATATTTGATTCTATGGAGAAACCGCGATGAAAACTGTTTTTAAAATAATCTTCTCTCTTGCTGCGCTCGTAGTAGTCGCACTCACAGCTCTTCTTATATATCTTCACACCTTAGACGCTAATATTTATAAAGCGCAAGTGTCTAAGCTCGTTGCAGAGAACACAGACTACTCCGTGTCGCTGAACGGAGACGTATCGTTTTCTTTCGGGCTGTCCGGCATAGAATTAAAACTGGAAGACGCTGTCCTCACAGAGAAAGCCAGCTCTTCCATGAACACATCAATAAAAAAGATGTATCTGGGCGTAAAGCTGATTCCGCTCTTGTCCAAAAAGCTGGAGATAAAGAATTTTAATCTTGATGATACGGTAGTAACGCTGCAGAATAAGAGTGAAAAGCCTACTGTCATAGATATTACTTCCCTTACTCTGACTCCAAAAGGAAAGCATACCGCCATATCTTTATTGGCGTACTCGAACGGAATGCCTATTAGTCTTGGCATAACCACTGACCTTGAACATTTCATGAATCCGGACAAATTTTCTTTCAGCCTCGCCGGTATGGTGTCGGACACAAAAATTACTGCATCCGGCAATGTTAGCCTGCTGTCTAAAAATGCAAAGATAACGGATTACTCTGTTGAAAACAGCCTGATGCCGGAGAATACTAAAATAGGCGGACATGCTGATATAAACTGGGGAAGTGCTGTTCCCAGCCTCACCGGCTCCATAGAAGGCAAAACAGTAAATCTTGCTAATCTTTTGTCCGGTCTTAACTCAAAAGCTGCCGCTAATAACAATGCACCTGCTGCGCAAGCACCATTGGCAAACGACAAAAACTACATGTTCAGCGGAGAACCTCTGCCTTTCGATGCTCTCAAGCAAATCAATTTTGATATTGACATCATCATAGACGAGCTGCAAATCGCCAAAGGAGCTATAAAAAACCTGCAAATGAACGGACATTTGAAAAATCAGGTTTTAAACATAGTGTCTAAAAAAGCAGAAATTGATGCAAAGCCTGTCTCTTTCAAAATACTGGTAAATGCAGCCAATTATCCGGCTCATGTGTCTGCGCTGTTCTCGGCAAACGATGTCGCAGTAGGAAGCGTTTTAAACCTCATGAATATGAATGCCTTTATTTCCGGAACAGGAACTGCTGAGGCTAACATTATGAGTTATGGCAATACTATGCACCAGCTTGCCTCTAACCTTGACGGTACTTTGCTCATCACTGCAATAAACGGTGAAATCTTCACCGGCAGGCTTGGGCAGGTTTCATCGGCACTAACCTCATTTTTAACTTCGGCAAAAAGCAAAAGCGAGACAAACGCTCTTAACTGTATGGCTGCAAGATTCATAGCTAAAAACGGAATAGTCACGGATAATGGGATTCTGCTGGATTCCGCCGGGTTGACTGTATTCGGAAAAGGCAATGCTAATTTATTGACTGAGTCTTTGGCGTTCAGATTTTTGGCCAGAACAAAACTGGCAGCAGTCGTAGAAAGCATTACTCCGGCTCTGGAAGTAACCGGTTCTCTTAAGGAACCGAATTACTCGCTGAACGCAAGCCAGCTTGTAGCCTCTGTTGTTGACGGAGTCATAAACGGCCAGCTGCCCACCCAAGCAGGCGTACCTAATATGCTGACTCCGCCAAGAGAGGCTAATGAGCCTAACGCCTGCGTATATACTCTGGATAATATAGGCAGAGCCATGCCGTTAGCTAAAGACACGGATAGCCCGATAGAGAACGTAAAACAAACTATCAAGGATACGGGGAGCAAGCTGCTGAAGGGACTGTTTAAGAAGTAGTGTAGAGTGTAGAATTAGGCGTAAAGACAAAAAATGCAGAAATAACAAAGAATTATCCTTAATTCCACATTTCACATTTCACATTCCACATTCTCTTATTGACTTACAGTCCGTATTCACTTACATACTTCTAGTGTTTTGCAAGCGGGTGTAGCTCAGTTGGTTAGAGCGTCGGCCTGTCACGCCGAAGGTCGCGGGTTCGAGTCCCGTCACTCGCGCCACGCTTGTACAGCGGTACCTCATGTTCTCCTATAAAGAAAAGAAAACTCTCCCCTACTCTAACACAGAGCTGTTCTCTATAGTCGCGGATATAGAACGCTATCCTGAATTTCTGCCTTGGTGCAAGAGCGTAGACATTATCCAAAAAGAAAAAGATTCCGTCCTGTCAAAAGTGACCATAGGAAACAGCCTCATAGAGGGCTCTTATGTATGCAGAGTGAAATTCGTAAAAGGAAAAAGCATATACGTAGAATACGTATCCGGGCTGCTTTCTAATCTCCGAACAGAGTGGCGATTCAAATCAAAATCAAAAAAATCCACCACTGTGGAAATAGAGATAGAATTCGAATTTAAATCAAAAATACTAAATAAAGCAATGGCTACCGGACTCGACAGAGTTTCAAAAAAAATCATGTCTGCGTTTGAGGAAAGGGCGAAAAAAAATCCCTGCCCTCACAAGAAGAGCAGGGATTAGGAAAACAGTAAATACTCTTATTTACCGATAAGATCTTTCAGTTCCTTAGCAGCGCGGAAAGCAATCTTCTTCTTAGCTGGGATCTGGATCTCTTCACCGGTAGCAGGATTGCGACCCTTGCGGGCAGCGCGCTTCTTGACCTGAAGAATACCTAAGCCAGCCATACGGATACGGTTGCCCTTTTTAAGATTCTTGGAAATTACAGTCACCATATCGCCGAACATCTCGTTAGCTTGTTTCTTAGAAATGCCGTACTTATCGGCAATATCGGCAGAAATCTGTTTGAGAGTAACTGTAGGTTGTGTAGTTGTTGCCATGTTTAGGCTCCATAATTAGAGGTTAAAAATAATGAATAAACATATCACAAAAAGCACTATTAGCAAGCAAAAGAAGCAAACTAATTACGGCTTTCTTCATATAAATGCACTAAATTTGATATTTTGCAATCATTCTTTGCAAACAATAAACAAAATAATTATCTGCACCGCAGTAAAATCACCGAAATTCAGACAAAGAAATGTTATCCTTGCAAAAAGAAGTAAGATGTAACATAATGTGGTTTTACTGGAAGTTGCAGGGATTTTTTCATGTCGATTGTAAGCGCATTTTTCTTATCTATACTCCAGCTTTTACTCCTTATCCTAGATCTTTACGTATGGGTCATAATCGTGGGAGTTATCCTAAGCTGGCTGATACAATTTGGGGTTGTGAACGCTTATAATCGTGTAGTATCAGCCGTTATCTTGGCAATTTCACGAATCACCGAGCCGGTTTTACAGCCGATTCGCAGGGTTCTGCCTAATACCGGCACTATAGATTTCTCACCTTTGGTACTCATATTCATAATATATTTTATAAAACTATTCCTAGGCAACTTATTCGTAAGGTTATAACATGACACATATCATAGACGGCAAAGAGATTTCGAAAGTGTTCAAGCAAGAGATGGCTGCTAAAATCAAGCAGAATAATTTATCTCCCGGTCTCGCAGTTATTCTCGTAGGACAAGATCCTGCAAGCGAGGTTTACGTGAGGAATAAAATCAATTCCGCAAAAGAAATAGGCATCAATTCCACAACTATAAAAATGCCGGAAGAAACGAGTCAGCAAGAACTACTAAGCAAGATTAAAGAACTCAATGAAGACAATAACGTTCACGGAATACTGGTGCAGCTGCCTTTGCCGAAACACATAAACGTACAAGATGTTATAATGGCAATTTCTCCTGAAAAAGACGTAGACGGTTTTCACCCTGTAAATGTAGGCAACCTGTATGCCGGCATTGAAGGCTTTGTTCCCTGCACTCCTAAGGCTTGTATGATTCTTCTGTCTAATGTGATGAATGATTTGACGGGCAAAAAGGCTTTGGTTATCGGCCGCTCCAATATAGTAGGCAAACCAGTTGCTCAATTATTGCTGCAAGCAAACTGCACTGTAACGTTAGCTCACTCAAAAACAGTTGATTTGGTGCGCGAATGTGAAACGGCTGATATTATCATAGCAGCCGTTGGAATCCCGCATTTCGTAAAAGGACACTGGATAAAAGAAGGTGCTGTTGTAATTGACGTAGGCATTAATAGAATTCCAAATCCTGAAGATGCTGCGAAAACAAAACTCGTGGGAGACGTGGATTTTGAAGAGGCGAAGAAAAGAGCATCTGCTATTACTCCGGTTCCCAGAGGCGTAGGACCTATGACAATAGCATGTCTTTTAGCTAATACTATAGACAGTGCTATACGTTCTTAAATTGATTAAAATAGAATTTAACAAACGCCTTATACACATCTCTCATGTTAGGGCTAAGAGCCGTGAGGTTTTTATCAATAGTATCCTTATCATTTCGGACTAAGGGACCGGTCAGACTGTTTTTAGGATCTTTGCAAAAGTTCTCAAGCGTTTTTTGCAGATACAAAAAAGCAGCCTCCTGAGGAATGTTCAGGCTTTTAAAAACATTCAAACAGCTATTCCATAGTATGTTAGGAAAATTGCCGCTCATGACGCACAACGCATGATATAAAGGCTTGTTGTCATTATGCAGCTCGAATGCTGGATTAGGCAAAAAAGGAAAATGTTTTTTGAAGTTTGACTTAGAAGAAACTGCGAAAAAGATTTTTTTATAAAAATCGCTGTCATACAGCTCATGACCAAAAGTCATCAAAGGATGCGCCGAAAGGACGTTTTTGATTACAGAGGCTCCTGAAAAATGATAAGCGGTATAGTTGAATCTGCTTATATGTTTGTCAAAAAATTCCTGTATGGCAGAATCTTTAATAGGCAATAAAACTATCGGAGACGCAGCCTCTTTCATAGCCTCAAGCATAGATAACAATTGAGACTCAGAATTCTCTCTGCGATTCCAAGATAAAAAAGGAACTTTCATCAAGTCAAAATAGGAATGCAAGTGTTTTGCGACTCTGCCGTTGCCTATTATAAGATAACTGGGTGTTTTATCCGTCTTCATACCAATTTACCTTTCACGTTATTTAAAACAGCCTCATTAATAACAACCTCCCTCTCCTGCCCCAAAAGATTTTCTCTGATATTGCCCGTCAGTTCTATGAATGCCGGCTGCATATAGGGAGTCCTTCCGAATATTTTATCCCCATGTTTTCCGTTATCGTCAAACAAAATTTTAGTTTTCTTGCCTATCATGTTTCTGTTAAAAGCAAGCTGCTGAGAACGCAGCAGGTCTTGCAGTCTGTAAAGCCGCTCTTCTTTTATCTCTTCCGGAATCTGATTAGGCATATCTGCCGCAGGAGTGCCGGGACGGCTGCTGTACTTGAATGAAAACGCCTGAGCAAACCCTATTTCTTTTACTAAAGACAGCATATCTTCAAAATCTTTGTCTGTTTCTCCGGGAAATCCTGCTATAAAATCGGAAGACATAGCAATATCCGGTCTTTTTTTGCGTATGCGTTCTATGAGTCTTTTATAATAATCAGCATCATGTTTTCTGTTCATAGCCTTTAGAATTTTATCAGAGCCATGCTGAACCGGCAGATGAAAAAACGGCATCAATTTGGGCACATTTGCAAAACAATCTATGAGTTCTTCAGTAATATCCATCGGGTGAGAAGTCATAATACGAAGGCGTGTAAGCTCTTTTATATCAGCGATTTTATGAATGAGTCCGGATAGCGAATTAGTCTTTCCGTCTTTGCCGATACCATGATAGGCACTGACATTTTGACCCAGCAGAGTAATCTCTTTAACGCCTTGTTGAAGCAGGATATCAGCCTCTTTCATAATTGATTCTATAGGGCGGGAATACTCGGCACCTCTTGTATAGGGAACTACGCAATAGTGGCAGAATTTATCGCAGCCTTCCTGTACTGCAAGAAAAGCACTGACAGCATTAGTTTTGTTTTCGGGAAGAAAATCAAACTTACTCTCCGGAGGAAACTCTGTGTCCACAACTTGAGAGTTTTGTTTAAGAACTACCTCTAACGCATTAGAAAACCTATGGTATGCTTGAGTTCCCAAGACTATGTCAACAAAAGGAACTCTTGATTTTATCTCGTCTCCGAGAGCCTGAGCAACACAGCCCGCAACAGCAATAACCATGCGCTGCCCTTTGGCTTTTTTTGCGTTTTTATAAGGGGTTAGCTTGCCAATTTCAGAAAATAGTTTAGCAGAGGCTTTTTCTCTGATATAACACGTATTGAATATGACCAAATCAGCATCATCGGGTTTTTCCGTATCCTCATATTCCAACAGGCGCAGAATATCCTTCATGCGCTCTGCATCGTATACATTCATCTGACAACCTATTGTACGGACGTGTACTTTTTTGATCATAACAACTTTCCCAGATACTGTGTTCTGCTTCCTTATACTAAATTAAAAAAATCTTTGCAATTTTTTACTCAATTTCCGCCCTGCAACAAAATATATAACCAATAATAACTAATAAAAAAACAGGCGTTCAGCAGTCAATTTTTTGTGCACCGTAGCATCGATTTTGTGCACGCCAGCATCGATTTTTCTAATTAGATTCATATTTTTAGTGTATACCGCATACACAGAATAAAGTTGTCAAAACAATCTGATTTCTTCGAACCAACACTTCAGCAAAGGAGGCTGCTATGCCTAAAATGAGCAAGACGGAAAGACTCTTAAACCTGTATGAATTACAGTGCATAATGAGAGAGGAGACCAAAACTAACGGGAATGCCGAAATCCATAACAATGGAAATGCGGCTGAGATTCCAATTGCTATGCAGTTTGCCCAATCTTTCTTAGAGACGCAAAGCTATAAGAAATCGTATCAAGGCCTGATGAATATACCTGCTCAGCCTCTTCACCGGAGTATGACGGAGGCGCAGCGGAAGTCCACAAAGACCTCTTACAAAAGTAATTTTACCTTGCTAACGCCTTACCAAGGAGCATGATGACGGAAGATATTGAAGCTCTCTCAATCAAATTCAGCTAATGAATAACAGCAGTTTATAACAATCAATAAAGGACGCAGCCGTTAAGCGGCTGCGTTTGTTTTTTATTGCCCCAATTTAAAAATTATAGAATTATTCACTATTATTGTGAGATATTCCTAATTCCTAACTCCTAATTGGGTGCAGCCATGAATAAAATGAATAAAGATCCTTTGTTCTTAACCTTAAGCCAAATTCCTCTTAAAGACAAAACAGTGCTGTTACGAGCTGATTTGAATGTTCCGGTTGCGGACGGCAAGGTCTCGGACACTACGAGGCTGCAGAGGATTCTCCCTACGCTGCGGGAGCTGGCTAATTCCAGCGCAAAGACAGTCATCTTATCTCATTTCGGGAGACCGGAGGGACGCAGAGACGATAAATACAGTCTTCGCCCTGTGGCAAAAGAGCTGGAGAAAATATGGGGAGCACCCATAGGCTTCGTAGACGACTGCATAGGAAATACTGCAAGCAAAGCAGTAAAAGCCCTAAAGCCCGGAGAGATTCTAGTGCTGGAAAACACTCGCTTCCATGAAGCAGAAACTAAGAATTCGTCCGAGTTCGCTTCCGAGATAGCAAAACTGGGAGACGTGTATATAAATGACGCATTTTCAGTATCTCACAGAGCGCACGCTTCTACGGAAGCACTGGCACGGCTTATGCCAAGAGCTGCGGGAAGATTAATGGAAGAAGAAATTAATGCTCTTGAAAGCGCATTAACGAATCCGGCAAGACCATTGGCAGCTATAGTCGGAGGTTCTAAGATTTCCACTAAACTGGAGCTGCTGGAAAACCTGGTCGCCAAAGTTGATTATTTAGTCTTGGGCGGAGGAATGGCTAACACATTTTTAGCAGCGCAAGGACTGAACGTAGCTAAGTCGCTTATTGAAAAAAACATGATAGAAACAGCAAAAAGGATTGAAGACAATGCTAAAAAGCATAACTGCGAGATAGTCCTGCCTTGCGATGCTGTTGTTTCAACGAAAATGGAACACGGAGCGCACACCGATACAGTCTCTGTTGATAAAGTACCTGCCGGGCATATGATACTGGATATCGGACCCGATACTGTGAACAAAATAGACGATGTGCTTTCTTTGTGTAAGACTATAGTTTGGAACGGACCCTTGGGAGCGTTTGAGTTCAAGCCGTTTGATTCCGGCACGAACGCCATAGCTCACATAGTAGGTGATTTAACTAAAGAAAACAATGTTATGTCCATAGCAGGAGGAGGAGATACCGTAGGAGCACTGATAAATTCCGGAGTGATTGATGAACTAAGCTACGTTTCCGTTTCCGGAGGAGCGTTTCTTGAGTGGCTGGAAGGAAAAACTCTTCCGGGAATCGAAGCACTAAAATAATGTGAAATTTGAAATGTGAAATGTGGAATTAGGGCTGCTGTAATAGAATCTTCCAATAAACAGAAATAAGAGTGTGTTACGCATGATACTTAATGCTAAACTTTAATCACAATTATTTCTAACATTCAGAGTCTTGTTTATTTTAAATTTACTTTTGTTTAGCATCATGTGAAGCTATACTGTTTTGTGATTCTATGAATTCTAATAACTATTAAGATTGTTTGCAGCTCATGTCCTTGTCTCACGCCAAAAAACATCTGTGTTTCGTCTCTCTTGCAGCTATTATGGTTACTGCCATGCCGGCCCCTGCTCAGAGCAGTATTCTGCAAACAAACCAAGACGATTCATTAACACCGCACGGATTCGTCAGCGGTGTTCCTCTGAAAGCCGGAGACTTGACTCTGGAAGATGTGATAAAAGCTAACACAAAAAATACTTCAAAACTTCCCAGAGCTCCTCAGATAAGCGGTGCCATGATATCCGAAGGTATGCAAACTATTATGCAGAGATATAAGATTGATAAGGCTGCATCTCAGGCCGGACCTATAATTCCCGTATCATCGACTCCTCCTGCGACTGATGCTGCCGTTGCTCAAGCTGACTCCTCTGTACCTGCCGGCACTGAAGCTATCCAATATGAACCCGGCACAGCCCCTAAAACTCTGGATTCTTACACTCCCGCATCTGGTGCTGAAAGGGTAGTCCCTATATCTTCGCCGTCTGACTCGCCGGCACAGACTACCGAAACCAGCAAAGAGTGTTTTAAAAACGTAAAACGCTGGATTAAATCATGCGCTGATGCCGGGTATCCGGGTACTTTTGCAGGCAGAGTTGTCGGCGAGACTCGCGAGGTGTGCGATACAGGAGAGCTGAAAGATTTTTGGGTAGAAAATACTTGCAAGCCGGAAGGCGCAGCTCCTGTTAAAAATGAAACTATAGCTGTCTCTTCTGAAGAAAAAATCCAAAAGACAAACACTGTTGCTGAAGAGACTGAAAAAACCGAAGAGATAGCTCCTGTTAAATACAAGAAATCCGGAGGGTTTTTCTCGTTCATAACCGACTTTTTCGGAAGCGGAGACAGTGAAAGCGTGAAGCCTCAACCCGCCGAAGTACAAGCAGCACCAAGAGAAGAAGTCAAGACAGAGACTGTTTCAGTTCCTGCTGTCAGGCAGACTTCCTCGGTGCCGGATTTCTGCGGAGAGGCTTCCGAGATGCTGGCTTATGAAGCTCCTGTCAGGAATCTTTGCAGATTAGGAACAGCCTCGGAAGTAAGCGGACAAGGACCTTGGCATTGGACATGTACTAAAGACGGAGTCGCTTCCGAGTGCAAGACATTGTCTTTAGGCGGAATGCCGGCTCCTGTTGCGGAAAAAACTGCTGCGGCATCTCCGGCAGCCAGTGTCTTGTATGTAGGAGACAAAGAAAATACTGCTGATACAGCAGCAGCTGTTGAGAAGCCAGCAGAAAAACCAACAGCAGAGAAGCCTGTTTGCGGTTCTGTTGAAGCGTCTTTGAAGGCTCCCGGCGAAGGGCTTTGCGCTGTTGGAACTCCTACGAAAGTAAGCACTAAAGGAAGCAACTGGACTTGGTCTTGCAGCAGCGGTACAAAAGTTTCCTGTAAGGCTCCTAAGATTATAAATGCTGCTTGCGGCAAGGCGGACAGCACGCTGGTATCTGCTGCGCCAAAAAACAACTTGTGTGCTTCCGGAACAGCAGGAGCCGTATCTAAGCACGAAAATCAATGGTCTTGGACTTGCAAGGGCGCAAATACCGGCGCGGATGCCGAGTGTTTTGCGTTAGAAAAAGTAGAGGAAAAGAAGCCTGAGCCGGTAAGCACTCCTGCTCCTGTCAGCACCCCTGCCCCTGTTTCCGAGCCTATGAAAGCACCGGAAGCATCTCCGCAAGCAGCCGCTGAAACGAACTTGAATAAAGAAGACAGGGAACTTCTTGTTAACGGCGCTGTTATTTCTTTCTCTGAAGGCGACAAAGAATTAAAGCGCGCAGGCAAAAAGACTCTGGACCGTGCTGCGGTCCTGATGTCTTCTTCTAAGAATATAAAGCTGTCTCTTATGGGCTATGCCGGAGGTCTCAATATAACTGCCCGCGATGCAAAGAGGCTGTCGCTTGCAAGGACATTAGTCATACGTGATTACCTTGTATCAAAAGGCATTGAAGAAAGCCGCATAACAGTATTCGCTTGGGGGCTTTCTCCTGATGAAGATACAGAGCGCGTTGATTTAAAGTTCTCTGAATAAAATGAAACACATCATACGACTGGCAACAGAATCCGATAGCGAAGCTATATTAAATATCTATGCGCCTTATGTGAGAGACACTGCTTTTTCTTTCGAGTACGAAGTTCCAACTGTTGCTGAATTTTCTCGTCGAATAAAAGAAATTTCTAAACAATATCCGTACGACACTTCACATTAAATGTTCAAGTAGTATCTTGAAACCTATCAATATCAGTATGATTCCGCCTGCAAGTTCTGCTTTTGATTTGAATTTCATGCCGAAAATACTGCCGATTTTTACACCGATCATAGATAAAACAAACGTAATAATACCGATGGAAAGAGCAGCAGGCACAATATTAACTTGAAGAAAAGCAAACGACACTCCAACAGCTAACGCATCAATACTGGTCGCAATAGCCAGAGGAAACATCGTTTTAAAATCTAACGGTTTTTCGGCGCTTTCAGAACAATTTTCTTTTTCGAAACTCTCCGCTATCATTTTTCCGCCGATAAAACATAGCAGGGCAAATGCAATCCAATGGTCAAAAGCTGTAATCTTATCCGCAAACTGTGCTGCAAACACATAACCGATAATCGGCATAGCAGCCTGAAAAACACCGAAATACATACCAATAATCAGTGATTTCTTGATAGTCACTCTCGCCATAGTCAAGCCAAAGCAAGTTGCTACGGCGAAAGCGTCCATTGAAAGCCCGACAGCGATTAAGAATAGTAGTAATAAGCTCATTATATTTTCTATGCAATAATATCCGGAAGCAGCTTGCTTTCCGCTTTGACTATCTCGTCTCTCACTGTCAGCTTTCTCTTTTTAAGACGCTGAATCTGTATCATGTCCGGCACCGATAATCCGGAAAGCGCCTGTATGGCATCATCTAAATCACGATGCTCCCCCCGCAAAATAGTAAGCGTTTCTTTCAGCTTTTCTTGTTCAATCTTGTTCATACCGGACAATATACCACTTATCTTACACTGCACGCAACAACAAAGAAAAAGGCGATAGAGCATTCTATCGCCTTTTTCACACTCATCTCACAAAAACTGTTACTTAAGTTCGACAGTAGCTCCGGCCGCTTCAAGAGCCTTCTTGAACTTCTCAGCATCAGCCTTGCTTACACCTTCCTTAACAGGCTTCGGCGCACCTTCGACCAAGTCCTTTGCTTCCTTCAGACCAAGTCCGGTAATGCCGCGAACTTCCTTAATGACTTCAATCTTCTTGTCGCCTACGCCGGCAAGAACAACAGTAAACTCTGTCTTCTCTTCAGCCGCAGCAGCTTCACCGCCGCCGCCTCCGGCAACTGCTACAGCAACAGGAGCTGCAGCACTCACTCCCCACTTTTCCTCTAAAGCCTTGGACAGCTCCGCAGCCTCGAGTACGGTAAGAGTAGACAATTCTTCAACTAACTTTTCAATCTTCGACATAATTTTCTCCTTTTTTGTTAAACTATATTATAAAAACCTCTTGCTATTCAAAAACAGCAAAACCCTTAAGCTCCCTGCTTGCTTCTTGCCGACATAACCCTTGCCAGCTGACCCGCAGGAGCCTGAAGAACACCGGCAATCTTAGTCGCAGGTGCCTGAACCAAACCAATAATCTTTGCTCTAAGCTGATCCAGAGAAGGCAGCGAAGCCAGCATTTTAACCTGCTGCGCCTCCATTAGCTCTCCGTTCATAACAGCTCCAACAACCTTGAAGCTCTCGTTTTTCTTAGAGAACTCTGCCGATACCTTAGCCGCAGCTACAGGATCCTTAGAAAAAGCAAGTACAGTCGGACCCTGCAAAAATTTCTCCAGCGCAGAGAACGGTCCCTTTTCAATCACCCGCTTTATCAGAGTATTTTTTGCTATCTTAAGCCCTACGCCTTCCGCCCGCATAGCAACTCTGAGAGATCTTGTTTGATCGGCATTAAGGCCCATCTGTTGATTTACAACGATGATAGAAGCATCTTTTATCTCATCACCAATTTCTTTGACTAGCTTTTCTTTTTCCAGCCTGTTTTCACTTAACTCGGACATATTTTTCTCCTCAGTCCCTTTAATTAGGATTGTGATATTTCATATCGAGGAAAAACGGAGAATAGAAAGAAGGTACAAAAATATGCTCAGCCGCACCGGCTGCTATGATTTTTTATACTTACACTATCTATGCTGGTTATTAAGAGTTAAAACTCACCCGCAGTCTTCGATATGTCAATAACTTGAAAGAGGTGTTACACGATACTTATGCAAAAAGCAAGCATTTTTTTAAATAATAAATAAGAATGCAGAAATATTTCTGCATTCTTCATTAACCAATTTTCGGCATATCTTTCCCAGCCAAAACATGCACATGATAGTGCATTACTCTTTGTCCAGCATCATGTCCCGAATTAGTCAGCAGCTTAAACCCCTCTGTTATGCCGGCAGCTATAACAGCCTTGTGTATGCCCTTATAGAAGCCGATAATCTCAGAATCATCTGCAACCTTTATAAAATCTACATAATCTCTGTACGGTCCCTTGGGAATCACTAAAAAATGTATGGCTGCTGCAGGCTCTATGTTATTAAAAGCAAGCACAAAATCGTCCTCATACACCACAGTGCACGGTGCTTCTTTCCTTAGAATCTTAGCAAATATATTCTCGGAATCATAATTCATCTTAGTACCTTTCTTAATAAATACCCTTACAGAGGGTACTAAATATTTCTTATTTCTGCAAATAAAAAGGCGAGGAATTGATTTCCCCGCCTTAACTCATTATTTTTAGAGCATATTTCGGTTAGATATTACAGTAATACCGAGCAAAAATGAGATGAATGCTAGGAGCAAGTCCGCAGGAATATCGAATATATTTCTAGGGCTTGCGACAACGCAGTCGCTCATTTTTGCGAAGAGCCGACTTGTCCTCCGTAGCCTGAAGGGCGTAGGAGGAAGGCGTGTATTATCTGGAATAGAACTCGATGACCAGATTCGGCTCCATAAGCACCGGATAAGGAACATCGCTCAATGCAGGAGTTCTCACAAAAACTCCCTTCATTTCCTTATGGTCTACAGTTATGTAGTCAGGCACATCACGTTCAGCCAACTCAACAGACACAAGAACCGCAGTCATCTGTTTCGCCTTAGAACGCAGTTCTATGGTGTCTCCGTCTCTCACCTGATAGGAAGGAATATTCACTCTTTTTCCGTTCACAAGCACATGCCCGTGATTAACAACCTGTCTGGCTGCGAACACTGTAGGCGCAAACTTCATGCGGTACACTACGGCATCAAGCCTGCGCTCCAGCAGTTGAATTAAAATCTCGCCGGTATTGCCGCGGCGGCGAGTGGCTTCCTGATAGTAACGTCTGAATTGACGCTCACCAATGTTGCCGTAATAGCCGCGCAGCTTTTGTTTAGCCCTTAACTGCACGCCGTAGTCAGAGAGCTTGCCGCGCGCCTGACCGTGCTGACCGGGACCGTAGTCTCTTTTATTTATAGGGCTTTTAGGTCTTCCCCAGATATTGGCTCCGAGTCTTCTGTCAATCTTGTATTTCGCATTAATTCTTTTAGTCATTACTTTATCTCTTACTTTAGATATTTGTCCCGATAGTCTTCCTGCCCGAATAATAATCCGCCAAGAAACGTGATGAATTGCACCTATGCAACCACCCTCATTTTCGGAAATTGGCTTTCTTATAGGCGAAATTACGGCGAAAAGTCAATAGAAATGTGGAATTATTAGAAATTATAGTCAATTCTAAATTTTACATTCTAAATTACACAAAGGGCACTCTTCTTTTCCGGAAAAACTGCACTTATTCATGATGCCCTTATCGCAAAACTCGCATAATGCCCTAGTACTAGGCATGATTACAGATCCTTTAGTCACAATAAATCCCTTATCTTTAAAGGTTTGCAGCGTCCTTGATAAAGTCTCCGGCTTTATGCCCAAGTACGAGGCTATATAAGACTTATCAAACGGCAGAACTATGTCTTGTCCGTTAGGATCTGTCATAAATCTTAGTTTCAATAAAAAGCGTCCTACTCTTTGAGTCGCAGTTTTCAGCGTCAGTCCTTCTATGTGATACCGCAGCTCTCTGCACCTCTCAGAGCACATATTAAGCATATTGGACGCAAAAATAATAGAATTCTTCTGAGCAGCGTTAACAGCCCCAACCGGTATAGATAAAACACTAACCTGCGTCAGAGCCTGAACGCTCACAGTAGATATTTCAAAATGTTCTCTGTTTATAAAAGGTTCTGTAATAAATTCCCCTTGCCTGAACAATTGCAAAACAGTCTCTTGCCCTTCTTCATTGCCTCCGCACACTCCGCACCAGCCTTCCAATACAACATAGTACTTAGAAATCTGATCGTCCTGAGACAGCAAAAAAGCCCCCTTAGAAAACTGCATCTTGCTAGATCCAGACAGCATCTCCTGCATTATATTCAATTCTACGTTTTTGAATATAGACAAAAAAGAATATCCTAAAAAATCCATAGCTTTTACCGCCTTTTTAAGGTAATACCTTAACTTGTTTTTCTTAATGTTCTACATTAGATTGTTTGGGCAATCATTTGTATGATATACATAATTTATATAGTAATACCAAATCCTCAGATAATGGATTTGATAATTCTCAACTCCGCATGATCTATATCGCTATCACTTAGAGTATTGTCATTAACGCTTTTTTAAATAAATCTCAAGCCTTTTTTACAAACTCCCTATTCTATGCGTTTTTTAAAAATCCCTGCTTGCAAAAATACAACACCCCCCAGATATACAATGGACGAATCAGCTATTTACTTGTTATATTTTCTTCTTAACTAGACAAATAACTATTATGTATGTAACCTGTGGTGGTTGATTCTGTCTCCTTAATAATCGGATAAATCTGGGGTCCTGTACGATGCTCTCTTACAAAAAATTAACTAAACATGGATATCTCGCTGCTGTATCCGCTCTCCTTCTTTCCGCAGCCGCCTATCCTTCTTTTGCTCTCGGTGCTGCTAAAAATCCCGAAAGCGGCTCCGTGACTCAGATTCTCAGCGAATCTTCCTTCCCCGCAGCCGATAATTCTTTCGCAGCCTCCTTGTTCAGCGGTACTGACCCCCTTGCAGGTCTCGACAAATCCTCCGGCACTCTCGTAGGCGACCGTACTTTGCTCCTGCGTGACGATGCCATAAAGCTCCGTAATTCCGTCAATCTCCACTCTAACGAATTTGCCATAATGCGCGCCGGCGGCGTTTCTGAAGCTGTTCAATACCACAGCACTGTCGCCGCTATCATAGCAAGATTGCAAAACGGCACTACCCGCGGAAACCCTATTCTGCTCCGCCAGTGGGAAGACGCTGACGCAGCCCTCAATGAGGTCATGTACTCCCTGAACAGACTCAACACCCTAGAACTGGCTACTAACAGTGATGCCTCCACTGCTTCCTATCTTAGGGATTCAGTCAATGCCACTTTTGATTTAGCCGGTGCTATTGACGAAGATCATGATGCTCTGCGCGCCGTAAAAGATGAAGTCGCCCGCATATCTATTCATTTGGACTCTCTAAGGGAACAGATTAATAACGATATTCAAAGACAGTCTGCCTTTTTGTTGAATGAAAGATCTAATCTGCAATCTCTTGCTCTTTCTATCAGCCGCGGCGAGCTTATCACCAAACCGGATGTCACCCCTAAGCCGGCTCCTGCCAAGGCTCCGGAGGCTAGGATTTTAGAGACTAAGATTTCAGAGCCTGTGCTTCAAAATGCAGAGGTAACCCCTGTTGAACAGCGTCCTTTGTTCGCTACTGATAATGATTCTTTCAGGATTTCCGAGCCTACTGACCTTCCTATTTCTTCTTCGCCTGCGTACTCTTTGGATCCCGTGTCTGCGTCTGCTGCCAATGCCGGCGCAAAGAAGGAACAAATCAACTTGGGGCATTTGCTGGTAAGAATACGCTTTGACCAGCCTAATGTCATATACGGACCTCAGCTTAATGAGGCTGTTGAGAATGCCTTGCAAAAAATGCCGGACAGTGATTTCTTTGTGCTGTCTATGTACCCTTCGCTGGGAGACGCTGATTTGGTTGCTGAAAATCAACGCACTGCAAAGATGTATGCGGACGAAGTGCGGCGTGCTTTGATTCAGTCGGGTTTGAATCCGGCCAGAATTAATTTGATTAGCACAGGTTCCGGGACAATCTCGGTGCCGGAGGTTTTGGTTTATATCAAATCTGCCCAATAGTTTTATCTGTAAGGATTTAATGGGGTCGGAAAAGAAAACATATCCGCTCTGGGCGTGATGGGAGTCTGGTAGCTTATCTGTATATTAGGCAGGGAAGCAATGTTCTGATATGGAGTAACAGGTGCGGGAATCGTATACATGGACGGTTCGGAAACCATGTCCAACTTAGGATATAATATAGGCGGCTCTCTGAACATGTCTGCTTCAACAATCTTAGGAATCGGCAAAGTCATGGCATTGAGGTTAGGATCTATGGGCTGGGCAATCCAAAGATTCTGGGGCTCGTTGTCAATAGGCTCCGGAAAGTCGAATCTGGATTCTATGAACATGCTGTCAGCAAGAGCAGCAGTCGCAAAAAAGAAACTCATCAAAAAACATAAAACAGGCATTTCTATATCCGTAAAATAGGTGTATAATAGGGCATGATACACAAAAAGAAATACTTTCGGATATGAAAAAACGCAGCTATTTGAAAATAATATTATTAACAGCCCTAATTATAGGGCTGATTTACGCTGCGGACGGGCAGCTTATTAAAAGAGTTATACACTCTTTTGTGCCTGAAAATACGCATATAACAGATGCGCCGGCACATACGGAGATAGCGTTTTCGCCGAAGCAAGGAGCGCAGGAATTAACAATAAAAGTTGTGAACTCATCGAAAGAGAGCATAAAAATAGCAGCTTATTCGTTTACATCAAGACCTCTGGCAGAAAGCATAATAGCAGCGAATAAAAGAGGAGTGCAAGTTCAGGTAGTAGTTGATAAAAGTCAAGTTAAGAAAAACAGCAAATCAATAGTGGATCAGCTATTGGAAGAGAAAATACCTATAAGAGTAGATTATAAGCACGCTATTCAGCATAATAAGTATATAATAGCAGACGGAAAAACCGTACAAACAGGGTCATTCAACTATTCGGCGGCAGCGCAGAACAGAAACGCTGAAAACGTGATAGTATTGTGGAATATTCCGAAAATAGCGAAAATTTATGATGCAAATTGGGAAAATTTGTGGAATATATCTGAGCCAGTATATAGACTGCATTAAGGCATTATGGCCCCGTAGCTCAGTTGGATAGAGCAACAGCCTTCTAAGCTGTGGGTCAGACGTTCGAATCGTCTCGGGGTCGCCATTTTTTAAAATGGAAAATAGAAAATTGAAAATGGAAAATGAAAACACCACCGGACATGCACCCACTCCCGACAACACCGCCTTAAAAGAACAAAAGGTTAAGCTCAAACGCCCTCCGTTGTATAAAGTTATTCTGCTGAATGATGATTATACTCCTATGGATTTTGTTGTAAGTATCATTGTTTCTATTTTCAATAAGCCCGTTGATGCTGCAAAAGCCCTGATGCTCGAGATTCATAAAAATGGTAAGGCGGTCTGCGGAGTCTACCCCTTTGAGGTAGCCGAAACAAAAATGCTCCAAGTTCTTTCTATTGCCAAAGGCGAAGAGCACCCTCTCCAGTGCGTTATTGAGAAAGAGTGATAGGAATGTAGAACTATCAATTTTCCATTTTCCATTTTCAATTTATAGTGCTACCCTCTTCCCCATGTATACTTACAACATAGAATCATTTCTCGCAGGGCATACCTTTGCTTTTTTACTCCTGCTTTGCCGCATCGGTGCCTTTCTTATGGTAGTTCCCGGGTTCGGCGAGAAATTCGTTCCGGTGCGCATAAGAATGGTTTTCGCTTGCCTAATATGCTTGCTAATAGTCCCTCCTTTTGCTTCCTTAATGCCTCCTATTCCTCAGTCTACTGCGCTTCTCGCAGTTATCATCTTCAAAGAAATGCTAATAGGCGTTTTTTTCGGAATCCTAGTGCGTATGCTGCTCCTTACTCTCGATGCTGCAGGTGCTGTTATCGGTATGCATTCCGGACTCTCTAATGCCAACACTATGAACCCTGCTTTGATGTCTCAGAGCCAGCTCCCCAGTACTTTTCTCACTATGTCCGGCATTGTCATGATTTTTGTAATCGGGCTTGATCACTATCTAATCAAGACTCTCATTGCTTTGTATAACTCCTTTCCTGTATCGGACGCTCCTTTGATGCTCGGCGATATGTCTAAAACCGTGATGACTACTGCAAGCAGAACTTTTAGTTTCGGCGCAAGCCTAGCTGCTCCTTTCTTCGTCATAGGGCTTTTAATCTATGCTACTACAGGCATTATTCAAAGACTCCTGCCCTCTATTCAGCTCTTCTTCCTTATGCTTCCTATTCAGATTTGGGGCGGTTTGGCTCTTATGCTTCTCACCGTTTCCGTAATTCTTTCCTTGTGGGTTCAGTTTTTTGAGAACTCTGTTTCTACTTTTTTTCTATAGTTAGAATTTCCAAATGGCAGAGCAAAATCAAGACCAAGATCAAGACCAAAAAACAGAAGAAGCCTCTGACAAAAAACTCGAAGAGGCTCGGCAAAAGGGGCAAATTCCGGTAAGCAGAGAAGTCGCCTCTTGGGTCTCGCTTTTGGGCGTTCTGGTCATGGTCGCCTTTGTCTCACCTCACGCAAGCGCATCGCTCGGCAAGTATTTAGGCTCTTTTTTAGAGTACTCTTATACAATTTCTCTCACGCAAACTAACTTTCAGGCTCTCTTTTTCAGCGTCATAGGCAATCTGATTCTCATACTGGGCATAGCTTTCTGCGTTATGATAGTTTTCGTCATACTGGGTTATATGATTCAGACCGGGTTTTTTATGTCTTTGGACTTACTGGAGCCTAATTTCTCTAAGCTGTCTCCGATAAACGGACTGAAAAAAATGTTTTCCATGCAGTCTGTTGTAGAACTTTTCAAATCCCTCCTTAAGCTTCTGCTTCTTGGAAGCGTTGCTTACTTGGTTCTCATGTCTCTGGCCAGAGAGTCAATGCACTTCTCAGGAGGCTCTTTGTCTCAAGTTATGCCGTTTTTATATGACAATCTGACTTTTCTGATAAAGATGCTGCTTTTAGTCTTTCTGGTCATAGCTGCGTTTGATTTGTTTTGGACTAGGTTTCAGTATTTCAGAAAACTGCGCATGACAAAGACTGAAGTCAAGGAAGAGTACAAGCAGTCTGAAGGAGATCCTATGATTAAATCCAGACTCCGGCAGATACGAATGGAAAAATCCAGAAAGCGCATGATGGCTGAGGTACCTAAGGCGGATGTAGTCATTACTAACCCGACTCACTATGCCGTAGCCCTCAAGTATAATGCGCTCAAAATGAGAGCTCCCGTAGTTGTGGCAAAGGGCATTAATTTAATAGCCTTACGCATCAGGGAAGCAGCGGAAGAGCACAAAGTACCGATAGTAAGCAATCCGCCTCTTGCAAGAACACTGCATTCCAGCGTAGATATAGACGAAGAGATTCACATAGAGCATTACAAGGCTGTGGCAGAGATAATTTCTTATGTTTACAAGACGCGAAAAAAATAGGAGTAAGTCATGAATTTATTGCAATCAGCTATAGAAATTCAGTTAAAAGGAGACTTGTTAGAAGCAGAGAGTCTCTATCGGCAGGCTATCGGGCAAAACCCGAAGGATGCCGATGCCTATTCTCTTTTGGGAACAAACCTTGCAACGCAAAAACGGCACGAAGAAGCCATAGAGTGCATTAATGAGGCTCTTTCTTTGGATAATACCTCCGGACTTTTCTATTCCCACAAGGGAAATGTTCTTATGGCTGCAAATAGAATTGAGGAGTCTATCGAGGCGTTCAGAAAGGCTATAGAGCTTACGCCTGATGTAGATTTGTTTCATTTCAATCTGGGCAATGCCTTACGGGTGAATAAGGACTATAAGGGTGCAATCAAAGAGTATGAAAAGAGCCTGGAGCTGAACCCAAAACATATATTAGCGATGAATAACTTAGTGCTGTCCTTAGTGGAAGAAAAAAAGCTGAAAGAAGCATTATCTTATGCGTATAAAATTGTATTTTTAGTTCCTAATTACGCAGAAGGCTGGGCAACGGTATCAAATGTTGAAGAGAAGCTGAAGAATTACAAAAAGGCTGAAGAAGCGGCTGAAAAAGCACTGGAGCTGGATCCGAAAAACTTAACGGCACTGTTCGGATATGGGATAATTATGCACAGGCTCAATCGGCCTGAAGAAGCTGTCCGGGCATATCAAAAAGCATTATCGATTGACAATACAAAAGCTGATTTTTGGCATAATTTATCAATGTCCTACCGCGCTCTCAACAAGCTGGAAGATGCAGAGACCGCAGCGCGAAAGGTAGTAGAAACGGCCGGAGAAGCACTGGACAATGACGATGATATTATGACTATAGATGAGACTAAGATAGGAGAAAGGCACTTCTCTCTTGCATTAGCGGAGCTGCTGCAAGGCAAGTATGAGAAAGGCTTTGCGAGATACAGGGCTAGGTTCAAAGCTATTGAAACATTGACTAGGCGTGAAATGCCGGCTCCTTTGTGGCAAGGCGAATCTTTAAAAGGAAAAGAGATTTTAATCTGCCACGAACAAGGTTACGGAGATACTATAATGATGGCCCGCTTTTTTCCTATTGTGAAAGAGATGGGAGCCAGAATAATTTTTAAAACCGAAAGACCCTTGCTGCGGCTCATGCAGACGATGGATTCCATAGACGAAGTCATAGCCTCCGACATGCCGGACCCTAAGACGGATTTTTACTGTCATACTTTTGATTTGCCTTATATTTTGAAGACTAATCTAGAGACGCTACCCAAGCATGCTCCGTATATAAACATAGACTCTATACCTGATAACGTTGCTATTGAGTTTCCGGAAAAGCTCAAAGTAGGTATTGTATGGGGCGGAAGCCATAAACATAAAAATGATACCAACAGATCCATTTCACTGGAAGTTTTCAGCAAGCTCTTGGACGCAAAAGGAGCAACTTTCTACTCGCTTACCAAGGATCTTAAAAGCGGAGATTCGCATTTATTCGCAGAGCTTTTGAAGTCCGGTAAAATTAAACATCATATAGGCCCTCATTTAAAAGATTTTGTATATTCCGGAAAAATTATAAACAGACTTGATTTAGTTATCTCGTGCGACACTGCAACAGCTCATCTTGCCGGAGCCCTTGGAAAGCCGGTATGGATTTTACTGCCTTTTGATGCAGACTGGAGATGGCTTGCGGACAGAGAGGATTCCGTATGGTACCCGACAGCGCGGCTCTTCCGTCAGCCGTCTCCGGGAGACTGGGACAGTGCTATTGCTAAGGCGAAAGAGGCTTTAGAAATGTGGAATGAGTAGTTAGGAATTCCCAATTCCTAATTTCTCATGCAGCTTTATAGCATACCGATCCGTCATACCGGCTATAAAATCCGCTATCAGCCTCGCTCTTATGCTCTCGCTCGTAATGTCCTCGTCACTCATATCTGTAGGAAGCATTTTAAACTCGTTCATATAAAATTCGAACAAGTCTGACACTATACCTTTTGCCTTTTCCATTTTTTCATACACAGACTCTTTTTTATACATTCTGTTAAACAGAAATTTCTTTATCTGTTTTATGTTATCCGCCATCTCTTCGCTGAATGCTGCCAGCATTATCGGCGCATTCCGCACATCTTCCGCACACAAAGGCTTGTATATCTCAATATTTCTCTTCGTAGTCGCAATCACATCGTCCGCCATAACTCCTATAGCGTCTCTCACTACTTCATATGCAACTCGTACTGGCGATATTTCCGGATACAACGCTCTGTTTTTATCTATGGATTTGTTGAATACAGGAAGTTCTCTTAATTCTTCAAGGCTGAAAAATCCGGCGTGATGTCCGTCATCTGCATCATGCGTGTTATACGCTATATCGTCCGACAACGCCGCTATCTGTGCCTCAAGCCCTGAAAAAGTTCCTACCTCCAAGTCCCACTTAGAACAAAACTCTTTCACATACGGCATACTGTCTATATCCTTAATAGCTCCGTTGTGCTTGACTATGCCTTCCAGTGCCTCCCACGTAAGATTCAACCCGTCAAACCTTGCGTACCTTTTCTCCAGCTTCGTCAGAATGCGAAAAGTCTGCTCATTGTGATTAAACCCTCCATACGGACGCATAGCCTCTGCCAGAGCGTCTTCTCCGGCGTGTCCGAAACACGTATGCCCCAAATCATGAGCCAATGCCACCGTGTCTGCCAGTTCAGTGTCCAGCACCAGCGCCTTTGCTATAGAGTGTGCTATCTGAGACACCTCCATAGAGTGCGTTAGCCTAGTCCTGTAATAGTCGCCTTCGCTTTCTATGAATACTTGCGTCTTGTTGCGCATTCTCCTGAAAGCGTTGGAGTGTATTACTCTGTCTTTGTCTCTTTGGAATTCAGTACGGGAACCGCTGGGCTCTTCATACACAAGCCGACCCTTAGTGCGTCTTACATCGGTTGCATATTTAGAGAGTGAAGAGTTGAGAGTGGAGAGTTGAGGTGTATTATTTTTCATATCTCCACTCTCAACTATCAAATCTCAACTCTTTCTTTTGCTTCCAGCTTATCCGCTTCAACATCTCTGGAAGCAGCTATCTGGCGCAGTCTGTTGACTACGGCTCCGGTTCCTGCCGGTATCAGGCGGCCGACAATAACGTTCTCTTTGAGTCCTTCAAGATTATCAACCTTGCCGGATACCGCAGCTTCCGTAAGCACTCTGGTAGTCTCTTGGAACGATGCCGCAGATATGAAAGAACGAGTCTGTAATGATGCCTTAGTAATACCTTGAAGCACCGCAGTACCCGTTGCAGGTTTCAGACCTTCAGCCAAAGCCTTCTCGTTCACAGAGACAAACTCGCCCTTGTCCAAAAGCTCTCCGGCCAGCAAAGTAGTCTCGCCGGAATCCGTAACTTCTATCTTCTGAAGCATCTGACGCACAATAACTTCTATGTGCTTGTCGTTTATCTTCACACCCTGTAAACGATACACTTCCTGTATCTCGTTGATGATGTAGTTCGCCAAAGCCTCTACGCCCTTCACTGCCAGTATGTCATGAGGCACAGGGTTTCCGTCAATCAGCAAATCGCCCTTCTGCACCATGTCTCCTTCATGGACTGCCACATGCTTGCCCTTGGCAATAAGATACTCTCTCGGCTCCTGAGTCTCGTCCATAGGACGAACAATGATCCTGCGTTTCGTCTTATAGTCTTTGCCGTATTCAATGCGTCCGTCAATATCGGATATAATAGCAAAATCCTTTGGACGGCGCGCCTCAAACAACTCGGCAACTCTCGGCAGACCTCCGGTAATATCGCGCGTCTTAGAGCCTTCTCTTGGAACGCGGGCAAGAATATCTCCCGCCTTTACTGCAGTGTCATTCTCTACGTTAAGCAGAGCATCTACCGGTAAAAAGTAACGAGCCTCCATGCCATTGGACAACTTTATAATCTCACCGTTCTTGTCATGCAGCACGATTCTCGGGCGAAGCTCTGCGCCTCTTGACTGCTGCCTGAAATCGACAACCTTCTTAGACGAGATACCTGTCGCCTCATCAACAACCTCGCTCACGGACAATCCTTCAACCAAATCCGCATAGTGCGCTATTCCGGATCTGTCGGTTATGATAGGAACAGTATACGGATCCCACTCTGCCAGCTTCTGACCCTTCTTCACCTTGTCTCCGTCTACAGCCAAAAGTTTAGCTCCGTAAGGAACGCGGTGTCTTGCTTTTTCTCTGCCTTCGGCATCATGAAGAACTATCTCACAGTTGCGGTTCATCACTATAGGACGGCCTTCGCTGTTCATAACAATGTTCTTGTTCTTTATCTGTAATGACGCATCAAAAGAGGTCTCTATGGAGTTCTGTTCAGCTCCTCTCTGAGCAGCTCCTCCTATATGGAAGGTACGCATAGTAAGCTGAGTTCCGGGTTCTCCGATAGACTGAGCCGCAATAACGCCGACAGCCTCGCCGACATTAACAGGAGCTCCTCTGGCCAAATCTCTGCCGTAGCACTTGGCGCATACTCCCATTTCCGTTTTACAGGTAAGCGCAGAACGTATGGCCACAGTGTCAATACCGGCCGCATCTATCATATCGACCTGCTTCTCTTCAATAAGCTCTCCGGCTTTGACAATGACTTCTTTGGTCTTTGGATTCACAATGTCCGTAAGCGCAGTACGTCCCAAAATACGTTCCGATAAAGGAGCAATAACATCTCCGCCTTCTATCACAGCCTTAACCCACAGTCCCTTGTCTGTTCCGCAGTCTATCTCTGTTATGATAGCGTCCTGAGCCACGTCCACAAGCCTTCTGGTCAGGTATCCCGAGTTCGCAGTCTTCAATGCCGTATCAGCCAATCCTTTTCTGGCTCCGTGCGTAGAGTTGAAATACTCCAACACAGTCAAGCCTTCTTTGAAGTTGGATACAATAGGAGTCTCGATAATCTCGCCCGATGGCTTTGCCATAAGACCGCGCATTCCGGCAAGCTGCTTAATCTGAGCGGCAGAGCCTCTGGCTCCCGAATGAGCCATCATGTACACAGAGTTGATTACTCCCCTGCCCGTATCGGAAATGCCCTTCATCATCTCTTCAGAGACTTTTTCAGTACAGCTGGACCACACGTCTACAACCTTGTTGTACTTCTCACCTCTGGTGATGAGTCCGTCCATATACTGCTGTTCGTACTCGTCAACCTGACTCTGAGCTTTCTTGATAAGCGTGTTCTTTGCGCTCGGAACAATAAGATCGTCCTTGCCGAACGATATTCCCGCCTTGCACGCAGTAGTATATCCCAGCCCCATAATCTTATCGGCAAAAATAACAGTCTCTTTCTGCCCGCAGTGGCGGTATATCACGTCAATAATGTTTGTTATATCCTTCTTAGTCAGCACGTTGTTTATAAGGCTGAACGGAATTTTAGGGTGCTTCGGCAAAATCTCGGACAACAACATTCTGCCCGGAGTAGTCTCGACTCTTTCTGTTACAGTATTCCCGTTCTCGTCCACTCCGTGATAGCGGGCTGTAATCTTAGCATGTAAAGAAACGGACTTGTTATCCAATGCCTGCTGTATTTCGGCAATAGTAGCAAACTTCATGCCTTCGCCGGCTTCGTCCTCGTGCATCATAGTAATGTAATAGAGCCCCAGCACCATATCCTGAGACGGCACAATAATAGGCTTGCCGTTCGCAGGAGACAGAATATTATTCGTAGACATCATGAGGACTCTGGCTTCAAGCTGCGCCTCTAAACTCAGCGGCACGTGGACAGCCATTTGGTCTCCGTCAAAGTCTGCGTTGAATGCAGTACAAACCAGAGGGTGAAGCTGTATAGCCTTTCCTTCAATCAGCACCGGCTCAAAAGCCTGAATGCCCAGTCTGTGCAGCGTAGGAGCTCTGTTTAACAATACGGGGTGCTCGCGAATGACTTCTTCCAGAATATCCCATACCTCAGGACGCTTTTTCTCTACCATGCGTTTGGCAGCCTTAATAGTAGATGCCATTCCGTATAATTCTAATTTCGCATAAATAAACGGCTTAAATAACTCCAATGCCATTTTCTTAGGCAGTCCGCATTGATGTAATTTAAGTTCCGGACCCACTGTAATAACGGAACGTCCGGAATAGTCTACACGCTTACCCAAAAGGTTCTGACGGAAACGTCCTTGTTTGCCTTTGAGCATATCGGACAGAGATTTAAGCGGTCTCTTGTTAGCTCCGTTAATAACGCGCCCCCTGCGGCAGTTATCAAACAGCGCATCAACAGACTCTTGCAGCATACGCTTTTCGTTGCGGATAATAATATCGGGAGCTCTTAACTCCATAAGCCTCTTCAAACGATTGTTGCGGTTGATGACCCTTCTGTACAAATCGTTCAAATCGGACGTAGCAAACCTGCCTCCGTCCAGCGGAACTAAAGGACGCAGTTCAGGAGGTATGACCGGAACCACATCCAAAATCATCCATTCGGCTCTTGCTCCGGAATCAATAAAGGCTTCTATGACCTTGAGTCTTTTTACTATCTTGTTTCTCTTTGCTTCGGAAGTAGTCGCTATCACTTCATCGCGCAGTCTTATCTTTTCTTCCTGTAAATCAATGGAAGACAGTATATATTTTACTGCTTCTGCGCCTATCATAGCGGTAAACGCATCTTCTCCGTATTGTTCCTGAGCATTAAGATAATCATCTTCCGAAAGAAGCTGCTTCAGCTTCAAAGGAGTAAGCCCGGGTTCTACGACTACGTAATTTTCAAAATAAAGCACCTTCTCAAGCTCTTTAAGAGTCATATCGCACAGAAGCCCGATTCTGGAAGGCAGAGACTTCAAAAACCATATGTGCGCAACAGGAGACGCAAGTTCGATATGCCCCATTCTTTCACGGCGCACTTTCTGTAATGTCACTTCAACGCCGCACTTCTCGCAGATAATGCCGCGGTACTTCATGCGCTTATACTTGCCGCACAAACATTCGTAATCACGAATAGGTCCGAAAATACGGGCGCAGAACAGCCCGTCTCTCTCCGGCTTAAAAGTACGATAGTTGATAGTTTCCGGCTTCTTAATTTCTCCAAAAGACCATGACCGAATCCTTTCCGGAGACGCTACCGAAATCTTTATCTGATCAAAAGATTGAGGGGACGACTGTTGATTAAACATGCTCATAAGATCGTTCATAATAACTCCTATAAAGACTCAAATTTCCACTTTCAACTTTTCACATTTCGCTTTTTTCTTCGGCTTCTATCATCTGCGGCTTTTTCTGGCTCATTTCTACGTTCAAGCCCAAGGAACGAAGCTCCTTCACAAGCACGTTGAAAGATTCCGGAATGCCGGCTTCGAAATTATCCTCGCCTCTTATGATAGACTCATAAACCTTAGTGCGTCCTGAAACGTCATCGGATTTCACCGTGAGTATTTCCTGAAGCGTGTAAGCAGCACCGTATGCCTCAAGTGCCCACACTTCCATTTCTCCGAAGCGCTGTCCTCCGAACTGAGCCTTACCGCCCAGAGGCTGCTGAGTAACTAAAGAATATGGTCCGATAGATCTTGCGTGAATCTTGTCATCAACCAAATGGTGCAGTTTCAGCATGTATATGTAGCCGACCGTAACGGGTCTATCGAATTTTTCTCCTGTTCTTCCGTCAATAAGATAGGTCTGACCTGTCTTATCAAGCCCTGCCTGTTCCAGCATGACCTCAATATCGGAACCTTTGGCTCCGTCAAATACCGGAGTTGCAAAAGGAATACCGGTCCTCAAATTAGCTGCAAGTTCCAATACCTGAACATCATTAAGCTTAGAAACGTCCTTGTTGTACATCTCGGCTCCGTACACTTCTTTGAGTTTGCTTTTTACGTCATTCAAAGATATTAAAGCCTTTTCATTGCTCGCTTTCTGTCTTACCTGCTGTTCACAGTACCCGTCATAAACAGCAGCAACCTGCTTTCCGAGTCCGGCAGAAGCCCAGCCGAGATGAGTCTCTAAAATCTGACCTATGTTCATACGGGAAGGCACGCCCAAAGGATTAAGTATAATATCCATAGGAGTTCCGTCTTCCATATAAGGCATATCTTCTATCGGAAGAATTCTGGAAACAACACCCTTGTTTCCGTGACGGCCTGCCATTTTGTCTCCGGGCTGCAGCTTGCGCTTCACAGCCACAAAAACCTTGACCATTTTCATCACTCCCGGAGGCAGCTCATCGCCGCGCTGTAATTTGGAAACCTTATCCTCAAATCTCTTTTTGAGAGCGTTAATCTGCTCGTCAAAAACAGCGGACAGCTTCTCAACCTGCTCCATAGTCTTGGCGTTCTTTACAGTAATCTGTCTCCACAGAGAAGGAGCAAAAGAAGACAACGTCTCTTCGGTAATAGTGCTGTCCACAGGGAATTCCTTAGGACCTTTGTCCGCCTTCTTGCCTAAAATCAGCTCTTTCAAGTGGGCATAAAAACCGCGCTCTATGATATGACGCTCGTCATCTCTATCCTTTGCAAGACGCTCTATTTCCTGACGCTCAATAGCTATAGCGCGCTGGTCTTTTTCTACGCCTCTGCGGGAAAATACTCTCACCTCAACAATAGTTCCGTTCACTCCCGGAGGCAGCCTCAAACTGGTATCGCGCACATCGGCAGCCTTTTCTCCGAAAATAGCTCGGAGCAGCTTCTCTTCCGGAGTCATCGGACTTTCACCCTTGGGAGTAACTTTACCTACAAGAATATCTCCCGGATTGACTTCCGCACCAATGTATACAATACCGGTTTCGTCTAAATTACGGAGAGCTTCCTCACCTACGTTGGGAATGTCTCTGGTGATTTCTTCCTGACCCAGTTTAGTATCGCGCGCCATCACCTCAAATTCCTCAATGTGAATAGAGGTGAACACATCGTCTTTCACAATACGCTCGGATATAAGTATAGAATCCTCATAGTTGTACCCGTTCCAAGGCATGAATGCGCAAAGCACGTTGCGCCCCAGTGCCAATTCTCCGAGTTCGGTAGCAGGACCGTCAGCAATAATATCGTCTTTGCTAATCCTGTCGCCAACTTTGACTATAGGCTTCTGAGTTATACAAGTGCTCTGATTTGAACGCTGGAATTTCAGAAGATTGTAAATGTCAACGGAAGGAGCGGAAGCATCTTGTACCTGATCGGCACGAATGACTATGCGGGTGGCATCAACCTGATCAACAACACCGGAACGCTTGGCTACAATAGTGACTCCGGAATCTCTTGCAACAACAGACTCCATGCCCGTGCCTACAAGAGGAGCATCGTTATGCAGCAAAGGCACAGCCTGACGCTGCATGTTGGAGCCCATCAAAGCTCTGTTGGCGTCATCGTTCTCTAAGAAAGGAACAAGAGCCGCCGCAACGGATACTATCTGTTTAGGAGAAACATCTATCAAATCCACATTCTCAACAGGCACAACCATAATATCGCCGTCCGTACGGACTATGACGGTCTCGTCAACAATCTTGTTGTTCTTGTCCAGCTCAACATTAGCCTGAGCAATATTGTGCTTGCCCTCTTCCATAGCGGACAAATACACTATTTCATCAGTAACCTTGCCGTTCTTGACCTTGCGGTACGGACTCTCGATAAAGCCGTACTGATTGACTCTGGCGTAGGTTGCCAAAGAGCTGATAAGACCGATGTTCGGACCTTCGGGAGTTTCAATAGGACATATGCGCCCATAGTGTGTCGGGTGCACGTCACGGACTTCAAAGCCTGCGCGTTCTCTGGTAAGACCGCCGGGTCCTAATGCAGAGACTCTGCGCTTATGAGTAATCTCGGACAAAGGATTAGTCTGATCCATAAACTGAGAAAGCTGAGACGAACCAAAGAATTCTCTCACCGCAGCAGCCGCAGGTTTCGCATTTATTAAATCATGCGGCATCATAGTGTCAATCTCAATAGAACTCATGCGTTCACGTATGGCGCGTTCCATACGCACAAGACCTATGCGATACTGATTCTCCATAAGCTCGCCCACAGAGCGTACGCGCCTGCTGCCCAAGTGGTCAATATCGTCCACCTCGCCGTGCCCGTCTTTAAGCCCGCACATAATCTTGAGAATTTTGATAATATCCTCTTTCCTTAGAGTCCTTATCTGATCATCGGTATCAAACCCAAGCCTAGAATTCATCTTGACTCTTCCGACCGAAGACAAATCATATCTCTCTAAGCTAAAGAACAAAGAGTGGAACAGATTATCAGCAGACTCCAGCGTAGGAGGCTCACCCGGACGCATGACTCTGTAAATGTCCAGCAATGCCTCTTCTCTTGTAGTGTTCTTGTCCGCAGCCAGAGTATCGCGCATGTAAGATCCGACGTTCACATTGTCGATACCAAGCACGGAAATCTCTTTGCCGCCCATTTTTTCGAAAATGTCCAGCTTTTCCTTTGTAATCTCGTCTCCGGCTTCGAACAGAATCTCTCCGTTATTCTCGTCTACTATGTCAACGGAAACAAACTTCCCGATGAGTTCGTCTTCTTGTATTAATATCTCTTTAAGCCCGTTGTCCGTGAGCTTAGTCAGCAGTCTCGGCGTAACCTTAGTTCCGGCCTCTACAACAGCCTTGCCGGTCTTAGCGTTGACTAAATCATTTAAGAGCTTCAGCCCCTTATAGCTGTCTGCAACGAACGGAGTAGACCAGCCGCTCTTAGCCTTCTTATAAAGAACAGCCTCATAAAAGCCTGCTAAAATTTCTTCCTTGGACATTCCCTGCACTTCGTGGAGTTCCAAGGGTCTGCCTTCTTTCTTACGCTTTGCGCGCAGCTTTTCCGTACTCGCGGAATCCAGCGCATACAAAATAGTAGTGGCAGGCAGCTTTCTTCTTCTGTCAATACGGGCGTATGCCAAATCCTTGGCATCGAACTCGAAATCCAACCAAGAGCCGCGGTACGGAATGATTCTGGCAGAGAACAAATACTTTCCGGACGAATGAGACTTTCCGCCGTCATGATCAAAGAAAACGCCCGGGCTGCGGTGCATTTGGCTTACGATAACGCGTTCGGTTCCGTTAATGATGAAGGTTCCGTTTGCAGTCATAAGAGGCATATCGCCCATATAAACATCTTGTTCTTTGATGTCTCTGATAGACTTCATGCCTGTATTTTCCTCGACATCGAATACGGTCAGACGCAAAGTAACTTTAAGCGAGGCGGAGAATGTTACTCCGCGCTGCTGGCACTCTTCCACGTCATATTTAGGCTGCTCCAGCTCGTAAGCCAGAAAATCCAAAACCGCCCGCCCTGAGAAATCCGCTATAGGAAAAGCAGATGCCAGAACATCTTGCAGACCTTTTCTTTCTCTTTTGTTCGCAGGAATATCCATTTGAAGAAACTCGTCATAGGAGCGTCTTTGAACATCGATAAGGTTTGGCATCTCTGCTATTTCAGAGATACGTCCGAAACTTTTACGAATCCTTTTTCTTCCTGTGAATGAGTTGCTTGGGTTGATGCTGAGTAGTGCGCCGTTAGTCGCCATGCTTTGCCCCTCAAAACTGCTGCGTCCGGGTCTTTTAGCTAAAAATACAAGCGGACATTATCTTAAAAGCAAGACACGCACGCAAAAAAGCCGGAACGTTGTTATGTTTATATCTTTTGCTTAAAAAACGAACAAAAGACCGCTTCCCAATGATAGGATAAAATTGTATATCATTGAGCGGTAGCGCCTTTCTAGCAAATTGTCCCACAGAATATGAACTGAACTTAACAATATTGCAAGCACAAAGTTTTGTTGTATTTCAGTGGGTTATGCTTTTTACCTTATTTCTTTACATAAAAACAGGCAAATTTTCATCTTTTTTTAATCAATTATTTTAGAGCGTTTATTATGCAGATTCTATATATGAAAGTAAAAACAGAGGCTGAATATTAACCAATATCGTGTCATAATACAACAATAAATAAAAGCACTAATATATTTATAAATTATATCAAACATACATTTAAGAAGATAAATCAATGTCTCAGATTAATGATTTAAAAAACATCATAGATAATAATAAGGACTTGCACCTTTTGCAAGAAAAGATAGCTGAAGCCAAAAAAGCCGGAAAGCCCGTTTTGGTGATAGTAGGAGAGGATCATACTATCCCTGTTTCCGCCAACTTGGAAATTTGTATTGCCAAAATTGCCAAAGACTCGGGCTTTAAGTCAGCTGCTATTGAGTTGAACAAAGAACAACTAAAAATAGCGGAAGAACAGCCCGCTAGTAGGAGAGTGGAAGTAGGCGCACATTACACTATTCCTGTCCTGAAGGGCATTGGAATAAAATGCACTCCTATGGATTCGTCCTTAAATAGAGATACGGCGAATAGAGAAAACCATATGAGCAACGTAATATCGAACATTAATGAAGATGCAATATGTATCACTGGTATGTTGCATGTACCTTATTTAGCCGAGAAACTGAAAGAAAAATTCACTGTTGTGTCTGTTTTGCTTCCGTCTCCAAAACTTGAGATGAATATGTCAGGAGAAGATACTGAGAGGAAAAATTGGCTATTAGATAAAAGAAATGATTTATTGCGCTTTAGTCCAGCCCCCCCCCCCCTCAATATACCGAAGTATGGTGCTATTGCACAGGCAATTTTTGATGAACAATCTCTCTCCAAAATCGCAGAGGCACTTAATTTTGAAGAGCATATAAGGAACTTGCCCGACAGAGCAAAATTAGATAAACTCGACAAGCATATACAAGAGAGTTACTTCAAAATCATTCAAAGTGTGGTTGGAGGAACAGCTCCTGATACACAAGAGCCTACGAGAATGGTTTCGCCATTAACAGGCTTTCGAAGTGCGGGAAGAAATTTGGTGTCCATAAATTTGGATAAACCAAAACATCCTGATGAAAGCAAAAAATTAGATAAGGAAATGTATGAGCAAATGCTGAAGCTTTGCGATACCTTGAAGAAGTAAGCACAATAGTAATGTTTTTAAAATGATAGGGTTGTGACCATTGACCACTGCCCCGTCAGTCGCTTCGCGACTGCCACCCCTTCGCCAGCGAAGGGGAATATGCACTCACTCCTAAACTCCTCACTTCTTGATTGTACTCATCTCCATTTCCAATTTTCCATTTTACATTTTCCATTTTCTCAATGTGCTCCTCCGGCAGTTCGTCTATAAACCTAGACGGAACAGGTCTTATCCAGTGCCCATACAAAAATCTGTTTGCTGCGCATGATATGTATGCCTTCTTTTTTGCTCTGGTTATTCCCACATATGCAAGCCTTCTTTCTTCTTCCAGCCCTGCTATTCCGTGCTCATCTATGGCTCTTTTGCTGGGAAACAAATCTTCTTCCCACCCGGGCAGAAACACTATTTCAAATTCCAGCCCCTTGGCTCCGTGCAGCGTCATGATGCTGACCTGATCTCCGAACGTGTTTTCAGCCGCCTCCATAACAAGGCTCACATGCTCAAGAAACGCATTTATGTTTTCGAACTCCGATATAGCATGTATAAGCTCTTTCAGGTTTTCTATCCTGGATTCGGACTCCGGCGACTTATCCGCAACAAGAGCCGCCATATATCCGGACTCATCAAGCACCATTTCTGCCACTTCCGAATGAGGCAGCGAAGAAAGAAGCCCCCTCCACCTCTGAAAGCCTTTCACAAAGTCTGATAAAGAGTGTTTTAATTTCGGCTTAAGAGTATCGGTTTCAATCAACTGTCCTGCCGCAGCCATCAAAGAAATATTATACTCTCTCGCAGTACTTTGTATAATCTTCAATGACGCTTCGCCTATTCCTCTTTTGGGCGTATTGATTATTCTCTCAAATCCCAAATCATTATCGGAAGACACTAATAACCGCAGATACGCTATAGCGTCCCGTATCTCTGCCCTCTCGTAAAATCTGGCTCCTACCAGCACTCTGTACGGCAGTCCGATTTGAATAAAACGCTCTTCAATAACTCTGGTCTGAAACCCTGCCCTGACCATAACCGCTATTTCGTTAAGCCTAGTTCCTCTGTTATTCAAAAGCTCTGTCTCATCGGATATGTATCTGGTTTCCTCTCTGTCATCAAAAAAACTCTGCACAGAAACTTTTTCGCCGTCCTCTGCCGCTGTCCACAGAGTCTTTCCCAGCCGCATATTGTTATTAGAAATCAAACCGGACGCCGCACCCAGTATATGTCCTCCGGATCTATAATTCTGTTCAAGCCTTATGACTTTTGCATTAGGGAAATCCTCTTCAAACCTAAGAATATTTCCAACTTCTGCGCCCCTCCACCCGTATATAGACTGATCCTCATCTCCCACACAGCAAATGTTCTTATGCGATTGCGCCAAAAGCCTCAGCCATAAATACTGTACGGTATTCGTATCCTGATACTCGTCTACCATAATGTACTTAAACCTGCGCTGCACAGAAGCCAGAATATCCGGATTCTCTCTAAGCACAGTCAAATGATGCAAAAGCAAATCTCCGAAATCGCACGCATTTAAAGTCTTCAGCCTTTCCTGATACGTGTCATACACCGCTCCCATTTTGCCGTCTGCAAACGAACCCTTTTCATTCATAACGTCCTTAGGCAGCCTAAACTTATCCTTCCACCTGTTGATTATCGCGGCTGCAATCTTCGGCTGATATTTTTTCTCGTCTATGTCCAACGCCAAGAATATCTGTTTAACCAGCCGTATCTGGTCGTCCTCGTTCAGAATAGTAAAATTATCTCTCAAGCCCACAAGCCCTGCATGAGGTCTGAGCAGCCTCAACGCCAAAGAGTGAAACGTACCGATAAACCAGCCGTCTACAGACATAGACAGGAGCTCGGAAACTCTGTTCTTTATCTCGTTCGCAGATTTGTTGGTAAATGTGACTCCCAGTATCTGAGACGGGAAAACATTTTCGGTTTTCAGCAGATGCACGAACCTAACAGTAAGAACTTTAGTCTTTCCTGTCCCTGCTCCGGCCAAAACAAGCACCGGACCTTCCGTGGCTTTAACTGCCTCTTGCTGAGCAGGATTTAGGGAGTCTAGGTATTTCATGTCATCAGAATTAAAGGTTAGGAATGGAAAATTGAAAATGGAAAATTATTTTATATTTTTAGCGGTTTTATTGACTATTGCCGTGAGCAATTTCTCCAGTTCAACACAATCATTATAAATTGACTCTTTCATTTTAGAGTCAATATAATCAGTTGCAGCAAGTAATTTAATCCAATATTTTGTTTCGCTGCATTCTTTAAGTGAAATATTCATTTTCATCAAAAAGTCTTTTTTGCTTTGCCCTTGCTGAACCTCTGAAACGTTCGCTCCAATACTTGTACCACTTCTTAAAATCTGTTTCGACAAAACATATTCTTTCTTGTTATTAGCCAAATATTGATATAATTTGACAATCCTAACAGCAAAAGCAAAACTTTTATCACTAACAATATTTTCTTTTTTTAATTTTCCATTTTCCATTTTCAATTTTCCATTTTTTCAACAGCACAAACAGCCCTGTTCCTGCCGAGCTGTTTTGCCTTATACAATGCCGTGTCCGCCCGCGCAATGAAAGACAGGACATCTTCCTGCTTTGAGAGTTCCGCAACACCCAGCGAAATTGTAACGGTTCCAAGAACAACATTAGCTCCGCGCTTAGTAATCTTCTTAGTCGCAAGACTTGTCCTTAGAACCTCTGCAACGCGCTCTGCCGAATGCAGCGGCGTGTCCGGCAGTATGATAACGAACTCTTCTCCGCCATATCTGGCAATCACGTCTTTTCCCTTTAGGTTTTCAACCAGCGTCCTTGCAACCAAACGCAGCACTTGGTCTCCTACTATGTGTCCGTGAGTGTCGTTGAATTTTTTGAAATGGTCTATGTCTATCATGAGCAAAGAAAGAGGCATCTGAGACTGCCTGCTCTCATCAACCAAACGAACGCTTTCCTGATCAAAATAGCTCCTGTTCCATAACTCGGTCAAACCGTCTACCTGAGCTTTGCGGTGAGCCTTATTAAAATCGCTGCGGGCAACAGCAAGCTGTTCCGAAGCACTGTCAAGCTCTTGCTGAAGCTGTTTGTTTTGAACCATAATCTTACGGGTGTCTTCCGCTATACTGGCAACAGCCTCTCTTAAAAATTCTATAGAATTGCTTCCTTTCAGCTTTCCGGAAAAATCACTTAATCTGTCTCCGAATTTATCGTTCTCTTCCGCGTTTGCAGCCAGCATATTCAGCATTTTCGAGATTTCTTTATTGAGCACTTCGTCTACATTTTTAATAATCTCTATTTCATTATTTACAAATATATACTTGTTGCACAAAAGGACGCACATAGGCTGAGTCATGCCGCCCTCTGCGGCTATTTTATCGAATTCCCTGTTAAGCTCCGGATTATTGCCGAGAATCCGCTCGTAATACACGGCATAGACCTGAGGAGTAGGCTCCAGCCCGTCCTTTGCTATGGCTTCCAAGGCATATCTTGAAACCACTTTGCAAGTAGTAACATTTACCTCTATGTTGTCGTGATTTTTGTCTAAAATATCCAAAATTCATCTCCGTTTTTCGAACGCCTAAGAATCACTATAACACATTAATGCGGAATGTGAAATTAGGAATGAGGAAATAGAAATTAAAAAATTATAGCATTTACCGAAAATCTGGTTTATAGCTATCAACGTGGCAGACTTGTATAGTACTGACGACTGCCATGAGGACTGAAACCCTCACCTCAGTTACTCCGTATGGTAGCGGAGCCGTAAAATACCCTCCAACTTCGGTTGGAGGGTCGCAAAATAAGGCGGCTCGTCCGCCGAATATGCACACTATCCTGAGGATAGGTTTCAGCCTCCAACCGCTTATCGTCAGGGCGGAATCACTCGGAGGAAGCATGGACAAAAAACTGGAAGAACGAAAGCTTAATATTACATTTGGCAAAGCCATGAAAGTTGCCAGACTTGCAAAAGGCTTGTCTCAAGAAGATGTAGCGGAAAAACGCATATCAGGGATATCCTTAAAGGAGAAACAGATAACGATAAAATCGTTGATATCATTTACGATGTAATATGTGCTGTTGACGGCTTGGTGCCAGCGTTTATTATTAATCCTTATTCCGGTTGCTTTATCCTATATTCAGGACCGGATCAAAAGTTCTCGGAAGCAGAAATGTTGAAGGATTTTATTGGTACAAAAGTATACAACCCTAAATTATAGAAATTCGACAGATTAAGAAGCAACAGCTCCAGAGCCAAAAAACAGGCAAAAGAAAAAACGCCTCCGGCATTGCTGCTTGATACCACGCCAATCGGTAAGTTGCTGGATGGTCTTTATGAATGCCTGAACGAGAAACACAAAAACCTTGACAAGAAAGATAAAAAAACAGCTGTGGATGCAGACGGACAGTACATCATGAGGGAGGTTTCCTTACTATTCATTCGAGCAGCGCATGGAAACATAGAGACAGCTGTTTGCGGAGCAGATAAGAATCGTGTTTTCCGTAAAGACGAGCTTTACGCCGTGCTCGACCCTGATAATGTTACCTTTATCATGCCTAAAAAGCCAAAAGCCTTATTGATGAACTTTGTACAATCGATGACATCAAGACCATCAACGAGGTAGACATCGAAGAGTACCGCAAGATTTACAGACGAGGCGATTATGAAGGTGTTTATCAGCTTATCTGCCGCAGGGAGCTGCGTATGCGTTGGCGTTATGCTATGCTAAAGGGCGATAGGAAGGCACATAAGGACTATCTCGACCGTGAGGAGGTACACGAGCATTACAAAGCACTTCTTAGCGGGAAAACTTTGCTTGTGAAAGCTGAACGTCTGGCTGAAAGAGAACGCCGTATCAAAGAATTCAGGGATACCTTTGTCAAGCTAGGGCATGTAACAGCTTCTGCGTCGAAGGCTTTCATCTACAGACGACTCCGTAATCATAGCCGCAAGAGCTTGACTCCGGAGCTTCGCTAAAAAACACCATTAACAATCTTCTGCCACTCCTCATCTGTAAGAACTGCAACGCCCAGCTCTTTGGCTTTCTGAGCTTTAGACCCTGCGTCTTCGCCTGCTATAAGAAAGTCCGTCTTAGACGATACGGAGCTTGCGACTACTGCCCCGAGGCTCTGGGCTATGGACTTCGCTTCATTTCTGCCCATAGACGACAAAGTGCCGGTAAAAACTATTGTCTTTCCGGTAATAACAGAATCTATATCGCTTTTAGTATTTTGATATTCTTTTACATCAACTAAAGACAAAAGCTCTTCTATTATGCGTACATTATGCTTTTGCGAGTAAAATTCTATTATATCCTTCGCAATAGCTACGCCTATCTGATCTACGGAGCACAGTTCTTTGAATGCCGCAGACTCTTCTATATCTTTGTGCTTGGTATCCTCTAAAATGCTGTTTACAGCCTTCTCAAAAGCACCGTAAGAAACATAGTGTTTTGCCAGCAAAAGTGCAGTTGCTGTTCCTACTTGAGGTATCCCTAAAGAAAATATGAATCTTTCCAAACTCACGGTTCTAGCCGTATCTATGGCGTCCAATAAATTTTCAACTGACTTTTTCCCCCAGCCGTCTCTCTTCAGCAGTTCCTCTTTGTGCTCCTTCAGCCTAAAAATATCGGCAGGGCTTTTAAGTATGCCGGCTTCCCATAATTCTTTAGCCGTACTGTCGCCTAAACCCTCTATGTTAAAGGCTTTCCTGCCGGTAAAATACCGTATTCTTTCTACTGCCTGAGCAGGACAGCTAAAGCCTCCGGAACACCGCCTCACTACTATTCCTTCTCTCCTCACTGCCGGCGAACCGCACACAGGACATACATCGGGAAATACAAACTTCTTCCCTTTGCTTTTTCTCTTTCCTTTATCCACCGACACTACTTGAGGTATCACGTCTCCGGCTCTTTGAACATGCACTATATCCCCTATTCTTATGTCTTTTCTGATAATTTCAGATTCATTATGCAGCGTAGCTCTTTTTACTATGACTCCTCCTATGTTTACCGGCTCCAGATCAGCAACAGGCGTCAATGCCCCGGTCCTCCCTACTTGTATTATTATATCATTGATTTTCGTTATTGCCTGTTCAGGAGCAAACTTATAAGCAATAGCCCACCGGGGCGATCTGCTGACAAACCCCAGCCGCCTCTGCAGCGCAAAATCATTTGCTTTGTACACGACACCGTCTATGTCAAAAGGCAGGTTATACCTTATATCTCCTATATAATTATAGTACTCTATCAGCTCTTTTTCGCTGCTGCAGAGCCTAGACGGCTCGTTAATCTCAAACCCGTACGAGACTAAAGCCGCCCGCAATTCTTCCTGAGACGACAGCTCGATTCCCTCGGCTTCTCCCAAGGTATAGGCGAAAAATTTCAGGGGTCTGGACGCGGTTACTGTAATATCCAACTGCCTTACACTGCCAGCCGCCGCATTTCTGGGGTTAGCAAAGGGCTGTTCCCCGTTATGTTTCCGGGTTTCATTCATAGACAAAAAATCAGCCTTTTCTATGTATATCTCTCCGCGCACCTCCAGCACGGAAGGTATTTTAAATGAATTATTTTTGTGCAGTTCAGCAGGCACACTCTTTATAGTCCTCGCATTCTCTGTGATATTTTCGCCCGTATTCCCGTCTCCTCTGGTAGACGCGGAAACCAGCACGCCCTCCTCATACCGCAGAGAACAAGACAGTCCGTCTATCTTAGGCTCTGCTACAAATGCGATTGCATCATTTTCCTCGAGCTGCAGAAAAGTGCGCAGCCTCTTGGAAAATTCCTCTAAATCTTCAGCATTAAACGCATTAGACAGTGACAGCATAGGTATCTTATGCTTAACCTTAGCAAAACTATTAGCCGCCGGAGCCCCTACTAACACTTCGGGATTATTGTCGTGCGGAACCAAATGAGGATACAGCTTTAAAAGCCCCTCATACCGCCTCCGCAAAGCATCGTATTCAGCATCAGATATAACAGGCGCATCCTTTTGATGATAGGCTATATCGTGCTTGCGAATCTCCTCTGCGAGTTCAGCTATTAACGCAACAGCTTCCAAGTCGGTAAGTTTAGAATCAGACATGTTTTTAACCTTGTGTGTTTTATATAATGTTAGTATAAAATGGAAAATGGAAAATGGAAAGAAAGATTAAAACATGCACATAGAAAAAGTCTGGGAACAAATAAAAATATCTGCGAAGCGTATGGCGGAAGAGTCTCCTATACTGGCTAAGCTGGCTGAATCTGTTGTGCTTAACAGCCCTGATTTTAAAACTGCTCTCGGAAGAGTTCTATCCAGATACAACAATGATACAACTGTTACTGCCGGCCAGTTGTTTGATTTGTTTGAATCTGTGTACTCTAAAGCTCCGGATATCATAGAGGCTGCTGCGTACGATATTCTGGCGGTACTGGACAGAGACCCGGCAGCGACCGATATAGCATATCCCTTTTTTCACTTCAAAGGCTTTCACGCCTTGCAAACATACCGCATATCTAATTTTCTGTGGAAGCAGGGACAGAAAGATACTGCCGTATTCCTGCAAAACAGAAGCAGCATGTTATATTCCGTAGACATTCACCCGGCTGCGAAAATAGGCAAAGGGATTTTGCTGGATCATGCGCACAGCGTAGTCATAGGAGAAACTGCGGTTATAGAGGATAATGTGTCTATGCTGCATGAAACAACGCTGGGCGGCAACGGCAAGGACAGAGGCGACAGGCACCCGAAGGTTCGGCAGGGCGTAGTCATAGGCGCAGGAGCAAAAATACTGGGCAACGTCACAATAGGCAAGAATTCCAGCATAGCCTCCGGCAGTGTCGTGCTGGAAAATGTTGAGGAAAACACCACTGTGGCAGGAGTACCTGCAAAACTGGTAGGAAAAGCAAAACACGCTATGCCTTCCATGGAAATGGATCATACTTTGCCGTTATAAAGGAAAGGAAAATGAAAAATTGAAAATGGAAAATATGTAAAAATTACAAATTGTTAACAGACTATTCCTAATTCCTAATTTCACTTTTAATTTTCCATTTTCTATTTTCCATTTTCCATTTTATATAATTATGCTATAAAGCTATGTTTATAATAAATAAATGGAAATATAAATGTACATAGGAATCGACTTAGGCACCTCAAACAGCTCTATAGCAGGCATTATTGACGGTAAACCCAGAGTTTTCCGCCCGGCAGACGGAGGCGAAGTTCTGCCCTCTATGATATATTTCGATAAAAGAAACCACAGATTGTTCGGACGCAGAGCATATGACAAAGCGTTAATATCTCCTGAAAATGTGATTTCCGGGTTTAAAAGGCTTATGGGTTCGGCAACTAAACTGGAAGTCAAATCGCTGAAACAGGAACTGTCGCCCGAAGAATGTGCCGCAGAAATCATAAGACAGCTTCTGGCTCAAGCCCAAACTGAAACAGGCAATGAGAAAATAGACGGAGCAGTCATTACTATTCCGGCATCTTTCAATCAGACGCAATCTCAGGCAACATTAAAAGCAGCGCAAATGGCCGGGCTCGAAAGAGTGGACCTTTTGCAGGAACCAATAGCAGCCGCTATAGCCTCTATGCAGGGCGCAAAGAGATCCGGAAAGTTTATAATATACGACCTCGGCGGAGGAACTTTCGACATAGCTCTGGCACAAGCAATGAACGGAGACGTGACTATACTGGCGCATCAAGGCATCAACATGCTGGGCGGGCGTGATTTTGACAGAATGATAGTGAAGAATATCGTAAGACCTTGGCTTGAGAAAATGTTCTCATTGCCTAAGGGTTTTGCTGCGAAAAAAGAGTATGTAAAAGTGCTCAGAATAGCGCAGCTCGCAGCGGAAAAAGCAAAGATAGATTTATCTTCAATGGACAGCACCAGCATCATAGCCTCTGATGAAGAAATAGGAGTGCAGGACCAGAACGGCTTGGAAATGTATCTGGACATACCGCTTTCTAAGGAACAGTTTAACGAGATAATCCGCCCTTACGTACTGAAGACCATAGATGTTATACGCAATATGTGCGAAGAAGCGGAGGTAAAGACTACGGACATAGACCGCATAGTCTTCATAGGAGGCTCCAGCAAAATACCTCTGATACGGGATATAGTCGCCGCAGAACTGGATATTGCCGCAGATATGAAAACAGATCCCATGACTACTGTCGCAATAGGAGCTGCTTATTACTGCGAGAGCAGAGAGTGGTCTGTTGATAATAAAAGCTCTTCCGGTGCCGCTAAGAAAGCAACAGTATCGCAAGATGCGAAAGATAAGAAGTTTGAAATATCATATGCGTTCACTGCAAGAACTCCTAATGATAAATCTGAAATAACAGTGATATTGTCTAAGGAAAAGCCCGCAGATTTTAAGATAAAAATAAAGAATCAAGAGTGGGATTCCGGAAGCCTGCCTCTTATGGACGAACTCACAATACAGATTCCTCTGAATAATATAGGCGATAATGTTTTTGAAGCTCTAATTTTTGACAAGAACGGAAATGAACAGTCCGAGTATACTCAGAACATAACTATCAAAAGGCTTATAGCTACTGCCTCACAGATTCCCGCAGGGCATACCATAGCGATAAAAGTACGCAATCCGGAAATTCAAACTGAAAATAAGCTGGTGAATATAATTACTAAGGGCGAGCTGCTCCCTACGCAAGGCGAGTGTTTTTTCGAGAGCACTAGGACTCTTAATCCGGGCAGGACCGGAAGCATAAGTTTCGAGCTGTTTCAGGTAGAGTATCAGGAAAACATAAATCTCAACTTGTGCATAGGAGCGTTTAGAATAGAAGCCTCCGACTTGCCACCTAATACAAAAATAGAAAAAGGAACTCCGCTGATTTTTACGTGGGACATGAGCGAGAGCGGGATTCTGGAAGCGACAGTAACAATAAAAGCATCGGACAGTAAAATAATAGAGCTGAAAACTCCTAAATTTTATGCGCCTCAGGCAGGACAGGTTTCTTTTGCAGGAGAAAGCGGCGTTACCTTTTCCAGAGAATTGATGAAGCGCGCATCTGAAGATTTAGGCGACCTCATAGCGGCAACAGGTCCTGATGCAGGAGCGGAAGTGAACATTTTAAAGATAAAACTGCAGGAACAGGAAGAGCTGATTAATGACAATCCCAGTGATCCGGAAATCATATGCAAGATATGTGAAGAGATACGCTTCATACGTCAGGATATAGCAAAAATCGGCAAGATGTATTTCAAGGCTATGATGATACGAAGGCTTGGAAAACTGGAGGCGGTATTCAACAGAGTCGCAGGAGAGTTTGCCAGTGAAAAAGAGAAACAGTCTTTTAATACTTACAAAGATAAAATACACGATATACTCGATGAAATACATATAAAAGCAGATATTGACGGCAATTCGGCTATGGTATTAAAAGTGAAGAAGTATAAGGCGAAGATGAAGAGCCTGTTCTTCTCGATAGCATGGCGCAACGATGAATACATCAAGACTTGGTTTGAAAAGCTGGTTGAAGAAAAGTATATGTTTACGGATAAAACAGCTTATGAAGAGCTTCTCCGTCTTGGAAATGAGAGCATAGAAAAAGGCAATTTTGATAATCTGAGAGACATAGTGAAAAAATTGCTGGACGAGAGGATTTCTCTGAACGTGAGCGAAACCGCCGATGAGCTTGCGAATATAATCGCGAAGGCGGAGTAATTCCACACTTCACATTAAAAAGAAACATTGACTTGTTGGATGTTTAATCATACCCTCCTATTCGAATGCGGGGTACCCCCGTATTCTGAGTGCCTTAATTGGTGCAAGAGAGCATTAAACAGCTCATACTAAACGCGGTACAGGAGCTACCGTTAAGTTAAGGAATACCCGCGCCTGGCGGTAGTGTCCTTTTGCCTGTGCTCCTCGGTCCTTTGTGGTCGGGGAGCCTGTGGTGTATGTTCAGAGGCTTGCCTTAAAGACCACGGGGTCATTCGTTTAGTATGATTGTTTAACTCTCCGGCCACCCTTTTAGGGTGGCTTTGTTTTACGTGTAAACATGAAGGAGAATAAAATGAAAACAGCACAATCTAAATTTCCGAGCAAAACCTTTTTAGCAACTCTTGCCCTTGTATTTTTCGTTGCTTATGTTGTTTATTTTATTAAGTATTTGCTAAGCTAGATTGAAAGGGTGAGCTGTCGACGTATTCCCCTTCGCCAGCGAAGGGGAATATTCTCTCACAGCAACCACCAATTCCTAATTCCATATTTCAAATTTCACATTACCTCTTCCAGCCCGTACAGCAGCGTTTTCTTCCCAACTATATTCTTAGCTGCCAGCCTTATGCCTGCACTGAAAGAAGACCTGTCCGAAGAATCATGCTCTATCGACAACGTTTGCCCTGTGTCTCCAAAAATCACTTTTTCTTGGGCTATTACTCCTGTTCTTCTTATCGAGTGAATCCTTACTCCTCTTACTTCTCCTCCACGGAATTCATTAATCTCGCCAAGCTCCCCGGGCACCTGCATAGCCGCCTCTGCCCTGCCCTCTGCTATCAGCTCCGCAGTCCTTACCGCAGTTCCGGACGGCGCATCCAGCTTTTTCTCATGATGAGATTCTATAATCTCTACGTAAGGCATGTACTTCGCAGCTTCCTTTGCAAACTTCATTAACAGCACCGCACCTATCGCAAAATTAGGAACGATAATTCCTCCGATTTTTTTTTCATCACATACTTTTCTTAAAGACGCAACCTGCTCTCCGGTAAAACCGCTAGTCCCGATTACCGGCTGCGCTCCGGCATTGATAATCTTCAAAAAATTCTCATGCCCCAGCCCTGCAAATGTAAAGTCTATCACAACCTGCGGTTTATAAGCCTTTATTGCTTCTTCCAGATTATCCTCTTTATCAGTCTGCCCAACCAGCGCAAAATCAGAGTCAGAAGAAATAGCTCCGGCAGCCAAAGTCCCCATACGCCCCTTAGCTCCATTTATCAAAACAGAAATCATGATATACCTCTTTTAATGATTAGTCCGATACCGGTTGTTTTCTTGTATCAAAGACAGCACATTATCATACCTATCCCAATAAGACAACTCAGATACTGTATGCTCATTTATCCCTTCGAACACCTCCAGAGTTCTTAAAACCGCCACTGCGTCCATAAATCCAAGCCCATGCACCAACCCCTCAAAATCTGTCAGCTTAGACTCTTCTTCATCAAAAAAATACAACGGTTCTTCAACAGCCATGTCTTTAAAAACCAAGCTGTCTTCAACTTTAAACTTCTTATTACTATTTTTCATAAATAAATCTCACTATTTTTCGAATCGAAACATGCAAATCGATGCAGTAACAGTATGAATCCCTCTGCATAAAAATCAACAAGCCTCTTTTACATTATCCACAATTTTGTGGTAGAGTGTATTGGAAGGGAGAATTACTCATGACGGATAAAATAGAATATAAATTAGACGAAGCCGACAACAGCGTTGGCGCATATCTGGACAACAAAAAAATCGGTGAGCTTAATTTCACAACAGAATATCCCTCGATTCTGGCAATCACTCGAACTTGGACAGATGATGAATTCCGGGGACGCGGCATAGGAGCCGAATTAGTACGCTATATAGCAGAGTATGCGCGTAAAAATGAAAAAAAGATAATATCGAAGTGCAGCTTTGCGGTAACGTTCTTCAAAAACAACCCTGCATTTCAAGACTTAGAGTATAAAGAGTCTACTTAGTAACCCACTCGCCTTTGGCATTCTGGTATTTAGACCCAGCAGGCAGTTTGGCTATTATCTCTTCAGCAGCCAGCTTTGCGACTATGTCAACAGGCTGACCGTTTTCTTTGGATATTTTCGCATATGCAGCCTGTCTTTGAGCGTTTACGCCGGCGACAAAACTTGCTACTTCAGCGTCCTTAGATATAGCCGTAACAAATCCGTTTAGATTCTCACCCACAAGACCGCTTTTGCGCGCTTGCTGTAAATCCATAGCCTGCGCCGCTGTTGCACACATAAAAAACAGCATTGCCGCTGCCAGAAACATTTTGAACTTCATTTATTTTCTCCTTCTCAAAAACTAGAATATATTAGGATTATCAGCAATCGCTTTTCTTACGTCCTGCTGTATTTCTACTTTAACGTGCTGCTCTATTTTCACGTTCAGGTTAATCTCTATGGGCTTATCCGGAGCCTCTACTTTTACCGTAGGAGAACACGCAGCCATTCCTAAGACCATGACAGTTATAGCCAATAAATTAATATTCATATCAAATTCCCATTTCTTTTGTTTGCTGCAACAATTTTTGAGGCTTTGTTAACAGCATAAAATTTTGTTGAATCAGGTTTATCATATCGCCTTGAAGGTTAACATTTAATTTAACAGGTCTGCCGTTTTCTACAACAGGATTATTGCCCTCTATCTTCATTTTTATGACCATTTCGCCGGAAGGCAGAGTATCCAGCTCCAAGACCAGAGCAGAAAAATGAAAATTCTGAACTATGTTTCTTACCAGCTCCACAGCTACGTTGTCTCCCGGGATATACTCAGGCGGCAAGGTTAGGGTTCCGGGCTCTATAGCCTTTAAAATTCCGTTATGAACCAGTATGTTATTATCCTCTGTAAATGTGATAGGTAATTTCCCGGATATTTTGCCGGTTATGGATATTTTGTCCTCCAGCATTGTTTTTAACAGCTCCTCCGCTGAAACAGCCTCAACGTTCAGCGTAAACTTTATGCTTTTATTCTTGCCCGAATCACCCATAGGTATAGAAATCTTACTCGCAGAAAAAAAGCCTCCTCCGAAAGCATAGTTTATCTTGTCTATGTTCAATATCTGTTTGTTCGGCTCATGAATTAAATCAAAATTCACGCTGAATGCGTTGTTTTCTCCTAATAATTTCCCTTTATATTTCGCATATATTCCCGAATCTTTTTTCTGTTCAACACTAAGCGTGCCGTCTCCTGAAAACAGCGGAATATCTATGTCTCCTGCCTCTACCTTAGCTTCCGATATTTTCAAGTTCCCGGACCAGCCGAATTTCTCTATATCAGCAAAATTTCTAACAGTACTCTTTCCTTCTCCTGTCAAACTCTTAATCGTACCTTTTAATTCATCAAATTTAAAAGATGCGCTATTTACTTCAAAAGTATCAAACATCTCACCTATGGCAATACTCGGCACCTCCAGTTCAAAATTCTCAGACTTCGCCTGTACTCCTGAAATATTTATTCCTTTCAGAATGATGTCTTCTAATTTTAATCCGTTATGCTCAAAATATGATTCAACCTTTTCAATTGCCGTATCAATTTCAGCCGCATTCACAAAAATATTTGTTATTTCTGCTTTTGAAAAATCAAAAGGAGCCGTGATACGGGCTGCCCCTGCTGTTACAGCTTCAGACAAAAAGAACAATTCTGACAAGCTAATCGTCTCTTCTATGAGATTCGGATACACTCTGCCGACTGAAAACCTGTTCCCGTCCAGTTTCAACTCTATGCCGTCAACTTCCAACTCAAATAAATTAAACTTGGAAACTTTGAAGCTTACGTCCTCGTGCCCCATGCCTTCAAGCGTTTGTTTTAACGGCTTTTCTATTAAAGTATCCAAAAACACTGCCGAATACCCCAGAACCCACACAAACACGACAAATGCAGCAACCGTAAACAGTTCTCCGAATATTCTTGCTTTTAAAAAGAATTTTGCTCCTTTATCCCACACGCGACACCCTCTCTGTTACTTCTCGTTGTCCCAGTATTTCCGCAGCCTTAAAAATAGGAGGCGAGACAGTGCTTCCGCTCAAAGCCACTCTGAACGGCTGTGCCACGGCTCCCAATTTGACTCCTTTGGTATCTGCGTATTCTCTGAATATGTTTTCTATATTCTCTGATGTAAAGTCTTTCATGTTCTTCAAAGACTCCAAAATATCTTTCAAATACGGTTTTCCTTCATTCAATACTTTCAAAGATTTCTCATCAAACTCAAAAGCTCCGGAGTGAAACAAAAACTCTGCGGACTTTGCCAATTCTACTAATGTTTGCGCTCTTATTTTCAAATCAGGCATTGCCTTTAGAAGCATCTCTTTTTCACATTGAGACAGCTCTTTATCGATAAGAGAAACTAAATCCGCATCATCTTTTACTTTAATATAATGAGCGTTCAGATTGTTCAGCTTGGCAAAATCAAATCTCGCAGGAGATTTTCCTACGGATTCAAGATTAAACCATTCCAGTGCCTGCGCATCAGAAATTATCTCATCATCTCCATGCGACCAGCACAGCCTTAAAAGATAGTTCCTCAGCGTTTCAGGCAAATAGCCTTTTTCTTTATAGTCGCCTACGGCAGGAGCTCCGTGTCTCTTAGACAATTTTGCACCGTCCGGTCCCAGTATCATCGGCAAATGAGCAAATACCGGTGCTTCCCAGCCCATAGCATTATATATGTGCACCTGACGGAAAGTATTAGTCATGTGATCATCGCCGCGGATAACATGAGTAATACCCATGTCGTAATCATCAACAACAACCGCCAGCATGTATGTAGGCGTGCCGTCCGACCTTACCAGTATCATGTCATCAAGCTGTGCGTTTTCTACGGTAATTTTTCCCATAACAGCATCTTCTACGACTGTTGCTCCTGTCAGAGGCGTTTTGAGTCTTATGACTGGTTTTACTCCTTTTGGAGCTTCTTTAGGGTCTCTGTCTCTCCATCTTCCGTCATATTTCTGAGGCAGACCTTTTTCTTTTTGTTCCGCCCTCATAATTTCCAGCTCTTCAGGCGAGGCATAACAATAATAAGCCGCTCCGCGTTCTATCATTTTCAAGGCAGCCTGTCTGTGGCGTTCTCTTTGGTCGTACTGAGAATAGTATTCTCTTTTATTGCCCTTATCGTCCGTATAGTCCTTGTTATCCCAATCCAGCCCCAGCCACTGCATACCCTCTATGATAGTCGCAATGGATTCGGGCGTAGATCTTGCTCTGTCAGTATCTTCCACGCGCAGAAGGAACTTCCCATTATTATGCCGCGCATAGAGCCAAGCAAACAACGCAGTTCTGGCTCCTCCTATGTGCAAGAACCCGGTAGGAGACGGCGCAAATCTTGTTACAACTGTTTTTTTATTAGACACTTTATCACTTCCCAATTACTATTGTATTCTTTTCATATGAACCGATTTCACAATGTACAAGACTTATCGCTCATTTTCAACGGTTCTTTCACGCCTCTATGAACAGGAAAAGCACTCTTTCAGACATTTTCTGTCCGTAGTATTCATCGCAGGGATTATATGCTATTTTTACCTGCCGTTCGAGCCATCTCTGTGGATTTTTGCCGCAACTGCCTTTTTGACAGCCCTATACTTTTTGCTTAACCATATAAACTCGCACCGCAATTTTGTATATCCTGTTTCTGTAGTTGTATTAGTCCTCTGCTTGTTTCTTACAGGCATTTCCGCTTCCAAGATTGAAAACATGCTGGATAGTGCTCAAATCTTGGAAACAGATGTTGAGAATAAAAAGATTTCCGGAACTGTCGATAGAGTCGATGTTCTGCCGGACGGAATCAAAGTCACGTTATTAAATCCCAAAATCGAAAGCATACCTATCGATAAAACTCCGAAAAAGATTAGAGTCCGCTTCAAAGAATTATCTCTTTCAGAAACTCCGAAAGCCGGCTCTGTTATAGGATTTACCGGCTCTTTGAAAGCTGTAAGCGAAAAAGCTGCTCCAATGACTAATGATTTCAGGCGACAATATTACTATGATCAACTGGGCGCAAGCGGCTGGAGCGACAGCAATATCAAAATCATAAGTGACGCTAAACCTGCTGATACCGGGATTCTTGACAGTTTCAATTTCACTCTTGAGAACGCCAGAAAAATAATAGCCAAAAGAGTTTACGAACGTTTATCCGGAGATGTTGCCGCTGTTACTGCCGCCAAAATGACAGGCGAACAGTCAATGATTTCCGAAGAAACTAATGAGGCTATGCGGGTCTCAGGGCTAATCCACCTGCTTGCTACGTCAGGTGCTAACGTTACTATTATGGGACTGCTTATCTATTTCCCTATACGCTTACTCCTAGCTCTTTTCCCGCCTATAGCCTTACGTTACAACATCAAGAAAATAGCGGCTTTCGGTGCTATTCTTTCTGCTGCGGGATTCACTTTTCTTGTCGGAGCCAATGCCGCAACTGTCCGCTCTCTTGTCATGGTCATCATTGCTATGATTGCTGTTTTCATAGACAGGCACACTACTTCTTTGCAAATCGTCATCTCTTCCGCAGTTATCGGATTACTTCTGGTTCCTTCTGCTGCAATCGGTGCCAGCTTTCAAATGTCTTTTGCGGCAGTGTTTTGTCTCATTGCTCTTTCCTATTCCGAATCTCAAAAACGTTATGCTCTGGAAGAAAAGCCTTTTCTTATACTTTTATCTTTGTTAATTCCGGTCTGGATTATTATTCGTACTTCTATTATTTCTACTGTGTCTATTGCTCCCTTTTCTATTTTTCATTTTAATGCTTTTTCTCTTTACGGCATTCTCGCAAACATAGTTGCCGTGCCAATCACCAGCTTCTGTATCATGCCTTGGACTATTTTTGCTTATTTATCTATTCCTTTTGGTCTCGAAGGCTTTTTCATAGATATGGCTGCTGTGGGCAATGCCTTTACCATTGCTATTGCTCACGCTGTTGCCGGTTTAGAGCATTCTACGTTTTATGCCTCTTACATGCCGCCTTTCTCTTTAGTTCTTATTTCTCTAGGCGGCTTTGCTTTCTGCATCTTTAAAAGCAATATCAAGTTTATTTTTCTTATCCCTGTTGTATTAGGTTTTCTCTATCCATTATATACTCCTTTGCCGGATATTCTTGTTTCTCCTTCAAGAACTATGGTTGGCGTTTTTACAAATTCTCAATTAATCATCTTCGGCAAAAGAGAAAAATTCATTCTGTCTCAGTGGCAGCAAATCCTAGCTAATCCCGATACTATCAACTCTTCAGCTATTCCAGACGTGTCAGCCGAGACTCATGATAAGGGCTGCTCTAAGGATTTTTGTTTTATAACTGTTAATGATTATACTGTTTTTGCGCCTGTTTCTGAAAAATCTATTTCTCATTTGTGCAGGAGCTTTGACCCGGACAAGCACATAATTTTAAACACTTTGGATACTCCGTCTTGTCTTGACGGCATAAAATCTCAGAACATAATCCAGACTCAAAAACTGGATTCTTCCAGAGGAGCAGCCGTTTTCTTTCTGAATAAAGATGGTATACGAGCGGAGTTTTCTGATGAGCGTGCTTACGAAAGACCTTGGAGTCCTTAGAGAAAGTGTGGAATTGGTGTAAATATTCTTAACTCCACTCTCAACACTCCACACTTTTCATTCCGCTTTCTTCTTCCTAAGAGCTCTTTTCGGCTTCTCAGGTTTCTTCTCAGAATCTTCAGAAGCTGCTTCAACAACTACCTCTTCAGAAACCTCTTCTTCGGCCTTAGCCGCCTTTTTACTTACGCTCTTCTCTTTCTTAGCCTGAACTTCCGCTTCTTCCGCAGAACGCGCCACGTTCACAACAATTGTAACCGTAACCTCAGGGTGCAGCTTTATTCTCACGTCGAAAAGCCCCAGCGTCTTAATAGGCGTGTCTATCAGCACTTGCAGTCTGGACAGCTTGTATCCTTTTTCTTCCGCAATCTCCACGACATCCTTTGCTGTCACAGAGCCGAACAACTGCCCCATTTCACTGGCCTGACGCACAACAACCAGAGTCATACCCTGTATTTGTTTGCCTAATTCTTCGGCTAAAACACGCAGCTCTGCATTGCTTGCTTCAATATCGGCTCTCTGCTTCTCAAAAAACGCTAAGTTTTCTTTAGTAGCTCTCAGCGCCTTTTTCTTCGGCAGCAAATAGTTGCGCGCAAATCCGGGACGAACTTTAACAGTCTGACCCAATACTCCGAGTCTTTCGATTTTTTCTAATAAAATAACTTCTATCATGACTACTTATCTCCTTTAACGGAAAAATGCTAAGATTAGTTAGCGTTTCCTCTTCTGTCTAAATACGGTAAAAGCGCAATAAACCTAGCGCGCTTGATAGCCTGCGCCAGTTCACGCTGTTTCTTTGCAGATACTGATGTTATATGGCTCGGCATTATCTTGCCGCGCTCGGATATAAACCTTTTCAGCATATTCACATCTTTATAATCAATCTTGATTGCATCTTTACCGGAAAAAGGACACGTTTTGCGGGAACGCTTAAAACCTCCGAAATTATTGGAAGTCAAAAGATTCCTGTCCTTGTAACTCTTGTCATTACCTTGCGTTCTCATAGGTTACTCTCCTTTACTATCAACAGAAACATCGGCCGTTTTCACAGCACGGGTTCTTCCGCTTGTACTTCTGTCAGGTTTTTCACCGGATAAAAAATTATCCGTGCGTTCTTCTTTTCTTAGAATCACGGAAGGAGCCGTCTCAAGCTCTTCTACGCGTATAGTCATAAAACGCAGCACGTCTTCACTGAGTCTCATGTTGCGTTCCATTTCCGTTATAGCGTCCGGAGGAGCATCAATAGCCAGCAGCACATAATGACCTTTTTTGTTTTTGTTGATTTTATAGGCCAGATTGCGCAGTCCCCACGGCTCGATCTTTGCGACCTTACCGCCGTTAGCTGCGATTATCTCTGCGAACACTTTGGACATTGCGTCCGCCTGAGCAACAGGCACGTCCTGTCTTAGAATAAAAATAGTTTCATAGAGCGGCATTTAGCACTCCCCTTGGTTAAAAACACCGGACACTTATAATTATGCGGAGACCTTTTTCCGCATAAAAGCATTCGGTTCAAGCCCCGGGTCTAGCCCGAAGCAAGGAGTTATTTGAAGGCTTTTATAGACGCATTGGAGAAATTTGCAACATTTTTTTTGCTTATTTTGGTTAAACCTGTTAAATATTAGATATAACCAAACTATTGAGAGTAATTAAATCATGCCTTTAGACAAAACTTATAATCCTGCTGAAACGGAAAAAACTATATATAATATCTGGGAAAAAAGCGGCTTTTTTGAAGCTGATCCCAAAAGCGATAAGCCTCCTTATACCATTATGATGCCTCCTCCTAATGTTACGGGAAGCCTGCACATGGGGCACGCTTTAAGCTATACCCTACAGGACATTCTAATCCGTTTCGAAAGAATGCACAATAAAGACGTTCTTTGGCAGCCCGGTACTGATCACGCCAGCATTGCAACGCAAATGGTGGTAGAACGCCAGCTTGCAGAGGAGAACCTCGACAGGCGTTCCATGGGGCGCGAGGCTTTCTTAGAAAGAGTCTGGGAGTGGAAAAATCAGTCCGGCAATACGATTACTAAACAGCTTAGGAGGCTGGGCGCATCGTGCGACTGGTCAAGAGAACGCTTTACTATGGACGAAGGACTCAACAAAGCCGTTATCAAGGTTTTTGTAGACTTATATAAACAAGGACTCATTTACAAAGATAAAAGGCTTGTGAACTGGGATCCCAAGATGCTGACTGCTATTTCGGATCTCGAGGTGGAACAGAAAAATGTGAAAGGCTCTTTATGGTATTTCAGGTATCCTATTGAAGGAGGTTTCATAAACACGGAAGGAGACGAAAGCTGCGATGATTTCATCATAGTTGCGACTACGCGCCCTGAAACTATGCTTGGAGACACGGCTGTTGCCGTGCACCCGGAAAATCCTAAATTGAAACACCTTATAGGAAAGACTGTTGTACTGCCTTTGACGGATAGACTCATTCCTATTATAGCGGACGAGTACGCTGATCCGGAAAAAGGAACCGGCGCAGTCAAGATAACTCCGGCGCATGATTTCAACGACTTTGACGTAGGCAAACGGCACAATCTTCCATTCATTAATGTAATGGATAAATTCGGAAAGATGAATGACAATGCACCGGATAAGTACAGAGGCTTGGATCGTTTCGAAGCAAGAAAACTCATAGTTTCCGATATGGAGGAATTAGGACTCCTTTGCAAAATAGAACCTCACATGCACGTAGTGCCTCACGGCGACAGGTCCGGAGTGCCTATAGAGCCTTGGCTTTCCGAGCAATGGTATTGCAATGCTCCTGAACTCGCAAAAGAAGCTATCGCGGTTGTTGATGACGGGCGCATAAAATTCGTGCCTGAACAGTGGGCTAATACGTACTATTCATGGGTGAGGAATATAGAGCCTTGGTGCATAAGCCGTCAACTGTGGTGGGGTCACCAGATTCCGGCGTGGTATGCTCCTGACGGAACTTATTTCGTAGAGGAAACAGCGGAAGAGGCTTATAAAAAAGCAAAAGAACACTTTGGAAAAGCTGTAGAACTGACAAGAGATGACGATGTGCTGGATACTTGGTTTTCTGCCGGATTGTGGCCGTTCTCTACACTCGGATATCCTGAAGAAACTCCTGAACTTAAAAGGTACTATCCTTCCGATGTGCTGGTTACAGGGTTTGATATTATATTCTTCTGGGTCGCCAGAATGATTATGATGGGCTGCTACTGCATGAAGGACGTGCCGTTCAGAACTGTTTACATACATGCGATTGTCAGAGATGAAAAAGGACAAAAGATGTCTAAGACTAAGGGGAATGTTATTGATCCTCTTACTGTCATAGATGAATACGGCTGTGATGCTTTGCGTTTTACTCTCGCCAATATGTCTACTCCGGGCAGAGACATAAAACTCGCAGCCAGCCGCATTGAGGGCAACAGGAATTTTGCAACTAAGCTCTGGAACGCTGCCAAGTTCTGTGAGATGAATTCTTGCGTTTTGGGAGATGATCTTAATCCGCTGTCCGTATCGCTGCCCGTGAACAAGTGGATAGTACAAAAGACAGCAGCGGCTTCCAAAGACATTGAGGCTTTGCTTAAAGACTACCGTTTTGATTTGTCTTCTGCCTGTGTGTACGACTTTGTATGGAGTACTTTCTGTGACTGGTACATAGAGTTTGCCAAGATAATATTCAATTCCGGCGATGAGGCTTCCGTTAAAGAGACAAGAGCTGTTATGGCTTGGGTCATGGAACAGCTTTTGATTATGCTGCACCCGTTCATGCCTTATATCACGGAAGAGTTGTGGAGTAAGTTTTTAGGCAAGAGAGAGTTGTTGATTGACTGTCAATGGTCTGACTTTAAAGGCTCTGATGACAAGAGCGCGGAAGAGGAAATACAGTGGCTTATTGATGTTATTTCTTCTATCAGAGCGTTGCGGGCAGAGCTTAATGTGCCTGCGAAATCAATGGTGCCTCTTATCATAAAAGAAGCCTCTTCAAAAGCGATGAAACGCATTAATGCGCATTCCGATACTATCAAGAGGCTTGCTAGGATCGAGAGGATTGATGATAATGCACAAGCTTCTCAAGGCTGCATGCAAGTATCTGTCAGAGACGCAGTTTTGCTTATGCCTCTTTCCGGCATAATAGATTTCTCTTTAGAATCTTTAATGCTTCAGAAAGAAGTTGATAAAATAACTTCAGAGATTGCGAAAATTGATACCAAGCTGTCAAACGCCAGCTTTGTTGATAAAGCTCCGAAAGAAATAGTAGAAGAACAAAACGAACGCAGAGCCTTGTTTGAGAAGGATTTAGTTAGGATACAAAGTGCACTTCAACAATTAATGGAAAATGGAAAATGGAAAATTGAAGAAAACCCTTAACTCCACACTCCACTCTCAACACTCCACACTTTTTTCACCCTTTACATTGCCTTTTAAAGGACTCGCTTTACTGGTCTGGATATATTTTGTTTTTTGCTATCTCGCCTCTCCTTCCATGTCTGTGTGGCAGGGGAATTTGGCGGATCCGGATAACTATATGTACCTAGCTCAAACAGTAGACTGGATAAACGGTCAGAGCTGGTTTGACAACATGCAGCACAGGCTTAATCCTCCGGACGGAACACCGCTGCACTTTACCAGATTCGCTCAGATGCCTATGGCAGCTATAACTTACGCTATTCAGTCTTTTGGTTTTCCATTAAGAGGTTCTGCATTATTCGGCTCGTTTATTCTGCCCATACTGTATTTCGGAATTTTTCTTTACGTGATACGAAAAACAGCAGAGCATTTTGTCCGTCACGATTGGGCTAGGCTTACTGCGTTTTTTACGATATTTTCCGCACCGCTCATGTTCAAATTTTCACCGAGTCAAGTTGATCATCACGGGCTGCAAGCGATTCTTATGCTGCTGGGCATTTCTTTTACTGTGATTATGTTTAAGGAGCCGAAGAAAATTATCTGGGCTGTGTTAAGCGGTCTCATCTTTTCTCTGTCTTTAGCTATTGCACTGGAGGTTCTGCCGTTTTTTATGCTGGCAGCTATGACAGTCGGGCTTTGGTGTATTTTCTCCGGCAGAAAGGCTGCTCTTCCTACCTGCATTTACGCAGCGTCTCTTTTGGTTTTCAGTACTGTTCTGCTTCTTTTAACTAGAGGTTTTTCAGGATTTTTCGAAACTAATTCTCTGTTTTTCTCTTTCACCTATATTGCACTCATCATCGGCATAGCTGTTTCTTTGCTGTTTGCCGCTGCTTTTTCGCTGCTTTTTTCTTCCGCAGCAATACGATTTGCATTTTCCGGTTTTGCTGCGTTTATCTGCGGACTGTTATTTTTATACACATTCCCGGAACTGCTTGACGGTCCTTACGGCGCAGTAGACAAAGAATTCGCCGGGTGGTTCTTCCCTCAGATACAAGAGGCTGCTCCTTTACCGCAGCGCTTTTCCGGATTGTTTGCGTTTTACATTCTTCTCTTGCCTATGCTGGGGTTTTTCACGAGCGCTTTTATTGCTGCCAATTCTGCGGATTGGAAGAAATGGGCTTGGATATTGCTCTCTTCTTTTCTGGCATTCTCTATTGTTTTTTCCGTAGTCTATCAGGTGCGCATAATAATCTATATGGGTCTGTTCTCTATTATTCCGCTGGTGGCACTGACTTATTACTCTTGGAACTGGATAGGACAGACATTTCAAAACCGCAAAAAGTTCTGGGCAGAGATTCTTTTAATAGTGGCTCTGGGTCCTTTGACTATAGTAATCCTGCCTGCGTTTTCAGATAACCGCTCTTTTACTCACGGTATGCTTATGTTTGCAGCTCAACGCTCGGAGCGCGCCTGTTATTTCAACTCAAATACAAGAGCTGTTTTGAACGGTTCTCCGTACTCGGATAGAGTCATGAATATTCTGACGCCCATAGACATTGGTCCGGAAGTTTTGTTTTATACCGGTCATTCTACGTATGCTGCTGCGTACCATACTAATGCTCAGGGCAATATATTCGCTAGGAATTTTTTCATAGAAACTGATGCGGATAAAGCAAAAGCTATGCTTAGAGACAAGAACATAGATTTGATTTTATTATGCAGACTCATATCGGGAATGTACCTGCCTGACGATGTGATGAAAGGACCCGGTTACAAAGGTCTGTCAAAGGACGACAAAAATAAGGTGAGTGAAACTATGATAGGAAGACTGCTCGGAGGTCAAAATGTTCCTTCGTGGGCTAAACCGGTTCCTATAGAGAAAGATTCCTATTTTATTTTGTATGAAGTATCCCCTTTCGCTGATTAGTGGCAGAGGAAGTCCCCTTCGCTGGCGAAGGGATGGCACGCCGTAGGCGTGACAGGGTAGTGGTTTTAGAATCTACACACACCATCAGGCGTTATATAATTTAACATTATCAATCCGGCGTTGCCGCCGTGTATTCCTTCGCATGTCCACGTCCAAGTATTTCCTAATTCCACATTTCTTTAAACCAGCCGCGACTTCTTAATAGCTGCCGCTATGAACGCTGTAAATAAAGGATGCGGTTCTAATGGCCGTGATTTCAATTCAGGGTGAAATTGAACTCCGACAAACCAAGGGTGATCTGCGCGCTCTATTATCTCCGGCAAACTGTCATCAGGAGACATTCCGCTGAAAACCAACCCCGCCTGCTCATAGTTTTTTGCATAGTTGGTATTCACTTCATACCGATGCCTGTGCCTTTCATGAATGACTTTCTGTCCGTATGCAGCATACGCCTTAGTCCCTTTTTTAATATTGCTGGGATACGCCCCCAGCCTCATAGTACCGCCTAAATCACCATTAGATTTTCTTATCTCAACCTCGCCGTTCTTAATCCATTCGGTAATGAGGCCTATAACGCAATGTGGGCTTGCTCCGAACTCGCTGGTAGAAGCATCAGGCAGCCCCCCGAGATTGCGCACAGCCTCTATCACGGCAAGCTGCATTCCAAAACATATGCCGAAATACGGTATGTTCTTTTCTCTGGCAAACTTTACAGCCGCTATTTTCCCTTCAGTCCCGCGCTCTCCGAATCCTCCGGGAACTAAAACTCCGTCAACTCCCTGAAGCTGCTGAGACAATAACTCCGGATCCTCATCAAAGTCCGCAGCATCAACCCATTTAATCTTAACCGCCGCCTTATTTGCAATTCCGCCGTGCGCTATCGCCTCTGCCAGAGACTTGTAACTGTCCAGCAAAGAAATGTACTTGCCGACAACAGCTATAGTAACCGTACCCTCAGCCTCTTTTATCCTGGCAACTATATCATGCCACTTGGACAAGTCCGGCTCAGGCGCAGCAGGCAGTTTAAAATAATTTACAACACGCTCATCAATGCCTTGCTCGTGATAGTTTATAGGAATCTGATAAATAATATTGCAATCCAAAGCCTCTATGATGCATTCCGGCTTAACATTGCAGAACAAAGCTATCTTACGTCTTTCATTATCAGGTATCGGGCACTCGGATCTGCATAAAAGCATGTCGGGCTGGATTCCAACAGAAAGCAGCTCCTTCACAGAGTGCTGAGTCGGTTTAGTCTTCAGCTCTCCCGCCATTTTCACAAAAGGCAGCAAAGTAACATGTATGAACATGCACCTGTCAGCCCCCTCTTCATTTCTAAGCTGACGAATAGCCTCAAGAAAAGGCAGGCTTTCTATATCGCCTACTGTTCCGCCGATCTCGCAAATACAGAAATCTTCTTTGTCCAAATCCGCTCTTATGAACTCTTTAATCTCGTCCGTAACATGAGGTATAACCTGCGCAGTGGCTCCAAGGTAGTCGCCATGCCTTTCTTTATTCAAAACGTAAGAATATATCCGCCCTGCAGATACGCTGTCCGTCTTCTTCGCAGATACGCCGGTAAATCTTTCATAATGCCCCAGGTCTAAATCGGTTTCAGCTCCGTCATCTGTAACAAAAACCTCGCCGTGCTGAGTAGGAGACATAGTCCCCGGATCCACATTCAGATAAGGATCCATTTTACGAAGGCGAACTCTGTAGCCCCGCGCCTGCAAAAGAACTCCTAACGCAGAGGAGGCAATACCCTTGCCCAGCGAAGAGACAACACCTCCGGTGATAAAAATAAATTTGGTCTTCAATTTTCCATTTTCCATTTTCCATTTTCCATTCCGCACTATTGTGCAACCGGAACCTCTGGTACTGTAGTTTCTTTTGTATCCTTAGCATCAATCTGTTCAACACTTTCCTCTTCAGGCAGGTCATTGTCTTCAGTCCCCAAATACTTACTGACGCTGTCGATGCTTTCGCTGACCGGAGCCACTCCCTCAATATCAATAGAAGCGGCAATTTTGTCGGCTAGGCTGGAAGGCTGCCCTGACCTGCCCGCCAAGATTCCCAAAGCCAGACTATTCAGAATAAAAACAGTTGCCAGCACTGCAGTAACTCTAGTCAGTATATTCGCAGACCCTTTGGCAGTGAACAGTCCGCCCATAGTACTGCCGCCGCCGCCGACCAGTCCGCCGCCGTCCTGAGAGGTACGCTGAACAAGTACAACAATTACCAACGCAACAGCCAGTATAAGCTGCAACACGAGAAGAACATTTAACATAATAGAATCCTTAAAACACAAAAAAAGAATCTCAGAGTAAAGATATTACTACCCTCCGCACACACAAGCAAATTTATTTATACAGCTTAACATGAGAGGCAAGCAATTCCTTCAGCTTCTCTTCAGTTTCCAGACTAATCTGCTTATCTTTGCGAATCGCTTTTATAATATCGAGGCTGTGTCCTCTGAGTTCGGCAAGCAAAGCGTCTTCGAATTGACGAATATCTTCAACCTTGATGTTATCGAGATATCCCTTAACACCGGAATAAATGACGCAGACCTCTTCCTCGACCGAGAGCGGCGAGTACTGCGGCTGTTTCAATAGTTCAGTCAAGCGCCTGCCTCTTGCCAGCATGTTCTGAGTGGCAGCGTCCAAATCAGAAGCAAACTGAGAGAAAGCTTCCATTTCGCGGTACTGAGCCAGTTCCAGTTTAATAGAGCCTGCGACTTGCTTCATAGCCTTAACCTGAGCTGCAGAACCCACGCGGCTCACAGAAATACCAACGTTAATAGCAGGTCTTACACCTTTATAGAAAAGATTAGTCTCGAGGAATATCTGCCCGTCCGTAATAGAAATAACGTTAGTAGGAATGTAAGCGGATACGTCTCCGGCCTGAGTCTCTATTATAGGCAAAGCAGTCAAAGAGCCGCCGCCCAGTTCGTCATTGAGTTTAGCGGCGCGCTCCAGCAAACGGGAATGCAGATAGAACACGTCTCCGGGATATGCCTCGCGTCCGGGAGGACGGCGCAGGAGCAAAGACACCTGACGATACGCAACAGCCTGTTTGGATAAATCATCATAAACAATCAAAGCGTGCATACCGTTATCGCGGAAATATTCTCCCATAGCGCAGCCCGTATAAGGAGCAATGAACTGCAAAGGCGCAGGCTCGGAAGCACTGGCGGAAACAACAATAGAATATTCCATTGCGCCTTTTTCTTCCAGAGTCTTCACAAGCTGGGCAACAGTAGATCTCTTCTGACCGATAGCAACATATATGCAGTATAACTTCTTAGATTCATCATCGCCTTGGTTGATAGTTTTCTGATTCAAGAAAGTATCTATGGCAATCGCAGTCTTTCCGGTCTGACGGTCTCCGATAATCAGCTCACGCTGCCCGCGACCAATAGGAACCAGAGCATCAAGAGCCTTAATACCTGTCTGCATAGGCTCGGAAACGGATTTTCTGGGAATAATTCCCGGAGCCTTTACCTCGACTCTGCGCATTTCAACGTCCGTCAAAGGACCGCGCCCGTCTATAGGATTTCCGAGACCGTCTACAACGCGTCCCAAAAGTCCTTTTCCTGTAGGCACTTCCACAATCTGACCTGTACGCTTGACAGAATCGCCTTCGGAAACGCTTCTGTCATTACCGAAAATGACTACGCCGACATTGTCTTCTTCAAGATTCAAAGCCATTCCTTTAACGCCGCTGGCAAACTCTACCATTTCGCCGGACTTGACGGCGTTCAGCCCATAAATTCTTGCCACGCCGTCTCCTACGGAAATAACCTGACCTACTTCTACAAGTTCATTTTCAATCCCAAGATCGGCAATCTGCTTTCTCAACACGGAAGAAATTTCAGAAACACGAATATCCATTATTTGCGACTCCTTACAACATTTGAAAACTAATATAAAAAAACCTAATTACACTTACTCTGCTAAAGAACGCTCCATATGCTCCAGATGAGTCTTAACAGAAGCGTCAAACAACTGAGAGCCTATCTGAACAGTCAACCCGCCGAGAATAGAAGCATCTTCCTTTACAACCAATTTCACTTTTCCGCCCAGCACGGACGATAATTTATCAGCGAGTTTCTTGTACTGTTCATCGCTAAGACTTGAAGCAACGCAAACTCTTGCCGAAAACTCTCCGCGCTTGATGTTGAGAGCCTCTGTGAATTTCTGAATAAAAACAGGGATAATATTGAGTCTATGATTTCTTGCTGCTACGAGCAGAAACTTGCGGGTAAGCTCATTAAGTTCAGCCGCAGAAACTATACTGTCGACAATTTTCTCATTACTTTTGCTGTCGAGTCTGGGATCGGAGGCTATAGAGCGGAAATCTGCGCTTTCTTCCCAAAGCACTTTAATCTTGTCAACATCAAGAGCGACTGCATCGACTAAGCCTTCTTTTTCTGCAAGCTCCAGCAAGGCGCCGGCATAGCGGTCTGATAGTATGGCGGTATCACCTTGAATGACAATTGGATCAGCAGCGTTATTTGACATGATAAAATTCTCTCAAAGATTCTCTAAGATTGATATGGAATAGCAAAGCCTAAGCCTATATGCAACCATAGTTATATAAATTGTCTAATTTTTTTGAATAACTGTTCCGCATCGCACTATAACCACCAAGTAACCTCTTGATTTGTAAACAACTCTTCAAAATTGTTTCTAATTGTTGAAATATAGGCTATATATGTGTACACAAACAAGATGTTTAATATAGTTAAGGTGATTGCCATATGTTTTATGCTGATTTTACTTCTCTTGCTCCTCACGAACAAGCAGTCTGGCTTGACGAGGTGAAAGATTCTCTGTCCGGTACCACTATGTCTAAAAATAAAGAAGACATAGTCGTAAGTTATACTTCTCTGCCTTTTTATAAAGATTTCAAATTATACTCTGTCTCTGATAACTCAAAGCCTGCGCCGAACACTTGGTACATGCTGTATAGTCCCGGCGGCAGTGCTTTTCTTATGGATTGGACTAACGAGCCTATATACAAAGTCAACGAAATAGCTCCTATAATACTGAATAAAACAACGGCTCTTTCTTACACCAAATTCTTTTTCCACTTTGTGCGCGGCAAACTGGGGCGTTTCATAATCGTAGAAAAACCTTCGGAGGTAAGATGGCTTCCAGAGGCGGGGCAAGAAGAAAAAGACGCTGCTAAGGAGCATATTATACCTCTGACATATAAAGGCATTGCCAGAGATAATTTTATGACTCTAAGAGCGTCCGTAGTATTCAAGAACGCTATATTCCATACCGATGTGAAAATAGCTCTGTTTAATACGGAATCTGTTAATTCGGAAACAAGAGAAGCAGAGCATTTCTCGATAGGTCAAATGAAGCTGGTGAATGAAGATTTGCTGCTTGAGGACATTAAGGTTGTAGTAGACGAACCGCCGACTGAATTCGGCTGATGAAACCCTCCGCGCGCATACAGGCTGCCATAGAACTATTGCTGGAAATAGAGGATTCCGCATACCCGATGGACTCTGTGGTGCAGAAGTATTTCCGCGCAAGACGATTCATAGGCAGCAACGACAGAACCGACATATCAAACAGAGTGTACTCGATATTAAGAAACAAAGCAAAGCTGGGGTGGCAGCTGGAAAGAAACTACTGTCAGGTTACTGCAAGAAATTACGTACTGGGCTGGCTTTTGCTGGGAGAAGGAAAATCCAAAACAGAAATAGATGAATTATTTGACGGAGAGAAATTTTCTCCTGAAAGAATCACAAAAGAAGAAAATGAAATAGTTGATAGCCTTACAGCGCATACCTTAGAACACCCGCACATGCCGGAGGAAATAACAACCGAGTGCCCTAAATCCTGTTATGCGTCATTGAAGGCAAAATTCAACGATAGATTCCAAGAAGAAATGCTGGCAATGCAGGGGCCTGCTCCGCTGGATATAAGAGTCAACACAGTAAAAACAAACCGCGAAAAAGTGCTGTCATTTTTACATGAGAACAATATAAAAGCAGAGCCGTGTAAATTGTCTCCTTATGGGATACGTATAAATCAGAAAGTGAATTTGAATAATCTGAAACCGCTTAAAGACGGAAGCATAGAAGTACAAGACGAAGGTTCTCAGCTTATAGCAATGCTGGTGAAGCCGGCTCCCAGCGACAGGGTCATAGATTTTTGCGCAGGAGCCGGAGGAAAGACTTTGGCACTGGCAGCAATGATGAATAACAAAGGCAAAATATATGCGTGCGATACTAATGCAACGAGACTGAAAAAAGGTGCGGAAAGGTTTCGTAAAGCAGGCTTTCACAATATAGAAACAAAAGTACTGACAAGCGGGCATGATGAATGGATAAAGAAGCACGAAAAGAGTTTTGACAAAGTACTCGTAGATGCGCCGTGCTCCGGGACTGGAACGTGGAGGCGGAACCCTGACAGCCGCTGGAAACCGCTGGGGCTGGAAAAGCTGGTACAGCAGCAGTACAACATTCTTAGCAGTGCCTCTCGGCTTGTGAAAAACAAAGGACAGCTTGTATACGCAACGTGTTCGCTGCTTAAAGAAGAGAACGAGCAGCAGATAAACAGGTTTCTTAAAGAGCATAAGGATTTTGAGCCAATACCGTGCGGCATAAAGGGAGAACCTTATCTTTCTTTGTCTCCGGCACAAAACAACACTGACGGCTTCTTCGCAGCAGTTTTAGAAAAAAGTGCCCGGAATTCTGGTATCTGAAGACTAACTCATTGATTTTACAAGATTGTTTAAGATTGTTTTCAGGTTACAGACTTGCTATATTCTTACGGAATACGAGCAGGATTAAAAACATGAATTTCCGTTTGAAAAATCGCCATAGAATCTTTGAAGGCAAGGCTAAGGTTTTGTTCGAGGGGCCGGAGCCGGGCACCCTTATTCAATATTTCAAAGATGATGCGGTAGACGACAATAAAAAAGGTACTATACTCGGAAAAGGAGTTCTGAACAACAGGATATCCGAGTATCTTATGACTAAACTTGAAGACATCGGAGTTCCTACTCACTTCGTGAAACGCCTTAACATGCGCGAACAACTGGTTAAACAGGTTGAGATAATTCCTGTCGACATCGTAGTTCGCAACGTAGTGGCAGGAAGCCTTGCTTCTCGTCTTGGAATGGAAGAAGGGACATCTCTTCCCCGTTCTGTTGTAGAGTTTTACTATAACAAGGAAGAGCTGGGCAGTCCTATGGTTTCCGATGAACACATTACTGCTTTCGGGTGGGCTACTCCTCAGGAACTGGACGAGGTTATGTCTCTGTCATTAAGAATTAATGACTATTTGTCAGGACTGTTTCTTGGAACAGGGCTTCGTCTCATAGACTTCAGGCTGAAGTTCGGCAGGCTATGGGACAATGACGATGTTCGGATAGTGTTGGCCGATGAGATTAGCCCGGACAAAAGCAGGCTATGGGACGTAAAGACCAACGAGAAGTTTGATAAAGACAGGTTCCGCCGCGGTCTCGGCAATGTGGAGGAAGCATACAGGGAGGTTGCTAGGAGACTGGGGATTCTTAATGAAAATGCGAAATTGGAGGTTTCATGAAAGTACGGGTAGACGTTATGCTTAAAGCAGGTGTTTTGGATCCTCAGGGCAAGGCAGTGGAACATGCTTTGGCCGGTCTGGGCTTCAAAGGCGTAAGCAATGTGCGTATAGGAAAGACTATACAGTTCGAAGCCGCCGGCAATGACGAGGCAAAGATAAAATCCGAAGTAACTCAGATGGCGGAAAAGCTGCTTGCAAACACTGTTATTGAAGACTACAAGATTACTATTAATTAGGAATTAGGGGTTAGGAATGAAGAATGAGGAGTGAGATTTCCTAATTCCTAATTGGAGAACAAATGCCTGTAATTATACCTAAACACCAAGCAAATCAGCGCGCTATGTTCCGCGATGTGCGTCCGCTGTCGCAGCGCTTTGCGTCTTGGGTTGTTAAGCCGGATATAATAGGCATTATAGCTATGGCTTCTGTAGTAGCGTTGTTCATGGCTCCTCCCGTTATATTATCAATTGCAGATATTTTAACTGTTCCTTTCTTCTTTTTCTTCAGATGGGCGCTTAAACACCCTTTCAGGCTGCCGCTCAAAATTCCAAAATATGCCAATATGCCGGACCCTAATAACTCTCCTCCGGGAAAAACCAGCGCAGGCTGGTCGGACGGCATTCTTTTCATCGGCAATGTCAGGGATAAAGATGACGACTTTTTTAATTATGAACTCTGGCTGACTAATACAGATGCGAGAACTCATATCCTCTATTTGGGAACTACCGGCTCCGGTAAGACTGAGGGACTAAAATCTCTTGTTACCAATGCTCTGTGCTGGGGCTCGGGCTTCGCCTACACTGACGGTAAGGCTGATACTGATTTGTGGGCTTCTTTGTACTCTCTGGCAAGACGTTTCGGGCGTGATGACGATATGCTCGTCCTGAATTATATGACAGGCAACTCTGATGACGGTTCTACGTCTAATTCCATGAATCCTTTTGCCAACGGTTCCGCCTCTTATCTGGCTAACCTTGTAGTCAATCTTATGCCTGATGCGGGCGGCGATAACGCTATGTGGAAAGAGCGCGCAGTCGCCTTGATGTTTGCGCTGATGCCTGCTCTTACATTCAAAAGAGATAAACAGGGTATGCTTTTGGACGTAGGCGTTGTCAGAGATCACCTTGAACTGAAGCCTATTATTCAATTGTCCAGAGACAAGACTCTGCCGGACAGAATCCTTCACGGACTTGAGGGATATCTTAATACACTCCCGGGTTACGTTGCGGAAGCATTTGACGATGACGGCAACGAGCGTCCGCCTTCACCGGACCAGCCGATGTACGACCTGCAGGTAGCAAGACAGCAGCACGGGTATTTATCCATGCAGTTCACAAGGGCCATGCAGTCTTTGGCGGACGAGTACGGGTATATATTTAAAGCACAGCTTGCGGATATTGATGTTTTGGACGTTGTGCTGAACAGGCGCATATTGGCGGTGCTTATACCTGCGCTGGAAAAATCCAGCGATGAAGCTGCCAACTTAGGAAAGATTGTAGCGGGCTGTTTGAAAGGAATGATGGGAGCAACGCTTGGAAATACGGTTGAAGGAAGCTGGGAAATGACTATAGGCAACAAGCAAACCCGGTCTGCTTCTTCGTTTATGACTGTGTTTGACGAGGTCGGTTATTATACTGCGTCAGGTATGGCCGTTATGGCGGCGCAGGCGCGTTCTTTAGGGTTTTCTTTAGTGTTTGCCTCTCAGGATTTGCCGTCTATGGAAAAGCGTGTGAAACAGGAAGCTAAATCTATCGCAGGAAACTGTAACTTGAAAATATTCGGACGCATAGAGGATCCTACGGACACCAAGACGTTCGTTGAAAACCACGGCGGAACTTCATGGGTTATAGAAACAGGAGGATTTTCCGCACCTACAAACACAATCAGCAGCCTGTTTACGTCTATGCCGTTTCAGGATAACAGATCCAGCGGTGCGCTCCTCTCGCGCCAGCGTGTTGCATACGATCACCTGCGCGGTCAGACCGAAGGACAGGCGCATGTTCTGATGGGAGACTGGGCATATCAGGTGCAGATGTTTTATGCTGTTCCGGAAAGAGCCAGAGCTTTGCGGGTACACCGTATGCTGCCGGTACCCGGAACGTCCAAGTCGTCCGAGACGCGCGACAGAGTTATGACGGAACTCATAGAGAAGCTGGGGGATTCGGGTTGGACAGCAGCCACTGCATTGCCTACGGCAAAGCCGCTGCCTGAGATTACGGCTATAGCGAACGTGCTGAAGAATGCTGATAAGACAGGCTGCGAGCTGGGAGTTTTGTGTGTTGCCTCCGGAACAGGGTTAGCTAAGAAGCCGGCGGCCGGTGATTCTCAAGAAAGCAGGAAACCGGTTAAGTCCGGCTTTACGGATTACTCTGAAGAAGATGAAATGGACGCAACGCCGGTGGCGGTTGCCAGAAGCAATGGTGAAGCGGCTGAAGAAGATTATTACGATGAAGGCTTTGATGATGAGGATACGGAATTTTACGGATTTGATTCTGATGACGACTTGCTGATGCCGTCTATGGGCAAGGGAATAGTGATAGACTGGAACGCAGTGAAGCTGAGTGAAGACGCGGAGATTTTAGTATCCAGCGCAGCGAGTTCATTGAACGCGGGTCTTCGCGGCACCCTTGCCAGTGAGGAATTAGGAATTAATAAATAAGAATGCAGAAATAATTTTATTTCTTATTTCTGCATTCTGCATTATTATTTCTGCATTCTTAACTCCACACTAATCAAGAGGTTTCATCATGAACTATCGTTCCTTTTTCATGCTTGCTTTTGCTGCTGTTCTTTTCTTCGCTCCGGATGCCAACGCTAACCCCTCCTCCCAATGCTGCGACAGGAACGATGACACTGTTTCGTTTTCTTTATCCGCCGAAGACTGGGTGACCACAAAAACCGCTCTGGTTAACGTAAACGTGAATGCTTCCGTAAAGGCTCTGGACGCGACTAATGTCAGGTCAGAGATGCTGAAATCCGTAAACAGGCTTGTGAAAGCAGACTGGAGATTAACTGCATTCAACAGATCTCAGGACGCTTCCGGACTCGAGAGCTGGAGCGTGTCTTTCGAGGCCAGAGTGCCGGAGAATGCTCTGGACGGGCTTCAGGACGCTGCTAAAAAAGCCAGCAAAGCAGGAATGGCTATACGCATTGCAAGCATAAATTTTGTTCCGGCTGCTGAAGAAATAGAGGCTGTCCAGTCTTTGCTTAGAGAGAAAATTTTCAAACAGGCTGTAGAACAGTTGGATATTATCAACAAAAATATTCCTTCTAGGAAGTTCCGCATTGCCAGCATTTCGTTTGCAGGAGCGAGTCCGGCTTCTTTTACAAGAATGCAGCCAATGAACCCTAGGGTGATGATGGCTAATGCTGATTTTGCTGAAAGTATGCTTGCAGGCGGAGGAGAACAGGCAATGTCTCAGAAGCTGTCCCTGACAGCGCAAGTTGTGTTTGCAACCTCTCCTTGAGAAAGTGTGGAGTGTTGAGAATGGAGTTGAGGCCCCCCTTCTGTCATTCCCGCGCAGGCGGGAACAGGGCAAGCCTGCTGTATGCGGCAAGTTGATTAGTGCAGCCAATACACCATTTCAATTTACCTAACTTCACATTCCTAATTTCTAATTTCACATTAAACATACCCTGCTTTAGAAACAATGTCTAATGCAGTGTCTACTTTTTCGCAGACAGCTGTTGATGCCGGACACAAAGGAAGGCGGAGTTCGTTCTTACACTTGCCGATCTTAGACACTGCGTATTTTATCGGTATGGGATTAGGCTCGGAAAAAAGAGCCTTATGCAGAGGCGCAAGAATAAGATTCAGATTGGCGAACTTTTCAATATCCTTATCAACCCAAGCATCGTAAACAGCTCTCATAGCGCGCGGAACCACATTAGAAGTAACAAGAATGCCGCCGTCTCCTCCCTGAGCCAGAAAAGCACCGAAAGTACCGTTTTCACCGGAAAGCAGGCTGAAATTGCTGCCGCAAACCCCTCTGGTCAAAACAGGAAGCCCAAGATCAGCAGTAGCATCTTTCACGCCCACGATATTAGGCACCCTAGACAAAGCAGCCATAGTGTGAATATCAATATCAACGCCGCAGCGTCCGGGAACATTATAAACTACTACAGGAAAATTGCAAAACTTAGCAACAGCCTCAAAATGCAGTTTCAAGCCCTGTTGAGTAGGTTTATTATAGTATGGAGCCACGACCAAAGCTGCGTCAGCACCCAGCTCTTTGGCAAGCAAAGTAGTCTCTATAGTCTTCTGAGTAGAGTTGGAACCTGTGCCGGCGATTACAGGCACTCGCTTTGCAGCTACGGAAACAGTAATGGAAAGGAGGCGTTTATACTCTTCGTCAGAAAGAGTCGGAGCCTCGCCCGTAGTGCCTGCTGCGACTATGCCGTGCACTCCCTCTTGTATCTGCCAGTCTATGAACTGAGAGAGAGCCGCTTCGTCGAGATGCCCGCCAGAGAAAGGAGTAACAATAGCAGTATAAACGCCCTTGAACATAAAATGCCTGATGAAGTAAAAACTACAGAAAAACAGCCGGGAAGAAACTCTGCGGCAAAGGCCTTTTTTTAGGCAGCTTCCAGTCCTTGCAGGATAGCATCGAGAGTAGTTTCCAGCTCACGATTGCGGAGTTCTTGGATTTCCGAAGAGACGTTCTGAGAAATCAAAGCTATTTCAGCAGAGAGAGCTTGGTTGCGTTTCTTCTGAGCGAATTGAAGAAAATCAGAAATACCTAAAGTATCAGCACTCATAGCAGCCTCCTTTTAACTAATAGTTGAGAAAATAACCAGAACAATACAGTTAACAACATATATACCATATTTTTCGTCATTAATAAAGAAGAAAAGGAAATTTAACTCAATAAAAAGGAAAATTAACGGATATGGGGTGATTTGTTAAAATATTACAATAAGTTAATTGATTCTTATTCTTTCTTTAAATCTCTGGAAACTTCCGGGGAATGCAGTATTTGCTCGATTTTATTAGCCTCATCAAAGCTGTTGTCCGGAAAAAACCGGATTACAGGCACGAATTTAAGAGATACGGCCTTAGCCAGCGAGAACCGAAAAAAGCCTATATTATCATTCATAGCCTCGACTATTTCGTGCAGTTTTTTGCCGCCCAGAGGAATGATAAAAATGCTGGCATTTTTGAGATCCGGGCTGATGCGCACCTCACTGACAGTGATAGGAGTACTGCGGAATTCCGGAGGCAAAGGAGCATCTCCTCTAAGAAGAATAGAAGAAATAGCATGTTTAATCTCTTCACCGACTCTGAGCTGCCGCTGTGTGCGCATAATATCCTCGCTTAAAAATAAAGCAGTCTGGCACATTTCAAACAAATAATACAACAAATATATTGCACATATAGTAATATGGTTTTATATTCGTGCAACTTTTGATTACCGTGTATAATAAGAGCAAGACTGGGGCGTAGCCAAGCGGTAAGGCAGTGGATTTTGATTCCACCATTCGGAGGTTCGATCCCTCCCGCCCCAACCAACACACAGTTTCGTGATGTTCGTGTACGTTCACCGATATTCACAAAACCCTTGCAAATAAAGCCTCAAATCTGTTATTATCATCCGCAGAAGTTTTTCTATGTTCGCCTATACCCAAAAATTCTGGGGGCAATACAGGGGGCATATACAAGGTACTGGGGGCATCTATGAAGCTGACTGACAAATCTTGCAAAGCTGCAAAGACAAAGAAAAAGTCTTATAAACTAGCTGATGGCGGCGGTTTGTACTTAGAGGTAATGCCTAACGGCTCAAAATATTGGCGCATGAAATACCGTTATCTAGGCAAAGAAAAACGTCTTGCGTTTGGCGTATATCCGCTAATATCATTGTTGGAAGCCAGAGAAAAACGAGATAAAGCGAAAAAACTTTTGATTAATGGAACAGACCCGCAAGAGTTCCGCCAAGAAGAAAAACAGAACAAAGTCCGCAATGCACAGAATACCTTTCAAGTTATTGCGCTTGAATGGCTTGAGAATCAGAAAGAACGCTGGACTGCCGGATACGCTGCAAAAATAATCCGCACCCTTGAGATGAATATTTTCCCATTTATCGGCACAAAGCCTATTGCCAACATAGAAGCTCCTGCCCTGCTGGATGTTTTGCGCAAGGTAGAAAAGCGTGGCGCACTAGAAATAGCAGGGCGCACACTTCAGATATGCGGTTCAGTATTCCGTTACGGCATACAAACAGGGCGTTGCAGCCGTGATCCTGCTCACGACTTACGGGGCGCATTAAAAACCCGCAAGACAACGCACTTTGCTTCTTTGGATATTAAAGACATACCGGAGTTTCTGCAGGCGTTAGAGCGCAACAGTGCAAGATTATACGACCGCACCCGCAGAGCTATTCGGTTGTCGTTATTGACATTTACCCGCCCCGGCGAACTCCGGCAAGCTCGTTGGGAGGAAATAGACCTTAAATCCAAACAATGGACAATCCCGGCAGAACGAATGAAAATGAAACGAGCGCACATTGTACCCCTTTGTCGTCAAGCACTCAAGATACTTGACGAACAGCGTGATGAAACAGGTATGTTAAAAACACCGTGGGTTTTCCCGTCACAAGTCAGCCCGATGAAGCCTATGAGCGATGGCACTGTTAATGTGGCTCTTAAAAGACTTGGTTACCATGAACGTATGACCGCCCACGGCTTCCGTGCCCTAGCCAGAACCACTATACGAGAAAAGCTAGACTACGCCCCTGACATCATAGAAGCCCAACTTGCCCACAAAGCCCCGGGACCTCTAGGCGAAGCCTACGACCGCGCCCAATTCATCAAACAATGCCACAAAATGATGCAGGAATGGGCGGATTATTTGGATAGCATAACATAAGGTAGGTCTTCAATTCCTTAAAAAATTGTTACCAAAATTAGACATGCTAAAGAAATAAAAAAGGATTCCTCTATTAATAAAAATTGAGGACATCACAGGCTCTGTTAAAAAACATCACATAATTTCAGAATGTTACAGAAACCAGACGGAACGATTTTTCTTTCGCTACACGTTATTTTAACCTTAATATCATACAATTGTAATTATATACTAAAGCATAAGGCTAGGAGTCTTTTTTATGATTATGTAAATGAAAGTAAAAAAATGTGATACAATAGTATATATTAAGATTGGGAGAAAATAGATGGTGAACATTTCAGATATAATTGCTGACCGGGAACAAAATCGAGAATATTATAATAAAATCGAGCTGGAATATACATTCCGTTTGGCGAATGGAACAGGGCAAGAGCAGGAAGCGGAATCTTTTCAGAAATATTGTCAAGGTATTGCTGAAAAAATAATGGGTGCAAAGCATGACTTTGAAAATGAGCCTGTCCGCTTTACTGTATCGGATACAAAGGAGGAGGTGAATGCTGCTTATATCCTACCAGGAGAATGGTCTCCAACACATCAGATTGTAATAACAACAGGATTGCTTGAGAGACTAGAAACGGAAGATGAACTCGCCTTTGTTCTGGGGCATGAACTAGCTCATTTAGATTATTACAAAAAATTTGGAACAACTCGTCCAAGCAAAGGGGAAGAAGCTTACGCAGATATTTTTGCTATTTACTCAATGGAGTCTGCTAAATATGACCCCAAAGTAGCTCTGTCTTTCCGAGAGAAATTTACACCAAATCCATCAGAAGATAACGAAGCGACGATTTTCGCCATTCTCGATGAACATCTCCTGAAAAGGAATAACTTGGGTATTATTAAAGGCGCGCTAACAGATCTTAATCGAAAACATAATATTGATGCCATGCAGCCGACTCCAATCAATAAGGAAATGATTAAATCATTCACGTCGCTTTCGCATACAACATTTATTGATGGAGCAAAGACAAAAACGAGGCAAGAACTGTATGATTATCTTTACGATCATCAAGGTCTGATTTTCTTCATGGATAAGGTAGAAGAAGATGTTGTCTCATATCTTAATGCACAAAATCTTGAAACAGATAAAGACAAGGACGGATATACAGACTTTCTGAAACGTTTTATGCAGCCTTTTTCAGATAGCAAAGATCAATTTGGTAAAACAGATCCATTTGGTGAAGAGGAATGGAGAAAGTTTAAGTTTGTTCTAAAGTTAAACGAAGAATACTTAGAACAAATTAATATTCAAGAAATATCTGCTTTCAAAGAGATTGCAAAAGATATGACACGTTTCATGGAGGCGGAAACGTATGAACAAGCTGTTCAAGCGGCGTTTGATTTATTTCAGAATGGTAGAGCAATCGGAATAGCTGCAGCCCGCGAGGATTTTATGGATTTACCGTTCTGGAAAGCTGCAACCAGAGAGGTTTTAAGTAATTTAAATTGGTGGAAATTCAGGCATTCTTTTCCTGCTTTTGAAGCACCTTGTCCGACAGCAATTGAAACGGCAACCGAGACTGTTCCGTGGCAGAAATACATAGATTGGATGAAAAAACATGATAATGATAATTTTGCTATAAATTCTGATGGAGATCTGGTGGAAAGGGACTCAAGCCAAGCCTTTGATTTGAGTCCGAATGGTTTATTCGTATTGAGACCGAATGATTTAATCGTAAGAGCACTTTATATTTTTCACATCAAAGACTATCGTCTTCAACGGTACAAGCATTGGTACGATTCTATCTATGATACGTTGAACAGTATTACAGAGCCATTTTATATGTCTGAAGGTAAGCGTGTGGATTTTATGCTTTCTTATGATGCATTTGATGATTATGATGAACCTGGTAAGTATGCTATCACACACGATGGCCGGGCGTTTTCTTTTGATGACAAAGATACTAAGAAATGTAAGAGATATAAGATTTATTGTAAGACTTATGGCAACAAAGAATATAAAATGTATTCAGAGGCTTTCCAAGAATATATGAATAATCGGAATCCGAGGATAAAAGAGTGTATTGAACAACCAATTGACTTTGATAGACTTTCGTCTAATGCTAGTGAGCTTAAAACTTACCTTGATAAGCTTTCTTTTATAAAATCATATACCGTTCCGAAAGAATGGGACGCATTATCCCCAGGTTATCATCATCCGATTCTGAACGGTATACATTTTGATAAGCGGAATTTTGATTATGATTTAGAGTTAGATATTGATGATGCCTTGGCGGAGTTATATAAACGTGGACATCATAGCTACCAAGATGAATTCGAAGACAAAATGCTTTTTCACCATATTGCAAGTGTGTTACCAATAATCAAAAAATTTTCAAATGATGAAAAAAGACAGTTTGTAGATACTTTGGTGGAAATTTTCTCTCATCGGACGACGCCTATACAGAAACTAATATTGGCTCCGCTTCTCGCAGAGACCGGCATCAAAGAAATTCTCATCCCAGAGATAAAACTTACAATTTTGCATAAGGTTATAGAATCCTCAGTAGTGGATGAAACCATCAGTAATACGGCTAAAGCCATCAGTAATTTTATTGGAATTTCTTCAGCTGATACAGAAACAACTGAAGCTAGTGGCAAAGAGCAGGCTCCTTTTGTTGCCTTGCAATCCAATATTGCAAAAATGGAGCAGTTTTATGAGGACAATATTTGGGACAATTCTATCGATTCCCCCCGTATACACAACGTATTCTATGTATCCTATATGGATGGAGATTCTTCTAGGTTATCGTTTGATAAGCAAAAAGAACAAGACCTTCCTTATGCAAAAGCAGCATTGATATTAGACTACATGACAAGAAAAGAAGATCATACCTTCGATTTGTCAAAACTGGAAGGTTTGGGTGGGGCATATTTGGCGACTTATAAATTTCGTGCGAAGGGTTCTCGGCAAATACTGGCTCCTTTTGTTGAGAATGAAGCAAACTGGCCAACAGACCTTGATAAACAAATTTCCGTCTATAGCTTCTTAAAAAATAACAGTCTTTTTCCTTCTGATAGGGCGTTCCAAAAAGAAAAAACAGAAGATATTTTGCTTAGGATTGCTCAACTTCCTAAGGATGAGCAAAAAGTTGAATGTCTTCAAAAGCTGCTCGTTAAAAAGGAACGGATTCCTGATCCTGATCTTCGCTCTTGCGCAATTGATATGTATACGGGTGTCGTAGCAAAAATTTTGGGAGAAGACGATCAAACACCCGAGTACCTGCAAGATGTAGAAAAATATATCGAACCGCTTCGGCATGTCGACCTTGGTGCAGAAGCCAAAAAGGAACAAGGATTATATGCTGACGATGATCTCGAGATTGCCCGTAAATTGTCTGATAAAATTCTCTCTCAAGAGAAAGTTTCCCAATACCTGAAGCCAGATTTATCTTTAACAAAAGAAGATATGAAGGATTCTTTAGTCTTAGGTCGGATAGTAGAATCCATTACCACAGTATTGGATAGAAACCCAGAGGCCGCAAAACGAACAATTGATTTTCTCATCAACCCTAATGATCCTGAAAATCCTAAAAATGCAGCTGGTTATTTGGATTTTTTACAAGAGAGCTTAGACCGGATCCATGGTGAGCAATTTAACCAGCAATTTAAACAGGAATGTACACCGGAAGACATGGTTCTTCTGCATGATAACTATTGGGCTGCGTCTACGGAAATAAGAGCGGGCTTCATGGCACGCATCTTAGAGTCGACAACGAAGGAAGAAGGAACACAAGCCTGGGAACAAATTTTTGATTTTGTAATGGATCGTATGCTCGATCCGAATTCATCGGATATAGATGATATAAAGATTATTTTGCACAGCTATATTGCCTCGAAAGCAGAGTATGAGCGAGAATTCATTTTGGCTGGAATGCTGACCGCTGCACAGAAAACAGACGAACACGCAATTCCAAGAGGTGTTGCGCTTCGCAAATTCCTTGAAGGCATGGGACCTGCCGAGATCAAACTTGGGCAGGCAATCGGCTCTTACCCCGATACGCCCGAGGACATTAAAAAGGAGATGCAAGAACTAAAATCTTCTGCCAAGCCTCCTGCGCGTTGGGAAATTTTTGAGTGGATGGAGAAAGAAATGCCGGAGGGATATCGAAAGGGTATAGCGAAACTTGGAGAGCTTCTTGGTTCCGCTTCCTATTTTGCCGCCTGCCGTATTCACAAAACAAATGGTGAAACCGCCGTAGTCGGTCTTTTGAGACCGGAGGCTCAAATTTTGAGAAGGGGGGTTGTGCCTAAAGATCAGGAGGCTGGGAAGATTGGGTTTGACGCTCTGCTTGCAACAGCGGAAAAGCTCGAACAGCATGAAGAAAAATATAAAGATCTTGCTAAGGTAATGAAACAGCTTATTGGACAAGTGCTCCGCTCATCGGACAATGAACTTAATATGAAGATAGGATCTGAACAGGCTGACCTGGCGCATGAGAAAATTTATGGGGGAAAGACGGCTATGGTCGATGAATATACATTTACATTCCATTCAGCATCATGGAATTGCTATGGGGAAAACTTCAAGGAAATGAAGGAAGTAAAGGGTGTTCACTTCAATGACTTGCCGGAAGCATCGGAGGAAGATAAAAAGTATAGAATTGCTGTTGCAAAGGCTTATCTGACGTTGGAATTAGGTAATATGCTCTCAGGAAACATAATGGATCATGACCGGCACGGCGCCCAACTTAAGATTGATAAAGCAACAGACACAATCGGTATATTTGATAACGGTGCTTTGTCTATAAAACCTCCGACAAAGGAAGACAAAATTGCTCTTGGAAAAGTATTGGGAACAGTTTATGACGCTGCCATAAATAAACAAGATTTAATGAAGGCTTTTGAAAAGGAAATCGGGGAATTAAGCAACCAGAATAAGTTACCTGATTATCTTTTGGAAACACAAAAAGCCTTGCTGGCTTTACAGGATTTTATGAAAGCCGTTCCAAGTGAACAGCTTAGTGATGTTATAGTGTCCGCATTAAGGGACTATCAAGCCGATCAGGATATTGTGGATGGTTTTGCTCAGACGACAAAAAAGTGTCAATCTGTACAAGATAAATTCGAAATATTAAACAGGTCGTCTCTATTGAAAAACTTACTCATAAGAACTAGTGTCCATATAATCCATGGTATGCCTGAAAAGAGAGAAAAAGCCTACTTTATAGAAAAAATAGAAAAACCAGAACAATCAAAGAAAGAGTTTGTTGCTAGTATCATACAAGCTGCTTCCGGGTTAACCGAAAGAATATTGTCTGAAGTACACAGGCACGGAAGTGTCAACAATAGATCCTATAATAGGACATTTACATGTTAGTGAGAGAGGTAATTCATAGAGTATAATTATATACTCTGAGGTAAAAGAGAAAACAATGCGCCTGTTTCTCTTTATGTTCATAAAGGATACTATCAACTATATTTTTGAATGATGTAAGAACAAAAATTATTAACCATACCAGCACTTTTTAACCATAAACACACTGTGTTTAGCATATTCTGTGGTGCTATATGTAAAATATCATACCCTATGCACGCAATAGAAAGAATTTTCATTCAATATGAATATTTTACTTGACAAATAGAAATTCCGTGCTATAGGTAAAGTATAGTCAGAGAAATAGTCGGTGCTGTTTAATCCAACCAACTACGGAGAAGCACAATGAACAAGTTTCAAGAAAATACTAAAAATCCGAAAATTTTAAAACCATCCGCAAAGGACTCGGGCATTTGGCTTTCGCTTTGCACTCTGCGGCGATAGAGGTAACTGAAACTCCGAACTTTATTGCAAAGTTAGAAGATTAAGAACTAAGAAAAAATAAGAAACCAAAAGGCTTTCTAGGTATTAACCGGAAAGCCTTTTTTATTTCCAAAAATAAAATTGGAGAACCAATATGTCAAAATACGATGTGCTTTCGCTTGAACATAAGCAGTTCAGGCAGGCTGCAAAAGAGCTATGCAGTGAAACAAAAAATGTCGGACAAAACGATACAAAAAATTTTAAAAGCTGCGCGCAAGTTGAGAGTTCGGTGAAACCTCAGGTTGCACCTGTGGTTTCACCTACCTCTGCGGGGAGTTTCCCCAGACCTCTTTCTAACCATTCTTACGGACTGAAACTTCGTGACGGAGAACTCGACATCATTCGAGGTAAAGCTCAAGAACTGAATATGAGCGTCAACGCTTATATCCGTGCTTCTGTCTTAGGCGCAGGATATGTGTCTGCTATTGACCCAACCAAACACCAGCTTTTGATTAACATTCAACGAGAGCTAAACAAGCAAGGAACAAACCTAAAC
>WRDR01000005.1 GCA_009779745.1 Alphaproteobacteria bacterium
AAAATTCTTGATTTTTTTTTACAAAAAAAAAAAAAAAAAAGCAAAAGAATTAGTTTTTAGAAAAAAAAAAAAAAAAGAAAAAAAATAACTTATCAAAAAAACCCCGATAAAAAAAAAGTTTTTCCCCCCCCCCCCCCTCCGTAGGTTGTTGTTTTATAAGGGGTTTTGGGGCTGTTGCGCATTCTACATTTTTTTAACCGCTCCTGCATTAGCATCTACTACTCCGCCTCTCTGCAAGCATGGAACCGTTGCAACATTCACTCAGAGCGGGAATGATTGGACATGGAAGTGCGAAGGCAAATACAAAGGCACAACAGCCTCGTGCATAGCTAATGCAGTGTCGACTATAAATCTAGGCACTGCTGTTGCTAGAAACGATATAACAGCATATAGTAATAAATTATATGTTACCCGTGGCAATAGCGCAAGTACGGATAATTTATTAGATGTAGTGGATTTATCTAATAACTCAGCATCAACTATAAACTTAGGCACCGCAGTTTCGAGATATGGTATGACAGTATATAATAATAAATTATATATTACTCGTTACGGTAGCACAACAGCAGGTATAGGTAATTTGTTGGATGTGGTGAACCTTCCTCCTCCTCAATAATTAGGAACAAGAAAAAACTTGACACTTCACTGTTTTTGTAATACCATAACAATATGAACCGAGAAAACGGCATAATCTTTGAATGGGACGAACAAAAGCGGCAAGCCAATCTTGCTAAGCATGATTTGGATTTTATAGATGCCGCAGATGTTTTGCTGACCCGAACGTTTCAATAAAACAGGATACCCGATATAAATATGACGAGGAGCGTTTTAATGCTTATGGTTTTGCAAATGGTATACGTTTGCGTGTTTGCTTTACGAGACAAGGCGAAAACGTAATTCGTGTAATAAGTATGTTTAGAGTACATTTAAAAGAATGGGAGAAAAAATATGGCAATAACTAGAATGACTATGGCAGAGCTTTCAAAACTTTCTAAAAAAAATAAAAAGGAACGTTACGAAAGATACAAAAAAGCCAAACCTGTTCTTATGGACGAGGACGAAGCCCGCCATAATGTGCATGTTGCCCGCGGTTTTGCAAATTTCCTGCAATACATAAACCGCAACGGCCGTCCGAAAGTACAAGATAAAAAAGTTCCGATAGCTATTCGTTTGCCTCAGTCTGTTGCAAAAGAATTGCGTTCACACGAACACTACTCTCGCCATATAGCCGAGTACGTAATGAAGGGGCTGTCGTCCGGCAAATTAAATATGTCCGGATTGTCCAAAACAAAGGCGGCGCGCTCTTCCACGCCTGCGCGGGAATGACATTATTCCTCCTTCTTTTCCTCATCTTTTTCCAGCAGAACTTTGCTGCCGGCTTCATCGTGCCCGTCCATGCCCTCTTTGAACTTCCTGATGCCCTTGCCAAGATCTCCCATAACCTTGGGCAGTTTCCCTGCTCCGAAAACAATAAGAACTACAAGTAATACGATTACTATATGAGAAAAACTCAATCCCATGACACATGCCTTTCATGTTTACAAACAGAGTAAAACATGGTAATACTAGCAATACTGCAATAAAACACAACAAAAAATATGTCTAAAAGTATAATATTAGTCGGAGGTGCAACTGCATCAGGAAAGTCAAAACTGGCTATGGAGCTGGCTGTAAGCAAAAACGGAGAAATAATAAATGCAGACTCCATGCAGATTTACAAAGATTTGCCTATACTCACTGCGCAACCGGATACGCACGATAAATCCATAGTAAAACACCACTTGTACGAAATAGTCTCTTTTGACACTCGGTTTTCTGTTGGAAAATGGCTGGTTCACGCAAAATCCGCCATAGAAGACATAGTAAAAAGAGGCAAAACTCCTATTCTTGTTGGAGGCACAGGGTTGTACTTTGAAGCTCTTGTCAAGGGACTGGCAAACATACCGGATATCCCTTTGGAAATCAGAAACAAAACTATAGAATTATACGAAGAACTCGGAGAAGACTCTTTCAGGCAAAAATTGTCCGAACTGGACAATCATAGCGCACTGAAAATAGCCAAAAACGACAAACAACGCCTCATAAGAGCCTATGAGGTTGTATTGTTTACAGAGAAGTCCTTGCACTACTGGCAGGAATCCGGCAAGACAAACAATCCGGATTTCACGCCGGAGTATCACCTCTTGCTGCCGCCCAGAGAAAAACTGTACGAAGCCTGCGACAGGCGTTTTGAAAATATGATTAAACTGGGAGCCATAGAAGAAGTATCCGGATTATTATCAAAAACTGATGATATAAAAGTACTGGGATTCAGAGAAATAAAAGATTACATTGAAGGCAAGATAACTCTGAACGAGGCTGTCTCAAAAGCTCAGCAGAAAACAAGAAACTATGCCAAAAGACAAATGACTTGGTTCAGAAACAGATGGAATTTTCCTGATGTTATTTTCTATTAAAAAACTATCTGTTGATGACGGTATAGATGTTTTCAATATGCTGCAGCAAATCCCTAACGGTGAGAACGGCTTTATGAACGATGTTGAAGGACTGTCTTTTGATGAATACAAAAATTGGCTGACAGAAAACGATATGTGCTCTAGGCAAGTTGGAATCAAAGACGGCTGGAAAGTGCCTCAAACTATTTTTTGGTTAATGGTTGACGGCAATCCGATAGGTATGGGAAAGCTGCGCCACTTTCTTACAGACAGACTCCTAGAAGAAGGCGGAACAATAGGCTATGCTATTATTCCCTCTGAACGCAGCAAAGGTTACGGCAAAGTATTTGTAAGAGAGTTGTTAAAAGAAGCTCAAAAACTATCTATTGGCAAAGTTTTGTTCACAATCAGCAATCACAATATTGCCTCTGTCAAAATAGCCCTTGCCAACGGCGGAGTTCTGGAAAAAACAACCGATGCTAAGCACTATATCTGGGCTGAGAGTCTTAGTGCTTGATATATTGCTGTCGGTGTTATATAAGTCCATAGAGCATAATCCATTTATATAGCGTCGAGAGACCGAGCAAAAATGAGATGAATGCGAGAAGCAAATCCGCAGGAATATCGAGTATATTTCAAGGATTTGCGACGAAGCAGTCGTTCATTTTTGCGAAGAGCCGAAGGCGTGTATTTCGATGTTATATAAATGGATTATGCTCTAGTGTCCTCGTAGCTCAGCTGGATAGAGCATCAGTTTCCTAAACTGAGGGTCGTAGGTTCGAATCCTATCGGGGACGCCATTCAACAGAAGCTGTTGCGAAACAAGGAAATTTTTATCAATAAACACTATGCGCTATACATCTTTTTGAACTCATACAACAATTGTTAAGAAATTGTTTGCAATTAATGAAAATAAAAAATAGAATCATAAGTAAAGACAACACAAATGTTTTTTTGTTTTTGTAAAATCTTCATAAAAAACGTTGTGTTGTTGGTTGTGTGTAAGCGGTTCTGTTTTTTCACATTCTTAACGATAGATATAATATGAAGACCTGCCTTATAATAGATGACAGTAGAGTCATAAGAAAAATTATCAGACAAATACTGGAATCGCTTGGGTATATTTGCAAAGAAGCTATAGACGGCAAAATTGCTCTTGCAGACTGTGCAGAAACTATGCCTGATCTTGTTATTTTGGATTGGAATATGCCTGTTATGAACGGATACGATTTTCTTATTGCTTTAAGACAAATGCAAGACGGAGATTTGCCGGTTGTTATTTTCTGCACCACAGAAAGCAGTACGGCTAGTATTGAAAAAGCCATGCTAGGCGGCGTGAATGAATATATGGTGAAACCGTTTGATGCTGACTTATTAAAAAGCAAGTTAACAAAGCTTGGGCTTTTATGATGTGAAGAACGAAATGAGTTCTTTTTACAAGCGTTATTGTGAGCCACTTGGCAGGAAAATATCATGAACTTACAACAAACTCTCTTTTTATTTGATTGTGACGGCGTGCTTGTTGACAGCGAATTCATTGCATGTGAGATTGTTGCAAATGAATTAAATAAAATCGGCTTTAACATTACAACCCAAGAATATATCCTTCGTTTCTGCGGACGGACGGATGAAGAGGAAAAACAAATCATAGAAAAAGAAATGGGAAAACCTCTTCCTGAAAATTTTCGACAAGCCGTTCGTCAAAAAACTTATAAAGAATTTTCATCACGGCTCCTTCCTATAAAAGGAATAGAAAAAATCCTTACTAGCCTTTCTAATAAATGTGTAGCATCGGGCGGAAGTTTAGAAAAAATCAATAACTCTTTAAGACTAACAAAACTTGATAGCTTCTTTCTTAATGAGGAGATTTTCAGCGCATCAATGGTAGCACGCGGCAAACCTAATCCTGATTTATTTCTGCATGCAGCACATTGTATGGGCTATCTGCCGTCAGAATGTTTTGTCATTGAAGACAGCATTTCCGGAATCCAAGCGGCAAAAGCAGCAAATATGAAGGCAATTGGTTTTATCGGAGGGTCTCACTGCTCTCCTGCTCACAAAGCTATACTTTTGAATGAAGGCGCAGATTTTGTTTTTGATAACATGGCAGATCTTTCAGAATATATTAAAACGATTGCTTAATTATTATTCTCAGCACTACGTTTGCCTTCGCCGAACGGCTCGGAGTGTACGACTATTCTCCATATATCCGTCCGCTTATTTTGTATATAACACTCCAGTGCCTTAACAATAGTATACACATCAGATACTGTTTTCGCTGCGTCTGTTCTTGCGTGACAAATCACGATGAGTCCTCTGTCGCTTTGGCGCACTCTTACGTTATGCACGTTGCTTAGTCCGCCCAGTGCAACAGCAGCTTCTTTCAGCAATGCTTCTACGTTTCCTTGTTCCCGCACAGACACTGCTTTTCCATGCAGCCCTCCGCTGTAAAAAGGCTCTATTTGAGTTTCAATCTCTGTGTCTTGTCCGAATTCATCTCTGATATTCTGCTCCAAACTGGACGCAATAGAATGAGCCTCTCCCAGCAGCATGTTTTCAGATACTTCTAAATCCATGCTAATTGCCAAACGTCCTTTGTTGTTGTCTTCGCTGTTTACAAAATGCACGACTATGTGGTGTATCTTAGCTCCTAAATTAGCGGCTATAATAGAAACTTTATCCTGAACAGTTTCCTTATCCACTGCAACAGGCTCCAGTGAAACCGTAACTTCAGCTTCAGAGATATTAGCCTTCACTGCGCTTACTATATGATGCTTAATTTCTTCTGTTTGTCCAAACGATAAACCTCTGTGAATGTCAACGTATATGTCAACAAATACTGCGCTTCCTGACGGACGTACTCTTATCCTTTCAGTTCTTATTATACCGTGCAAATCCTTTATAGCGTCTTGTATCTTCTCGGCAACGCCTTCCGGAGCCTTGTCAATCAAATCGTCAAAAGTTTTTTTGCCTAATTTCCATGCTACTCTGCAAATGAATACGGAAACCAAAAGAGCGGCAATCGCATCAAATACCGGATAGCCTACGGACACAAAGCAAAGCCCTGCCAGCACAACAAAAGATGTCCACATATCAGAAGCAAAATGCAGAGCGTCCGCTTCTAAAGCATGAGACTTGGTTTCTTTTGCAACCTTAGCCAATGCTCTGGCTCTCCAATAGTCTATGGCAATAGTGGCGACTATAACAGCAATAGCCGCCCAGCTTGCCTCGACCTCAGTTTCTCCTGTTATGAGCCTGCGCAAAGCCTCATAAATAACCCAAAAACTGGCGATGACCAATAGTCCGGCCTCTCCCAATGCGGTTACGCTTTCTACTTTGCCATGCCCGTAGTGATGATCTGCATCTGCCGGTTTATCGCTTACTCTTACAGCCAGATAGGTCATAACAGTTGCTACAAGGTCTAAAAAACTGTGCAGAGCCTCGGATAATAAGCCCAAACTTCCTGTAAAAAGGGCTGCTACGAATTTGGACGCAGTAATAACTACGCTGGCAAATATAGAGGTCAAAGCAACCTTCTGTTTTTTGCAATTCATCTTGTTTTTCCTTTTTATTGCGCACTGCCTGCTGTAAGATTATGGTAAAGATTTTGATATTACAATGATTATTTTAGAGCGTATTTCATTTAAGTTGAATAGGGAGACCGAGCAAAAATGAGATAAATGCTAGGAGCAAGACCGCAGGAATATCGAATATATTTCAAGGTCTTGCGACAACGCAGGTACTCATTTTTGCGAAGAGCCGAAGTCTCGGCGAAGCATAGCGAAGACGGGCGAAGGCGTGTACCCATGTGCAACTTAAATGAAATACGCTCTAAATACTGCTTGTATGTGGACGAAGTATTTCATATCCTCATTAGGACTCGATAGTTTTATTTTACTAACTATTTACGGAGTTCATATCATGCGTAAAGAAAAAGACTCACTCGGTGAGATGAATATTGATAGTTCCAGCCTTTGGGGAATACATACTCAAAGAGCTATTGATAATTTCCCTTTGTCCCAAAGAAAAATTCCTTACAGTCTTATATCGGGATTTGCCAATGTGAAGCAAGCCTGCGCTGTTACGAACAAAGAGCTGGGCTATTTGCCCAAAGAGGCGGCCGATGCTATTTCCAAGGCTTGCGAACAGCTTGCTTCGGGCGAAGAAGAATTCAAAAAATATTTTCCTGTTGATGCTCTGCAAGGCGGCGCAGGCACGTCTACGAATATGAACGTAAACGAGGTAATAGCAAATCTTGCTTTGTCTATCATGGGCAAAGAAAAAGGAGATTACAATACTGTAAGCCCTCTTGATTACGTTAATATGCACCAGTCTACTAATGATACGTATCCTGCTGCGCTGCGCATAGCGGCAGTACGCGGCATTAAAAAGCTGGAAGATGCCTTGTCAAAGCTCCAGAGTGCTTTTGAGGACAAAGAAAAAGAGTTCGCCGGCATTATAAAAATGGGACGCACAGAGCTGCAAGATGCAGTTCCTATGTCTTTGGGGCAAGAATTCTCTGCTTTTACTCAAATAATTGCCCGCAGCAAAGCCAATATCAAAAAATGCTCGAATGAATTGCTTGTTTTGAATTTAGGCGGCACTGCTATCGGCTCCGGCGCTGCTGCTCCCAGAGAGTTTATTTTAAAGGTATGCGATACTCTGAAAAAAATTACAAAACTCAACGTTGTAAGGTCTGATAATTTGTTTGATGCGACCGGGAATGCCGATAATTATGTTAGTGTTTCCGGAACGCTTGCAACAACGGCTGCTGCTGTTTCTAAGATAGTCAGCGATTTAAGACTGCTGCATTTTCTGAAAGAGATAGCCCTGCCCCCCAAACAAGCAGGCTCTTCTATTATGCCGGCTAAAGTAAACCCTGTTATTACAGAGTGCTGTATGCAGGTTTCTATGGTTGTAAGAGCTAATAATGTTATTATATCCGAGTGCGCCTCAAGGGCTGTGCTACAGATTAACGAGTTCATGCCTTTGATTGCTTGTTCGCTCTTGGAGTCCATAGATATTCTCACAAATGCCTGTTCAATTCTTGCGCTTCATGTAAGCGGCATAAAGGCTGATGTTGCCCGCTGCCGCCAAAATGTTGATGATAACCCTGCTATATTGGCTGTTTTAATGCCTTATTTAAAGTATGACGAGGTATTATCTCTGATAAAAGGCTTCACCAAAGAAAAGGCTGCAAATCCGAAAGCTACTATAAAGAACTTTATCAAAGGAAAGAGCTTTGACTCTGTTTCTTCCGAAAGGCTTGCGGCTATTGTTGAATACGCTTTAAGTGATGAGAGCCTGACAAGTCTTGGGCATGTCGAGTTAAAATGAAGTCTCTGCGGCTGCACATCGGGATAATGGGACGGACTAATACCGGTAAATCGTCTTTCATGAATCTTATTGCCGGACAGGACATAGTTATAACCTCTTCCAGCGCAGGCACAACTACCGATGTCATAGAAAAAGTCATGGAGCTTGCGCCTATCGGACCGGTTGTCCTGCTGGATACCGCAGGAGTAGACGATGTTTCTCTGCTGGGCGAAAAGCGCATAGCCTCAACGCAAAAAGCTATTGCCAGAATGAATATTGTTGCTCTTGTGGTTGAGCCTGACGAGTGGACTGACTACGAGGACGAGATTATTGATAAGGCTAAAGAGAACAAGATACCTGTGCTTATAGTGATAAACAAGACTGATGTTAAAGAGCCGTCTGTGAATTTTCTGTCCCTGCTTGACGTGAAGAAGCTGTCTTGGATTTCCGGAAGTTCTTTGGAAGGAGACGCAGAAAGATTCAAATCCGAATTCAAAACAAAGATACTGTCGCTGCTGCCTGAATACAGTTCTAATAAAAGCGTAATAGGCGGATTATGCGACAGCGGGGCGTTGGTTGTGCTGGTTGTTCCTCTTGATTTAGGAGCTCCTGTCGGACGTTTGATTGTGCCTCAGGTGCAGGTAATAAGAGATTTGCTGGATACAGGGGCTTCTGCTCTTGTAGTGAAAGACTTCGAGTACGAAAGCGTTCTAAAACGACTGAACACTCCTCCGGACTTAGTGATATGCGACTCTCAGGTAATAGCCAGAGTTGCGGGAAGCACTCCGTCTGATGTTCCGCTTACTACGTTTTCAGTGCTGTTTTCCCGTTACAAAGGCGATATCGTAAAACAGGCGCGCGGTGCGGCAATCATAGAAAAGCTGCAAGACAATGACAAAGTTTTAATAGCGGAAGGGTGCAGCCATCACCCTTCCGAAGACGACATAGGAAGAGTGAAGATTCCCAATCTGCTACGGAAATACACCGGTAAAAACCTAATCATAGATACGTGTGCAGGACATGATTTTCCAAGCAATCTGCGTGAGTATAAGCTAATTATTCACTGCGGCGGCTGTGTCATGACAGAACAGGAAATGACTGTGCGGATAAACGAGGCGGAAAAGAACGGGGTAGCTATAACGAATTACGGAATGGCAATATCAGCTATGCAGGGCGTTTTGAAGCGGGTACTTTCTCCGTTTAAAATGGAAAATTGAAAATGGAAAATGGAAAATTGAAGCTCATTTTAGTTTTTTTTATGACTTTTCTTATAGCGTTTTCTAATGCAGTTCACGCAGGCGAAAAAAAAATAAAGATAATAACAAGTTTCGACATTCTCGCAGATATTGCGAAAAACATTGCCGGAGATAAAGCCTCTATAGAAAGCATAGTTCCTAAAGGCACGGATCCTCATGCGTATCAGCCTACAGCATCTGATGCGAAAAAGATTGCAGATGCCGATATTATCATCATAAACGGTTTGGGTTTTGAAGAGTGGTTTGCAAAACTGGTAAAATCTAGTAATTTTTCCGGGACAATAGTAACCGCATCTGACAATATTACTGTTTTAACAGGCGAACCTCATGAACATGGACATGGACATGGACATATAAAACATAAACACAAAGCCGAACCGGATCCTCATGCTTGGCAGGACCCTAAAAACGTCATAGTGTACGTAGCAAACATAGAAAAAGCACTTAGTAAACACAATCCAGAACAGCAGGCGTTTTTTAAAAAAAATCTGAAAGCATACGTTAAAAAATTAAATAATGCGGATTTAAAAATCAAAAAATTATTTTCCGCCCTGCCCTCTGACAGAAAAAAAATCATCACGGATCACAATTCCTTCCGCTATTTTGAAAAAGCATACGGAATAGAATTTTTATCTCCATACGGGATAAACTCGCAATCAGAACCCTCTGTAAAACAGCTGGCTCAGTTCATCAATCAGATAAAAAAAGAAAATATAAAAGTTCTGTTTATAGATGCTTCCGCTAATCATAAACTGCTAACCCAGCTGGCAAAAGATTTAGACATTCAATTCGGCGAACCTTTATACTCGGATCATCTCTCCGAGACCGATGCAAAAGCAAAAACATACATAGATTTAATTCTGAATAATGCGGATAAGATATATCGCGCTATTGAAATAAAATAATAGCCGTGATACAACCAATCCAACATCTTAACGGAGGTCTTATGATTATTGTTACGGGCAGCACAGGTTTTATCGGCTCAAATGTTTTGGCTGCCCTCGAGGCAAAAGGGTATAAGGATTTGGTAGTAGTAGACTGGCTAGGCGTTAAGGACAAATGGAAGAACATTGCCAAGCGCGAGCTGGCGGCTGTGCTCCCGCCCGAACAATTGCCGGAGTTTTTAAAACAGCATGAAAAAGAAATCACGGCTGTTATACACATGGGCGCAATTTCAACTACAACCGAAAAAGATGTCGACCTGATTGTAGAGCGTAACATACAATCAACTTGGGACTTATGGTGTTTTTGCCGCGATTTCCAAAAGCAGTTCATCTATGCTTCATCGGCTGCGACTTACGGCAGCGGCGAAAACGGTTTTGAAGACCGGGACGATTTGGATTATCTGAACAGCCTGCGCCCATTGAATCCCTATGGGTGGAGCAAGGCGTTCATCGATCGGAAAATTGCGCGCGAAGTTGCGGAAAACCGGAAAACGCCCAAACAGTATGCAGGCTTGAAGCTTTTCAATGTGTACGGTCCGAACGAATATCACAAAGGCGAACAGGAAAGCGTTGTAGCGCACATTTTCCCGTCTGTCAGAAACAACGAGGAAGTCAAGCTCTTCAAATCTTATCATACAGATTACAAAGACGGGCAGCAGCTCCGCGATTTCGTGTGGGTGGGCGATGTAGTACGGGTAATCATATGGCTCTTGGAAAACCCGGAAGTCAGCGGATTGTTCAATGTAGGCTCAGGCAGCGCGCGTTCGTTTTATGACTTGGCAAAGGCAGCATGGGACGCCATGGGACTGCCGCCGAAAATCGGGTACAAAAAAATGCCTCCGGAACTTCAGGACAAATACCAATACTATACCAAAGCCAGCTTGGACAAGCTGCGCAAAGCAGGCTTCACAGAACCTATGACCTCCTTAGAAGACGGCGTCCGCCTGTACGTTACAGAATTTTTGAACAAAGAAGACAGGTATTTGTGAAAGAAAAAAATCCCCCGGCGGATTTGGAAACACCGGGGGATACGGAAGGAAATACTGGTTTTATTAATGAGAGAACTCATATCTCAAACCATCATCATTATAATAATCATAACCTCCGGAAGACCCGTCCTGAGTACCCATGGAAGTAACAGGTGGTGCATAAAGTGTAGCATAGCCGTCGCCATAAATAGCGTTAATAGAGTCTGTCTCAGCCTGAGTTAGCGTTCCCGTAGGAGGACATCCCAAGTCAACAGCACTGCCGGTGCCAACAGACGAGCAAAGTTCTCTGTGTGCGTCTTCATCTTTACACCCATACTGAGCCAGCTTTTTACAGAACTCTACGCAATAATCCTTATCTCTGAGCATCGTAGAGTCGTGGTCATAGCTCGTAGGTCCGCAGGCAGATTGACCCAGCTGTTGGTCTATGCTGTGATACAGCATTCTGTTAGGAGAAGACGCCCCGCCTTCCATATCGTTCAAAGGACATTGGAGCATCCACTGTACCCGAGCGTTCCGAGTTCTGTCTTTATCCCAGAAACAGGTAATACCGCTGTCGTCTATATCTCTATCGCAATTGTAAGACTCAGGTTTTTTAGTCGTACATTTGCAGTTAACGCCGCCCGTATTGACCCTAGGGTTGGAAGAGGCGCAGAAGTACTCGTCTACATAATCTTGACAGTGAGCAGTTTGAGTACCGCTTCCTTTGTTGCCTCTGACAAAACCGCCCAAGCACGTAGTAATCGCAGTGCAGAACGGATTCTCCTCAGTCCATGTCAGAGGGGTGTCAGAACCGTCTCCGGCATAAGAGTTGGCTGCGGTACCGCCCAAGTTGTCCGCATTAGGAGTACCCATAGGAATAGGGGTGTCATCGAGGTTACGGACAGTAAATGCAAGGGGTCCATTTGCATTCTGAATGAAGGAAGATATGTCTGCATCGCTATACCCATTTCGAGCCAAAATACCTCTAATCATATCTTGAGCTTCTTGGGGAAGATACCCAACGAGAGACCAACTTAGTGTGTCAGTACCATCGGGGTTAGTCATCACATTTAGCGATCGAAGATATGCCCTCTCTTCGTCTGAGATTGCTATCTGATTACTATTTGCTGGAGCATAATAACCACTTTGGGGGTTTTTCTGCATCGCCTTATGATATTGATCAGGAGCAAGCTCAGGTCCTTGATAACCGTCGTAACTGTTGTAACCGGCGTTAAGTTGTTTACCTGGGTTGACTGTACTACAGTTAGATCCACTACATACAAGTTTACCGTCTTGATAAACTGCTCTAACACCACCGCCTGCATAATAGAGCACCTCAGTGCCAACACCTTCCTCAGATCTGAGAGAAGTTCCGCCTCCACCATCAGTAAGAATAGTATTAAAATTAGATTTGCCATAAGAACTTATGCTCCAGCCTAAGGGCATATCCTTATATTGATCGGATACGGGGTTGCTAGAACCCTGAGACGCACCACCCGTACTCGTAGAAGTTAAAGTAATGGGTATCAAATTATTAGCGTTGTAATTAGTTTGCCATATATCTTTAATCTGTTGTTTCCGACCACGGTCAGCCTGCGCATTGCTGTAATCGGAAATAGTCGCAGGAATAGGAATACCCTTTTGCTCAGCTAATGCATATGTCATAGCCTCAAGCTGAGCAGTAGGCATGTGTCTGACCTCATAAGTTATATACTCACGTGGCAATAGCTGCATGAGAGAGTCACGGAAATTTTGCTCTGAAATGGCATTAGACTCAAAAACATCATACTTAACCTGATCAAGTATACGCTGCATCTTTATATCGTTAATCTGCTTCACAGCCTCCTCCCGGCGAGCATTTTGAGCATCTATTTCCGCTGCTTTTTTATTTTGTAAATTAATCCAATTAGCCTCCCTTTCACCCATTTTCCGATCTTTTTCAGCCTGCTTAGCAGTATTATAATTAATAATATCCTGCTGCTGCTTTTCATACTCCTCAGAAGTCAACCCATCGATAGTTATCACCTTAGGGGTTGGAAACTCAACATCCTCACCATTATACGTGTAAGTATTAGTGGCAAAAGCAGGAGAATCCCCCAAACCCAAGGCAGAGACAAACACGGCGGAAACCAGAGCTATACCTAAAGAGCGTTTAAATTTTCTGTTTTTAGAGAAAAAGCCGTTATATTTCAACGAGTTACGTTGCAGGGGGGGGGGGGTAAAATACTCATAATAAACCTACCTTTAATAAGTTAAATAAAATAACAATACCATACAATTGTAATCATATCAAAGCTAGATTAAAATAACGTTAAACTGGGACAGATATTTGTTATTTCTATATTTTTTGTCATTCCCGCGAAGGCGGGAATAGGGCAAGGTTGCCAGTTTCTGTACTATCATTTTTGCATTCACGTAGCAGCAGTCGACGGTTGCTGCACTTACTGAAATTGGATAATTGTTTGAAAACAAAAACTTTCACAAATGACAAGGAATGCTTAGTACTAATCAACTCACTATATACAGCAGGCTTGCCCACTCCCACCTACGCGGGAGTGACAAATTTCTTTCAGAAATTTGTTTAAAAACCACTACCCCGTCTTTTCATTCGCCTGCGAAGGGGAATATTCACTCACTCCACACTACTGTATCGCAAGCACCTGATAATAGAAGAAGTTGGAAGTCGGGCCGTCCCGCATGTCAATATTAACATCGCTCGTCTGAACACAGCCCGTAGCAACGCCGACTAAACTGGGCTTCTTGCCGTCTCCGCCCTCTTGGACAGGATCCTCATTCCATGCAACAGTAGAAACGCCCGGGAACCATTCCGAGTTCTCTGAGGGCCAGTCAGTCATACCGGTAACGGCATTATCAACATTAGCGGCAACAAAATTCCCTAAAGGAAGATTTCCGGGAATAGCGGCAATGCCTAAAGAGCGATTGTTGAGTTCAGCACACACACCCCTGGATACCGGCAGCACAGCCAAAACTTCTTTGCCGTATAAAGAGCCAAGCCCCTTTACAGGTCCCCGCGGAAAATACCAGATGTCTATCTGAGGGTTATTGGCATGAGTTCTGGACGGAACAGATATGCCGCCTCCCGTAGGAGAGAACAAATCCACGTTATTAGAGGTATTGGCAGAATTTATCACAACTTCGTCAATACTGCGGCCGCCGGAAAGAATTATCTGATCCATACCCATTCTTAAATTCTCACCGATTTGAATAAGGGCAGAGGCTCTTGTTTTGTTGCCTTCAGCCGCAGCACCTGCAGTGAAACTGCCGCTGCCGGAGGCAATAGCAGAAGCTAAAATTGCCAAAATAGCAATAATAAACAGAATAGGACCTATGGCAATACCGGCATTGGCACCTAACCGCTCTGTTTCTTTTTTATGTAAAGACATATAAACTCCTCTGGTTTTCTTATTTAAAACAAGACTCATAATTATCTCATCAAAAAACACACAAAGCAACAAAAAAACTCCTGATACATACGAAATTATTTAGCTTTTTCAATAGTAACCTTATATCCCGAAAGCGCGGCATACATAAGTCCTTTGCCTCCCGTACAAGCTCCTACGCAGAATTCTTTCAGCTCCCACTTATACTGTCCGGCTATAGAATCAACATAACTGATTGCAGTAATCCATTGCTGATACAGTTCGCCTTTGTCAGCTTTAATAACCAGCATTCCCCCGCCCTGAGTAGTTCTGGAAATAGATATGGAAGGAAATTGCCGCCTGAGCCTATCTTCAATATCGGCAAGTTCTCTGGTTCCCACCGGAGTGCTTTTCATTACAGGTATTATCGGTTCGGACAATATGGCTTTGTCTGTTCTGCTTTTCCACTCGACAACGCCGTTAATAGCAAATGTCGCAAGCCCCATTGCGACAATTGCGCAAAGCCAGCAAGAGGCAATAATAACAAGCATAGACTTATCAAAAGTCGCAACAGCTCTTAGCACTGTTTTAGGTGAAAAAGCCTTCTTCAATAAAGTTATATCGATAGACATTATTTTTTCCCTCTAAGATTTTCTTCAAATTCAACCTGAGCAGCGTTTCCTATGATAGAACCGTCTTCAGAAGCAGCAATAAACCTGCCTCCCATGGCAGTTATCTTTTCAGCAGTCACTGTCGCAGGCACAACAGCTTTCCATCTCGCTATTGAATTGTTAATCTCGTACACAACCAACTGTCCGTTAAGAGCCAAAAGCGTATCGTTCACTGCTAAAAAACTAACGATCTGTTCTTTAAGCGGACTAGTCCTTGTTTGATCTGCCAACTGAATGAACTGCAGCATTTTCTGTTCATTCCTAGCCGAAATATCCGCATAGTCTCTGTGCACGGTAACCATTAACACATTAGCCAGAAGCCAAAAAAGTACGGACACCGCCGTAACAATAATACCCACCGCTATAGAAACTCCCGCAAGCACCCTTCTTTCTCTTTCTTCAAACAGCGTAACCGAATGCCAAGGAACAGGTCTCATCTTCGATATTTTATAAGGATCTATATTAATAATTCTGACTTCATGATTGTATTCCTGAGAAACTCTTTCAGCTTTTGCCTTTACTATAGCCGAACTCCCCCGGAATATATTCAGCTCATCTATGCCCACAACCATCATTATCGCCAAATCTTCGCTATAATACGTATAGCAGACAGGCAGCTCTTTTATCGTATGTTCCGTAGGCAGCAAGGTAGCAAACGGACACCAGCTGTTCGGTTTCTTAGCTAAATCAGACGATGCGGTCGCCAGATACCATATCTTCTCTCCTGCAACAGACCATACGATATGAATCCTCTCGCTGTCACATGCCTCCGCAGCGGCATTCCATACTATCTCTTCCTCTTTCCCTTTAACATGCGGGCATATTCCTCCTACTATATCCGTAGGGAAATAAAACTCTCCAAGGTCGCTTACGCTTCCGAACACTGACCTCATCACGGAAGATGTGGACGCAAAATCTGTTCTGTCCTGTTCTTCCAGTTCCTCATTAGTCATTGATTCTGAATTATTATCCTTCACGTTATCACCTTTCGCCTGATGTTATAACATTACTATTCTTAATCTATACCATTTCTTTATTAACAATCTATGTCCTAAGTTCGCTAATGTTGTCCAAGAAGCTCTGATTTTGAACCATCAACAGATAAAGAATACTTAATACTACTCCTACTGCCATTACTATCATAAATATAATCCCGGTCATAAACAACCTGCGCTGACCTGCTTTCGCCATAAAATCTCTCTCTTCCGCTATAGCGGCATATACTTCTGCTAATTGGTCGGAAGACTGGGCTGTCAAAAGCTGATCTATCTCTCCTTTGTTAAGAGGCCACCTAGCCAGAGCCTTCGCAGGCACTGCTCCTGCCATTATGCGCTTTTTCGCCTCAAGCCAGTACACGCGGCACGATGCTTCCGTAGTCGTAGAAGATATAATGTCTATAGCATCTGCTAAGGGCACTTTGCCTCTTATCAAACGAGTTATAAGTTTGCACCCGTCTTTCATGCTTATATTTCTTAAATAATCAGACATAATCGGCATTCGCAGCAGCAGTTTTGACGTGAAATGCTCAGGCTTATACCTGTTGAACCAATAAAGAGCTGCAAACCCTATCACCATTATAACCGTAGTAGTCACCAATACCAAAAGCGTCATATTTACGGCTGAAGCAATGCTTATAGCCTCTTCAAACCTTTTTATAGCAGCCGGATCCGTAGTCTTCACTCCCTGCTGTTTAAGATACGGTATAAACCCGAATTGCGCTGCCCAGACGAATCCGACTATGTTGATTATATCGAATGCCAGCCAGCCCAATACTGTCATAACCATCTTTATACTTTTGCCTTTTTCTTCAGTATGCTCTATGGCGTGCTGAATGACTCCTTTAAGATCCCCTGCCCGCTCTCCCGCAGTTATGATTGCCATTGTCGCCGCATCAAACAGCTTTAATGACTTCAAGGCATCTGAAAAAGAGCCTCCTCCTTTAAGCACGGTTCTGGCCGGCAAAAACGCCAGCCTCCTTTTCGGATCCGTCTCTGCCTCTATGATATTCAAAAGCGCAGTTCCCAAAGAAGACAATCCTCCCTGAAACCTCAGTGCCTTTAAAAGCTGAAGCTGCCACGCCCTGGACCTTACATTCGACCATGTAAATAAGGCTTCTTTACGTTGATCCACGCTTATAGGATAATATCCCTGCTCCCTCAGCCGCCTTCTCACAGCCTTCTCATCAGAAAGATAAAAATCCTCCTCCAATATCCTTGTCTTGCCATGACGGCGTTCTGCGAATTTTGCGTGAAATAATTTCATCTAACATCGTCCCTTAACCCGAGCGAACAGTACTGGCTACGTCCTCTATCAACATCTCTTGTCCCATGTACGCATCTATGGAATTACGGCGTATCAAATCCAGTATTGACTGCCTTCTGGATATGTATATTATCCCGGGCACGTCTATGATTGACGATGACATATTGGAAATCATCATCTCTGTAATAGCTCTTCTGCCCGCCTGATCCTCAGGAGGAAACATAGCTTCCAGAACCATAGTCCTGCCTAAGAAACCGCTTTCTCTGCACAATTCACAGCCGTCTCTTCTTGCCACCGATACCAGCGACTCCGGCATAATATCCAAGTGCAGACACTCGTCCCCAAAAACTTCTTTAGCCGGAATCCTCTTATGACATGCCGGACAAACGGTCTTCACCAGCCTTTGAGACAAACTCGCCACAAGAGCATGACCCAATATATACAACCCGCTGGTTCTGTATGTAGAATTCAAAAACCCGTCCATACGGTCCAGAGTATGTATCGCATCTACAGCGTGAACCGTAGTAATAACAGTATGCCCCGACTCCGTAGCTCTTAATGCGGCTTCTACAGTATCTCCGTCTCTCATCTCACCGACAATGATAACGTCCGGGTCATGACGCAGAAACGCCCTGATTATATCGGCTATAGTATTGACAGAATTATCGGATACGTTTGTCTGATCCACCAAGGGCATGTCATATTCTACAGGAGCTTCAACAGAATATACAGCCTTGGACGCCCTGTCGATTTCCTGAATGATGCCGTACAAAGTCGTAGATTTTCCCGACCCCGTAGGTCCGCTCACAATAATCAAGCCTCCGTCTTTCGTAGGCGAAGATATTGCTTTTTTAAGACGCTCTGCAACTATAGGCGTATGTAAAAATAACTCGTTAAAAGATCTTAGATTTTCTCTGTCCAGCAAACGCAGTGTCAATTTCTCTCCGGCAGGCGCAACCGGCAGTGTAGCGCAGCGCACATCGATCATACGCCCCTGCCACTCAAAAGCCAGTCTTCCGTCCTGAGGGTGTGCTCTGTCCGCCGCGTCCATCTTGGCATCCGTTTTGATACGCGTAACAATAGGTCCCATTACCCGCTGCGGTATCAAGTGCTTATACAGCAAATCTCCGTCAATACGATACCGTATCCAGCATCTGGCATCGTCTGACTGAAGAGTTAAATGAATATCCGAAGATCTGGACTGCAGCGCCTCTGCCAGCATATTATACACTGCCTCTTCCACAAGCATTGCATCGTCCGGATCTTTTGCCAATGCTAAAAATATTCTGGAAAGTTTGTCTCCGGCCATTTCCGACTGCTCTCGCATCAGGCGCGCCAAGTCCGCCCTGTCCCACAACTCGGCTTCTATCTTTTTGACCTTATGATTGGCCTTTTCCAAAGCCTGTTTTATGCGTAAATAATCAGCTTCATCTACACGGTCGCCGATAGCCACATGCAGCACGCCGTTTTCGAGTTTCAGAAGGCACAGCCCCATAGCCGCCTGAGTAGCGGACGGAACATACAGCCTCAAAGCCTGCATAGTCATATCGCTGTCTACGCTGTTTCTGTCTTTGGCAGACTCAGGCGAATTTCCATATGAAAACCCGTTCCTGTGCAAAATCTCTTGAATAGACATCAAACGCCCGTTCAGTCTGCGCATAGACTGCTCTGCCAGAGCTAAATCATAATGCCTTTGGCTGACGTGCATACTTTCCGCCGCAGATCTGAGCTTCCTTTCAGACTCGACAGATTCCGTATCAATAGCAGTTCTTTCCAGTTTATTAACCATATTTGCTCTTGGTTCACGAGAAACCCCATTACTCTCAGACGAAGGTAATTCCGTATATGTCATAATTACTCAATCTCCTGATGATTTTGCTTTAGTCTTAGATTGCGGACTAGAATTACTTCCTCCGGTCCTTCCCTGTAAAGCAGGCCCCACCAAAGACGCTGCCGCCTCCCGTCTCAAAACAATACGTTTAGTATTATCCACCATGACTTCTGCGGAATCAGCTCTAAGAGCTATCAGTTTTACATAACCGTCATCAGTTTCAAAACCGGCTCCGACATCTACAACAGCAGTATTTCCCGAAGGCAAAAGCAATATAGCCCTCTGTCCGACATTGCCGATAAGGCGCAGTCCGCCCTCTAGGGTGGGAGCTTTCTTGGCTTTTTTAATTCTGTTCATATCCTCACCCTCTTCAGGCTCGGATACCGGAAGGAGCTTTCCGAACATAGCACCCTCTAAGTCCTGAACACTGGGCGGCAAAGGAGCGCCGGATATGGTCGGCAGCCTGTTAGCATCAGTTTTCACAACACCCCGTATAGGAATAACAACAAATCCCAGCTTGCCGGTGTTCCTTACAATTAAATCCGTAGAAACAGGCGCAGCAACTCTGGGCTCCCACATAACGGTTATAGGACAAGATGCGCCGGGCATTAATTCCAAACCGACTTCGCACCCTGTCTCCAGCCTATAGAGTCCGTTATCAGCTTCTATAAGGTCTATGCCTGTAAGAATTATAGGTTCCGAAGTATTATTCACCATAAGAGTAGTACGGACAGTTCTTCCTGCCCCAAGGTCAACAGTTCCGAAATCAATAGGTTTTATTTCTCTTCCGCTGACTATGAGACCGGCTATTCTTTCACTCTCGCTTAATCCGCCGGTTCTTCCGTAAACTCTGGCTTGAACTATGCGGCCCGCCCCGCCGTGCGTAAGAACAACGCTTATAGACCACGTGCCGGAAGCCGTAGGCATTATGCTCAACTCAACACTGCACCGGCTGAGAGGAGCTATCACTCCCTGTTTAGTACAGTCATTGGATACTTCCGAAGCGTTTACTATGGAGTCGCTGCTGATAGAAATATTCTCTACAGTTATAGGTACATTGACCTGATTGACAAAAAATATCGTAGTCTTCTTAGACATTCCTACTTGAATCTCGCCCACATCAATCTCGGGTCTGGGATCCACCCGCACAGCTTCCCCTGTTTGGGCTGCTCCCGGACTCAAAAACGCAGCCTCTCTGGCGTGTGCGTAAGACAACATACCTGTTGCGCAAACAAAAGATACTGTAATTACACGAATGAAGCGTCCGTATCTAAACACAATTATTGCCCTCCATCGCTGGTCTTATTCTCATCTGCTATTAAACTGTTAAAAGCACCGGAAAATTTGTTAGTATCGGTGCTGCCGGAAACAGCAGGACTAACAGCCGCCGGAATTTCATACACCTGAACGCTCGGACGCAAATTAGGCCGCACATCAGGCTGAACTCTGGGCTTAATGCTGTTCTCAACTCCGGAAGATATAGGAATATTCGTTACGGGAGTCCCTCTTATTACCGGCTCTGCATTCTGCAAAGGTCTGGCACCCTTATTGTCAATCATTACGGCTTTCGGCAATGCTGTTTCAGCTCTCGCTGCGTCATGCAGTCCCTCTGCGCCTTTATGACCGAACAAGACTATGGAAGGACGCACAATCATTACCAATTCACGATTCTGTCTCTCTTCTCTGCCGTACAACGGCACCGAGGCATCCGCAACGAGCGGGAAACCCTGCCTGCCGGTGTTATTATACGAAGACACAAACCCGGCAAGCAAGAGACTGTCTCCGGGTCTTACTCTTAAAACAGTATTAATGCGTTCGTCCACAGTCTCGGGTAAATCGATAGTCTGATTTCCGTTAATGGTAAGCGAAAACAGCCCTACTAAGGATCGCAAAGATAAATCCAAATTAGCAAATACGATTCCTCCCTCATAACTGCCGGCTACATTTATAGCCAGTCCTGTCTGAATCTCGTCAGTAGTAACGGTATTGCTGGAATACGTGCCTCCGGTATTAGTCGTAGAATTTCCTACCTGAGAAATATATTTCTTAGTACCGCCTACTACTAAGGCGGCAGAAGACCCGGAAACAAAAGTTATCTGAGGATTGCTTATAGACTTCACGCGGCCTTTCGTAGCTATGAACGAAGCCACCATATCGGCAGAGATTTTTCCTGATGTTACGGCTCCCAGACTGACAGCTCCGGTGCCGGTTGCCAGATTAGACAAAGCATTTGTCAAATTCAATCCGAGATCTCTTCCCAAATCCACCTTGAATTCAGACCACTTGATGCCTTGAGCATTGTCTTTGTTCAGCTGCACTTCCCAAATATACATCTGAAGCACAACCAAAGGTCTTTCCGTGCGCAGCTCTTCCAAATACCTAGAAATCTTCTCTTCTGCCTTTACGGTAGTCGTGTAAATGATAGTACCCGCCTGTTCATCGACAATAGAAGTCCCCTCGCTTCCCACCAGTTTCGTGATAGCCTCTACCATAGTGTTGGTGAACGAGTTATTATTAGATATACCGCTAGTATTAAACGAAGCGCTGGATATCGAAGTAGTGCCTATTGACTTGGGAACAGGCGGAATGCTTACAACGAAAGTAGCGGTTTCCGAAAGAGTTATAGTTCCGTGTCTGTGCGTACAGAACAATCCTGCCGCAAAACAAATCTTTTCTACAACGCTTGAGAGCGGACCTTTAAGGTTCATCACTGTGACTAAACGGGAGCCCAGCTCTCCGGAATCCCACGACAGAGAAATATCAGTACCGGACAGCACCGCTTGTAAAGCTGCGGCTACAGGCACGCCGTCCAAATTAGTCTGAGGCACCTGTATGTTGGAAGGAAGAGGCTCTCCGGTAGACAGTTTTCTTGGTTTCAATGCTGTTTTTATATCTAAGGTAACAACAGCAGGCTCATCTTCTCCCCGGACTAACTCGTTCCTCTTGGGCACGCTTGCCACAGTAAGACTGCGATCAGGTTCGTCCTGCATATCAGGAATATCCGAGCCTGCACACGAAACAAGCATACAGATACAGCAGGCTAAAACCATAACTTTCGATACATTATTCTTCAGAAACTGTTCCACGCTAAGGCCTCTTATAAAAAGCAAAACAAGAGAAAACACATAAAAAAACTTTAGAGCAGAGACTCAAACACCGCTCTGCGAATCCTATTTGGATTAAGGCACAGAATAAGTTTATTTTTAGTTAACTCTTTAACATTATTGCTATTATACGAGAGTATGAAAACGTATATCTAACGCCCTCTGTATGCAGAAATATTAGTATCCGGAACAGATACGTTCTTAGGCAGTTCGCCTTTTTCAAAGAAAATGTCTATAGTAATTCCGCCTCTGGGATACCAGTAGCCTGAAATACGCATCCATTTAGGCTCTAAAAACTCATAGAGCTTAGTTCCTATATCCATAGTGCAAGCCTCATGGAAAGCTCCAAAGTTGCGGAAAGACTGAAAGTACAGCTTGATAGATTTGCTTTCTATCAGATACTTACTCGGCACATAGTCTATGATGATATGCGCAAAGTCCGGCTGCCCTGTTACAGGACAAACACTGGTAAATTCCGGACAGCTAAAGCGTATAAGATAATCCTCAGCAGAATGCGGATTCTTCACTCTTTCCAGCAGAGCCTTCTCCGGCTTACTAGGAACCGGAGTTTCTTTGCCCAGCTGAACCAAATTTTTGTATATAGATTTAATCATTTTATCCTTAGTTTCCAGTTACCTGTTGCCAGTTACCAGAAATTCTGTAAACTTGCAACCAGAAACTTTAACTCTGGAAACTTAAATGAATTTAAATAAACTATATAATGAACAGCTTATACGCTGCAACAGGCATGATTTGTCTGAATTTGTGCCTTTTGTAATAGGCACTCAACAATACGGTTTTATAAGAAAAAAGAATGCAGAGCTTTTGTCCGGGCTTACTAAATTCTTTGAATATAGTTCTATTGGACTAGCCTTATCTGATGACTTTGACACATTCGGGACAAGAAGTGCTGCGTTGAATGCAGCGGTTATTATACTGTCTAAAACTTACAACAAGCCTTTAAGAAACGAGATGTATCCTGTTTTGCTGGCGTTCAACGGAGACATGGCAGCAGAGATTGACAGATGCGCTATTCCGTTTTTTGGACTGCTGGCTTTCGGAGTACATGTGAACGGTTATGTAAGAAAGAAGGACGGGCTTTATGTGTGGATAGGGAAAAGAGCAAAGAACAGGCAAATAGAACCCGGTAAATTAGATAATCTTATTGGCGGAGGACTGCCTATCGGATTGTCTGTAGAAGAAAACTTGTATAAAGAGGCGAAAGAGGAAGCAGGCATATCGCCGGAAATTGCGAAGAAAGCAGTGTTCATAAAGAATATAAACTACCGGTTTGAACTGGAAGAAGGCATAAGAAACGACTCTATATTTGTGTATGATTTGGAGCTTGATGAAAACTTTACTCCTAAGAACACTGACGGAGAAGTCGAAGAATTCCGTCTTATGCCTGCAAAAGAAGTCATAAATTTCATAGAAGACAACAGCAGTTTCAAATTCAACTGTTCTTTGATAGTGGCTGATTTTCTGTTGAGGCATTCGGCGTAAAAATTCAATTTTTACTATTGAAAAGCTCTAATAAAATCAGTAAAATACAGACTATATTGCCGGACAAAATATAAAAGGTAATCAACTATGCCAGATATAAAATTTGAACTTGTATCAGAACACAATATTGCCGAGGCTATAAAAATCCAAGCAGAGTTGTTTCCGGGCGCGACCGGCTTGCGGTGCGCTAGATTATGGATTCAGAAATTAGCAGATTTTGCTTTATTTTGCAGGGGTTTTGTGAACATAGACGAATTGCAACGAACATCACAAAACTATTCAATGGTGGACAGAGGTGGATTCGAACCACCGTACGCTCTCGCGGGCAGATTTACAGTCTGCTGCCATTAACCACTCGGCCATCTGTCCTTTTCATATCATAGTATCATATTAACCACCCTCAATACTAGAGCTTCCCTTTATTTTCAAGTAAAAAAAGCTTTTTTATGTTTTTATAGTAAATTTTCTGAATTTGCTTGTTTTCACCGGTATTTCCTGTAGATTACCGCCTATGAAAACAAACAAACCAAAAAATAATGCCAACAGACAACGTAAGAGCAAATCAGATTTTGATGCTCCTTACGCAGGGAAATCTCGTTCTGATAAACCTCGTTCAGGCAAGCCTCGCAACGAACGTTTCGGAAAATCTCGTGAAGATTTCTCTGAAAAACCCCGCGGCAAGTCTTTCAAAAAACCTCGCGAAGAGTTTTCGGATAAACCTCGCGGCAAGTTTGGAAAACTACGTGATGAGTTTTCGGATAAGCCTCGCAGCAAACGTTTTGAAAAACCCCGTGAAGACTTCCCTGAAAAACCCCGCGGCAAGTCTTTCAAAAAACCTCGTGGAAAGTTTTCAGACAGACCCCGCAGTAAGTTTGTAAGATTCCACGAAGAGTTATCTGACAGACCTCGCGAAGAACGTTTCAAAAAGCCCTCTTTCAAGAAACGTCCTTTCAAAAGAGACTCTTTTTCATCATCGAAAAAATCCTCTAAACCTTTTGACAAAAAGCATAAAAGAGCTTTCTCCCCTGTCCTGTCCGAAGTATCTTCCTTTCAGTCTTTCATCTGGGGATTGCACGCTGCAAAAGCTGCTTTCCTAAACCCTGTTCGTAAGATTCAAAAACTTTTTCTTACTCCTGCAGGGCAAAAACTGTTTAAAGAAACTCAATCTCAAGCAAAAGAGGCATTGCTTAAAAGACCTGATGCCAAACTTGTCTCCAATGAGGAGATTGAAAAACTGCTTCCTCTGGATACTGTGCATCAAGGCATTGTTTTAGAAGCATCTCCGCTTCCGGCAGTAGCTCTGCATGATATAATTTCCGCTGCTTCGGATACTGATTTTCTTATTGTTTTAGATCATGTGACGGATCCTCATAACATAGGCGCGGTTTTGCGTTCCGCTTCTGCTTTCGGAGCCAAGGCTCTTGTTGTGACAGAACGCAACTCTCCTGCCTATTCCGGAGTAATCGCAAAGTCCGCTTCCGGTGCTTTGGATCTCGTTCCTTTAGTTGCAGTTGTGAATTTATCCAGAGCATTGGAAGAGCTTAAACAGGCCGGCTTCTGGTGCATAGGGTTATCTGAAGAAGGGTCCAAGCATCTGCATGAGACGCCGCTTAAAGGCAAAACAGCTCTTGTGCTGGGCGCAGAAGGTTCCGGACTTCGTCATCTTACTAAAGAAACTTGCGATGAGCTTTCCAAGCTGCCTACCGTGTCGGATACCGGCGCAGTTTCTTGTCTGAACGTCTCGAACGCCGCTGCCGCCGCCCTGTACGAGATAAGAAGACAGAGACTTTAGAGTACTTCACATTCCATTGCCATTCCACAAGATATCTCTGGCTATGGACGTGTACTCCCCATTTTCCTCGTGCAGAACTAGCGGTTCTGTTTTGCTTACTATAAAATCCCCGTCTTTGCTGCATTTCTCGGCTTTCAGCAGCATTCTTTTAGGAGGTATATGTCTTCTAGTAAAAACCGGCTTTATTTCAAGATTATTGAATGTAGTCTTGCTAAACACTGCAACAACCTCTTCCAGTTTATCATACGGATAAATCATATAAAGCACTCCTGTGTCCTCTTTCAGAATACGCTCCGCCGCCTTTATCCAAAGACTGACCTCTCCGACATTAGCTGATTTTTTGATTTTGTTCTTAGAAACAGTATGAGATTTCTCTTCGTAATACGGAGGATTCATAATAACTGTATCTGCTTTGTCTATACTTATATTACTTATATCGCCCTGTATAACTTTAAGCCCGGAAGCAAAAGAGTTTCTTTCTATGTTCTTCTTACATATCTCAACCAGTTCGCCCAATATCTCTATGCCTGTACAGTCCGCATTCTGTATTCTTTTGGCAAGACACAGCATTACTCCTCCAACGCCGCAGCCCAAATCTAAAAATCTCTCGCCCAAAAACCGTTCTTTCACAAATGCCGCCAAAAGCACCGTATCCACAGCAACTCTATAGCCCTCCTTAGGCTGCTCTATAGAAACCGCATTGCATAATAATCCGTTTATAGTTGTTTTCATTTTGTTTACTTTTAGAATCTATTATTAAGTGTCTTTATTTGCCCAGAGCGTATCCATGTCAGTTCGTACTCATATCCCTTACGTTTGCCTTGCACTGTTTGCAGTATCCTACGCCGGCACTGCTTTTGCAAGCCTCCCTGAAGTGCGGGCTGCCGCCTTACAGAATAACTGCCCTCCTCAAAAAATAGAAGTAATTTCTAATTCTATAGGCTACGGTATTCCAACTGTTTACAGAGTGGAATGCATCACCCCTAAAACAACCGCCTCTAATCAGGCAAACTCAATCACCATAAGGTGTTATCAGCAATTATGCGTTTTCGCAAAGCGTACACAAGCATCGAGAAAATAAACTAAATATTAGTTAATTTTAAGTAGTTTACCAATGTACTGTAACTGTTTATAAGAATTATGATATGGCTCGTAAATCTAAAAATAAAAGCAAGCTCTCTCTTTTCCCCAAAAAAATGTACGATTACGCCTGTGCTGTGACTCACGTAACCATAGGCTCTATCATCATACTTTTTGCTGTCTATGTACTGGTCGCTCTCCTCTCTTATAATCCTTCGGATCCTTCTTTCAACACTGCCGTATACGGAACCTCTTCACCGGTCGTTCAGAACAGCGCAGGTCTGGTCGGAGCCTATATCGCAGACGCTCTTTTACAGTTCTTCGGCGTGTCTATCTTCCTCCTTCCAATCGTCATAGCAGCGTGGGGCTGGAGAGTCATATCCCTCGGCTTCGTCAACAGGATTATATGGCGTACACTCGCAACTATTATAACTATGCTTTTAATAAGCGTTTCTATCGGGCTTATTCTGCATATACTAAAAATAGAGCCTCCCGAGTCAACTACGCCTCTGGTCGGTGCTATCGGCAATGCCATAGCCGCTCCGATAACAAGCTCTTTTGGTACTACTGTCATTTGGGTTATATCTGGTTTTGTCTCTTTATTGTCTGTTTTAGGCATATACCTGTCCTGCGCCCTGCTCATCGAAGAGTGGTCTAATATAATGAAATTTATTCATAACATATTGTTCGGCATACTAAAACTAACAAAGAAAGTTGTCGGCGGTATTATCTCGTTTTTTATCAATCAGCTTCACTATGAAAGGAGGTCGGACTGCCGGGTTATCCGCAGCACTGCCTCTAGGCAGAATAAGAAAGAACCTCCGGAAGAAGAGGAAGACACGGAAGAAGAAGAATTTGAAGAAGAAGAGGAAGAAGCTCCCGAAGAAGAGGAAGAACCCGTACTCAAAAAAAGCTTTTTCGGCAAATCCAAGAAGAAGCTGAGAATAATACCTTCAACAAGCAGAACTACCGTGTATGAAGGAGAGTTTTCTGAAGATACTCCGCCGCTGGAGCTGCTGCAATTACCAAGCCCCCACAGACAAGAGAAATATCATTCCGAGAGAGAGCTTTTAGAAAAAGCAAGAGAACTGGAAACAGTCTTAGCTGATTTCGGAGTAAACGGCAGAATAAGCAAAGTAAGTCCCGGACCTGTTGTAACACTGTATGAATTGGAGCCTTCGCCCGGCACCAAAAACGCAAGAGTCATAGGGCTTGCCGAGGACATAGCGCGCAGCGTCTCTGCTGTTTCTGCGCGTATCGCAGTTATACCCGGAAAGAACGTAATCGGCGTGGAGCTGCCTAATGAGAGAAGAGAGACTGTATATTTACGAGAACTTCTAAGCTCTCAGATATATCAGGAGGCTAAGTTTACTCTGCCGCTAGTATTAGGAAAAAACATAGCGGGAGACCCTGTTATTACTGATTTGGCAAAAATGCCGCATCTTCTGGTCGCCGGAACTACAGGCTCCGGAAAATCCGTAGCTATCAACACTATGATACTGTCGCTTTTGTACAGACTGCCGCCTCATAAATGCCGGTTCATAATGATAGATCCTAAGATGCTGGAGTTGTCTATTTACAGCGGAATACCTCATTTGCTAACTCCGGTTGTGACAGATCCAAAGAAAGCCATAATGGCACTCCGCTGGGCAGTGCGGGAAATGGAAGACCGGTATAAGGCTATGGCGAACCTGAAAGTAAGGAACATTGACGGCTATAATGCGAGACTCCGCGAAGCTTCAGAGAATGAAGAGAATTTGACCAGAAGAGTACAAACCGGTTTTGACAGAGAAACCGGACAGCCGGTGTTTGAAGAGCAGCCTCTGGATTTGGCGGAACTTCCTTATATAGTTGTGATAGTCGACGAAATGGCTGACCTTATGATGATGGCAGGAAAAGAGATAGAAGCAGCTATGCAGAGGCTGGCGCAAATGGCTAGAGCCGCAGGAATACACATAATCATGGCAACGCAAAGACCGTCCGTAGACGTGATTACAGGCACGATAAAAGCAAACTTCCCTACAAGAATAAGTTTTCAGGTTACGTCTAAGATAGACAGCAGAACCATATTGAACGAGCAAGGAGCCGAGCAGCTTCTGGGACAAGGAGACATGCTGTTCATGTCCGGAGGCGGACGGATTTCCCGGGTACACGGACCTTTTGTAGGAGACCTAGAAGTAGAGAGAATAGTTAAATTCTTAAAAACGCAAGGAGAGCCTAATTATCTTGATGAGGTTACTGCTGATGACGGAAGCGGCATAGGAGACGAAGAAGGAAGTTCCGAAGGCGGCTTTGCCGGCGGATCCGGAGACGATCTATACGACAAAGCAATAGACATAGTTCTACGGGAGAAAAAAGCGTCTACCAGTTACATACAAAGAAGGTTGGCTATTGGATACAACAAGGCGGCAAACCTAATAGAACGCATGGAAAGAGACGGAATAATAGGACCTGCATCACCAACCGGCAAAAGAGAGATACTGGGCAGAACAATAGGTGATGAGGAGGAGTAAATGATACGATTAGCAACTATTGAAGATGCTCCGAGACTGGCTGAAATACAAGTATTCGGTTGGCGGTGCGCTTATATAAAATTTATCTCACCGGATCTTTTATTCAATAAATTTACTGTAAAAATGAGGGAAGAAAAGTTTAAGGAAGAATTATCTGCAACTGACATACCCACTTATGTTTTTGAGGAAAACAACATAATAAAAGCATTTATGACAATGGGAAAATGCAGAGATGAAGATAAAGATGATAAAACCCTTGAATTATACAGAATATATGTTGATCCGTTTTTTCAAAGACAAACTATAGGAACAAAACTCATGAATTATTGTGTAAAAGAGGCGGAAAATAAAACGGAAATTGTTTTATGGGTATTTGAAAAGAATATTGATTCAATAGAATTTTATCGTAAAATGGGGTTCAAAACAGACGGAAAAAATAAATTATCAGAAAATCTTTTTGCACTCAATACAAAAGAAAAAGAAAGAGAAATAAGACTGAGTAAAAATCTCAAAAAGGAATAAAAATGAAACTAGTGCCGCATAGTCAGTCACAACTTCATGCAAGCCCTGTTTCGGAAGCGCGGGAGTATCCGATAGATGACAAAGAAATAGATTGCGCTTTGGTAAAAATTAAAGGTCAATATCCGGGCAATGATAAGTTTGCAGTCAATACAAAATCAAAAGAACTATTATTTGTTGTTGAAGGCGAAGGCACAGTTGAAATCAAAAACAGCGAAGTTCGTAAGTTCGATCAATACGACACTATTTTGATAGAAGCAGGAGAGCCTTACAGGTTTACCGGCAATGTTTCTTTTTGTATTGTCTGCACTCCGCCCTGGTCGCCGGAACAATGTAAAAATGTTGACTAAACGCAGGGTTATGATTTTCTAAAACAAAACGGAGAATGAGATGAAACTTACAACTGAACAAATTCAATTTATGCGAGACAATGGACCGGTGATTTTTACTACATCTTCAGATGACCAACCGCGAGCCTGCATAGTTCAAACTAACGGAATATATGATAACTCTATAATCATTGACGATGTTCAAATGGGGAAGACAGCTCAAAATGTCAAAACTAATAAAAAAGTTTCTGTGCTTTCGTCTGCACCTGATTATAGTCGTTGGTTGAAGATTTCCGGTATAGCGGAGTATCTTACTGATGGAGAATTGGTCAAAGAACGCAAAGAAAAAGCTAACCCTAAATACCTTCCCAAAGCAGTTATTCAAATAAAAATAACTGAGGTTGAAGATGTTACCGACTAAAGAAGAGGAATATATCTGGAGCGGGTGAAGGGAATCGAACCCTCGTCTTAAGCTTGGGAAGCTCCTGCTCTGCCATTGAGCTACACCCGCCTTCGCTAAAGCTCCGGCGGGCAAGCCCGCATCAATTCCATTTTCAATTTTCCATTTTCCATTCCCTTTAAGTCCTCTTCTTATAGCTCGTGTGCAGGTACTCATGAGACTTGTGTCCCAAAGGCTCTTTCAGGAATTCTCTATATAACGCCTGTACTTCCTCGTTTTCATGAGATTTCCTCTTCGGCAGCTTCATCTCTCCTTCATATATAGCAGCAGTCCTTTTCTTTCTTATTTCCGGAGAGGTCGGTGTCGGCTGCCCTCCTCCTCCTATGCACCCGTTAGGACACGCCATAACTTCTATGAGGTGATACGGCGAGACTCCCGCCTTGATGTCTTCAAAAACCTTCCTCACATTAGCTAACCCGTGTACTATAGCTACATTCAATTCTACTCCGTCCAGAAATGCAAACTCAGGCTTCGGATCCTCTATCTTTATAGAAGCAGCCCTTATTCCTTCGGTTCCTCTTAACGGCGTTATATTAAGATTATCAAACGGCACAGGCCGCCCAGTAACTACCTCATACGCAGTCCTTATAGCCGCTTCCATGACTCCGCCCGTAGCTCCGAATATCAACGCAGCTCCGGTTCCTTCTCCCATAGGGCTGTCGAAAGTTCCTTCTTCCAAGTCCTCAAACTTTATTCCGGCCTGACGTATCATGTGGGCTAACTCTCTGGTAGTCAAAACATAATCAACGTCCTGAAATCCGCTGCTCTGCATTTCCGGTCTTCCTGCCTCAAACTTCTTCGCAGTGCACGGCATAATAGATACGGAAACTATTTTAGACGGATCTATTTTTTTCTTCTCTGCAAAGTAGGTCTTTATCATAGCCCCAAGCATCTGCTGAGGAGACTTGCACGTAGAGATATTTTCCAGAAACTCAGGATACTCATGCTCTGCAAACTTTATCCACGCAGGGCAGCAAGAGGTAAACATAGGAAAATAAGCTTTTCCTTTGTCGCGCAATGCCGTTCCAAGACGAGACAAAAGCTCATGCCCCTCTTCCATAATAGTTAAATCCGCAGAAAAATTAGTATCCAGCACTACGTCAAAACCCAGCTTTTTAAGCGCAGCCGCCATTTTGCCCGTAACAATCTCTCCTGCCGGAAGACCAAGGTCCTCGCCGAGTCCGACCCTCACCGCAGGAGCCGTCTGAACAACAACTATTTTATCCGGGTCGTTTATAGCTTCCCATACTTCGTTGATATATCTCTTCTCTTGCAGAGCTCCTGTCGGACATCTGTTGACGCACTGTCCGCAGTTAATACACACTGTGCAAAGCATCTCCTTGTCTACAACTGTCTCTACACCTTTTTCACTCCCCTTGTGCGCACCCGCTATTGCCCCTACTCCCATAAGCTCGGAACACGTCCGTACGCACCTCATACACCTTATGCACTTAGAGTCATCTTTAACTATGCTCCATGAGGAATCGTCTATCTCTGTCTCCTCACAAGCTATGTCTGTAAGGTTTCCTTTCTGCACAAAATACTCCTGAGACAGACTCTGAAGCTGGCACTTGCCGCTGGCGTGACAAGATATACAATTCCCTCCGTGCTCCGCCAAAAGAAGCTCTAAAACCGTTTTTCTCGACTCTCTTACTTTCGGGCTGTTGGTCTCTATTTCCATGCCCTCTGATGCCTGCGTAGTGCAAGATGCCAATAAATACGGAATTCCCTTCTGCTCCACTACGCACAGCCTGCAGTTGCCTGTAGGCACTAAATCAGGGTGATGGCATAAAGTAGGAATGTTTATTCCGGCCTTCTTCGCCGCCTCTAAAAGAGTAGTACCTTTGTTGACCTCGAGAGGTATGCTGTTTATAGTAAGTTTAACTTTTTCCATAACCCGAATCCTTTTATTATTACTCTTTAGAACAAATCTCTTCAGAAAAATTATCTGCAATAGAGTTAAACGGAGTGACTAACGACATGCCCAGTCTGCAGCGTGAAGAAGTTCCCATAACATCAACTAAGCGTTTCAGTTTCGATATGTGCGCCGGCGGCTTCTTTCCTTGGTGCATTGCTTCAATACCTAATAACAGCTGCTGACACCCTATGCGGCACGGCACGCACTGTCCGCAGGACTCTTCTTTGAAGAACTCTAAGTAATTCTTCAATGCCTCATACATAGACCGCGTGCTGTTATACAATATCATAGAGCCTCCTTGGATTCCTCCTTTTCCAAGTATAACGTTTCCGAAATACTTCTTCGGCACGCACAGCCCGGAAAATCCTCCTACCTGTACCGCCTTAGTATCTCCGTCTCCGAATATATCTACGAATTCCTGAACCGTCATTCCGAGAGGCAGCTCAAAAACTCCTTTAATCGCAGCGTCTCCGGACACCGAGAAAACCTTTCCTCCCACCGTGTCATTGGTTCCTACGGATTTAAAATGCGCTCCTCCGTCACTCATTATCATAGTCACATACGCCAGCGTCTCTACGTTGTTGACAACAGTAGGCTTATTCATATATCCGCATGTAACAGGAAACGGCGGTCTTAATCTGGGCTCGCCCCTAAATCCGGACATAGACTCTATCAACGCAGTCTCTTCTCCGCACACATATGCTCCGGCTCCCATTCTTATAAAAATCTTGAACGGAAAGTTCTCTTTTTCAAATATTTTATTCCATTTATCTACGCACTTCTGTAAGTAATCTCTCATAAAAGTATACTCACCTCTAAGATAAATATACCCTTCCTTTGCTCCTATAACATAGGAGCACACCGCCATTCCTATTATGACTTTCTCGGGCTGCATTTCCAGTATGACTCTGTCCTTGAACGTCCCGGGTTCTCCTTCGTCAGCATTGCAGATAACATACCTTGCATCAGCAGGAGCTGCTTTTGCCATTGCCCATTTCTGACCCGTAGGAAAACCGGCACCTCCTCTTCCGTTCAGCCCGGAGTCCTTTATAATCTCGAGTGCTTCCTCAGGCTTTTTCTTCAGAATGCTGTAAAACAGAGCCTCGCAATCGATATCCCTGAATATAGAATTAGCCCTTGCTTGTAACTCTTCCAAACGCTTTTGCATTTCTTTGTTAGACATTAGCTGCCTCTTTTGTTTTTATAATCTGAAATTATGTCACGAACCTTTTCCGGAGTCAGGTTCGTATGCACTGTATCGTTTATCAGCATGGCGGGAGCTGCCTCGCACCAGCCCATACAATTCGTCTCTAAGAGGGTAAACTGATTATCCTGAGTAGTCTCTCCGAGTTCTATATCCAAAATCTTTTTGAGAGCGTCCATGACCGCAGCCTTGCCGTTCATATGGCAGGATATAGTTCTGCAGACCCGTATTACATATTTTCCTACAGGCTTCACGGACAGCAGCGAATAAAACGAGGCAACGCTATGCACCTCTGCCGCAGGCAGCGAAAATGCTTTTGCTATCTGCGTTAAATCGTCTTCTGAAAGCCAGTGCTTTTCTTCCGAGACCCGATGCAAAACCGGCAATAGATTTGTACGTTCTGTTCCATATTCAGCGACTGCTGCATCGACTACTTCTTTTGTCATAAGCGCACCTTAAAAATGTACAAGATAATTCAGGCAGTTAACCATCGTTTCGAATTATATTCCAAAAACGACTCGAAAGCAATATGGGTTAATTTTACAGACTCTTTTCAATATAGGAAGCACAAATTAGCTGTTTTGGCAAAAAACATACGGCAACGCACAAAGATGTGATTAAGTTTTCCCCTTGACTAAATACCAAAATATATTATTATTGAATATATAACAAATTGAGGAGAAAAATAATGAGCAATACCAGCATCACTCTCGGCGATCGATTTGAAGCATTTGTAGGCGAACAGGTAAAGAGCGGCCGCTATGCTTCCGTCAGTGAAGTAGTCCGCGCAGGACTTCGTATATTGGAAGAACACGAGGCAAAGGCTGAAGCCTTGCGTTTTGCCTTAATAGAAGGCGAAAAAAGCGGCAAAGCGACCTATTCTTTGAAAAAACTACTCAAAGAACTGGACAAGTAGTATGTTCTATTTGACGCAACAAGCGTATAAAGACCTAAAATTAATCGCCGTTTATACAGAGGAAAACTGGGGAAAAAACCAGTGTGTCCTATATATGAAAATGATGGACGAGGCGTTTCATAGGTTATCAAAAGAACCGAAGCAAGGCGTGAAAATAGACTATATCCGCAAAGGATATTACAAATATCTCATTGGCAAGCATCTGATTTTTTATCGCATCGTTTCAGGCTTGTCTTTCGAAGCTTCAGCGAAGAAGAAAGGCGATGTGCAAATCGTCAGAATTCTTCATCAAAGAATGGACGTGGAAACGTATATTTGAGAAGAAACTGCGATACACTACTTACAAGAATCAAGGCACCGTCTGAGGCTGGTGCGGCATTCCGCTCTTGCACCTACGCCTATGTTTCTGCTGCTCGAAAGTCCGCTGTTTTCAGCGGCAGAAAAAGTGTCCATACAATTGGAATTAGACCAGTTGCATGAACGTACACAGGACTCTTTTGAATTCTCTATGAGCGTAACTTCGCCGTCTTTGCCTACATAGGAATCGGGCTGCTGATTACCGGGAATGCAAGAACAAAGCGTTCCTAATACAAAGATACAAAGAACACTTTTTCTAATCATTTTTATTCTCCCAGTTGCGGTTCGTCCTTAGATTCCAAAGCCTTTTTAGCCTCGTGAATAGCGCGCTGTTTTGCTCCTTTGGCTTCAACGTCTCTGTCCACCAGTTCTACCAGTCCCATAGCTGCCGCATCTCCGTAGCGGAATCCAGCCTTGAGTACACGGGTATAACCGCCGTTCCTGTCCTTGTAGCGAGGAGCTATAACATCGAACAATTTCTTCACTATAGCCTCATCTCTCAGCTTTGACAAGGCTCTCTTGCGATTTGCCAGCCCACCCTTCTTCGCTATAGTTATCAGCTTCTCAACTACAGAGCGTATTTCCTTAGCCTTAGGCAGCGTAGTCTTTATCTGTTCATGCTCTATTAAAGCAACTGCCATGTTAGAAAACATAGCCTTACGATGTGTTGACGTTACGCCTAATTTACGATGACCATTACCATGACGCATGACTTGTCTCCTTTCAAAGCATGGGTTCTGTGATGTTGTCTTATCATGCCTAAGACTATCTTTCAGAACTCCGATTAAAAACTGTTTCGCCTATGACCAACTAGTACGAAACCTTTATTTCCACTCTCAACTCTTATTGAAACGGGTCTTCAACTTTCCTTGCCAGCTCTTCTATATTCTCCGGCGGCCAGTTCGGAATCTGCATTCCTAATGACAGCTCCATCTGCGCCAGCACTTCCTTAATCTCATTCAGACTCTTGCGTCCGAAGTTAGGAGTACGCAGCATCTCGCTCTCAGTCTTCTGTACCAAATCACCGATATAAACGATGTTGTCGTTCTTCAAGCAATTTGCGGATCTTACTGACAGTTCAAGCTCGTCTACCTTACGCAGCAGGTTGCGGTTGAACGGCAGCTCTTGCGCTTCTTCAGCAGCCGAAGTTGCCTGACTCGGCTCTTCAAAATTAATGAAGAATTGTAATTGATCCTGAAGAATCCTAGCTGCAATAGCTACTGCATCTTCCGGCGATACAGACCCGTCCGTTTCTACTGTCATAGAGAGCCTGTCATAATCCGTCACCTGACCCACACGGCTGTGCTCGACCTTATAGGATACCTTCTTGACCGGGCTGAACAGCGCATCAACCGGCAGCAGTCCTATCGGAGTGTCTTCTTTACGCAGTGCCGTAGCCGGTATGTATCCTCTACCGGTCTCTACAGTCAATTCCATGTTCAGCTTAGCATTGGAATCAAGCGTGCAAATGACTAAATCCGGATTCATTATCACAACATCGTAAGCCATCTCTATCTGAGAGGCTTTTACTTCTCCGGGACCTTCTGCTTTTAATTTCAAGCGTCTTGGCGTTCCGGTTTCAGAACGCAGAGCCAAGCCCTTCAAGTTCAGTACTATATCCGTTACGTCTTCTCTTATTCCGGGAATAGAGGAGAACTCGTGCAGGACTCCTTCAATCTGCACATACGTTACGGCAGTACCTTGTAAAGATGATAACAAAACCCGCCTTAACGAATTTCCTAAAGTCATTCCAAAACCGCGCTCCAGCGGCTCTACTACCAACGTAGCGATATTAGGCTCATTCTCATTACCCTGAACAGTTTTTGTCGGCTGAATAAGCGACGTCCAATTCTTTTGCAACACGGCTTTACCCTTTCCAGTTTTGTTATATTTTTTTCAATCCCTTGCTCTGCCACATCAAACGGCAGGTCTCGGGCATATACTTTTTATCCTTATCTTTGCATTAAACCCACTATACCCTGCGCCTCTTCTTAGGACGGCATCCGTTATGCGGCACAGGCGTAACATCTCTTATCGTTGTAATAGAAAATCCTACTGTCTGTAAGGCTCTTAGAGCAGACTCACGTCCGGATCCGGGTCCCTTGACTTCGACCTCAAGCACCTTGACTCCGTGTTCCGCTGCTTTTTTGCCGGCATCTTCGGCGCACATCTGAGCCGCATACGGCGTAGATTTGCGGGATCCCTTAAATCCCATAAGTCCGGCTGACGACCACGCTATAGTATTGCCCTGAGCATCTGCTATCGTAATAATAGTGTTGTTAAAACTAGCATTGATATGAGCTATACCGTTTACTATGTTTTTTCTTTCTTTGCGGCGGCGGATAGCCGTCCCTTTATCTTTACCCTTTTTTTCTGCAGCCATAATATTTTTCCTTACTCGTTACTCCTTTCAAGCATAAAACTACGCTCGAAAAGTATGCCATTTATCCCGCCAGAAGCAACCCAAATCCGAATTCCGGATTCAACCGTAGCTACTTCTTTGTTGCGATCTTCTTGCCGGCAATAGGCTTTGCCTTCCCTTTACGCGTTCTCGCATTAGTATGCGTTCTTTGTCCGCGCACAGGAAGACCTTTACGATGCCTCAGACCGCGATAGCAGCCTAAATCCATCAATCTCTTTATATTCATAGAAACATCTCTGCGTAAATCACCTTCTACCTTGACGTGCTTGTCAATGTCTTCACGCAACTTTAAAATCTCGCCCTCAGTAAGCTGATTAACACGCTTAGTTGATTCTATGCCGGTACGAGCACAGATTTCCAGTGCATTAGTAGGACCGACACCATATATGTAACGCAAAGCTATATGCAAAGGCTTTGCGGCTGGAATATTAACACCTGCTATACGAGCCACTTTGATTCTCCAAAAAACAACAAAAAAACCAATCAGTATTGAATTAAATCAACACCAATTAGAAAAAACATACTCTTAGAACCGCACTCTATACCATGCATAATATAAATTCTCAACAAAAAAATCTCCTTTTTTCCCCTAAAAGTGATTTTTACTATAAATGTAATGTATTGCGTATCCCGCGCCTAACAAAAGAACCGTTAAGATGCTTAATAGCAGCGTCATTCTTAGCTTTAACCTTTTGCAGAAAAGCGTTATCCAGCTTCTCCCCCCCACTATACTTTGCCTGCATTTCGGCATGTTGATACAAATTTATCAACAGCCCAATTCTCCTAGCAGTTATTTTAGGGTCAGCTCTTCTTTTCCACACCAGATCGCTAACACGGTTGTATACCTGTTGTGAGCTTTCATACTCAGACTCAGTAAAAAGATGATTCATCTCTAGGCGCGCATATATTGGACTACAGAAACTTTTCATCTTCTGATACGCAATTAGTAACTCATAAAGTCTTTCTGCTCTGTCTTGGTTGTATTTTTTTATGTCTCTGTCCTCTTTGTAAGTACACACAGCGGAAATTATAGACATGACATACCCTTTCATTTTCACGGATTATACGTATACAACAGCCTGGTTCTGTCGGGATCTTCGAAAAACTGTATGGAATCCAGTTTCGCATTCAGTCTTACGTCTTTAGCACTATTGTTCTTGCCTTGAATGTATCTGGGCTTGATGCTTCCGAAAAAATCCGTTTCTTTTACAAAAGGCACCACGTAGGAAATACTCATGTTATAAGTAACAAACAGAACTCTTTTCTTATTGTCAACCCTGTCCATTCTGTTCACTAGGATTTTTGCCTCTTTGTCAGTCATAGGCAAGCCTTCTAAATGAATATAAGCTGGAAATACTGCTCTGAAAATTTTAGGAAATACTCGCAGCTTTTCTTTTTCACAAATAAGGTCATTGTTTACGGTTACCAGCCTTATAGAGTTTATGCCGTCAATTGTGGTGTCTTCCGAGAAATAAAATATTCCGCTTCTAACATCATACCGCCCCAGCTTTATAGTCCCGTGGTATTTGAATCTGGAAGGATAATTCTCTCTGTTTGCTTTAATGTGCACTTTCACAGCGTCCAGAACCTGTTCCCACTTAAAGTCATCAGGAAGGAAGGCTCTTACAAGATCGCACTCCGTTATAAAAGCATAGTCTTGGATTATATCTCTGTCTTCTACGTCAAGAGCATTGAACTTAAACATAGCGTCTATCACGTTTTGCAAAGAGATTTCAAAGTACTCGCCTTGATTTTCATCTTCGGAAACAGAAGCAGCATCTTCGCTTGCCTCCGTATCAACAGGCACTTGTTCTTGGGCAAATGCGGGATTATATCCCCCAAGCGAAACAATCAGAAAAAATGCTAATAGTATATTTTTCATGCTGCACATTACTCCTATGTTCATTATACCCTCCTTTTATTTAATAAATAGTTTCCTTCTTATATCTTATTGGTTATAATAGGTTATGAAACACTCAGAAGACAAAAGAACCTACACCGCTCAAAAAGCCGCTGTGTCTGTGAACAAAATAGCCAAACAGCACGCCGGTAAAGACTGGGAATTGTATGCGGACTTGATAAAATACTGGGACGCTATCATGGGCAAAGAGCTGGCTCAGTGCACCTATCCGGTGGATATATCTTTCCCCTATCAGCCTTATGAAAAGCACAGAAAAAACGGAACCTTAACCATTAAACTGCCTAAAGGGTTAGCTATGGAATTCTCTTTCAGGCTGGAAAACATAAAGCAAAGGGTTAACAAGTATATCGGATATAATGCTTTTGCCAACATAAAGCTGGAAAATTGCAGCGAATACGTCCCTGCTCCCAAAAAAGAGTATAAACTGTCCGATGAAGATGTTAATGATGTAAAACAGCTATCATCAGAGATTAATGACCCGGAGCTTAGGTCTGCTGTTGAAAAGCTGGGTTTTTCTTTGAAAGGAACTCCATTATGAAAAAACCATATCATTCAATTCCTATCCGTGAGTGCGGAGAAAAAATGCTGCCTATCCCTTCGGATATTTTTTGCTTAGGTATCCCTCATATTTACGAGGTTCTAGGTGCTCCTTATAATGGAGCAACTCCTTGGATGCTGAGAGAGGGTGTTCTGGCATCTCTTATAGCTGCCCAGAAGCGTCTTAGTGCTATAAAACCCGGCTGGAAGATAAAACTAAGCGATGCCTATAGACCTATCAGCGTTCAAAAATTTATGGTTGACCTCGAGATGCAGAAACAAGCAACGGATATGGGGCTGGATTTTCAAAACCTTTCCGAAGAAGAACATAAGATAGTAACAGAAAAAGTACTGCACTTTTGGGCGATACCTAGTGATGATCCTTTATCTCCTCCGCCCCATAGTACCGGTGCTGCTTTTGACTGTACTATTATAGACGAATACGGCAAGGAGATCGATACTGGCTCTTATATTGATGATTTTAGCGAAAAAGCCTCTCCTGATTTCTTTGCAAACGCTCAAGACGCTGCTTCACAGCATTGCCATTCTATGCGGCAGCTCCTCAAAACAATCCTAACAGCGGAAGGTTTTGTCCAGTTCCACAACGAGTGGTGGCATTTTTCCAAAGGAGATCAACTCTCTGTTTGGATAAAAAACCAGATGTTAAATGATTTTAAAGACTCTTTTGCTATTTATGGAAGAGTTGATACATAATATCATGGACACAAAATGGATAAGCTAGAGGAATATAGAAAAAAAATCGAAGGTACGAATATTGATCCTGTTTCTTTCCTGTCTACGGATTATTTCAATACTTTCAACTCTGTAATCATGCTCATAGACATGCTGAAAGACGACCATACTCTTTTGGAAGAAATAGAAAATTGGGAATTTCTTACCTACCTAGAGCATTTTCAGCAAAGCACCTTAGATTTTGCTCCTCTTGCCATAGAGCTTTACGACTATGCCCCAAAGGACACCAGAGACGCTTTAGAAAAAACTGCTTATAAGCTGAAAGAGATGATAGAAAGCGTTCCTGATATTATGAGGCAGAAGCTGGACGCAGAGACCGACACGAACGAATTCACTTACGCAGCAAGTTTGCTGGCTGAACAAATCAAAAGCCTCATAGAAACGGGAAATTCTATTATACATAAAAATACTCTGGCTGTACAAGATGAGATTGATAAATTGTTTTAGGCGTATATCATGGAAAAATCAGATAAAAACTCATGCCCGGTGTGCAAAAAGCCGGTTTCAGAGCAGTTTAAGCCCTTCTGCTCTATACGGTGCGCTAACGTAGACCTTGGCAAGTGGTTCTCGGAGCATTATGTTATTCCGACAGATGTTAGTGAAGACGAGGAAAATAAACAAAACACTAGACAATCAGAAAATCATTGAATATAAAGTCTTGGCATTTCTTTTTGCCTGGGTAGCTCAGTTGGTAGAGCGAGGGACTGAAAATCCCTGTGTCGGCGGTTCAATTCCGTCCCCAGGCACCATTACATAAAAGGTAGATGAACATGAAAACACCTTCCGATATAAAAAAAGACTTTGTCCAATCGGCAAAAGAAATTGCTTCAAGCATCAAAAATAAGGCGGACTTAGAAAATCCTAAGATTGCGATGGCACTGGCAGCAACGCTGGTTGTAGCATCGGCTTTGATGCTGCTGAGCAGCCCTGATACTGCGGTTGCGGCAACAGAGACATTGAGAGAGGGCCTGTCTCTTACCTTGACTCATGGGGTAACGCTTACGGAACACGGTATTCTGGATACCGGCATACATTCGTGCCACCCATGCGCAAATGCGATAGGACATACAGATATTGGCGGAGGAATTTTTAATTTTGGGAATTTTAATGAAACTGAGCTGTTTAATGGAACAACGATAGAGGAATATCTGCGTACAGCGGAAAGAACGGTATTTGCTCCCACTTTTAATCCCTCTCTTACCCTCGCCTAGATCCTACTACCTCACCACATGAGGCTTAGGTATTTGCGCAAGGTCATACGGTGTTGCCTGATACACTAAATGCACCCAGTTCGAGTACATGCTTGCACACGGTCTCCATAAATTAATAGGCTCTTCATTAGGATTATCGTCCGGAAAATAATTCGCAGGCAGTCTCGCCGATTTAGATATTTTATTCTCCGCACCCGCTTTATTTCTCACATTTCTTTGTACAGGCTTTTCTGCTGCTGCTACTGCGCTGTCTCTGATGTACTCTTTTTTCAGCGTATCCGTATCGTACTCCGGATGCGCCAGAACATATACTCTTTTCGGATACAAATCCGCCCCCCTCTTCCCGGATTCTACTATTACATTTGGCCCCATTTCATATGAATCCGCTGCTATCTCCAGCTCTTTGCATGTTGCAATGTCTTTTCTGTTAGGCGTTTTCCACCTTGAAACAGGCATGAAAAATACATCTGCAAATCCGAATAATAGCCTTGTTTTATCGCTTGCTACTCTGTGAGGATATACTCCCCACAATTTCTTCTCTTGCTTATAACTGTTTATATCATGAAAATGCTTCATTGCCGCTTTTGCACCCCAGCACAAAAATAATGACGACAGCGCATTAGTTTCCGTCCAATCCAGTATCTTTGTTATTTCTTCCCATATATCTTCTTGTTCTACTCTGTCTTTAAGGGCATTCACTCCGGTTATAATCACACCGTCATATTTGTTGTTTTTTATCTCGCTCCACGAGCTGTAAAACTTATTTACATGCTCCGCAGGCGTGTTTTTCGTCTGCTTTCCTTTTCTTACTGCTTCAATGTAAGAATCTGTAGCTGCAAAAGTTAATTTTACTTGCAGCGGCGTATATCCCAGCCAGCAAGACAGTTGTCTTTCCGTAGTTTGTTTTTCTGCCATAAGGTTTATTATGGCTATTTCCAGCGGTCTGATGTCCTGCTTGTTTGCGATAGTCTCTTCAACAGCACTCAACGAGCCTACGGACGGCAAAAACGGATGTACACTTTCAGATCTAACTATTACAGGCATATCTTTCTTCTCCTTATTACGGCTATTGAATCTAGCTAATAACCCCCAAAAGTCCAGTCTAATCTGCACAAAAACTTTTTAAGTGCTTTGCTGCAAAAACACTTGTATTAACTATATTAAAATGTTTTAACTAAAAAAGCTGTAGAAAATTATAATTCTAATTAAATATTGCTTATTTTTTCATTCATTTTTATTTAAGAAATAGGATATTTTAATATGTACCTCTGCTGGACAGGAGCTAGAGCCTCCGACATAAGATATACGGGCAGCCTCTTTAAGGGTTCCTTCACGATATACGGAGACAACCGTAACGGTAATATTGCTTACTGTAATAATAACCCTGAAAGGCTTAATCATAATATTTTTCACCCAGAAGCACAAGACTTTATAATAGAACGTCAGCTTGAATTGATTGAACGAGAGCCTGACTGCCGTTTTATGGCGTATGCTGCGAAATATGCCTATATCCAACCCAAAAGTATAATTGAGCGGACAGTTTGCCTTAATGACGAACAGTTATTGGAACAGCTTGACTACAAAATAATATTCAAAAAGTTCGCATCGGACACAATCCGCTCAATAGAATATGACGTACAACAAGGTAAAAAATTGTCTTCGTCCAAGTTCCTGAAAGATATACTAGCCAAAGGTTCCCGTGCGGTTGTACAAAACCCGGACTCGCAAGGAGGACTCGGCACGTTCTTAATTGATGCGTCAAATACCGCTATTCTTGATACGTTAAGCCGAGACACAGAGTTTCTTGTTTCAAAATACATTGAGAACAATATACCGGTAAATGCTCATTGCGTTATCTATGATAAACATAGTTTGTACCTTCCGCCCTCAGTGCAGATTATACAAAACAAAGATAATCATCTTTTGTACAGCGGATCCGATTACATTGCCTATAGAGACATCCCTTTGGAGGCAACCCGTAAATTTGCAGAGCAGCTTGAATTGATATGCGATAAACTGCAAAAAGCCGGCTATCGCGGAGTTATAGGTTTTGATGCTATTGTTTCTCGTAACGATGTTTTTATCTGCGAGGCAAACCCTCGTTTTCAGAGTTCTACTCCTCCTCTTAACCGCGCATTACACGACAAAGGTCTGCCCAGCGTTCAGCACTTAAACCTTGAGGCATTCGGCATAATGGAAGCTGCTCCATACAAAGTTCCGTACAGCCATTATGTTTTTATGAACGAGTTTAACGGTATTCACGCAAAACACGTAATGGATAACGCTGCCCTTTCATGGGAAAGCTCTAGTGACGGATTTATAGCAGGACAGCCTACAGAAGACCATGCCTATTTGTTCAATATGATATTTGATACTCAGATATGCTATGTGGACAGCTTTAATTTCAGTGCAAACCTTCACCCTGCCCTTGATGCTCCGCTGGCTGAGTGGCATAATACCATAACGGACACATCAGATTTATCCGCTATAAAAATATCGCTCGTAAATCAAGGAGTGATTGTTTCGGAAAATGCAAAAAAGTTTCTTTCGAGAAACTTTGAATATGAAAAATATTTTAATCTGGACTTGCTGCTGAATGAGCAATTCTTTGTTAACTGCCCTGTTGCCAATAAGTTCGCAAGCATATCTCCGTTTGTTCTGGATTGCAATCAGGACACGGAGCTTTTCGTATCGTATTACGGCAAAGTTTTGTTTGATAAAGTAGACTTTGTTCCAAAGCCTGTCCTGCCTATATCTATTACGTCAAACGGCGTTGATATGTACGATATAGCCTTTTTCTCTACCGACAGATTGAGATTGCAGCACTCTACTGTTTGTGTTTTTAACCAAGCATCAAAAGGTTGTACTTTTTGTGAAACATCTCTACATAACTTAGATTTAGATTTTGACGAGCAGGATATTATGGAAACCATAGATGCTGTTTTTTCGCTGGAGCCTCTGCCTTTCAGACACATAATGATAGGCGGAAAATCAGACACAAGTAATAAAGGCAAGCAAATCATACTGAATATGTGCGCGAAAATCAGAAGTTATGATGCGCATATGCCTATATACTTAATGTGTCTGCCGCCGAAAAATCTGTCGGACATAGACGATTATTATAATGCGGGAGTTACTGAATTCGGATTTAACCCTGAGACATTTGACAGAGATATCGCAAAACGCATAATGCCCGGAAAAGGCAAGATACCGTTTGAGCAGTATCTTGATGCTTTGAAATATGCTTCCGGTTTGTGCAAGGAAAAAGGAGACGTAAAAGCCGCTTTCATCGTAGGGTTAGAGCCTCGTGAATCTCTTTTGCAAGGCGTGGAAGCAGTGTGCAAAGCAGGAGCAGCACCGATTTTATCTGCGTTCAGACCTGTGCCCGGAACTCCGATGGAGCATGTAGTGCCTCTAAGCTCTGAGGAGTTTTCGGACATAGCTAAAAAGGCGCAGCAAATCGCCGATAAGTATGGATTGTCATTAGGACCAAACTGTGTTCCTTGCCAAAACAATACTCTGAACATTGTTCCTTCAATGCCAAAGCAGCAGCTTCTGCCTCAGCAGCTATTTGCCGCTGCTAAAGAGGCATCCTTTGATTTACGCAAATTAACCAAAGAAATAAGAGCAAAAACTCCTCCGATATATATGCCTCCTGCACAGGCATGGCAGCAAGAAACCACAACTCTTTTAGTACTGGCTGGCGGAAGCTGCCGTTTTAAAGAAAAGAATTTCTGCACTATGTGCGATTACGGCTATGGAGAACCTATCAAAGCATCTGAAATTGAAAAGCAGCTGGACTCTGTGTTTTCCGCATTGAAACAACCTATAAAGGATTTAGTGCTTCTCACATCAGGCAGTTTTCTTGATACTAAACAAATATCCAGAGATGTACTTTTTGAAACACTGAGATACGTCAAGCGCTTCGAGTGTGAAGCCATTATATTTGAAACACATTATGCGACCGTAAACAAAAGCATTTTGCAAGAATTGAAAGAACATTGCGGTAATGCGGAGATTGTTATTGAACTGGGACTGGAATCCGCAGATGAGCATGTGCTTAAAAATTGCTTGAATAAGCCCATCGTGCTGAAACAGTTGGAAGAAAAAGTACGCCTTATCAAAGAAAACGGCTGCTACTTTAGTTTGAACGTACTTTTCGGAGCACCTTTCCTCACACCTTCTCAGCAAATTGACGATACCGTTAAAACAATAGAGTACGCAGCAAACCTCGGCGCATACAAGATAGTTGTCTTCCCAATCAACATCAAAGAAAGTTCTGTGGTTGGGTATTTGCATAAGCAAGGGAAATATACTGCTCCGTCTCTTTCAGGACTTGCAGAGGTTTTAAGAAAAATATCTGACGAAAGTTTAGGCAGGATTAAGTTTTCGTGGTACGGAGACAGGCAGAAAAAGGGTATGGCTTTGTACGCTATACCGCCTGAGTACGACGAGGATACGTTCAGGCTGTTAGAGGACGTTATGCAAACGGAAAGCATTGCGGAAAGAAGAAACCTAGTTGACAAATTCTTTTCTAAGGCAGAGGAAGAAAAGGAAATAAAAGATGCGGCAAAAATAACAAGACATGTTATTGACAACCGACACAGCACAAGACACTTTGATCCGAACTTTTACTTGGGTCGTTCTATGATTGAGTCATTGCTGGATGCTGCGCGAAAAGCCCCGTCATCAAAAAACAGTCAGCCTTGGAGGTTCTATATTATAAATAACCGCCAACAGATTAACAGCCTGGCGGAAAAAATGTTGCAGCTGAACGAAACAAGCACTGACAAAAAATTCATTGACCGCCCTTCTATATCGGCAATTAACAATGCTTCCGCAGTAGTATTTGCTCTGCATAAAAAGAGTGTTAAAGCAATGTCTGAAAGGGGAGACGTTTTTGCTATAGGTATGGCGACTGAAAATATGCTCATTCAGGCTGCTGCAGAAGGCATTGATTCTCTGGTACTGATGGATCCCCTGGCAAGGCATAACGAAATAAAAGAGTTTGTCGGCTTACCTCTGGATTTTGAAGCAATTATCCTATTAGGCAAAGAACGTTCAGACAACCAATACCATGTAAACAAAAAGAGCTTAGACAACATCGTTATAAAAAGAGAACTAAGTACATACGTTATTCCACCAATGCTACAGATAGACGACATAGTTATAAAAAAAGAAATAAATACATACTTTATTAAAGCAATGTCACAGATTGAAAATATGTTTGATTCCTCGTTTTCACCTGTAAACACAATTATAGGCAAACTGATACTTGATACCTCCTTTGATACTCCGGAAACATCTGTCAACAAGATGCGGAAATTAGCGGAATATGTTTCAGAGTACGATATTAAACAATTTGTTTTTGAAGTGCCTCACCATAGCATGATTACAGACACTCTGCTGCAAGAGTTAAAAACAAAATTCGGCAAGCGTTGCGAGGTAATATTAGGAATGAAAATAGACTATAGCGATATGACAGGGCAGAAAACCATTTTGCAGCGTATAGCAAGTTATGGTTTTTACAACTCTTTGAATATAAGCTTAGAACAACGACCTGATACGGTTGTCAGCACAATAAAATATGCGAACAGCCTCGGTGCCGCCAGCCTGCTTATCTTTCCCGAGAAAAGAGATAACCCTGCTATAACATATTTGTATGAAACAGGAAAATATACTCCTCCGTCTTATAAGTATATACTGTCAATTTTAAGAAACGTACCAGACGACTGTTTGCCTTGGCTTTTTGTTTCTCGCTACGGACAAAACGGTATAAACTTTGATGGTGTTATAGCACCGGAGATACAGCCTGAATATGTAAACATTTTAAATGAGTTCATGCAAGCTCCTCACGAAAGCGGTCCGCGCAGGAAAATTATTGATGAGTTCTTTGCCAGAGAAGAGATGCGCGCCTAAAAATAGCTATTTACTTGTTTTATAGAGTTATGCTACATTTGCGCACCTGCGGATGTGGCGGAACTGGTAGACGCGTCAGGTTTAGGTCCTGGTGGCTGAAAGGCTGTGGGGGTTCGAGTCCCTTCGTCCGCACCACCCTTCGCTCCTGCGGAGCTTCGGGTGGCAAGCCGCCCTACACTTAAATTGTATTGTTAAATATAAGGAAAAATTATGTCTATAAAGTTAGTCAATCAAAACGGTTTAAAAAGAGATTTCTCTGTCACTATTCTAAAAAACAGCATCATTGCTAAAAAGACTGCGCGTTTAGCTGAGATTGCTAAGAAAGCTAAAATACAGGGCTTCCGCCCGGGCAAGATTCCAGCCCCTATCATAGAACAGCGTTTCGGCGATGAGGCTTTTTCTCATGCCTTGGACTCTTTGATTCAGTCCTCTATCAGTGAGCTTTATGAGACTCAAAAAATCCGCCCTGCCATGCAGCCTAAAGTAGAGCTGGCTGATGCTAATGCTGTGCAGGATACTGCTGATATTAAAGACATAGAGATAAAGGTTTCCCTAGAAATACTGCCCTCTGTGACTGTCAATGACTTCTCTAAGATTTCCATAGAAAAGCCTGTTGCAGAGGTAGCTTCTGACAAGATAGATGATGCTATTTCGAAAATAGCAAAAAGAATGCGCAAGCCTGAGCCTGTAAAGGATAACCGCACTGCCGTTATGGGCGATATTCTTGTTATAGACTTTGACGGCAGCGTCAACGGTGAAAAGCACGAAGGCATGAAGGCTGAAAATCATAGACTGGAGCTTGGGACTAAGTCTTTCATCGATACCTTTGAAGACCAGCTTGTGGGAACAAAAGCCGGCGATAAAAAATCTGTGAAAGTTAAGTTCCCGGACAAATATCATGCTCCTGACCTAGAGGGCAAGGACGCTGTTTTCGAGGTTTCGGTTAAGAAAATTCTGGAACATGCGCCTGTTGAACTCAATGATGCTTTAGGAAAAGAACTGGGGTTCCCTAGCATTGACAAGCTGAGGGAAAAAATTTCCGATGACATGAAGGCTGACTATAACAGAATGAGCCGTCTTGTTGCCAAGCGTTCTCTTATGGACGAGCTGGCTAAGGAGTATGTTTTTGATATTCCGGAGTGTCTTTTGAATTCCGAGTTTTCCGGAATCTGGAGACAGGTTGAAGAGAGCATGAAAAACAACAGCCTGCCGGCAGAAGACACTGGTAAATCTGAGAAAGAGCTAAGAAAAGAGTACACTGATATTGCAGACAGGCGTATTCGTTTAGGGCTTTTGCTTGCTGAAGTTGCAAGGCAGAATAAAATAGAGGTTACTCCGGAAGAGCTGCGTTCTGTTCTTATGAATGAAGTCCGCCGCTTCCCGGGTCAAGAGCAGAGAGTCATAGATTATTACACTAAGACGCAAGGTGCATTAGAGCGTCTTAAGACTCCTGCTTTAGAAGAAAAGGTTATTGATTTTATTCTGGAAAAAGTTGATTTGAAGAATAAGACGGTTTCTTTTGATGAGCTTGTGAAGCTGACAGAGGAGGAAAATTAGTGTGGAGTGTGGAGTTTTGCCGTAAATGGGGTTCGCTGATTTTGCGAGTCCCCTACTCTTTTATGATACTGCTTTTAACCGGCATTTTTTCTATTTGTTTTGCCTTTGTTTTACAGTACTTTTTTGACGTAGCTCCTTGTCATCTTTGCCTGCTGCAAAGGTATCCTTTTGTTGCGGTTGCAATTTTTGCATTTATAGGCTTAATAATTCATTATATGCGTATCAGTGCGCCTTTAAAGAGAAATATTTGCCTATCTTTGCTGGTTCTGTGCGCTCTTAGTTTCCTTGCAAGTCTGGGGCTTGGCATTTTCCATTCCGGCGTTGAGCTTAAACTCTGGCAGAGTCCTCTTCAATGTGCTGCGTCAGATGTTTCTTCTCTGTCTATCGATCAAGTCCGGGAAATGCTGATGCAGACAAGTGCCCCTCGCTGCGATGAAATACGCTGGACTTTCTTAGGGCTGTCTTTGGCTAATTGGAATATTCCTTTCTCTATCTTTATGTTTTTGTTCACTTTGCTGGCATTTCTCGTGGAGAAGGGGCTTGCCGCCCGTAGCAAAGCGTAAGGGGGTGTATTTCTTTGCCCTTCGGGCAAAGAAATACTGGGTAGTTTAAGTGCTTTGCAACATTAAAAGTTTTTAAAACACTTGGACGCCGCAAAAATTTACATGTATTGTGAACATAAGGCTGGGGAGTACTGTCATGTTGGACTAACAACAGAGCAAGAGGGTTGGTTCGAGAACACCGTATGGTCTATCTGTGGAGATTCGCTAGACTTCCCTCCGGAGTGTCCGTATAAAGACCCAAGAAAATGCAAAAATTTCACCCCCCAAAAACCGTTTGTTGTACAACTATAATATATGCAAAATTGCTGGCGAACGGTACATATTCCCCTCTCAAATCTCCACTCTTTTTTCAAATTTGGCACGCTATTTGCTTAGTATTTTTTAGTTGTTATAACTCTAAAACATTAAGCGAGGTCTTTCATGTCTCTTTTCTCTGCTCTCGGTGTCGCCGTTACAGGTCTAAACGCACAATCCCAATCAATCGGCAATATCTCCGATAACTTAGCCAATGCCCAGACTACCGGCTTTAAGACCATTTCTACTTACTTTTCCGATATTGTTACCGTGTCTAATGCCGTAAGAAATAATCCCGGCGGCGTGCGCGCTGCTCCTCATTATCATAATGCTTTGCAGGGTACTATTGCGTCCACAGATACTATAACAAATCTTGCTATCTCCGGAGACGGCTACTTTTGCGTAACTTCCGCCAGAGTTGATACTGCCGGCAAAATACTTTTCGATGGTGCCGCTTATTATACCAGAGCGGGCGACTTCATTATAGACAAAGACGGCTTTATGGTAAATAGTTCCGGCTATTATTTATTAGGCTATAAAATTACTGACGGCATTACTAATACTGCCTCTACCGAACCTATTCAGATTTCCGCTCTTTTAGACAATCCGGAAGCCACTGTTAATGTTAATTATGTTGCTAACTTACCGGCAGGACAAACAGCCGATTATCAATCTACGCCTTCCACTGTTACAATATATGATGCTTTAGGAGCTACTCACCAAGTTAGCATTGTTTGGGCTCCTGACAATGACGGTGCTACTCCTCCTAATGTTATTATTAATACGTGGGTTGCTACTGTAACAGTCCAAGACGGCTTAGGACTTGGTACAGATTTCACAACTAATTTTACAGTCAAGTTCCATGAGGGCCCTAGTGTCACTGGTGGTCCCGCCGGTACTATTGAGTCTATTACTGGTCCCGGTGCAGCGACTGGCGGAATAGGAGATCCTGCTTTTGTGACCTTGCCGGGTCTCACATTCCCCGGCGCAGGCTCTCAGGACATAAGTCTTAACCTCGGGCATTTCGGTGTCGCTACCGGATTAACACAATTTGCCAATGCCAGTGAAACTGTTTCCGTGACTTCAATCTCTCAGGACGGTCTTGGCGAAGGTTCTTACAGCGGTATAGAAATAGACTCTCTTGGCATCATTTCTATTCATTACACAAACGGAAGTGTCAGAAAAATATATCAAATTCCCGTAGCAACCTTCAACTCGCCGGACAATCTCCAAAGACACAGCGGCGGTATTTATACTGCAACTATTAACTCAGGTTCTGCGAATTTACGGACTCCGGGCTCTAATGGCTCCGGTCTCGTTATCAGCAGCTCTTTGGAAGCGTCTACCGTAGATATTGCCACTGAGTTTACCAAAATGATTATGGCTCAGCAGGTATACTCCGCAAACGCTAAGGTTGTTACTGTTACAAATGATATGCTTGGTACTATAATGCAGGCTGTTCGCTGATTTTTGCGTTGTTTTTTGCGTTATATCCGTGTTATTTAAGGAAAAATTAGTAATTACCTTGTTTCATAGGGGTGTTTCTTATTATGTTTGTAAAACTTAAGGGTTGAAACCATGTCATTAACAGCTGCTCTTTCCGTTGCTCTAAGCGGTATCAAGACAAGTACTACTGCTGCGCAAATCATATCCGGGAATATAGCAAACGCTCAAACAGAGGGTTATACTAAAAAAGGGCTAAGTCTTTCCGCAGTATCTCTTGGCACTGACATAGGCGGCGTGCAAATCTCCGGCTATACCAGGGTCACGAATGCTGTTCTGCAAAGAACTTTGTTCAATGCCACTTCCAGCGAGGCTAACTTAGGTATGCTTAACGGATACATGATGCAGATTCAGTCAATGCTGGATTCTACCGGCGATCCTCCTGCCCTGACTTCCACGCTGAATAATTTTCAGGCTTCGCTGATAAAATACTCTTCAGATCCCAGCAATGAAATCATAGGGCGGACTGTCGTTGCCGAAGCTAACAATTTTGCAAATACTATCAGGTCTATTTCCAATCAGCTTGCGACACTGGAACGGGACGCGAAAAGCGATATGACTACTTCGGTCTCGGAGCTGAATGTTCTTTTGCAGCAGGTTCAGAATATCAATGACAAGATTACCGCTACTCTTGCCCTCAAACAGCCTATCGGCAACTTGCAGGACGAGCGCGATGTGCTTATAAGCAAAATTGCCGAAGTCGCCTCCATAAACGTTTTAGAAAGACACAACGGTCAGATTGCTATTTACACTAACAGCGGCTTGGCTCTGCTCGATGGACAGCCTCAGAGGTTTTCCGTAGGAGTGGACGGAGTTACTGTTATGAACGCTGCCGGTTCGGATGTTACTATTGCTCTTACAGGCGGCAAATTGCAGGCTATAACCGCTTTTCTTTCCGACACCGGCGAAATTGCCCAGCTTAAATCTCAGCTGCAGAACTTAGTCCTCATGTTCGTTGCGGAGACTCCAAGCGGAAACAGCTTTGCAGATGTTTATAATGCTGCCGGTATTAAGCCCGGAGAGCTGCCTGACAGCTTCTTCAAAGCAGTTATTGATCCTGATACCGGATTGCCCAATATTGCCACCTTCTCTGTAAATCCAGACCTGCTTAACGGTACTTTTTCTATGAAGTCTACGGCTGCCACTGATTTAAACAATGTTCTTAATTCTACGAACGCTGCTATTGTTATTATTCCGGGTACTCCTCCTACCTATGACACTTCCGATACTTTCCAATCTATCGGTCTCAATGTGAAAACTCAGACCTTCTCAGGCATCACCGCTACTATTCTTTCCGGATTCCAGCAGATTGCCAGCAGCATACAGATTAGGCATGAGTCCGTTGCCACTCAAAAACAATACTACAGCATCACCCTGTCCAATCAGACCGGAGTTAATACTGATGAAGAGCTTATAAATTTGACTAATTGGCAGAACAGTTATGCTGCTTCCGCCCATGTTGTTTCTGTTATTCAAAAAATGCTTGATATTCTGCAAAATATGGTTCGATGATTTAAACCTTCTACTTATGGTGATTTGCCATGTATCTTTCTTCCGTCAGTAACATCAGTCTTGTTAAAGATATGACTTCTAATTTGCTGGGTCAGCAAAGGACTCTCCATTTGCTTTCTAATCAGCTTTCTACAGGCGTCAAGTCTAATAATCTTACGGATTATTCTCCTACTGAAGCGAAAAGGCTGCTGAGTTTGAGCGCAGCCTTGTCGCAGCGGGACGCTTATTTATTTTCTATTAACTCCGCAAGAGACAACATGTCTTTTTACGAGGTCACATTGACGCAGATAAGCAAAATTTTAGACCTCGCCATTAGTTTCTCTTCCAATAATAATGTTTATTCTGCTTATACCGCTAATACTATTGCCACTCAGGCTACCGGTTATCTGGATTCTTTGACCGCTCTTTTCAATCAGACTATCGGCGGTAAATTTGTATATTCCGGCGCTAGGTATAATACTGCTCCCGTAGCTAATCTGGCTACTTTGCCTCCGATTACTCTTCCTCCGGACCCTCTTGTCACCGATCCTGATTTGCCTCCTTATGATTCCGAGTATACTTCACTGGGTGTTAATCCTTTTGCCTATGTAACCAGAAAGGCTACTATTGATGAGAATTATGTTTTAGATTACGGCATTACCAGCAATGATCCCGTCTTTCAGAAAATAATTCAAGGACTGCGCTTTATGCAGGCGGCAGGCAATGCTACTAACGAGACTGATTACCGTGCTAATTTGGATGTTGCGGTTTCTTTGCTGCGAAGTTCCGCACTGGAATTACAAAAACTGCATACCACTGTTATCGGCAATGACTATTTAGCCAACAGCCAAAAGACTTCTCAGATAAATATTATGACGAATCTTACTAATCAGCTTGCATCTATTCAGCAAGTTGATAAAACAGAGGTAGCTGTCAGAATCCAAGACATGACCGCTAATATACAGGCATCTTATTCCGTTACAGGCTCTTTGTTGAAGCTTTCTATTTTGAACTACTTGTAATTTCTATTATTTCTTATTCTTTATACGGAGCTTTGGCTATGCGTCTTCTTTCTTCTTTATCCCCTGTTTCTCTGCGCTATGTTGTTGCTCTTAGAGGCTATCTTGCCAGCAAGTCTGCGGACGGAAGCTTTTCTTACGCTGATGCTGCCTGCCATAATCCAGAGGCTTTGGCTTGTTTGGCTGCCAGCAACCCGGACGGCGTGTTTTTTGGCTTCATTCAGGACAATTCTTTATATCAGGCTGCTCTTAATTTAGCTAAATCCAGAAAAGTTTCCAACATCACTTTCTTTCATGGTTCTGCGTCTCAGATTCTGCACAACATTAATTCTAATGCTGTTTCTTTGCCTCAATTAGATTTCATGACTGCTGATGAAACTGTTGTTCCGTTATCTGCTGACGATCGTATTGCTATATTCAACATTGCTGACAAATGCGTTAAGCAAGGCGGTATTTTTGTTACTGCTTATAATCTCTATTCCGGCGACAGCGACCTTATTTCTTTAAAATTTTTAATTCAGCAATTTGCTCCGGAGATGACCGCTGCCCAGAAATCTGAATTTCTCTTGGAACTCAAAGACTTAGCCTGCATTTTACTGTCTAAACACCCCGACTTGGAGAAGGCATTGGATAAAGCTATTTCGGATAATTCTCCTCAGTCTTTCTTCTTTTTGTTCGAAGGTGAGGCTGTTCAGTCTAAGAGCTTTGACACTTTAGTTGCAGCTTCCGCCAGAAACTTTGTTTACGGAGGAGACACAAGGTTACAGCGCAATTTCGTTGAATTCTCAGTGCCTAAGCGTGCTCAGAATATTGTAGTTTCCTGCAAGGATAATCTGCTCTATGAAGCTATTAAGGACGTTGCTTTGAACTCCTCTGCGCGCCATGACATTTGGATTAAGCAGCCCTCTTCTTATTCTTCAAATCTCATAGAGCTGTTCGGCAGCTGCGCTTACGGTTTGATTGATCATAATGAGATTGTTCCTCAATCTTTCCTTATGAACGGCACTTCTATTGATTTGTCTTCTCCTATATTTCAGAATATAACAAAGATTATGAAGATACTTCCGGTAGGAATCGGCGATGTGCTTTCTCATGAGCTTTGCCACGGTGAGACTCCCGAGCGTATCCTAGAAGTTTTTCAGCTTCTGGTCGCCTGCGGATTTGCGGTTCCTATGAGAGGTTCTAAGGAGGCTATTGTGATAGAGAACAAGTCTTCTTTGAAGTTCTCCGGTCCTTACAATCCTTTCTTGGCGGAAACAGAAATCACAGGCAGGGAAGTTTTATTATCGTCTCCGGTAGCCGGCTGTCCTATTGTTATTTCTGCACGCGAGGCTTTGGTTATGCAAGCTTTGCACAGAGTTGGATTTGCTACTGTAATTGATTATATGCTGCCTGTTTTACAGCGTCTTTCTTACACGCCTTTTTCCTTTGATATCTTAGGAAGTGAAGCTGTATCTGAAGATCTTGCACGCAACATGGTGATAAGCGTTGTACAGTCCAATCTTATCGAGTGGTACGCATACGCTCTTATGCACACGGAAGATTAGAAGTTTGCTTTTCAATTAACCTGCGCATTATACAGCGATGAGTACACAGATCCCCGCTTTCTGATAAGTTCGTCATGCGTGCCTGTTTCAACAATTTCACCATGGTTTACAACCGCAATTTTATCTGCGTTTCTTATAGTTGAGAGTCTGTGTGCTATGACAATAACCGTCTTGTCTTTCATAAGATTGTCTATTGCAGCCTGAACAACCGCCTCCGACTTGTTGTCAAGCGCAGATGTTGCCTCGTCAAGCACCACTATAGGAGCATTTTTCAAAAATGCTCTGGCAATGGCAACACGCTGTTTCTGACCGCCGGACAAAAGAACGCCGCGCTCGCCTATTACGGTATCCAGCCCCAGAGGCAAAGACGCAACAAACTCGCTCAAACACGCGGCTTCAACAGCCTGCGTCAGCTCTTTCTCAGTTGCATCATGCTTGCCAAGCAGGATATTTTCCCTCATCGTGCCTGAGAACAGAAAATTATCCTGAAACACAACCGCTATGTTGTTTCTGAGAGACTTGAGCGTAACGTCTCTTATGTCTGTCCCGTCTATGGTAATAGAGCCGCCCTTTATATCGTAAAAACGAGGCAAAATATTTGCCATTGTTGTTTTGCCTCCGCCGGAATTGCCTACAAGCGCAACAGTCTGTCCTACGTTTATTTTTAAGCTGACTCCTTTAAGCACCGGTCTGCCCTGCTCGTACTCAAACACAACATCTTTGTATTCTATAGTGCTGTTTACGCAGTCAAGAGGCACGGCTCCCTCTTTATCTTTGATCGCAGGGACATCATCAAGCAGAGAGAAAACCCTCTCCATTGCCAACAAAGACATCTGGATCGCAGTAAAGTTGTTGCCCATTGTTTTAACAGGCTGATAAAGCATTATGAGTGCGGCTAGGAAAGACACAAAATTGCCGGGAGTGATTTGTTGATTGACGATAAGGTAAGTGCCGAGCCAGATAACCAGAGCAATTCCCAAAGACACAATAAAGTGCATCATAGGGCTCAACATTCCGGTTTTTCTAGTCATCTTCATGCTTAGCTTGAAGAGCGTCTTCAGAGTATTGTCAAATTTTTCTCCCTGATAATCATGCAGATTGTAAGAGGATATAGTCCTATTTCCTGAAAATGTTTCGTTATAGTGAGTTACTATGAATCCGCCTGTAGAAACAGTCTTATCCATAATCTCCTTGATTTTCTTTCTGACCTTGGTAAGGGGAAACAGTGCTATGAACAGAATAGTTACTGCAACTATGGCAAGCTGCCATGAATTCCAGAACAGAACAGCTATCAGAGATATAGACGCAAAGAGCCTAGTCGTAAAAAGCTTTACATTGCTGAGCAGTCCGGAACAGGCAGCATCTACATCATTGTTAAAGCGAAAGGCTATCTCACCTGAATTGCGTTTATCAAAAAAAGCCGCATGATATGTCATCAGCTTGTGAAAGAGGGTTTGTTTTAAGTCAATGGCAATTCTGTTTCCTACCCATGTATTAAGATACGTAGCGCAATAATTGAGCATACTCTGTGTAAAGCTGAAGCCTATTATGAGGAGCGGTATCCAAGCAGTTGACATATTGAAGTCTTCGCTCTGGAGCATGACAGTGTCCATGAAAGGCTTCAAAGACCATGCTATAACAGCGTCCATAGAGCCGACAGGTATAGTAATAAGAACAGCAATCAAAGCCCTAAACCAGTACGGCCGAACATACGGCCATATGTGGCTGTAGTTCTTAACCATATAGGCATTCTTTATTTTATTGCGTATACTGATTGACATAGCGGGTATAATACAAATTTTTTAAAAAATAGATAGAAATATTTTATATCCTGCCGTAAATATCTTCATAGCGGATAATATCATCTTCGCTTAAGATATCGCCTCTTTGTACCTCAATAATCTCAATATCTTTTTTAGAGGGATTTTGCAGTGAATGAGGGGCTTTTACAGGTATATCTATGCTTTTGCCGGGTTCTAAACTATGTTCCTGCCCGTCAAGCAGCACCTTTGCAATGCCTGAAACCACAACCCAGTGTTCGTGGCGGTGATTGTGCGATTGTAAAGATAGTCTTTGACCGGCGTTTACATGGATTCTTTTGACAAGAAATCCTTTGCCTCTGTCTATTTCAGTATAATAGCCCCAAGGGCAGTAAATAGTTTTATGCACACAATGCGCATCGTTATTTTGAGCACGTAAAGTTTCGTAGATATGTTTTATGTCCTGTGAACAGTACTTTTTACACGCAAGGACCGCATCTTCTGTTTCTACGATAATAGTATCTTCCAAACCGATTGCTGCAACGAGTTTTGAAGATGAGTAAACAAGCGAATTTTTAGAATCTTTATCCAATACAGAACCTACAAGAACATTTCCATTAATATCTTTTTCATTTGTATCATAAAATGACTGCCAAGAACCCAAGTCATTCCAATCGCTTTCAAATTTAACCAATGCGATTTTGTCAGATTTTTCCATAACCGCATAGTCTATAGAAATACTCGGCATTTTTTCAAACTCAGCGCATGGTATTTCGTTAGATTTATCAAAATCTATGCTCTTGGCAATTTCCGCTATTTCAGGCGCAAAGCGTTCAATTTCATTAAGCAAAACAGATACTTTGAACATAAACATACCTGTATTCCAGAAATATGTGCCTTTATCTAAATATTTCTGTGCAGTTGCAGAATCAGGTTTTTCAACAAACTCTTTTACTTTGAAATCCGGTGTAACATTGATATAGCCGTAACCTGTTTCAGGATAATTCGGCTTTACACCAAAAGTTACGATATAGCCTTCTTGTGCAAGTTTTTCGCCTTTTTCAACTGTGCTTTGGAATAGTTCGATATTTTTAATCAGAGAATCAGACGGGACAACTAAAATTATTGGGTCGCTGCTATCACGCTGTGTGATGAATTTTGCCGCACATACGATAGCAGGCGCAGTGTTTTTAGCAACAGGCTCTGCCAGTACTGTTGTTTCACCCAACTGCATTTTCACGTTTGCTAGGTGCTTTGCATTGGTAATGCATATAATATTTTCCGGTTTGATGAATGTTGCCAAACGCTCGAAAGCTGACTGCAAAAGGCTTTTGTCCGAGTTGATGTTCAGAAACTGTTTCGGATACAGCTCACGCGAAAGCGGCCAAAGCCTGCTTCCAGAACCTCCGGCCAAAATCAACCCGTAGATGTTCATAATATCTCCTTCGGCTTCATCATCTCTTCTAATCTGGCAATGACTTTTGCAGCTACGATTTCCCAGTTGCATTTCTCAGCAAGAAGTTTTTTTCCAAAATCCAATGACTTCTTACATAGCTCAGGGCTGTTATAGATTTCAATGATTTTAGCAGCAATATCATCAATGTCAAACGGATTACACTGGCATTCAGTAGCGGTTATCTCAGCCACAGACGAATTGTTAGATGCTATACACGGAGTATTTGCTGCATACGATTCCAATATAGGCATACCCAATCCCTCATAAAACGAAGCGAATATAGTCGCCCGGCAGCTTTGCAGCCAGTCGGCTATTTCTTTATCAGTAGGACGGTAGCCGTCCGGCTGTAATATAATCTGTTTGCCGATTTCTATGCCCGGAAATTTAGTTGGAACCTCTTTTATAAATTCATCATAATCATTTTTTTTATCATCTGCAAAAGTAGTGCCGAACACCAACCTTGCGTCCTTTGGCAGTTTGCCCGAAAGATAGGCTTTAGAGAATGCTTCTATAGTTCCTTTTACGTTTTTGCGAAAATTTCCCCCGAGCAAAGTAACAAGGTCATTGTTTCGTTTTTCATAGTCATACTCGCATGCGTCTTTGGAAAAAATATCGCTTCCGGAAGCACCGTATATGACAGTGATTTTGTCATGCGGAATATCTAAGATATTCATCACGTCATTGGCAGTGCATTTTGAGATAGTAAAAATATGATCGGCAAGAACTATGTTATGTAAAGCAACTTCAGTACGAGCAAAACCTTTGGCATACTCCCAACTATATATAACAGGAATCAAATCATGTACTAACCCGACTCGGTATCTTGCACAGGATGCACGCTGTATGTTGTTTGCTATGACAGACATATACAACCTGCTGCGCAGCTCCGGTTCAAAATAAAAATCGTAAACCGAACAATCGCTTAATTGGTCCAAAGATGTTATGTTGTGATTTTTATAAAATTCTTCTCCGTCAAACTTATAGTCCTTGTCTTTCAGGAAATCTATCCGGATTTTGCCGGTTGCTTCCATGGCTTTTAATAGATTCAACCCAAACCTGCATATGCCTCGTTGAGAGGTTGACAGTAAAGAACTCAACGGCACGAGAAGAGTAATTTTTTTATTTTTCTCATCTTCTTTGAAGTTTTTATCGATTTTTCTGTTTTCATTAGCGCGCAGAGAATACCGTATCCGTGCCAATTGTTTTTGAGAGAGCGAGACTGATGCTGAGGAGCACGCACTAGTATTTCCCCTATTTTTTTGATAGATTCTAAAACCAAAGAGAGAAAAATCAACACGAGCAGCAGTTTTCTGTTTAACCAAAAACGGCTTTCCTAAAAAGAAATACGTCTTGTTCCAGCTAAGATATCTCTTTTTGGTGAATAGTTTCATGATCTAGTTCCTTGACAGTTTTTTCTTATAGTCGAAAAGAGAAGGGGGTGGCAAACGGAATTTTAGACAACCATCTCAATCTTTTTTAATCGCAATATTTCCTTCAGCAAATTATTATCCAATAAAACCTCGTTCGCTCTCTTCTCTTGCCAGATAGCAACTTCACTCTGTTTGACAGGAATAATTTTACTTGTATCCAAACTGTATTTCTCGGCAATCTTGATCGCCAAATCATATTTTGACACCGCATAGTCGCCGGATATATTGACGATTTTATGTTTTTGTGCTTCGGGAGTGTTTATCAAATCGATAATCAATCTTGAAGCCGTATTAAAATCAATCATAGTCCTATAGACATCAGCAAAGAATTCCATTTCTATGCCGTTTTTTAAATTTTCCAATATCTCATCAAAAAAATGTTTTTTGTCGGGGGCTAGGCTTACACCGGTCATTACGGACAGTCTGACGACATTGTATTTGAAGGAATTAACAATTTTTTCGCATATAATCTTATGTTCGCCATATTGGTTCATTGGTTCTGTCGGAGATTCTTCCGTATATTTTCCATCTCTATTGAATACCATATCCGTAGAGGTAAAATATAGTCTCGATATGTTTTCCATATGGTACAAAAAATTAGACAGACCAATCACATTGACATTGAAAGCGGTTTTTGTTGTTTGCAAGTCCAGATTGTTTTTTGTGTTAAAATATACGGCAAGATAGATTACCTTTAGATCCTTCTCGTTTTTTACAACATTATTTAATTTTTTCACGCTTTCTATATCGGTAACATTGCACTCCAGCCATTTGACTCTATTTTCTGCCTTCGCATCATCAATATTTTGTATGTCAACACACAAAACATCATCACCAGTCATCTCTAGAATATTTTTTCTGAGATAAGAGCCTAAAAAACCATTGGCACCAACAATCAAAAACATGCTTTTTCCTTTATAAGATTGACTTCAGTACGATAGTGGGTACTAGCTCCCTTTTTCATCAGACCAAATAATTTTATTTTGCTATACCAAAAACGCGCCGCATATTATCTAATGATTCCGTTTCGTCTTTTGTACGCAGAGATTTTAGATTTTTGATATATTTATCATATTCTTTTTCAGTCATGTTTATACAACGCAATAAAGCATCATAAAGTTCATTCTCTTTATGAAGGATAGTATTCGTGCTATCCATCTTATAAGCCGCAGCTATTTCCTCATGCATTATCATTGGTTTCGCAAAACCTACTGAAAGTAGATGGTTCCCGGAAACTCTGTTGTACAGATATTCTGTCATTTTTTCAGAATGTTGCCCGGACATAATAAAATCTGAATCATTCAGTTCATCATACAACTGAGGATAAGTGGTCTTTCCTTTAAATTCAATAAAAGGCAACAATTTATTTGGAGGATTAAAGGCATAATCCATAGTCCTCGTTATTAGGACGATTCTAAAATCCGTAATTCCATTGTCCACCAGCTTACATAAGCTATCTATAACAGAGTCTATGTGGCGAACCGTTTTTATAAATGCACCAGATAGAAAAAACTTGATTATTCTGTTTTTCTTATGCTCAATTACAGAGGAGCCGTATTTTGTAGCACTTATAAAAGGAAGCCTGCGTCCTAAAATTGGAAATTTAAAAAGGACAAACGCATCATTAAGCATTCTATTTCTCAATTCTTCAGAAAACATCAATTCCTTAGTTGCGTGATGTAGAATGAAACGCACGTTATTTTTATAAATAATTTCATCTAAAATATGGTACAATTTAAACAATAAATTATTATCATGATCCCATGCTCTTGCAGTATTTAGGAGTATCCACTTATATCTAACTAAATTTTGTGCAAAATCTTCTGACTTTAATATCCCTATGTTGCCGTTAAAAACACGCACTTTATCTTTTGAAAAATTCATGCAAGAAACGGCTTCATGAATAATGTTCTCCGAAGACAAAACAATATCAACATTATACCCTAAGTCTAAAAAATATGAAATCATGCATGCTGCTACATCGCCGTGTGATTCGGTAACTTCTATAATAAGAACAGTATTTTTTTTAATCTGAGCATTAATTAAGCCTTTTATATCAAGCATGGTTTCTAACGTTTGCGTATACAAGGTTGACTCACGCATGCGTTTGCATATTCTGATACCCAACAGGTAAGTGCGGGTACACCCATCTTTTCTCCTTTTAGACAAAAGAGGCACCCCTAAAAAGTAATATTTCCTGTTGCCGTTCAGATATTTCTTCTTGACAAGCAATGACATTTTATATTTTCCTTTTTCTTCTTTTCATTATATTGATTTGATTTTGAATATAGGTATTATGTTGAATAATTTATAAACTGCCTTATTACCTTTATTTTTAATTTTTAAAAACGTAATAAAGCCAAACAACTTTATAATTTTGTTTGTGCGTTTTATTTCGTAGCTTCTGTTTAGCATGATAGTATGATAATTAAATTTGTTCAAAAGTCCCTCATAGAACGGTGTCATTTTTGCGAAAAACCAAAAATTTTCAAAGTGCAGCAAAAATCTATTATTGTGAGAGTTTTTACAATATATCCATGGCTTAAACGGAGTTAAGTGTTGTAAAATCACATTTTGTTTTTCGTTCTCCAAATATTCATCTGTTATGTGAGGAAAATATTTTTTCACCTCATTTAGTCTATCAGACATATTATATCGGTTATTTAACAATTTATAATTGTTATTATTATAATATATACTGATAAGAGATTCTTGCATTATGAGTAGTTTTCCCTTGTATTTTCTAGCTATTTCAAGCATTTTTTCGGAAACATTATTTTCCCGCCATTTTTTGCAATCAATTAAGGCAACGCCTATATTAGGCATAATATGCTGTTTTGAGACTCCTAAATTCTCAGTTGCATTTCGAAAAAATCCCTTACCATAACCTATATCTGCTGCTGCTCCAATTTCATAGCCATTCAAATCTTCATTCCATAGTTTTTTTATATCGTCGAGAGCAATTACATCAGTATCTAAATAAATTGCTTTATCCAATTCAGGGACTAATTCCGGAATTAGCGATCTTGAATAGCAATCAACATAATTTCCTTGTGTATAACCTTCTAATCCTTCAAATTGCTTTAAATCAATCGGTATATACTCGATGGAAAAATTATTGAATTTCTTTTTTAAATTTTCCAATTGTTTTTTATTGAAACTATGAATTCCACAATCCAGTATATAAAAATTGATAAACGACTCTGTGTTATAACAAACGCTACATATAGAAGTTGCAAGCATACCTATTAAGTCATCTTGCCCCTCATAAAATACTGGTATGTTCGTTATTGACATAGAATGTGTCTCCTCATTTTCAAAAGTTTATCTACTGTCCTTATATTCAATAAAGCTCCAAGCAGGCATAGTCAAAAATATTGTTCACGTCCATTCTCCTGTAAATATATCTTTTGTTCCGTCTGCACGTTCAACGCATTTGTCGTAAAGAGCTATCATGCGAGTATCTTTTGCAAATGTCATTGAGTGGGAAATTAGGGGTTGGATTACGAAAAAGTCACCTGTTGTGAACGAATGATGTTCTGTTTGTCCGTCACGTTTTGCCGTTAGCTCCAGTTCGCCGTCTATTACATAAAATGCTTCACGAGTTTCTTTGTGATAGTGTCCGCCGCGATGTACGCCAGCCTTAGTCAGCAGGAAGTTTATCTGTTCCCAGCCAGCATGAGCAAGCTGGACTAGGCACCCTCTCTCGTCTGAGAATTCAAAATCGGGCTTCAATCGTTCAATCATCACAGCCTCCCCTTCTCTGCTCTCTCTATATCCTTTTCCATCATCATCTTCGCCAGTTCGGCAAAACGGACTTTAGGTTCCCAGCCTAGTTTTTGTTTTGTCTTAGCCGGATTGCCGAGAAGCTGTTCTACTTCGGCGGGGCGGTAGTATTTAGGATTGACTTTTACAACAATTTTTCCGGTTTTCTTGTCTGTACCGATCTCGCTATCTTCTTTGCCGGAAAATTCTATGTCCCAGCCGCAGGCTTTACCTGCTTCAAGCACAAACTCTCGTATTGAGTGCATTTCGCCGGTGGCTACTACATAAGTATCGCCCTCGTTCTGTTGTAACATCCGCCACATACACTCAACGTAATCGCCTGCAAAACCCCAGTCGCGCTGCGCACTAAGGTTTCCAAGTTCACAAGGCTTGTCGGTTTCTCCGACTACCATTCGCGCAAAGTGCGCGGTGATTTTGCGCGTCACGAATTCCTTGCCGCGGAACGGGCTTTCGTGGTTGAAGAGTATGCCCGAGCATGTGTAAAGCCCGAAGCTTTCCCGATAATTTGTTGTTGCCCAATGCGCCATGAGTTTCGCAACGCCATAGGGCGAGCGCGGGTAGAACGGAGTTTTTTCGAATTGCGGGATTTCCTGCACCAGTCCGAACATTTCTGATGTCGATGCCTGATAGAAGCGAGTCTTCGGCGAAAACTCCCGTATAGCTTCAAGTATGTAGAACACGCCCATACCGTCTGCTTGGGCAGTATAAATAGGCTCTTCGAAGCTGGCAGCAACGAAACTCTGTGCAGCCAGGTTATAGAATTCGTCCGGCTGGTACTTTTTAACTAGGCGGCAGATGTTTGAGAACTCCAGCAAATCGAAATCCACCATTTCAATCTGTTCGAGTATTCCGTGCTCTTTGAGCTTCTCGAATGTTTCAGTCGCACCGCGGCGGTATGCACCCAAAACTCTGTATCCTGTGGATAGGAGAAGTTTAGCAAGATACCCTCCGTCTTGTCCGGTTATACCTGTGATTATGGCGGTTTTTTGATTGCTCATGAAATTCTCTGTCTCATTTATTTTAAGTCCGTACTCTATAGGTTTTTACTTATTATTCAAGCATTTTTTCCCAATTATAAAAGTTACTGCTCTACTTTATAACCCACAAGAACCCTATACCCGGGACCTACTGCCAGTTTCTCTTCCGGAATTGGAATGAAGAGTTTAATGCGGTCTTCGGCTTCTGTTACTCTGTCTTTAGAAGAGAATTTGTATGTGACCTTCTCCAATCGTCTGAAAATAATTTCATCAACCGGGTCTACAACAGCCACGAAATAAGAAAGAGAGAACTTTTGAGATGCTCCCGCCTTCTCTCTCACAGCCGCAGAGGTTATTGTAAAATCAATATCTGCGCCTGAATCCTTGCCGTCTTTGTCATATCTGCAGCTTCCGTCTATTTTGAACATTCTGGCTTTTAACAGCAGTGGCTGAGATTCAGAGTCAGAAATCGCGCCTGTTATTCTTTCATTTCCGTAATATAATGCCTCTTTAGCCTCTCGCAAAATAGCGACCTGAGGACAAATCAAGTTATTTAATTTTATCTCCGGCTTGTTTTCCTGCAAAGAAGACGTAGAAGAAGAACATGCTGATAGAACTACCAGAACAAACAAAAGAATTATTTTTAGATTCATAAAACCCCCTAATTTCACATTTCACATTCTCTTCACTGCCTTCGAAATCTTATCATACGCCTCTTCAATATGATACTGTTCAATAGTAAGCGGAGGAAGCAGTCTTATGACATTTTCACCAGCCTCTATGGACAGCAGTTTTTCATTTCGTAAAGCAGCAGCAACTTCAGAATTTGGAACTATACACTCGATGCCCCGCAAGAGTCCTCTGCCTCTGACAGAACTGAACACAGAAGGATTCTCTTTTACCACAGTCTCCAGCATAATAGAAAACTTTTCGCTGGTATTGCAAACTTTCTGCATGAAGCCCGGCTCTGTCATTACATTTAGAACAGCAAGCCCAACAGATGTCGCCAGCGGATTGCCTCCGTAAGTAGAGCCGTGCGTGCCCTTAGTCATTCCTTGAGCAGCTTTTGCCGTTGCGAGACATGCTCCGATAGGAAAGCCGTTGCCTAATGCTTTTGCAACAGCCATAACGTCCGGAACGACTCCGTCCCACTCGTGGGCGAACAGCTTCCCGGTCCTTCCCATGCCGCATTGAATCTCATCAAAGAACAATAATAAATCGTTTTCATCACATAATTTTCGAAGCTCTTTCAAAAAGCCTTCCGGAGGCCGTTTAGCTCCTCCCTCGCCCAGCACCGGCTCTATCATGATTGCAGCAGTCTTATTAGTTATAAGATTCTTTATTGAACCTATATCTCCCCACTCTGCAAGGTCAAAACAATCTATCAGATTCCCAAACCCCCCTACCATTTTTTCTGTCTTAGAAGCCGCAATAGCAGTCATGCTCCTTCCATGAAAACAGCCTTTAAAACCTATTATTCTTTGTTTCTCCGGCTTTCCAACACTGGAAAAATATTTGCGTATGACCTTTACACAGCACTCCCAAGCCTCTACTCCTGAATTCTGAAAAAAAACAGTGTCAGCAAAAGTATTGTCTACTAACTTCTGAGCCAGAGTCTCAGCAACCTTCGTATGAAACACATTAGACACAGTCCATAAGGTTTCTGCCTGCTTTTTCAATACCTCTGTTATGCGCGGGTTGCAATGCCCTAAGCCCACTACGGCAACTCCGGCCACGAAATCTAAGTACTTGTCTCCTTTATCATCATATAAATAAGCCCCCTCGCCTTTTTCAAACCACAAAGGCGCTCTGTTGTATACCGGCATTATCACTGGAAAATCAGACATTTTTTACACCTTCAAACGATACCCGCTCTTAAACAATTTGTACGCACAGAAAAATAGCACTAAATTCACTATAAAAGCAATTGTCACAGACAATGCTATGGACGCATCAGAGACTCCCAGAAAACCTTTTCTAAATCCGTCTACGATATAAAAGCAAGGATTATACCAGCACAGAAACTGCCACTTTTCAGGCAAATCATGAACATGGTAAAAAGTGCCTGAAAGAAACGTAGCCGGCAAAATTATAAACCCCTGTATGGCAGCCATCTCTTCGAACTTATCGCACAATATCCCGAAGATAGTCCCCAGAACAGACAGCATCATAGTCCCCAGAACAGACAGCATCATAGTTCCCATAAGAGCAAAATAAATCGAATAAAACACATTACTCAGCGACACATCAATAAAAAACATCATGCAGAGCAAAACAGCAAAGCCTACCATAACTCCTCTTACTATGCCGCCGAGAGTATAGCCGATTGTAATCTCTAAAGGACTGAGCGGAGGCATAATAACATCGGCTATATTGTCATGCGCCTTGGACAGCACTATGGAGCCTATGGTATGCGTAAACGAATTCTGCATCATTGCCATCATCAGTATTCCGTACGCTATAAACGGCATAGCTTCTTCGTTTGCTTTTCCTATGATGAACTTGAACACTATGAACATCAGCATAGTAGAAATTACCGGCGCAATCACAGTCTGAACAAACACGTTAAGGCACCTTACAATTTCTTTTTTTGAAAATGTAATAAGCCCTATCCAATTAATCTGTGTTTCACTAGTCATGCTTTTTTCTCAACAATCCATAAGAGCTCTTTTACTTTGATATTTCTGTTGTTCAAATTGCGGCTTCCTCTGTACGTATTATAGTCCTGCTCCAAAAGCGATACCTTACCATACTTTTCCAAGATAGTCTTGAATTTATCGAACGGTATTATACCCTCGTTGTTGTACGATACCAATATATATTTGGCAGGAGTTTTTTCTATCAATTCGTCCATTGCTTCTATCGCAGGCTTTCTTTTGTTATATGCAGATCTCTTCCAGTCTTTTGTTATCCCGCTTATTCCGTCTTGAATTTCAACAGTTTCCTTCTCTTGTGCCAATATGTTCAGCATGAAATAATTAGAGCCGTACGGGTGCTGATTATAGGGCGGGTCGTAGTATGCTAAATCGTACTCTATATTTTTGTTCTCTTTGATGAACTCGTTTATATTGCTCTGAGACACAAAAACTTCACACTCTTCTTCGCTGAATATAGGCACAGATAGTTTTATCTTTTTCTTGATTCTTTCCAAGGCATTCTCGCCGGCTCCTCCGAAATGCCCTATTCCGTTCTTCTTGTGAAACCCTTTGAAAACTCCGGACGTATTCGTGCGTATAGACGCTTCCGTAATAAGAGGTGCTAAAAATAAATGCCGATTTTCCGGATTGATGTTTGAAAATATATACTTTTTTATTGTGTCCAGCACTCTGGCGTTCTGAGACGTATAAAAAACTCTCTCTCCGGGCTTTATATCATCGTCATTTTTCGGTGCGTAGTTTTTATAGATAAATCCTTCAACTAGAGGCTCCAAGCTGTTGAGCAGATCTATAGTCTCTTTTATATACTCCATATCCAAGAGAGACTTATTAGACAAAAAACATTTATTCACAACATACGCATATGCTTCTAGGTCATTAGAATACAACTCGGAAGCATGAGCTTTAAGCAGCCTTGACACAACTCCGCTGCCGGCGAAACCGTCCATAGCAGCCAGTTTTTTCTTGCCCAGCCTTTTTTTAACCGTCTCTATTCCGGTATTGATAAAAGGCAGCAATGCTCTTTTATTCCCGATATAGGTTATCAGGTGAGTGGTGTAGTATGGCGTATTAAATTCCAACGATTAACGTTTGCTGTACTGGAATCTGCGGCGGGCTTTGACTCTGCCGTATTTCTTACGCTCAACAATACGAGAATCACGGCGCAGGAACTTGGCAGCCTTCAATACAGGTCTCAGCTCCGGCTCAAAGAACGTCAGAGCCTTGGATATGCCGTGCTTCACAGCTCCGGCCTGACCGGATAAGCCTCCGCCTACAACATTGACTTCTACGTCAAATTGACCCAAACGTTCTGCAACCGAAAACGGCTGATTTACAACCATCTGGAGCACTGGTCTTGCAAAGTAGACTTCCAAAGGACGGCCGTTGACAGTTATCTTGCCTTTGCCGGGCTTTATGTAAACTCTGGCAACAGCATTCTTTCTTTTACCGGTCGCATAGGCGCGCCCTAAAGCGTCTATTTTCTTTACATGAACATGAGGCTGACTGCTTTCAGTCTTGACAACAATCTTTTCCTCGACAGCAGCCTTCACAACGACTTCCTTGACGCTGGCCAGAGAGCTTGCAGCAGGCTTAGGAGCTCTGGTTTTCACAACCTCGGTCTTTACAGATGCAGCAGCCTTAGGAGTCCTAGGCGTCTTTGCAGTCTTTGAAGAAGCAGCAGCTTTTTCTTTTTTGGGCTTATCAGTTTTAGTTTTTTCTGTAGTCATGATTATTAGCCCCTCTTATTCTTTGGATTTAGTGATGCGAAATCGACTTTTACTGGTTTATTGCCGGCGTAAGGATGTTCGGTTCCCTTACAGACTTTGAGGTTTGCGAGCTGACGCACGCCCAACGGTCCCTTAGGAAGCATACGCTCTACAGCCTTTTTAATGACGCGCTCCGGATGAGCACCTGCCAGCATGAAAGCACGAGTTCTTTCCTTAATTCCGCCCGGGTAGCCGGTATGATAATAGAAATTCTTTTCCTCTGCTTTGTTACCGGTCATCTTTACCTTTTCGGCATTGATGATGACGACATTGTCGCCGCAGTCTACAGAGGGAGTGAAAGCAGCAGTATGCTTTCCGCGCAGTCTTGTAGCGACAAAAGCAGCAAGCCTTCCCAATATGACTCCTTCAGCGTCTATGAGTATCCAATTTTTTTTGACATCTTGACAGCGCAGACTAAAGCTGGTCGACTGAACTGTTTTAGCAATACGAATTTTTCCGGACATAATGTCTCTCCTTACAATTTGAATTGAGAGTTATAATGTATTTTTTGACAAAGTCAAACAAATTCGCAATAAAACCCTATATTTTCTTATGTGGCATCATAATACCACATAAGAATGGAAAATGGAAAATGGAAAATTATAAGTAACATTTTGTCGCTAAAATTGTATTTTCTGCTATGACGGTTATATATAATGTGAAACTAATTTTCCATTTTCAATTTTCCATTGGAGCAAGAATGTGCGGAATAATTGGTGCTATCGGCAATAAAAACATAGTCCCTACTCTTATAGAGAGTCTGAAACGCCTCGAGTACAGAGGTTATGACAGCGCAGGCATAGCTGCTGTTGTTAACCATGATATACAAAGAAGACGCACTGTGGGAAAGATTTCCGAGCTCGCAAACTCGTTAGCCTCTTCTCCTATCGAAAGCAATGTAGGCATCGGACACACAAGGTGGGCTACTCACGGCAAGCCTTCTGTGGCTAATGCTCACCCTCACGCCAGCGATACGGTTGCGCTGGTTCACAACGGCATCATAGAAAATCACTCGTCTTTAAGGCATGACCTAGAGAAAAAAGGCTATGTTTTTTCCTCTGAAACAGATACTGAAACCGTAGTTCATCTTATTACTGACGAGCTGAAAAAAGGAAAGACTCCCCTGAGTGCAGTTAAAGACGCTTTGAAACAGCTGGAAGGCTCCTTTGCGTTCGGCATTATATTTAAGGATTCTCCGGACACTCTTATAGGAGCTAAAAAAGGCAGTCCTCTTGCCATAGGCAAGAAGGACGGCTGCGTTTTTCTGGGCTCTGATGCAATAGCTTTGTCTGCCGAGACTAACGATGTGATATACCTAGAAGACGGAGACGTAGTCGAGCTCAATGAGAATTCAATCACTATTTACGATAAGAACGACAAAATCGTAGAACGGGAACTTCACAAAAACGTCATCTCCGGCGACAGTGTCGGCAAAGACCCGTACGCTCACTTCATGCTGAAAGAGATATATGAACAGCCCATAGCCATATCTAAAACGTTTGCGTCTCTTATGACCAGCAACAGAAACATAGACGCTGCAAAAATTCCTGTTGATTGGAGCCGCATTTCAAAAATAACTATTCTGGCGTGCGGCACTGCGTCTTATGCAGGGCTTGTGTCAAAGTACTGGTTCGAGCAGCTTGCCAGAATTCCTGTAGAGTACGATGTTGCTTCCGAGTTCCGCTATCGTGAAGCCGCTATGGCTAAAGACGGACTGACTATTGTCATATCGCAGTCAGGCGAAACCGCAGATACTCTTGCGGCTATGAAGTACGCAAAGGAGCAAGGACAAAAGATTCTGTCCATAGTCAATGTGCTGCACAGTTCCATTGCAAGGAATTCCGATATAGTAATTCCGACTCTTGCAGGCGCAGAAATCGGAGTAGCTTCTACAAAAGCGTTTACTACTCAGCTTACTGTTTTGCTGATGCTGGCTCTGAACGCTGCGCAGAATAAAAATACAATATCTCGGAACGCACTACAGGAAACGCTTGCCGCAATAAGCGATTTGCCTGCTAAGATAGAAGCGGCTCTGCAAGAGTCGGATTCTATTAAAGAGATTGCGGAAAAAATAAAATCCGCGAACTCTGCGTTGTATCTCGGAAGAGGCTCCTTGTTCCCCATAGCACTGGAAGGCGCATTAAAACTCAAAGAGATTTCGTATATACATGCGGAAGGCTATCCTGCCGGAGAAATGAAGCACGGACCTATTGCGCTGGTAGACGAACACATGCCTATAGTAGTGCTTGCGCCGAGCGATAATCTTTTTGACAAGACAGCTTCCAATATTCAAGAAGTAGCAGCCAGAAACGGCAAAGTGATTTTAGTTTCTGACACCGAGGGATATAAAAAATTATCAGATAAAGCAGCCGATAGCATAATAGTACCTTCTGCTAATAAAAACGTATTGCCTATACTGTACGTTGTTTCGTTGCAAATACTGGCATACTGGTGCGCATTGAAAAGAGGAAACGATGTTGACCAGCCCCGCAACTTAGCCAAGAGCGTTACAGTGGAGTGATGAAGGTGCGGCAACAAAATTCTGTTTAATCTGTTTAGGAGGCACGCGGATAACCTTGCCGCAAATCGGATTGAACTCTTCATCGCCGTAAACCAGCCAAATAACATTTATGCCTTTAGTGCTTGCGTCCGGCATTTTTCCGGGCCTTTCGCCGTCCGTAAATATGATTTTATTTATATGCTTTTTAGGCGTGAATGATTTGACTGCCAAGTCCCAGTCCGTATTGCCCTTGCTTGGGATTTTAAAGTTATCAATATCTTTATTGGTTTTGATTTCTACAAATGGGTGGAAGCGGTGGTCAAAGCAGCCTACCCTCAATTTTGAATCTTTGAGAAGCGGTTTTAACTGGCGTAAAAACTCTCTTAAAAATTCATCGCTGACCGAACCGCTGGTGTCGAGTAAGACTTCGGTTTCAGCCTTATCTTCTTCGTCCCGTTCTTCTACGCGCGCCATAAAATCATTATCCGCATTAGAGCGGCGGTAAGACCAGCGGTATTGTTGGGTTTCTATAGTGCGCTTCAAAAGAGTTTTCCAATTAACTGCCGCATCGGACTCTCCGACTTCGCCGAAGGTGCGCGCACTCTCTTCTGCTGCATTTGCCATAGCGCGGTTTTTCTTACGTTTAAGGTTTTCCCGCGCTTCGGCAGCTTTGGCGGCTTTTTCCTTTTGGTTTTGCTCTGCAAAGCCTTTCTCGAATTCGCTGTCGTCCTGAGGCTGCTGTTCGCAAGCCTGTTTCTGTTTAGATTGTTCTTTGTCATGCTGTTCAACGGCTTTTTTCCAAATGTCATGATTATCGTGTCCGGCTTGCTTGTCCTTATTTTCTTCGCTGTCACCGCCGCCTTCGGAATTCTCTTCTTTTTCTTTAAGAAGTTTTTCATACATTTCTTCTGCGGACTTATTTATAGCCTCTTCCATATCAACAACGCCTTCTGGCATAGGCATGTTTTGGGTTTTGAGGATTTGATTTATAACCGCATCGGTCGCCGTATTCCACAAATCGTGGTCGCGGTCTTTGCTTCGCAGGATATGATTAAAAGCAGTGTGCATAACTTCGTGAGCATAAACAAACACCTTTTCTTCATGGGTCAGCGTTTCAAAGTACTTCGGAGAATAGTAAATCGTTTTACCGTCCGTGCCGACAGTTTTAACGGAATCATCGGCAACAGTTTTCAGTTTAGACATCTGCACGCCGAACAGCGGGAACTTGCGCAATGCAGCGTTGTGAACAGCTTCAATTTCTTTTTTCTGTTTTGTAACTTCCTCAGACGTATTTCTGAATAATTTGCCGAGTATATTCTGCGCAAATGTCATCAGCCGTATCTCCTGTCCGAAAAGAACGATTTCTTTCTTACAGCCGGCTCGTGCGGCATTTTCTGTTCAATCAGCAAAACGCGGTCATCGTCCTCTCCCGCCCATAGTGAATCAAACATCGTACAATTTTCAGCTCCAAGATGTTCTTTGATAAACTCGCGCACTTCATGGACTTGTTCTTCATCTGCATGACGCAGACTAAGCGCAAGCGCGCGCTGCGCATCAGGCATTTCCGGAATATCGTTGCTATTATATTTTCCGGACAAGACTTCCTCCAGCGACAGAGGCGGATTCTTAGCAAATTCCAAGAGGTGCCTTGCCATATCATTGCCGATTTTATTTGCAAATAATTCATGACGTAGGTCCCCCTCGTTGTCATAGACAATATCCGATACCTGTTCCCAGCCGCGCGGGTCTATTGCAAACTTTTCAGGCTCTTCTTCATCGTAATCGGAATAAAATGCTTCCGGATTATTTGCGATAAAAGCCGACACCAACGGATGCACGTTCAAACGATTTGGCTCGTCCGTGTGCGTGAAGCTTTTCTCACTTCCGTATTCCAGCCATTCCGGAATATTATACTCAAGATATATGTGAGCGTACATACGCCGGAACAAAGGAGCAGGCATATTATATGCGGCGCCGGATTCTTCTTTGTTGTTGCCTGCCAATACCACAACTGAATTCTTAGGCAGTATGCCTTTATTATTGCTGATAGACTTTTCAAGGGCGATGTGGAATATTAAACTTTGCGTTGTTTCCGGCACATTCGTTATTTCATCTATGAAAAGGACGTGCCTTTTGTCCGGCTCTCTATCGCACTTTTCAACCAACTCCGTATACCAGTCCGGAGGAACCCAAACGCCGCCCTCAACTGCGCCGCTTGGATAAATAACCTTGCCGATAACATCTTCTGGCAGTATGCCTTTCACAAGACGCAGTTTCGTAAGATTCCTGTCCGCCTGATAAACGCGGGCTGTCTTACCGATGCCTGACGGTCCGTGAAGCATAAAGGTTTTTCCGGTCTTAACATAAAAATCAATTTGTTCTTTGACAGACAACGGTTCTTCGCTAACGTTTATGCCGAAAGCAATGCGGCGCTTTGTATCTTCGTGTTTGCTATGTTCGTTGTCTTGAGTTATATTAAAGTTGTTTGACAGCTGCATTTGCGGCATGAAGTATTTGTCCAGATACTTCTTCATCTCTGTATTATCAAAATTGCCATTATACTTGATATGTCCGTCAAACCGGATGCCGGCAAATAAGCATTTTTTGGAAGCCCACACGCCTGTTGGGTCAGGCAGCCATTCAATGGGCTGAACCTCAACCCAATAGGCTTTTCCACTTTCCGCTTGTGTACCGTTGGAGAGCACGGAATCACTGTCCGCAGGCTTTCCTTCTATGCGTATATACTTTTTGCCGTTCAGAGTGTACTCGGGACACTCATAGGGTCTAAAACCAGTGTCGTAAGCATCAAGAGCCGCGGAATCAAAAGTATATTTCTTACCGGTTGTTTTTAATGAACCGTTTTTAAAGGCTGGTTCTAAAACAACGGCAATTACATCGGATACAATGTCTTGAGGATACTCGCCGTATTTGTAAATTCGTACGGTCTGCCCATCGGGCAGCCTTAACGCCCTCACTGCGTTCGGGCTGATGTTAGATGTATAAGATGATGGCAAAGCGGGGCGACTAGCGCCTTTACGCTCATTAGTAGGCGACCAGTCCTGCACGCCGCCTTAATACACGCAGCGCACGTCCCCATAAGCATCAGACGAGGCCGACCAAGATGGACTCGACAAATCGCCTTCGGAAGTCTTATAACCGGAGCCGCTCACCCACGCACCCAAAAGAACAGCTAAATCCGTAGCAGCAGCCTTTGTGCCGTATTTCTTGATAATATCAAGGGCTTTATCGCCCCATATCTGCTCTTCTTTTAAAAATATCGCTGTCATATCAAATTCCTATAAAATAAATAAAATATTACTGCATTATACCTTGCGTTTTTACTTTCATCGAGGGAATTTTCATACAAAATATGGTTAATTTAATATAGTTGTTGACAATTTGTATCCTGTAAGCTACAATACTTAAATAAAATGAGGAAGCTATGATAGTAGAAAGAACAGAAGTATTTGAGAAATGGTTCTCAGAGCTGAAAGATGATAGAGCAAAAACAAAGATAAATGCTCGCATTGACAGGATAGAGCGGTACGACTTTTTTTGGAGATTGCAAACCGGTTGGCAGCAAGGTTTTTGAACTCCGTATACACTATGGCCCCGGTTACCGTATGTATTTTTATCAAAAAGGTGAGCTTGTAATACTTTTGTTGTGCGGCGGCAGCAAAAAATCGCAGCGAAAAGATATTGAAGCAGCACAAAACATGATAGAACGAAAGGAAGATAAAAATGTTAAAAAAAGGCATTAAAACGAGCAGATGGAATATACTTGACTATCTGACAACAGAAAAAGAAATTGCCGGCTATCTTGAAGCGGCTCTGGAGGAAGGTGACGCTGCCTACTTTCTTGATGCTGTTGGCACTGTTGCAAAAGCCCGCAGCATAAATGAAATGGCAAAAAAGATGAATGTAAGCAGGGAAAGCCTTTATAAAAGTTTTGCTAAAAACAAAAAACCTCAATTTGCGACTGTCTTTAAGGCTATTGATGCGCTGGGTCTAAGGTTAGCTGTTGTGCCGAAAGATAATAGCACGCACGCCTAAACATTCCCCTTTGTCTTACGCCGTTTCAGGGCATTTAATTTGTTTCTGACGTATTTGAGGTCATTCGTACCTTTTAAATGCGCTCCGAACGAGTTTATCCTGATATTTATATAATCGTCATCAAGTATGCCCTGCAAATAATAATATGAAATTGTTTTCAAATAATGCCGCTGTCTTTCTCTGGAAGATGCGCGCAGGCTTTTTGTAATCTTGCCGCTGTGTGATAATTTATGATTGAACCCTAAGAAATCAATGCCGTTTTTGAGTTTGCCTGTCTGCGTTTTGTTGTTCAGCTTTAATTTCAGCTTCTCAGAACATACTCGCTCGATTTCCGCTTTGTATTTCTGCAAAAACGCCTTGTCTTCATGAAGCAGGACAAAATCGTCCATATACCGGACATAATAAGGCACGCGGAGCTTTTCCTTTATCAGCCTGTCTATCTCGTCCAAATATAACAATGCGAACCACTGGCTTGTCTGATTGCCCAGCGGCAAGCCGACAGTACCATGCGACCGTATGACCAGCTCCATGAACCACATTTCGTCCGCTGAAAAACCGCATTTCCGCAACTTGGACAACAAAATTGCGTGGTCGATACTCTGGAAGTATTTTGCAATATCGCACTTCAAAAAGTAAGCCTCGTTCCTTTGCGTATTGATATAAAGTTTCCTCATAAAGCCGTGCAGCCGTTTGATTGCAAATGCGGAACCTTTGCCTGTTCTCGAGGCTGCATTGTCGTGAATGAGCCGTTTTTCCAATCTCGGTTCTATGGAATTTTTACAAAAACACATCAATACAACCCTGTCTTTATAAGACAACGCCTCTATCAGCCGTTTCTTCGGGTCATATATGGTGAATGTTTTATATTTTCCCAATTTATACTTCTTATCAGTCAATGCCTTTATAAGTTTAATTATATTATGCCCAAGCTCTACCTCAAACATAATCGCTCCGCGTTTATGCTGTTTGTTCCGCCTGCACAGCTTGTGGGCGGACATAAAATTTTCAAACGAAAATATCTCTTTCAATTCCATGTTGTTTTTTTAATAAAAAAGAAGTGCCCAATAATACATTAAAACAAATTTGCGTCAATGTATGCGGCACTTCATAAAACGTATCCGCTTTTATTTCTTCCACCGCACCTGAGCAGTCTGCTGACAGCGGTTAGAAAAGAGAAGGCTTCCTTTGCTCTAAGCTCTGATGAATTTTGCTTAAAACTCATTTATCCGGCTTGTTTTTCAGAAACATTGCGGCTTTGCCAATCGCAATTTTTACGTTTCTTTTCAAGAGCAAATCGGGGCGACTAGCGACTTTACGTTTATTAGTATTATTCCAGTTCTTATCGCCGTCTTTATTCACGCAGCGCACGTTTTCATTTTCATTAGACGAGGCCGACCAAGAAGGACTCTCAGTAAATAAGCCTTACCTTGTTTAAAACCTTTCGGTTTCTAAATTTGTTTGTCCCTCCATTTCTCATTGTCGCTTTTCCTCCAAGCTGTTGCAAGGTTTATGGCATCGCCCAGTTGAATTGAAACCTGCTTATACTGCCGCCGGAGTATGCAGCCTGCATTCTCGGATAGCAGCGCAATATAGCCCAGCATTTTCAATTTCACTATCGCCTCGGATTGATATTGCTCACGCTTATTTTTATTCTCAAGCGTATCCTGCCGTATAAAGTTTGCTCTAAGCATGTCCTGTAAAGCCTCAAGGCACAAGTTTACCATTCTGTTTACAAAAATACTGCGAAAGCGCGCAGGGGATTTTTGAGTTATAACGACTATATAGGCACCCAATTTTTTAGTTTTGGTTATAACGATAAGATCGCTGGATTCTTCAGGGATTTTGGAAACCCGCTCCAATTCCGTATCTTTCTCTGCCGCAGCCTTTTCTATGGTTCTTGGTATTTTCAGGCTTTTGCTCCGGCTTAATCGGTTATAACGCATAGTTTCTGTTATACGCTCTTCATTTTGCTATTATAAAGTATGAGGTTCGGGTCAAAGGATTGGGCTGCTATGAGCAAATCTAACATGCCGGACACTGTGCCGGACTTAGGCATCTGAGGCAGAGATACCTGTTTGCCCATAGTGCCGCTGTTATTCACGGGTTTATCGTTCGGCACAGTATTTTTTGCCGTCATAGAAGACTTGCCGAATTTAGCGTCAAATCTGTCATATATCTGAGCCACAGACTTAAAAGAACCGTCTTTGTTATAGAAGACAGATTTATTAGCCTTCGCTGCCGCAGGCAGCAGCTCCGCTGCCGCGGCAGAAGGATCGGATTTCATAGCCTTCAGGAATTTAATCGCGCCCCCTGCCCCCAGAAAATGAGCAAGGTATAGTTCAGTTGCGCCTATGTCGCCCGAGAGGTTCTTTTGCAAAACCTTTTTATTTTCATTATCAAGATTAACAGACATAATAGACGCAATCTTAGGGTCGTTTCTTAATTCCAATATCGCTGCTCTTGCCGCAGGATCGGAAACAGTAAACCTGCCCTTAGGATTTTTAGTTATTTGAGAGGCTAATGACCCCAGCCCCGCGCTTTCGCCGTATTTGGAAACCATACTAAGCCACGTTTGCTCAGTGAATTGAAAAAGCCCTTGCGCAGAGCTGGTGGCAGCCTTGGCTTTCGGATTGAGGCTGCTTTCCTGAGTAGCTTTTTGCAGCATGAAAGAGAAATCGGCGTTCTTAACAGAGGCTACTGACTTGATAGCGGCCACGGCTTTCATCTTATCGGTATTGGAAGCCGCAGAAGACAGCTGAGAAACATTAAAGGAAGACAGAGCGGATTGTATGGCTATAGACAAAGGAATTCTCCGTTAGATTATAGAACAAAATACAATATGCAATTAGCGTGCCATTTTTAAAAATAGACAATTAGGCGAGAAAAACAATTTTCCATTTTCCATTTTCAATTTTCCATTCTATATTCCAAATTCTACACTAAATCACACAAAGGTACAAAAATGCCCTTCCCATACACTCCTCCTATCACTGAAATCAATTTTGTTCTCAATAGGCTAATCGGGCTGGAAAAACTCTCCACTCTGCCCGGGTATGAAAGCGTCAGCGAAGATTTAGTCTCCGCAGTTCTGGAAGAAGCGGGAAAAATCGCATCCAATGTGTTCGCTCCCATAAACGACACTTGCGATAAAGAAGGAGTCAAATTCGAAAACAACAAAGTCACCATGCCTAAAGGCTGTAAAGAAGCCTACAAACTGTTCATAGACGGCGGCTGGAACGGTATTCAAGTCCCGGAACATCACGGCGGACAAGGTCTCCCCGCTCTTATTGGCATATCCATAGCTGAAATGCTCCAAGCTGCCAACACGGCACTAGCCCTCTGCCCCATGCTCAACAACGGCGCAATAGAACTCCTCTCCGAACACGGAGGCCAAGAACTGCAAGACAAGTATCTAGCAAAACTAGTCAGCGGCGAGTGGGCCGGTACTATGGACATCACGGAACCTCAGGCCGGCTCCGATGTAGGAGAAATAAAAGCCAAAGCTGTAAAAGACGGCGATCATTACCTCATCTCAGGGCAAAAGATTTTCATCAGCTTCGGCGAACATGATATGACTGAAAATATCATTCATATGGTGCTGGCAAGACTGCCGGACGCTCCTAAAGGAACTAAAGGACTCTCTTTATTTCTAGTCCCAAGATTCCTCGTCAACGATGACGGCTCTATCGGAGACGACAACGAAGTCAAAACAGTTTCCATAGAACATAAACTGGGACAGCACGCTTCCCCTACATGCGTAATGGTTTACGGCGAAGACAAAGGCTCCGTAGGTTATTTGGTCGGCAAGGAAAACGGAGGAATAGCTGCGATGTTCACTATGATGAACAACGCCAGAATGAACGTAGGCGTGCAAGGACTGGGAATCCTAGAAAGAGCATATCAGCACGCCAGAGACTATGCTAAATTCAGAGTGCAGGGCAAACTCCTAGACAAATCAAAAGAAGGAAATGTAACTATAATAAATCACCCTGACGTGAAAAGAATGCTGCTCGAGATAAAATCACACACGGAAGCCGCAAGAGCTCTTGCATATCACTGCGCAGTGGCAAGCGACCTTGCAAAACACAGCACCGATGAAAAAATAAAGGAAGAAGCAAAAGCTAGAGCAAGCCTGTTGATTCCAGTAGTGAAAGCATGGATAACAAATAATGCGAGTAAAATGGCTTCCGAAGAAATACAGATATTCGGAGGAGTCGGATACATAGAAGAATCCGGCACGCCTCAGCATTTCAGAGATGCAAGAGTCTTGGAAATATACGAAGGCACTAACGGGATTCAGGCAAACGACTTGGTGTTCAGAAAACTGTTAGGAGACCAAGGCGCAGAGTTCAGGGCTATGACGAATGAGCTTGAAGAGTTCATCAAGAACTGGAACAAATCTCTGCCTGCAGAATTGAATGTGATAAGGGACAACTTATCAAACGCCTTCTTAGCACTGATAGATGCAGCGGTATGGATACTTGGAAAAGGAAAAGAAGCGACTGCCGAGATAGAAGCTTCTGCTGTGGAATTCCTGAAACTGTTCGGCAATGTGCTGGGCGGATACTATTTGGCAAAGTCTGCTGTCTTAGCGCACGAAGACATAGAAAAAGGTGTCGGCGATAAAACATTCTTAGAGTCAAAAATACTGACTGCAAAATTCTATGCGACACATGCGCTGGAAGATTGCGTATCAATCGGAAAAATAGTCCGCACCGGAGCAGATACCGTCACAAGCGCAGATGAGAGTATGTTTGTGTAGAAAGGCTGGCATCTGCTAATAGACATAATTATAAAACTAAAAGCGAGGCTCAAAAGATGATAATTAACTCACAGAAAGCTGAAGAATCAGCAATTATTAATCTTGCATATAATGTATGTGCCGCAATACGAACAGCACCAAAAGCCTGCGGCATAGATCATCTTGAAACTGCAATTTTAACCGGAGAAGATAAAAATCGTGTTGCAGATGAAATGAGGGCAATTTGCAAGAGTCTTGGCGAAGGTGCTGAATTCTTTTGCCGCGATGCAGATAATGTTGATAAAAGCAGTGTTGTTGTTCTTGTCGGTGCAAAGTATAAAACCCGCGGGCTTGGTGAAAAATGCAAACTATGCAGGTTTGATGATTGCATAGCTTGTGAAAAAGCAAATGCAGTTTGTGTATTTACTTCTATGGATTTGGGAATTGCTTTGGGATCTTCGGTGTCTCTTATTGCTGATAACCGCATTGACAACAGAATTATGTTTACAATAGGCAAAGCAGCGGCAAAACTTGGTTTGCTTGGAGATTGCAAAATGATTATGGGTATTCCTTTATCAGCCTCAGGCAAGTCAATATTTTATGACAGATAGCCTTACCCCAGAATGGCACTAATAGACGCAGTTAGAGCGGATTATAGGCGAAATATGTTGGATTTCTCAACAGGTCTAGATATCCCAAGTGCATAGATTGTGATTTCTTAGAACTTTTCCGCCGGCTCTAATAAAAGTTTTTTGAGAAGCCAAATTTGTTTCTTCAATTCCGCAGCAAACTCGAGACCAGCCGTTGAGAGCTGCAATTTCGCACAGCTTTTCATTAAGCTCAGTTGCGATACCCTGATGTCTGTATTCTGGTGATGTGTATATCTGTGATACCCACATTATTTGTCCGTTATTTGTCCAATAAGTTGTTGAATAAAGAGCCATTCCAACAGGTTTGTTATCAATTTCAGCAATAACTGCCCAGCATTTCGGATTTTCCCCGAACAAGTCTTGTTTAAGCCGGTTTTGATTTTGCAAATCCATTTCACCCAAGTGCGAATGGGCGTTTATGTCGCGATTAGCTTGTAAAATAAATTTAAAATCTGTTTCTTGTGCCGTACGAATGTTCATTATATTAATCCAAATTTCTTATATTAAAGTGTCAATTCTCAGATATACCTTGAGAAAACCCTTCGAGGTCATTCAACAACTGCCTCATAATCCCGAATGGCGTCCCCTACGGGATTTGAACCCGTGTTGCCGCCGTGAGAGGGCGGTGTCCTAGGCCTCTAGACGAAGGGGACGTATTTAATTTTACTAGCCGTTTATCACTTTTTTCTAAACTTATCAAGCCTTATTACTTCTCCTTTTTTCTTATCCTCTTCCGTACTATCTGTAGGCTCGGTGCTCTCTGCTTCCTGCTGTTTTGTCTTTTCCTCGTGAGGCATTCCCGACTTCACCATCTGAAATTGCAGCACAAAATGCACAGACGGATCCGCAAACGTTGTTATTGCCTCTATCGGCACTACTATGTTCTCTTGCTTCCCGCTGAAACTCAGCGTAACATTTATAGCATCGTTTTCCAGCCTTAACCCAAAAAACTGGTGCTGCAAAACTATAGTCATTTCTTCCGGATGCTGCTTCAAAATATAATCCGGCACCTGCACTCCTGCAAACTTAGTCGCAAACGTTATATAAAAATGATGCTCTCCGCACAGTCCTTCTTTCGCCACTTGCGATACAGCCTCTCTGACCACTGCACGCAGTGCTTCTTCTATCATCAAATCATATCTTATTATATTACTGCTGCTCATATTAGCCTTACACCTTAACTATCTTTAAATTCAAAACAATCTATTATCCTGCGAAATCTTTCCCATGACTCTCATCAATGCCCGCTGAAACTTCTCCGGATGCGCTATTCCATTAAACGGAGACACATTGCCCCCTGCTCCGTACACCAATATCGTCCCGAAATCAAACATTCTCCCCAGTACCGTCTGATCAAAGTTAACTCCTGTTATTCTGTTCAGCATTATTTCAAAAGTAGTTCTCGCTATAAACCCGTATTTTGCAATAATTCTTTTGTTCGTTATAACTAATTCCGTAGACATCTGTCTTACAAACGCCGCACTGCTCAAAAATAGTCCCAAAATCGCTATTATCATGCAAAGACCTGCGAACAGCCGCCCTACAACTTTTCCTACCTCTACTCCCAGTAAAGCCTCCATGATTTCATAACTGAAAAACCCGAAGATTCCTCCGAATAACGTCAACAAAACTCCCGGAAGAAAAATTATCCAGTGCAAACGCAGCACAGACATTATCTTTTCTTCCGGAAGCAGAATTTGCTGTATATAGAGCATAAATTAACTACCTAAAATCTAAAATCAACTCCTACCACAGCAGACTCATACCACATTATGTCAGTTTATACTATACAAAATTAGCCAAAAACCTCTCCGCTTCCAAAGCCGCCATGCAGCCGTTACCTGCTGCTGTTACTGCCTGCCTGTATTCTCTATCTCTGACGTCCCCTGCTGCAAAAACTCCCTTTACATTGGTCTTTGTACTGTTCGGCTCTGTCAGGATATACCCCATTTCGTCCATATTCAGTTTTCCCTTAAAGACCTTAGTCGAAGGCTCATACCCTATGGCAACAAACATGCCGTCTGCTTTCAGCTCAGTTGTCTGCCCGGAAGCCGTATTCTTTACTTTGACTCCGGTAACGGAAAGCATAAGACTGTCCTCGCCTATGACCTCTTCAACAACAGTGTTCCAGATGATTTCTATTTTAGGATTTTTGAACACTCTTTCCTGCATGATTTTTTCTGCATTAAACTGATCTCTTCTGTGAATCAGATAAACCTTGTTGGCAAACTTAGTCAAATACAAAGCATCTTCCAGCGCAGTGTTTCCGCCGCCTACCACGCAAACATCTTTGCCTCTAAAGAAAAATCCGTCGCACGTAGCGCAGCCCGAAACTCCGAAACCCTTGTATTTTGCTTCACTGGGCAGTCCAAGCCATTTTGCCTGCGCCCCTGTTGCTATTATAACCGTATCTGCGATGTACTCGGCACCGCTCTCGCCTCTGCACACAAACGGGCGCACGGAAAAATCTACTTCTGTTATAATATCAGAAATTATAGTAGTTCCAAAACGTTCTGCCTGTTTCTTCATGTTTTGCATTAACTCAGTGCCGCCTATGGGTTCTATGAAGCCCGGGTAATTCTCTACATCTGAAGTTATGGTTAATTGTCCTCCGGGCTGCTGTCCTTCTACGACTATAGGAGACAATGCCGATCTCGCACTGTAAATAGCCGCAGTCCACCCCGCAGGTCCGGACCCTATGATAAGAACCTTAGTTTTATGCGTTTTTTCCATTTGTATTAGTCCTTTATTATGCTAGGGTTTGAACTCATTAAATATATGAAAACGGCAAGAGCATATTTTGTCAAGATGCAAGTGATTTTTGCAGGCTGTATTCGACATACAGCCCAAAAAATCACGCCATAGATTGGCAAAATATGCCTTGTCCTGCGGATGCGGCAAATTTGTTTTTCTGCTAGGAAGCAGTCCGCAGCCGGTGTTTATCCACCGGCAAGGACGATGACGACGCAGAAAAACAAATTTGACTCGCACCGTTTTTATATATTTAATGAGTTCACACCCTAATGTAGCCAAAGAATGATTCCATATATAGGTTTATATACAATATGTCCGATAATAAAAGCAATAATACAACTGAAACCTCTCTTATGAGCCGAATAGTCTCCCTTTGCAAAAGACGCGGCTTTATATACCCTGCTTCCGAGATATATGGCGGACTTAACGGATTTTGGGACTTCGGTCCTTTGGGAACTCAGCTCAAGAACAACCTCAGAGACGCTTGGTGGAAATCTATGGTGGAGTGTCCGCCTATCGGTCCGGACGGCAAGCCTCTGTCCATAGTCGGCATTGACACCAGTATAATTCAGCACCCGAAGACTTGGGAAGCGTCCGGTCATGTAGGCGGATTTTCCGACCCTATGCAGACTTGCAGAGTATGCAAAAAGCTGTTCAGAGCCGATCATATTGAGGATATGCTCCGTGAAGCTCCTTGGGTGATTGACCTGGCGGAGACATTGGTCGTTTCAGCTTATGATTTGAATGTTACTGTTTGTACAGACAAAGTCATAAACTGGCTGCAAAGGAAGGGAAAAAAGCTCGCTCCCGGACTTGCCGCACTGAAAGAACAGAAACCAGAATTTAACAAGTCTATTACCTTCTTAGAATTGCTGAATGCCCTTGCATACAAAACAACTCCACACTCCACACTCCACACTCCACACTCTCTTCTCCCCTGCCCTAACTGCGGCGGCGACCTTACCGAACCGCGCCAATTTAATCTTATGTTTGAATCGCGTGTCGGTCCTGTAGAAGACGACTCCGGCAAAGTATATTTAAGACCGGAAACAGCCCAAGGCATTTTTCTGCAATATAAGAACGTGCTGGATACTTCCAGAGTAAAGCCTCCGTTCGGAGTCGCGCAAGTCGGAAAATCGTTCAGAAATGAAGTGACTCCTCGTAATTTTGTGTTCAGGACCAGAGAGTTCGAGCAAATGGAAATGGAGTTTTTTGTTCCTCCTGAAGACGGTATGAAGTGGTATGAATTCTGGGTACAGGAAAGGCTGCGCTGGTGGGAAGAGCAAGGAGTCGCAAAGAACAAGCTCTACAGGCACGAGATAGCAGACGAAGACAGAGCATTTTATTCGGCAGCTACGGCGGATATAGAGTATCTGTATCCGTTTACAGATCCGAATTTCGGAGAGCTTGAAGGAGTTGCCTACAGAACAGACTATGACTTGACCCAGCATCAGAAATTCAGCGGCGTGAATTTAGAGTACATAGATCAGGAAACAAAGAACAGATACATTCCGCACGTTATAGAGCCTGCCAGCGGCTTGACAAGAGGAGTTTTGGTTTTACTGTGCGAAGGATATCGTTACGATGAGCAGAGAGCCTCGCCGGAATGGCTGAAAATAAAGCCTTCTCTTGCGCCTATTAAGGCGGGAATATTTCCTCTGGTAAACAAAGACGGAATGCCTGAAGTTGCAGAGAAGCTCTATATGGATTTAAGAAAAAGCATGATTTGCCAGTTTGATGCAAAACAAAGCATAGGCAAAAGATATGCCAGAATGGACGAGGCAGGAACTCCTTTCTGCGTTACCATAGACGGAGATACTCTCAAAGACAGCACTGTTACGATAAGAAACAGGGACACGGCGCAACAGGAAAGAGTTTCGATTGATACGGTGAAAGAGTATTTGAATGTAAAATGTAAAATGTAGAATTAGGAGTGTCACCATGAAATCTCACAAATGGGTTTACAGTTTCGGAAGCAATACTAAATCGGAAATAAAAGACTCAGCCGAGATGAAAAATATACTGGGCGGCAAAGGGGCTGGTCTTGCCGAGATGTCTGCGCTGGGGCTTCCTGTGCCTCCGGGATTTACGATTACTACAGGAATATGCTCGTATTATTATGCGAATAAAAAATCTTATCCGAAAGAGCTGAAGAAGCTGGTAAACGAAGCTCTCAAAAAAGTAGAAAAAACAACGAAACACATTTTCGGAGATAAAAAAAATCCGCTGCTGGTGTCTGTTCGGTCCGGGGCAAGAGCATCAATGCCCGGCATGATGGATACTGTGCTTAATTTGGGACTTAATGATGAGACAGTAAAAGGACTCGCAGAGCAAAGCAAAGACGCAAGATTTGCGTACGACAGCTACCGCAGATTCATTCAGATGTACAGCAACGTAGTGTTAGAGATAGGGCATGATTTATTCGAAGCCGTCATAGACGATGTGAAAGGCGCAATAGGAGCGGAACAGGATACAGAGCTGAAAGCGGAAGACTGGCAGGACGTTATAGAGGAATATTTTAAAATAGTAAAAGATATGACCGGAAAGCCGTTTCCTCAAAACGTGCACGAACAGCTCTGGGGAGCAATAGGAGCGGTTTTTGATTCATGGACGAATGCGCGCGCTATTACCTACAGAAAACTGAATGATATACCGGGCGACTGGGGAACTGCGGTCAACGTACAGGCAATGGTGTTCGGCAACTTAGGTGAAGACTGCTGTACAGGGGTAGCATTCACAAGAAATCCGTCTACAGGAGAGAATGTGTTTTACGGCGAGTACCTAGTGAACGCACAAGGAGAAGATGTAGTTGCCGGCATAAGAACTCCATGGAATCTGACTGTGAAAGAGAAAAAGGAACAGGGGAGTTCGTCTCCTGCTATGGAAGAACTGATGCCTAAAGTGTTCAAACAGCTCTGTGACGTAAGAAAGAAGCTGGAAGCGCATTATAAGGACATGCAGGACATAGAGTTTACCGTACAGCAAGGCAAGCTCTATATGCTTCAGACAAGAAACGGAAAAAGAACAGCCGCAGCCGCTTTAAAGATAGCTGTTGATTTAGTGAAAAATAAAATAATCACCAAACATCAGGCAGTAAAAAGAATAGACCCGAAATCGCTGGATCAGCTTCTGCATCCGGCACTGGACAGCAAAGCGGAAAAAAAGCTGCTGGCAAAAGGATTGCCTGCATCTCCCGGAGCAGCTTCCGGAAAAGTCGTATTTAACGCAGATGATGCAAAAAATTTAGCGGACAAAGGGCTTAAAGTGATTTTGTGCAGAACTGAAACAAGCCCTGAGGATATTCACGGCATGAATGCGGCGCAGGGTATTGTGACAACCAGAGGAGGCATGACCAGCCACGCCGCAGTCGTTGCAAGAGGCATGGGAAGAGCCTGTGTCGCAGGAGCCGGAGATTTAAGAATAGACTATAACAAAAAGGAAATGACTGCCAAAGGAGTTACTATAAAAGCCGGAGACGTTATCACTATTGACGGCGGCAAAGGCGAGATAATGCTGGGAGAGATTCCAACAGTACAGCCGAAGCTGTCTCATGACTTTGCAACCGTTATGGGCTGGGCTGATAAGATACGCAAGTTAAAAGTAAGAGCCAATGCGGAAACTCCTACGGATGCTGCCACAGCCATAGGCTTCGGCGCGGAAGGCATAGGGCTTTGCAGAACCGAGCACATGTTTTTTGATGCGGACAGAATCACCTCTATGCGCGAGATGATAGTATCGGAAGATGAAAAAAGCAGATGCGCTGCACTGGCAAAACTGGAGCCTATGCAGAAGAAAGATTTTGTGGAACTGTTCAAGATTATGGGCAGACTGCCTGTAACCATAAGGCTTCTTGATCCTCCGCTGCACGAGTTCCTGCCTCAGAAAGAGTCCGAGATTGCAAGCGTAGCCGCAGCTGCCAAAGTATCTCCGGACACGATACGAAGAAGAATGCAGCAGCTTCACGAGGCAAACCCTATGCTGGGACACAGAGGCTGCCGCTTGGGAATATCGTATCCTGAAATATACAAAATGCAGGCAAGAGCCATTTTTCTTGCATGTATAGAAATGCATAAGCTGGGAAAACAGGTTGTACCGGAAATAATGATTCCGCTGGTGTCTGTGAAGAAAGAGCTGGATATTCTAAAGGCAATGATAGAAGAAACAGCGAAAGAAATCTCGAAAAAATACGGCGTGAAATTAAAGTATACAATAGGCACGATGATAGAGCTTCCGCGGGCAGCGATAAGAGCCGGAGAAATCGCGGAAAGCGCAGAGTTCTTTAGCTTCGGCACTAATGACCTGACTCAGACTACCTTTGGACTGAGCCGCGATGATGCGGCTATGTTTTTGCACGACTATTACCAAGCGGATATTTTCGAGTGCGATCCGTTTGCAAGCATAGATGAAGACGGCGTAGGAGAGCTTATCGGTATCGCAGTTGAAAGAGGCAGAAAAACATCGCCTAAAATCAAGCTGGGCATTTGCGGAGAACACGGAGGCGATCCGGCTTCCGTGAAATTCTGCCACAGAGCCGGGCTTGATTATGTGTCCTGTTCTCCTTACAGAATTCCTATTGCACGGCTGGCAGCAGCCCATGCTATGATAGAAGAGCTGGAAGCCGCAAAAAAAACCTAAGAAATAAAACCCAGTTCCAGAGAGATTTTTCTGGCAGCCTCCAAAGGATTGGAAGCCTTAGTAATAGGTCTTCCGATTACCAGAAAAGAAGCCCCGGCTTTATGCGCCTCAAGCGGAGTCAGAGTACGCTTTTGGTCGTTGGAAGCAGCCCAAGCAGGTCTTATGCCCGGAACCATAAGAACAAAGTCATTGCCCAGCTCTTTACGCAGAAGCTGAACTTCTTCGGGCGAGCAGACACACCCGCCCGCACCGTTATCTTTGGCGAGTCTGGCCAGCCGCAGCACCTGAGAACCCACGTCAACCCCCTGCCCCACGGCATCAAGAGATGCCTTTTCCAAACTTGTGAGAACGGTTACAGCGAGAATTTTTGTACCCGCCCCTGTCTCTTTGACAGCATTAACTGCCGCTTGTATCATGTCTGCGCCGCCGGACGCATGAATAGTAAGAAAAGCAGGTTTAAGCGTCATGAGAGCTTTCACTGCGCCGTAAACAGTGTTGGGAATATCGTGCAATTTTAAATCTAAAAATATAGGAAGCCCGAACTTAGCCAAAGCCTCATAGCCTTCTCTGTTGTTAGAAAGAAAGAACTCTAATCCTATTTTAATGCCTCCGATGTCTTGCTTCAGGCAAGAGACCAGCTCAACGGCCTTTGCCGTATCATTGACATCTAAAGCGCAGAATACCGGATTTTTATTGTGCATGTCGGGTTCCTTTGAGAAATCACTACATTTTAATCCATTTTTTCAATGTTTTCAACTGTTCTTTCCTTGTCCTCCTCATTGTCACTCCCGCGAAGGCGGGAGTGGGCAAGGTTGCTGTAAATACGCAGTTGACTGGCATTTTCGGAGTTGATAATAATGTTACAACAGAATACGGCAGGCTTGTACCACTGCCCCGTCTTTGCCACTTCGTGGCAAATCCACCCCTTCGCTGGCGAAGGGGAATACTTTCCCAGCTTCACCGGCATAACAACTCCACTCTCAACACTCCACACTATTTCACATGCTTCCCGTCAAGAACCCGTATGCCGTCTGCTATAAAGCCGTCTGCATCTTCCAGGTATAGGTTGAACACCCTTGCGCTGCCGGCTTTGGATTGTATAGTTTTCACTTCTTCTATACTTCCGTCAGCTTTGCTGATTTTATCACCGATATTCAATTGACTGACGCTTACAATCTTGCCGTCAGCAAGCTGCATGGGATGCTCGGGAGTAACCTCAAGATTATTGATTTTTACATACTCCGCATCGCGTATAGAGAGGCTTTCAACCTTAGCAGGCTTAAGCGGAGCATCTGAACCAATCTTAAAGCCCATTACCATGTCGCCCACTTTTATATCAAAAATAGGCTTAGCCGAACCGTCTGCCATTGTAATCGGGGTTTTTGGAGGGAAGCATGAATAGTCATATGTCCGACCTGTAGTACCGCTGAAACTATTAGCCCAACTGGTCATAGAAGTAGCCCAATCAGACCCCCAGCCGGAGCTACCACTGCCACTGCCACTGCCGCTCCCGTCTCCACCGCCAGAAGGTGCCGGAGGCGGAGGACACGGCGGACCGTAACATGTACGTTGAAAGACGCACTTTCCTTTATTGCCGGTATGTATGTTTCCGGCCGGGCTTACAGGAGACGGAACATACATGTCTGGATACTTGCTTAAACAACTTTGACAATCTTCCTCTATACCCGTAGAACGAAAACATCTACGGGAAGCTGTTATTGTTTTAGATGTGTCGCAGGGTAAAGACGGGCAATAAATAGTACCTTTCCAATATCCTTGCTCGAAAGTACTGGTGTCGCCGTAAAGCTTTCTTTCACAGGTATCCGGATATCTGATATCCTTAATAACCTTAGTATACCAATCATATCCGGATTCACCGCTAAGCACCTTTGTAGACAGACCGTCTAAAACTGCTTGATTAGCAACGTCAATGAAAGACAGTAATTCTCTGTCTGTTCTTGCAGGTACAAGATACGTCTTGCCGGACGAAGTGTTATAAATATCCTTGCAATAAAAGGTTTCTTCCTGAACCGTATTACCGCCGCCGCCGCTGCCTATAAACTCC
>WRDR01000006.1 GCA_009779745.1 Alphaproteobacteria bacterium
GGTACAGCGGCACAAACCAAAACCAATATTGTTATGGATCTTGCAGCTGTTCCAATTGCATTTGTTCCAATGGAGTTTGCCGATGACGAAACTAATCCACATAAAGAAGGAATATTAACCTAGTAATTCCTAACTCCTCACTCCTAATTACTCATTTCACATCACCCCTTCTCTCAGCAAATCGTGCAGGTGCAGAATTCCTATAGGTTTCTTATTCTTCACTATAAACACCTGCGTTCTTTTGTTTTTATTTAAATCGCTCAAAGCCTGCGCCGCCAAAGTGTCTTCGTCTATAGTCATAGGAGATTTTGTCATTATATGCTCTGCTGTTTTTGTTACCAGCCCTGTTGTCATGTGTCTTCTTAAATCTCCGTCCGTTATTATGCCGATAAGGTTGCCCTCTTCGTCTGTTACTCCTGCACAGCCAAGACTCTTTTCCGTCATCACCGGCAAAACATCGGACATCGGCGCATTATGCTTTACTAAAGGTATAGCTACGCCCGTGTACATAAGCTCTTTCACTTTTATAAACGCTTTTCCCAGTTTTCCTCCCGGGTGAAAGCTGCTGAAATCCTCAGCGGAAAAACCTCTTCGCTTCATCAACGCTCCGGAAATAGCATCGCCCAATGCCAGCATCATTGTAGTAGATGTCATCGGCGCCATTCCCAGAGGACACGCTTCTCGAATCTTAGGTATCTCTAAAACAATATCGGCGTTCTTTCCAAGAATGCTGTTTGCTTTGCCTGTAATCGCTATGAACGGTATGGAAAATCTCTTCGCATAATGTATCACATCGGATAATTCCGCAGTCTCGCCCGAATTAGACAATCCTATGATAACATCGCGGCTGGAAATCATTCCCAGATCTCCGTGGCTTGCTTCGCCCGGGTGCACAAAATATGACGGCGTGCCCGTGGACGCCATTGTCGCGGCTATTTTTCTTCCGATGTGTCCGCTTTTTCCCATACCGGTTATGATAACTTTTCCGGAAGACTCGCCTGATATGTTTTCGTAAATCAGTTCTATTGCCGCCTCAAAATGCCTGCCCAATTCTCCGTTCTTCACCAGAGCACTCAACTCGAACAACGCCTCTCCCTCAGCTTTCAATATGTCCGCTGCTATTTCCAGTATATTCTTCAATTTTCCATTTTCCATTTTCAATTTTCCATTATCTTAAAAACGGAATAATATCCGTAAAGAAAACCACTCCGACCGTCAAAAGCAATGCAGTAAAAATAACACCTATAAACCCGATTACAAGTCCTATTATCATGGCAAGCCCGTCTTTTTCCAGCATTCCCATAGAGCTTATCAGAATACCGACTCCGGGCAGAAAATTAGTCAGCGGCACCGGAATGGCTATGGTTAGAGCAAAAATAAGCCAGCAAACGCCTAGGAAACGCTCTGTACCGGGGAGTATGAGAAAAAGCATTCTGGGCTTTAGGATTGACCCTATTCTTTTGAGATATGGATAAAGAGTGTTGATAAATTTGGTTAACAGACTGCGGTTTATGGAGTATCGCTTCCACGATTCTGGAATCCAAGGAGTTTTGCGCCCGAACACAAGCTGCCCTGAGATAAGCAGCAAAGGAAGCGAAAATACAGTTGATACTCCGATAGGCGAAGGAATAGGAATGCAGTTCGGAAGAACCAGCACCATCATAAGGAGCGCAAAACTCTTTTGGTTGAGATTGTCCAGTATGCTTCCGAGAGACACTTTTGAATCGGAAGGCTCATTAATCAGGTTTTGAAGCAGATTATTCAGAGTATTTATAGAAGAGTCTTCTGATTTGGTTTTCATGAAATTCCGTATATTAAACAGACTTTGTGTTGCTATTTGTTATAGATACGAATATAAGAAAAGTCAATTATGGATAAAGGTAATCGTATGTCTAAGAAAGCACTTCCGAAACTGGCAATCCTGCTTGGCATAGCAGGACTTACTGTTGCTATAGGAGTGATAATCTGGACAGGCTGGGAAGAAGTCTTGGACGCGCTTCATGATGCCGGCTTTGGCATTCTTGTTGTTGCGGCTCTTCACATAGTTTCTATTGTGATAGCCGCTTACGGCTGGACAGTTATCATTCCGGGCAAACGCCCTTCTGTTGTTCTTTACACTTATTTCATGTGGATACGCGCCGGCGTAAATAATCTCCTTCCTGCCGCTAAAATAGGCGGCGAGATAGTAAGCATACGCCTCATGATTCTCAGAGGCATAAAAAATAACATTGCTATTGCTTCCACTATTGTAGAACTCACTTTGTCTATTGCGGCTACTTTTGTTTTTGTTGCACTCGGTGCTTTGCTTTTTGCGCTTAAAGTCAATGACGCTGATTTGTCTTCACAGCTTTTTTGGGGGCTGCTTTTGTCTTCTCCTTTTCTTGCCGCGCTTTTCTTCATACAAAAATACGGAGTGTTTTCTTTTCTTTCTAAAATCTTCAAATTCGCACTCGGAGACAAAGGCAAAGAAATAGCTTCAGGAGCAGGACGCATAGACAAAACTATAAACTCTTTATACAAACGCAAGAATCGCATTCTGGCCTGCAGCTTTTGGCAATTTGCCTCGTGGGTTTGGGGCGGTCTCGAGATTTGGGCGGCTCTATATTTTCTGGGCTATCCGGTTTCCATAATGGAAGCCATGATGCTCGAGGCTTTGATAATAGGCACTATAAGCGCAGCCTTTGCAGTGCCGGCTGCTTTGGGAGTTCAAGAAGCAGGCTATGTCTTTTTCGGCGGGCTGTTAGGGCTACCTCCTCATATATGCGTAGCACTGGCAGTCATAAGAAGGTGCAGAGATTTGTTAATCTATGTGCCGGCGTTAATTACGTGGCAGATTTTCGAGAGCAAACGCATTATCAGGAAACGAGCTGACGCGTGATATGGTTTATTTCCTGCGCAGTCAAACCAAAGGACTGAAAAACTATAGAGTTCAGTTCCTGTCTCGGACTGACTGAATTATTCTGTATAATATCGTCAATGATCTCTTCCAGTCTTTTGCATGTCTCGCTGGTGATATGAGGAAAAGGCAGTTGAAGCAGATTGCCTTTTAGTATTTTTATCTCGTTGAATTTTTTCTGATAGAGGTACTGGAATAAGATGGAGTTCAAGAATGCCAGAGCCGCTTTAATCGAGTAGTTCGGTATTTTCGGAATTAGTATATTTGCACTGTTGAGAAACAGAGATTGTTTGGTATCCAGTGCAAATACTAATCTTTTTGATATGAATTTGTAGACCAGTTTTTCTTCAGCTCTGTATATGTCTTCGCCGGCTGTTTGTTGAAGGAGATTTCTGTCGTATACTATATGTTTGTCTGTGTCTCTTAGAGCGAACTGCACAATGTGTTTTCCGGTATATATTTTTTCGGAGCCTTGCGTAGAGACGCTGTGTAAATATCCCTCATTATCTCCCGTAACAATCCCTAGCCCCCAAGTGCTGTGTTCTAAAGTACTGTGCGGTACGGAGTATATCTTTTTTATTATGCTGTGATCCTGTTCGGAAAACAGCGTAAAATTATATTTTTTATTTTCGGAAAAAATGGTTTGTGAAATTTGCAATTCTTCTTTGCCGTTAAAAACAGACGTCTTTTTCTCAAAATTTGAAGGCTGAACTAGGTGCAGCGATATTACGTCTGTAACAACTCCTGAGAAAATTTGACCTAAGCACCGTATTTCCTTTATGTGAAAATTTTCTAAAATATATTTTCTTATGTCCTTGTGGGCTGATACGTTTAATATGGATACCGGCAAAATAAAAAAGCATTGCCCTTGTTTTCTCAGGAGTACTTTTGTCTTTACTATGAAGTACGAAAAGCTCTCGCCGGACGTTATATGCTTGCAGTTCTTAGCATGTCTTTTCGATACCTTTGCTCCCCAAGGAGGATTTGTAGCTATGACATCAAAACGCTGTGATGTTTCAGGCATGGATAAATAATCCGTGTTATAGATATTAGGCATAAACTTAATATGCCTGAACCTGTATATGAGTTTTATTTTTGCGATAAAACAAGCTGTCTCGTCTGTGTCAACGCCGTACAGCATAGAAGGATCTTGTATTCTGCTGCTTGCAGCCAAAAGAAAATTTCCGGTCCCGCAGCACGGATCCAGAAATGTAGTCGTATCATTAATATCGGGTATTTTCTTAGTAAGACTCTCCGGCGTATAATAAGAACCGGTTTGGTTTTTGTCTCCTTCTTTGAGCAGAGACTGGTACGCTATGTCCAGAAAATCAGGCTGTGAAAGAGGAAACTCGGTATTTAACAAGTCACTATCGAAGTTTTGAGAAAAAGCCTCTAGGATTTCCAGCAAAAAAGGATTTTCACCGGTTATCGTGTTATTCTCTATAGAAACAAAGCCGTTTTTTCTTAGAATAGACACCGCCATATTAAAGATTATGTCTTTTATGCTTAAAGGGCTGTTTCTCAGGCTTTCAAGAAACGGCAGAATAGTGCTGTTAGAACCTATCAGCTCCATAGGAATAATGCGCCTCTCAGAACACTGTTTATTAGCTCTGCTGGTATTCCCCTTCATTCCTTCCTAACTCCACATTTCACTTTAATTTAAAAAAGAATACTGTTATACATATGTATTAATAGTGAATCATGGAATCGTAAACAAGAAAATGAAGCAGGCCGCATATATTATATCCGAGAAGGCTCGGAAGATATTTTCTCAGCAGTGTACTTTTATGCTGGCTGCGGCAGAAGCTGTTCAGTTTCCGGAACCGCTTATCAGCGAGGACGGCTGTACGGTAAAAATTGTGCCTGAAATCGCTTTTATCGGAAGGTCTAATGTCGGAAAGTCCTCTCTGATTAATGCCTTAGCCGGAAGAAAGGCATTGGCTAGGACTTCCAATACTCCGGGACGGACTCAGCAAATAGTTTTCTTCAGTCTTTCCGGCTTTCTTATTTTTGCAGATTTGCCCGGATACGGTCACGCAAAGCCTCCTCTGGAAATAGTCAATAAGTGGAAAAAGCTGGTTCAGGATTATCTTACTAAACGGAAAGAACTGCGCTGCGTTCTGGTTCTTGTAGACAGCCGCCACGGGCTTAAACAGAGCGATTTTGATATGCTGGCTTTGCTTAATAAGGCGAATGTAAAATACGCTATTGTGTTTACTAAGACGGACTGCGTAAGAAAAGAGGACGTTTCAAATATGATTCAGAGTACCGAGACTATGATACGCGCCAGAGATTTCACTGCTTGTACAGGAGTTTATTCTGTCAGCTCTCATTCCAAAGAGGGCGTTGACGAGCTGCGTGACGTACTTGCAAAATGCGTCTGAGATTTTTCAAACCGCCTGCTCCGCAGAGTATTTCAAATGCTGCCTTGAAGTATATGGAGCGGTATTCTGCCACGGAAAAATCTCTAAGAACAGTGCTAAGAAACAGAATCAAAAGAGCCTGTATGCGCAATGAGGCTTTTGCAAAAGATGCTGCGGCTCAACAAGCGTTGTATGACAAAATTGAAGAGATGATACTTAACTACAAAAAATCCGGAATTTTGAATGATGCGCTTTTTGCTCAGAACAAGGTTGCTTCTTTGAGAAGAAAGGGAAAATCTGTCAGCATCATAGTTAACACTCTCAAAGAAAAGGGCATTAAGAAAGAGGCTGTTGTTGATGCTCTTAGGGCATATGACGTTGGTCTGGGGTTTGAAAGCTCAGACGATGCGGAATACGCTGCCGCATTAACATTTGCAAAAAGAAAAAAGTTTGATGTGAAGGCTCAGAGTTTGTTGCATGAGTTGGATTCTGGTGAGAACGAAGGTTTGCGCAAAAAGTATATAGATTTGAGGCGGAAGGCACTTGCATCTCTGGCAAGAGGAGGCTACTCTTCCGGTGTTGCAAGGAAAGTTGTTGAAGCATTAATGTAAAAGGACAGGTTTAATGACCAGAAAATATTTCGGCACAGACGGTATAAGAGGCATTGCCAATACGGAGCCGATGACGGCTGATACTGCGATGAAGGTTGCTATGGCGGCAGCCGGGCTGTTCAGAAGAGGCGACTATAAGCACCGGGTCGTAATAGGCAAAGACACTAGGCTTTCAGGATATTTACTGGAGCCGGCTTTGACTTCCGGGTTTATTGCTAAGGGCATGGACGTTATTCTTTTGGGTCCTGTGCCGACTCCCGCAGTGTCTATGCTCACAAAGAGTCTGAGGGCTGATATGGGAGTCATGATTTCCGCTTCTCACAATCCCTATCAGGACAACGGAATAAAGCTGTTCGGTCCGGACGGGCTTAAGCTGTCGGACGAACTGGAAAAAAGCATTGAAGAGCGCATGGAAGGCGACTTGTCGGCAGACAATGTGCTTTCTTCCGAGCTTGGAAGAGCCAGCCGTTTGGAAGACGCTGTAGGACGGTATGTGGAGTATGCCAAAGCCACTTTTAACGGAGCAAGACTGGACGGACTCAAAATAGTAGTGGATTGCGCAAACGGAGCTGCATACAAAGTTGCGCCCGAAGTGTTTTGGGAGTTGGGAGCCGAAGTTATATTGTTATCTGCCGCACCTAACGGAAAAAACATTAACCATAATTGCGGAGCTACTGCTACAAAGGCAATGCAGGAAGCTGTTGTTGCAAACAACGCAGACTTAGGAATAGCCTTAGACGGAGACGCGGACAGGCTTATTATGGCGGACGAGACCGGCAGGAAACTGGACGGAGACCAGTTGATAGCATTAGTCGCAAAGCACTGGGCTAAGCAGAACAAGCTGAAAAATAACAGCGTGGTGGTTACTCAGATGTCTAATATGGGGCTGGGAAAATTGCTGTCGTCCATAGGGGTGAAGCTGTATAAGACTGCGGTTGGCGACAGGTACGTTGTAGAAAAGATGCGGGAGATAGGAGCTAATCTCGGAGGCGAGCAGTCAGGGCATTTGATATTCAGCGATTATGCCTGTACCGGAGACGGAATAATTGCTGCGCTTCAAGTGTTGTCTATTGTGCGGAACAGCCAAGAGAAACTGAGTACTGCGTGCAATGTGTTTGAGCCAATACCGCAGGTTATGAAAAGCATTGCGGCGGACAGGAGTATTCTGGAGCAGAAAACAGTACAAGCAGCAATTGACGCAGCAAAGAAAAGGCTTGGAGATAAAGGAGAGATTTCCGTGAGAGCCTCCGGAACAGAGAAACTAATACGAGTCATGGCGCAAGGCGAGGACGAAAAACAGATTTCTATGGCAGTTGATGAAATTTGTGCGGTAATAAAGGCATAAAGTATGCAAGAGAAACCTATAGTAATAGCCATAGACGGATTGTCTGCAAGCGGCAAAGGCACTCTTGCAAAGCGCATGGCAGAGTATTTTGATTTTGCATATCTGGATACCGGAATATTGTACAGAGCAGTCGGGCTTAAGGTTCTGGAAGCCGGCAAAACGGAACTGGCAGTGCAAATCGCAAAAGAACTGGACCTTTCAACGATTTCGGAGCTGTCCGGAAATGCAGAGCTGCGGTCTGAAAAAGTTGCTGTAGAGGCATCTAAGGTTGCGGCTATGGGGGAGGTGCGGCAGGCTCTTTTGCAGTTTCAAAAAGATTTTTGCGCAGCACCTCCGAACGGCAAAAAAGGAGCTGTTCTGGACGGACGGGATATTGGAAGCGTAATAGCTCCAGATGCCGATGTGAAATTGTTTATAACAGCATCGCTGGAAGCAAGAGCATTGCGCAGATACAAAGAATTATTTCCTCACGCACCATATCAAGATATTGAATATCAACACATTTTTGCAGATATGAAAGCCAGAGACGAAAGAGATTCTCAGAGAACAGCAGCTCCTGTCAAAATCCCGGAAGATGCTCTTTTTATAGATACCTCTGATATGGGGATTGAGGAAGTTGTAAAAAAAGCCATAGAGTTTGCCGAGACAAAATTAAAGCTAAAATAAACAAAGGAGAAAAGACATGAAAAAAGTAATGTTGGTGTTAGTTGTAGGACTATTATTAAGTGCCTGCTCTAGTGCTAGGATAGATAGTACTGCTAACATGTGCTATAAAACTATTACTACTTGTGCAGGGGCTCCTATAAATTATGGTGCTGATGGATGCATGGGAATAAGAAATCCTTATGCTGCAGCAGTTGTTCTAAATTATACTATGGCTGGCGGAGGCGGAGGCGGAACTCCAACAGGGCAAGGAGGAGGAGGAGGAAGCACTGCATTGTTCACCAATGATAGTATTGCCGATATTAGAATAGCCAGAGGAGGCAATATCGCTAGTGATGCTCAAACTGTTACCGGAACACTTACTTTTAATGCGGGCACCACATTATACGCCTTTGTAGGCGGAGGAGGCGGATATGACTGGTCAGCAGGAGGGGCTGGTTGGTTCGGTGGCAATTCTGGACACAGGGGGGGGGGCAGGAGGTTATAATGCTGCTGAGAGTGTTCAGGCAATCGGCTATGGATCCCGATTTAGAGGCGGGCATAATGGAACTAATTCGTACGGTGGAAGCGGATTGTTGGGAGGAGCCGGAAAGTCGACCGGAGATGGGGCAGGATATAATGGCGGAGGAGGATTCGGCAGTGGGGGAGGCTCAAACGGAGAAGCAGGAGGCTCAAACGGAGGGAATGGGTTGGGTGCCAGCGGAGGTCTTGGAGCAAACAACTGGTCAGCCGCAACATCATGGCCCAACGGTCCCGGCAAACATAATGGAACAGGAAACGGCGGTTTGATAATATTAAGATACGTCAGCCCGACAGGTGCTTGCTCGTTATATTAAATATTCCACCTTCTTGCTGGAAGAGGAATACGTAGGCAACTCCTAACTCCTAATTAAAATAAAGCTTGGATTCCCATAAACTATATGCTATCACCGCCCCTGTGTTTGACGCTGTTGTCAAACCAAGACTAAGACGTTTACCAAGCCGCAGCGCCCTGCTTTCAGCCTTGCCTGCTTAATATAAAAATGTCTTGTCCTACTTTAACCTCAAGAGAAAGCGAACAGGCGGCTGTATGCAGCTATGACCTGTCATAGAAAGAGAACAATAAAATGGCTAAAAAAATTCCCCTGAAAACAAAAGATAATTCTAAAGATATTAAGAACAAAAGCGCATTCGCAGAAATGCTGGATCAGGCTTTCAACAAAGAAGGAAGTCTCGAGGGCAATGTCGTAAAAGGTCTTATAGTAGGCATTGACAAAGAACACGTTATTATTGATGTAGGTCTCAAGTCCGAAGGACGCATTCCATTACGCGAATTTTCCGTAGGCGGACAGCCTGCCGAACTAAAGGTAGGAGATACTGTTGACGTATTCCTCGATAGAATGGAAGGCCGTGACGGCGAGGCTGTTCTTTCCAGAGAAAAAGCAAAACGCGAAGAAAGCTGGGTCGTTCTGCAAAAGGCATTGGAAAAACAAGAACAAGTTGCGGGTATTATTTTCGGCAAAGTCAAAGGCGGCTTTGTTGTTGATTTGGACGGAGCCACTGCATTCCTGCCGGGCTCTCAGGTTGACATCAGACCGGTAAGAGACGTAACGCCGCTAATGGGAACGGCACAGCCCTTCCAGATTCTGAAAATGGATAGAATCCGTGGAAACATAGTTGTTTCGCGCAGAGCTGTTCTGGAAGAAAGCCGCGCTGAAGCCAGAACTGAACTGGTATCCAACCTCAAAGAAGGTCAGATACTGCAAGGTATTGTGAAAAACATCACTGATTACGGAGCGTTCGTGGATCTGGGCGGAGTAGACGGACTGCTGCACGTTACGGATATTGCATGGAAGCGCATCAACCACCCTTCCGAAATGCTTCAAATCGGACAGCCTATAAACGTTCAGGTTATCAAGTTCAACTCTGACAATCAGCGCATCAGTCTCGGCATGAAACAGCTCGAAGATGATCCGTGGAAGAACATAGAAGAAAGATTCCCTGCCGGTTCTAAGGCTAAAGGAAGAGTGACCAATATAACTGACTACGGAGCTTTCGTAGAGCTGGAAGCCGGCATAGAAGGACTCGTGCACGTGTCCGAGATGCTGTGGACGAAGAAGAATCTGCCGCCTAATAAGATAGTCTCTCAGAGCCAAGAGGTCGAGGTTACTGTGTTGGAGATTGACGCTTCCAAGAGGAGAATCAGCCTCGGCATTAAGCAGTGCTTAGAGAATCCGTGGGCTAAGTTCAAAGAAACTCACAATGCCGGCGAAGTGCTTCAAGGCGAGATTCGCAATATTGCGGAGTTCGGTTTGTTTGTTGCGTTGTCTGAAGAGATAGACGGAATGCTGCATATGTCTGACTTGTCGTGGGAAGAGCCCGGCGAAGAAGCTATCAAGAAATATCAGAAAGGTCAGGTTGTCGAGTTCAAAATACTTGATATTGACAGCGAAAAAGAGCGCATAAGCCTTGGCATGAAGCAGCTCACCGAAGATCCTTACGAGAGCATACAGGTTAACTTCAAGAAAGGCGATGTTGTAACTTGCACTATCAGTGCGATTAAAGACAACGGCATAGAAGTTGATTTGGGCGATGCTTCCGGCGGCTGGAATGGGTTTATCAAGAAAGCTGATTTGGCGCGCGACAGATCTGAGCAGCGCACTGACCGTTTTGCAGTAGGCGAAAAGGTAGATGCGAAGGTCTTGAACTTGGAAAAGGCTTCGCGCAAAGTGAACTTGTCTATCAAGGCGAGAGAAGTTGATGAAGACAAGAAAGCTATGGTCGAGTACGGATCTTCTGATTCCGGAGCGAGCTTAGGAGATATTCTCGGCGCAGCTATCAAAAAGACTCAAAAGAAGGAAGAGTAGGAAAAGAGTTGAGAGCGAAGCCCCGCCGTAGCTTTAGCGTAGGAGGGTGGAGTTGAGACATATTCTTAACTCCACCCTCCAAACTCAACACTTTATTTCGCAGCATCCGCCGCAACAGACATCTTTACTATCTTCGTAGGATTTTTGACTGTTCCGTTATTTGCTGCAGAGCCTGCTTTGATTTTGTCAACGAACTCCATGCCGGAAACAACTTCACCCCACACAGTATACTGACCGTCAAGATACGAAGCCGGCTCAAAACAGATGAAAAACTGAGAGTCTGCACTGTTTGGATCGTTCGCTCTCGCCATAGAGACCGTGCCTCTTACGTGCTTTTCCTTCGAGAACTCTGCCTTAAGTTTTTTGCCGGAACCGCCCATGCCGGTACCGGACGGATCCCCTGTTTGCGCCATAAAACCGGGTAAGACTCTGTGAAATACAACGCCGTCATAAAAGCCTTGCCGCGTAAGTTCCTTTATTCTGGCAACGTGATTGGGAGCCAAATCCGGACGCAGTCTGATAACTACTCTTCCGTCCGGCAAATCCAAGTACAGAGTATTTTCCAGCTCCGTGTTGGCAGTGTTTGCTGCATTTGTTTCGTTTGTTTGTGTCATTACAAAAGCTCCTAAGAAAAGTATTGCGGAAAAAACACAATGGTTATTAGTTTTTTCATTTTATGTGTACCCTCGTTATTGGAATTGTTTCTGCCCTATTCTGATTTGGCGGGCTTTAGCCAGTATGGCGTTTTCTATTGCCTCTGCTGTAGCCTCGGAAACCGCAGCATCTTGCCAGATACCTTTGCTATCCTTGATCTGACGGAATACCGATACTTTTACGCCGGCGGCAGTAAGCTCTCTGTCTCTGATATGCACATTGAGCTTAGTTCTTTCATTAGGAGCATCGGGCGCCGAGTACCAATCGGTAAGAATCAATCCTCCGAAAGGATCAGCCGAGCTTATCGGCAGGAAAGCTATAGTATCCAAAGAGGCACGCCAGAGAAAAGCGTTCACACCTATACCATAGTCGCTGGCTTTTTTCTTGTCTTTGCCGCCGATGATGTCCCAGCCGCCTTCTTCACTCAGAAGGCTTCCGTATTTGTACATTTCGTCTCTGGTCGTGTTTTTGTATGTAGGATCGGAAGAGAGCCCTTCGCAGGCGACAAGCAGCAAGCAAGGGATAATTAATAGCAAATTGCGATATTTCATAGTACCTCGTACTGATTCTTTAAAAAGGAAACCCCAGAATATAATTTCTTAACCATCTCTGCAAGTATAAATTAGATACCAGAATTCTGGCCTCTGGTATCTGGCATCTAACCCTGTCACCCAAAAGCAACTTTTGATTCCAACCGTTGCGGCTTTAAAATTCTCTCTTGATTAATTATGGTCAATTTTGCACATATATGCCTGTACGGTGTGTACAGTCGTATTCATACCATTATGGGGAAAATTTTATGAAAAAATTTCTTTTAGCAACAACGGCTCTTGTTGGTTTTACTTTTTCATGCGAAGCTTTTGCTGCAGAATCTCTTCTTAAGGTTACTCTTGGCGGCAGCGTCGAGGTAGTCGGCGGCACTTATAAACAAAAACTAAACGATGACAGCAATACGGACTATGATTTTGCCTCTTTTTATACCCTCGACGTGAAGGCTGCCGGCAAAGCCGGTGGTTTTGATTGCGGTGCTGATTTCAGGTTTTCCAATACGGCTTCTTTCCCTAAATTCACGCCGAAAGACTCAAGTATTACTCTGTCTCACGGCTATATATATATGTCCGGCTCTTTCGGCAAAATTCAGATAGGCGATCAGCGGGGCACCACCAGTTTGGCAGTAACTACTCCCTCCGTCGGCATGGGCCAGACAGAAGGACGTATCATTGATTTCCTAAGCAGCGACACATTCAGCAAGGTTTTTGTCAAGAGCGTTGATAAAAAAAATGGTACCAGCATTACTTATTATACTCCGAAATTAGGGAATGAGAATCACAAGATTCAGGCAGGCCTCACTTATGAACCGAAGATGTTCAGCGGCGGTGCAGATATAATTTCTAAGAAAAACGCTTACAAAAGCGTGATTAAGGCGGCAGCTGCTTATGACGGCAGCATTGATTTTGTTAAGCTGAATGCTTCTGCTCACATAGTTAACGGAGGAGGAAGAGCTGCGGGTTACGGTCTCAAGTCTCCTGTCAGCCTGCATTCCGGATTTACCGCTTGGGGGTTGGGGGCTAATGCTTCTGCTTACGGCGTGAAGATTGGCATCAACTACGAGGATTTCGGCAAATTCTTAGCTCCGGACATCGCAAATACCAAAGGACAGTATCGTATTGGAACCGGCATTGCTTACGAACAGGATTGTTTCGGGGTGGCATTTAACTATATAACCGGTACGGCATATAATTTTGCGAAACTGCCTCCTGTTGATGCCAGCACTTTAACTCGCTTAAAAGGTTTTGATTCGTATGGAATCGGCGGAGTTTACAAATGGGCTCCGGGCTTGACTTCCAATGCGGATTTGGTGTTTTTCCAACAGCGCTTTACTGATGACATTTCTTCTTCAGCAAAGGGGAGCGGGTATGTGTTCCTGCTCTCACAGAAGCTGGCGTTTTAATTCCCAATTAAAAACTGGCACACTATTTGCTTGTATCTATCGTATGATAGATAGTGTTTCAAATACGCCGAGTGTCGGAATGCGGCCTCTGGAGCAGATCGAGAAAACCTCTTTTGCCTCAAAACCCAAGAGTGACGGGGCAACTGCGCCTATGGTAGATTTTACTTTTGATGACTTCATAGATATAATAAACCCTCTGCACCACATTCCCGTAGTTAATCTTGTATATAGAGATTTTGCCGAAGACAAGATTTCTCCGCATTCTCGAATCATAGGGGATATACTTTATGGAGCGGCTACCGGGGCTGTCTCCGTCATAATAGCAGCCGCCTGCGCTATTGGGGACGAGATTTTTGCTGCAAGCTCTGACAAAGGTCAGCGGCTGGGCGAATATGCTATAGCCTCTTTATTTGGCGATGAAGCGCAGGAGCACTCGGATATACAACAGACTCAGCGGCCGGAACCTGTTGTAAATCAAAGAAATGCTGCAAACAGCATAGGCGGGGTATCCAGAAAATATGCACGAAACATTGCCGCTGTTCCCGTGCAAAAAGTTGCTCTGGCAGACGTACCTAATAAAACAGAACCCAAGTTAGCCGATAATGTTATATTTGACAAAAACATGGATCCGAACACGCAAAAAGCTCTGGAGGCGCTGCTTATGGATCTGCACACAAGCAAAGCCATAAACCTGTATGCAAAGGCAGACAGCTACAATAAAAACGGTCTTGCTATAGACTTCGAAGAGTAATGTAGAATTTATCAACTTTACATTCTACATTCTACATTCTACATTCTACATTTTACACGAGGCTCTAAATGAATCTTTCCCTCAAAGAAATATCAGCCGTCCTGGACGGCAAATTAATAGGCGATGGCACTGTTTCTGTTACTAAAGTATCCAGTCCTTCTGACAACTTTGATGACTCCTCACTTGTAGTTGCTATGGATAAGAAATTTCTGCAAGCAGTCAAGGATTCCAGAAAAATACCTGTTGCCGCAGTTGTTTCCGGCAATGAAGAGGATTCTGATTTCATCGCCAACCGCATAATTGTGAAGCGTCCTAGGCTTGCTATGGCATTGTTAACTAAGCTGTTTTTTAAGCCGGTATCTGTCATAGACGGGATTCACAAAACTGCGGTTGTTGAAGAAGGCGCAAAGATTGGAGACAATCCTTCTATCGGAGCTTTGTGTTACATAGGGAAAAACACCTGTATAGGCGAAAATGCAGTGATTCACCCTCAGGTTTATATCGGCGAGGGCGCAGTCATAGGAGATAATGCGACTATATACTCGGGCGTAAGAATAGGCGCAGGCACTAAGATTGGCGGCAACGCTATTATTCATTTCAATGCTGCGATTGGAGCAGACGGGTTTAGCTTTGTAACGCCTATGGAAGGGAGCGTTGAGGCTGCGAAGAGTTCCGGAAGCACTAATGTTTCTGCCTTTAATAACAATATCATAAAGATATATTCTTTGGCTCCGGTCGTGATAGAAGATGATGTTGAGATTGGTCCCTGCACTAACATAGACATGGGCACTATATCTTCTACTAGGGTGGGAAAAGGCACCAAGATTTGCAGCAATGTACAGATAGGGCATAATGTTGCTGTCGGTGAGAACTGTATTTTGTGCGGCGGAGTCGGCATAGCCGGAAGCGCAAAAATCGGCAATAGGGTTGTCTTAGGAGGCGCAGTCGGCGTTGCGGATCACGTTATAATCGGAGACGATGCAATGGCAATGGCAATGAGCGGCATAGCCGGGAATATTGCGTCCAAGACTATAGTTTCAGGCGTGCCCGCCCTTCCCAGAGAAACAGCAAATAAAATAGTATTTGCAATGATGAGAATGCCTAAGACTATGGAAAAACTGCAAGAACTTTTCGCAAAAGCCGAGGATTTTGAAAAAATGCTCGAGAAAAATTAAACTGGACGAAAAATTAATAACATGGTAACTTCAGCTTTCTTTTATTGTTTTTAGAGTGTTATATAGGGAGAAATTATGACCCAGCTGGATGATGTCCTTGATATAGTTGCGAAAAAAGCTATGATAGACAGAAGCAAGCTCGTGCCTGAAGCCAAGATTGCGGATTTGAACATAAGCTCTCTGGATATGGTCGAGGTTATTTTTGCACTTGAAGATAAGTTCGGTATAGAGCTGCCTTTTAATGCTAACACCTCCGGGCAGGAGTTTCAAACAGTGGCGGATGTTATAAAAATGGTCGAAAATTCTTTGGCTAATAAAAAATAGGAGAACTGATATGGCTGATATTAATGAAGAAGACCTGAAGAAAAATGTTAAAGATAAAGACACATGGCTGCGGTTTGTATTTTTAATACTATTTGGAATAGCCTTGTACTTTATCATGATAGTGGTTTGTATCAGCTCTCTTGTGCAGTTTTTAGCTAAATTGTTCAGCGGTTCTGCCTTGTCCAGCCTTTCCGAATTCGGAGGCAATTTGGCAAAATATCAGGCGCAAGTTACATCATATCTGACGTTTGCATCTGATGACAAGCCGTTTCCTTTTGTACCCTTTCCATGCTGCGGAAATAAGTAATTTGTCCTTCCTGCGAAGGCGGGCGTAAGTCTTGCCGTAGCTTTAGCGAAGGCAGAAACAGGGCTTTATATATGCGTACTTTTTATATTACGACTCCAATATACTATGTGAATGATATACCGCATATCGGACATGCCTACACGTCCATAGCGTGCGATGTCATGGCTAGGTTCAAAAGGCTTTCTGGAGATAAGGTTTTTTTTCTGTCCGGGACGGACGAGCACGGGCTGAAAATAAAGAAGTCCGCAGAAAAAGCCGGCATGGAGCCCCTAGAGTTCACTAATCAGGTATCGCAGCGGTTCAGAGACTTGCTGACTGCCCTTAACTGTTCTAATGATGATTTTATAAGGACAACGGAAGTTCGGCACAAAAAAGCGTGTCAGGCTCTGTGGGATAAACTGGTTGCAAACGGAGATATTTATTTAGGCAAATATTCCGGGTGGTATGCTGTTCGGGACGAAGCGTATTATGCTGAAGACGAGCTTACGAAAACAGCCGGCAGCAAAATGATTGCACCTTCCGGCGCAGAGTGCGAATGGGTTGAAGAAGAGAGTTATTTTTTCAAACTCTCTGCTTGGGGTGACAGGCTTTTGGATTTTTACGAAAAGAATCCGGATTTTATTAAGCCGGTCACAAGACGGAATGAGATAGTACAATTTGTAAAATCCGGGCTGCACGATTTATCTGTTTCTAGGACTGCTATTTCTTGGGGCATACCTGTACCGAATGAAAGCCGCCATGTTATGTATGTTTGGCTTGATGCTTTGACTAATTACATATCTGCGCTTGGATATCCGGATATTGAATCTGAGAAGTTTAAGGATTTTTGGCCTTCTGCTGTTCATGTAATGGGAAAAGACATTATCCGTTTTCATGCAGTATACTGGCCTGCGTTTCTTATGGCTGCCGGAGTAGCTCCGCCTAAGAAAGTTTTTGCGCACGGCTGGTGGACTAATGAAGGACAGAAAATTTCCAAATCTCTCGGCAACGTCATTGATCCTTACGAGTTAATAGCCGATTACGGGCTGGATCAAATGCGCTATTTCCTGCTTCGTGAAGTGCCTTTCGGCAATGACGGAGATTTTTCTAAAGACTCTATGATTCGCCGCATGAACAGTGATTTGGCTAACGGCATAGGCAATTTGGCTCAGAGGACTCTTTCCTTGATTGCAAAAAATTGCGAGGGCAAGGTTCCTGCGCACTCTGATTTTTCTGAACAGGACAATAAGCTGCTTCATGCTGCATATGCTTTGCCTGCAATGTTTTCTGAACACATGAATTCTTTTGCATTCAACAAAGCTCTGGACTCAATATGGGAGCTTATAAGCGCAGCAGACAGATACATTGACTCAGAGGCTCCTTGGTCTTTGAAGAAAACGGATATAACCAGAATGCAGACAGTGCTCTTTGTTCTTGCGGAAGTTATACGCATTATATCGCTGCTGCTTCAGCCGTTTATGCCAACGTCAGCCGATGCGCTTTTGAATCAGCTCTCAGTGCCTTCTGATAAAAGGTCTTTAGAACATGCTTCTGGCAAGCACGTTCTTACGGCTGGTACGCCATTACCCGCGCCCACCGGAGTATTTCCTAGATTTAATCCTCCGAAATAAATTCTTCCAGCCACGCTTTGGTCTCTTCATCAAGATACGCGGAGAGCTCCTGATATATTTTCAAGTGATATAATTTTATCCACTCAATTTCTTCCAGCGTCAGCAACGAATAATCAAAAAGCCTTTTGTCAAACGGCACTAAAGACACAACTTCAAATTTCAGCATATTCTGAGAAGCAAACTTCTGCTCTCTGACAAGCATCATGTTTTCTAATCTTATGCCGTATGCCCCCTCTTTGTAAAATCCGGGCTCATTAGTAATCAGCATGCCCTCTTTCAAAGGCTCTTTGCTGTTCTTAGAGAATCCGTACTTGCCTTCGTGCACGCAAAGAAAGCTGCCGAGGCCGTGTCCGGTGCCGTGTCCGTAATCTTCGCCGATCTGCCATAAAGGCTGTCTTGCAAAAACTTCCAGTTCTGATCCTCTGGTACCGGAAGGAAACTTCATAGACGCTAACGCTATGTGTCCTTTAAGCACTCTTGTGTATCTGTCTTTCATCTCTTCCAGAAGCTCTACGGAAACCTCTCTTTCATCACTCCATAACGCAGTTGTTCTGGTTATATCCGTAGTCCCTCCGAAATACTGTGCTCCGCTGTCAATAAGATACATCTCGCCCTTGTTCAAAAACTTAGTCTCATGATTTTTCGCAGCATCATAATGTGCTATCGCAGCATTAGCCCCTGCTCCTGAAATAGGCTCAAAGCTGGGATTTCTATAAATATATCCCGTTGTTCCCGCTTCTGCCCTGAACATATCCAATGCTTTCTGGGCATCTGTTTCGGAAACCTTTTGTCCGTCCTGCACTACTGTATTGTCCAGCCAAGCTAAAAATTTTACTATAGCTATGCTGTCTTTCTTCGCAATGTTTGCTGCGTGTTCCTGCTCTGTGTGATTCTTAGCAGCCATAAACGCCCCGCAAACATCATCACCTAGAACCGCTTTAAGCCCCAGCGATTTCAGCATCTCGGACACGGCATATACGGTCTTGCTTCCGTCCGTAAGTATAATCTCTTTAGGATTGGTTTTTTCATTCAGAACATTTATAAATTCCTGCTTGAATTTCTCGAAAGAGTTTATGCCGAAATGAACAAAAACCTTATCTCCTAAATGTTTCAGAAACTGCTCTATAGCACTGCTGTTCTTAGAGCTTATAAAAAAGCCTTTCATGCTCTCCAGCCACTTGTGGAACTTCGATCCTATATCCGCATCTCTTATGCCTTCTTTCTTGTCCAGCTCTCTGGCTTCCTTGTTTACAATCGAGGCTCCTGCTTCCGGAACAATCTCTATCTGTTCCTCTGTGCAGCCCAAAAACCAGTCTGCGCTTCCGTCCTGCCATAAAACAGCCCTGCTTAAAGGGACAGGCGTATACGGTATATCGCTTCCCCTCACATTCATAAGCCACGCAACAGATACGGGATCGGATATTATCGCAGCAGCCGCTTTTTGCTCTTGCAGCTTTTTCGCTATACGCGCCCTTTTCACAGCACAAGACATTCCGGAAAAAATCTCTCCGTACGGATACACGTTATTAAAAGTCCTGTGTTTCTGATCTTCCCAAATATCATCGATTATCATCTCCGGCACTGCTGCGAGCTCTATAGCCGTTTCATCGGTCTTCTTTAACGCCTCTTCCAGTTTTCTCTTTCCCAGTACGGAAATCAACATTGGATTGTATCCGACTCTGTAGCTTTCGCCGTCTTCCTTGTGCTTGCTTTCTGAAAATATTTTTCCCAGCCACTCTGCCGGAGCAGTTTTCGCCGTATCAAGTATCTCTAATTTTTTACTGGAAAAGTTATCAACAGTCTGATTCTTAGCCTGCAGCAAATACCGGCTGTCTGTGAACAAAGCCGCCTTGTCCTTTGTCAGCACCATTATACCAAACGACCCTGTAAATCCGGATAGAAAACAAATGCGCTCGTCTGAAGACTGAACGTATTCATTCAAGTATTCATCGGTTCTGTGCACTATGAAAGCGTCTAAATCTTTTGCCTTTAGCTGCTCTCTTAATAGGTGAAATCGGGTTTTGTATGGATCTTTCATGGGAATTTAGAATGGAATGTAGAATTTAAAATGTAGAATGTAGAATTATAAACAAGATTTTTATAAATGCTATAAATTTTTTTAAAACTCTTAACTCCACTCTCAACTCTCCACTCTCAACCCTATTTATAAGGGTTCTCGTTTTTCTTCAGAAGAATCCTCACCGGCACGCCGTCAATATCAAATTTACTGCGCAGTCCTCTGGTCAGAAATCTGATATAACTCTCCGGCAAATCCTCCGGCTTGTTAGCCCATATGGCAAACGTAGGAGGCCTGCTCTTAAGCTGAGTCATATAGCGCAGTTTAATTCTCCGCCCCTTCACAATAGGAGGAGGATTAGTCTCTGTCATAGCCTCGAGCCACTTGTTGAGTTTGCCTGTAGAAACTCTTACATTCCACTTTACAAAGCAGCTCATTGCGGCTTCCATGAGTTTTCCGATTCCGGCTCCGGACTTTGCAGATATAGGTATCAGAGCAACTCCTCCGGCTTGGGCTAAATTAGTCCTTACCTCGTGCTGAATATCGTCAAGAGTCTTGTCTTTGTTCTTTATTAAATCCCATTTGTTTAGTGCTGCGACCAGCACCCTGCCTTCCGAGACAACATGCCGCGCCAATGTTAAATCCTGTTTATCAAGAGGGCTTTCCGCATCAAGTACTAATACAACAACATGCGCCAGCCTCACAGCCCTCATAGTCTCATGCACCATCATTTTCTCTAAATCGTTTTTAACTCGCGACCTTCTGCGAACTCCGGCAGTATCCACAAGCCTTATAGGAGTGCCTTTATATTCCCACGCAATAGGAACGGAATCCCTTGTCAGCCCCGGCTCTTCTCCGGTTAGCTGCCTCTCCTGCCCTAACAGCTTATTTACCAGCGTGGATTTCCCTGCATTAGGTCTTCCTATAATCGCCATAATGAGATTTTTGTCTTTCTGAATATTCCGTATCTCATTATCACATTCTGTCTCTTCTTCTTTTTTTGAAACTTCTGCCTTCTCTTCAAAACGTATCTCCGAAAGTTTCTCAAACAGACCTATCATTCCTTCGCCGTGACTGGCGGATACTGGCAGCGGCTCGCCGAATCCCAGTTGCAATGCCTCGTCATAATGCTCCGGCAGATGAGTTCCTTCGCACTTGTTAGCTATTAATACTATAGGTAGTCCTGTTTTTCTCAGCTCTTTGGCTATATCTATGTCCTGCTGAGTAAGCGGGCTCCTTGCATCTACAACAAACAGCACGGCATCTGCGCTCTCTAACGCCTGCTTGGTCTTTGATAATACTCTTGAAGATATGCTGTTCTTATCGGAAGAAAACTCCAGCCCCGCAGTATCTATGACACGCAGACTCAGATTAAAAAGCATTCCTTCCGCTTCTTTGTAATCTCTGGTGACTCCGGGCGCATCGTCCACTAAGGCAACCTTCTTGCCTATCAGCCTGTTGAACAGCGTAGACTTCCCTACATTAGGTTTTCCGGCTATAGCTACAGTCAGAGTCATCTTTTATTCCTTTTAAACGCACACATATAAAGTCTGTTGTACAGATTGTGCTTTAAAATACAATAAAAAAGCAAAGCCTCGGGGAAGGAATATGCTTACAACCCTTCCGCCAATTCCTAATTTGCCTGAACAATCTTCGGCAGCATGTAATAGAACAAAGCGCAGAAGCTGGAGAAGGTGAGCAGAAGATAGGTGATCTGTGCGCCGAGAAAACGAATAGCATCTGCGCCGGTCATGAAATTGCTTCCGAAAGCGTGCATAAGTCTGGCAATTATCAAAGTAATGCCCATTACATGAATTATGTAGGGAGGAGCACCGTTTGCCTCGATAGAAATCATCAAAAGGAAAATAATAGGCACATAGTCCGTGAAGCTGTGCAGGAGTCCCTCTGCACGTTTGAATACTACTTGATCTTTTTTATTGTCAGTACCGATAGAACGCACCCAGCACTTAGTCATATTGAAAGACAGTACCAAAAGCAAAAGACCAGCGATACCTATATAGAGTAAAGACACATAAACGGGCATATTTGCCTCCTGATAAAAAATTTCTCCCAACTCCCCAGAGCGTATTTAAATATGGTAAAAAGATGCTTAACAAGAATATGGTGAAAAGTTATAAAATATAAGAAAAATAAACAGAGTATTAACTTTTATTAGAGAAAAATGAGAAACCGATATTGTTTTTAAATAACTCTGGGGATTCTCCTGTGCCTACTGCAAAACATAAGCATATAGTTTCTGAACGTAAGGTATTACTGCTTTTTAGTGCTATGGCATTATGTGTCTCGGCGTTTTCATCGGCTTCTCCGGCTTACGCCCAAGAGATAGTCGATTCGATTCCGATGGCAACAACGGGTACGGAAAATTCACTTAACGGAATAGCAATACCTTCTCTGCCGACAGCGGATATTTCTACTGATGCCAGCCGTTTGATTTTCGAGGCGCAGCAAAGCGCATTACAGGCTCAGGAAGCGGCATTACGAGAGACCGTGCGCATGGAACAAGAGCATAATAAAGAATCCTTCAACAGGGCTGCGTTTAGTTTTATGCCGTTGTCTAATGAACAAATACGCGCATTCATGAAGAAGTACGAGGCAAACCAGAAAGCCACTCAGCCGCCTTCTACCGGAAATCCCAAAGGACAGACGAAAATTCAGACTATTTCTTTGGATCCCGGCATAGATCCTCCTGTTGTAGAGCTTAATCCCGGCTTCATAACTACGATTACTCTGGTTGATGTTACGGGTCAGCCTTGGCCTGTGCTTGACGTAGGAGTCGGAGGAAACTTTGAAGTTTCTCCTACAAGGTCCGGCTCTCATGTGATACGAATCATGCCTCTCACCAGAGTAGCGACCGGAGTATTGTCTATCATGCTCAAAGAGCTGCCTACGCCGGTAATCATGAAGCTTACTTCCGGAGGACCTAGGGTTGATTTACGCTATGATGCCAGAATCGCCAAGTTCGGTCCCGGGGCAAGACCTCAGATAATCAACCGCCCGCGTCTTCAGGCCGGAGATGAGATTTTATCTATGATACTGGAAAATGTGCCTCCCCGTGAAGCAGTGAGAATGAATGTAGGAGGTCTTGATAACAGAACAAAAGCTTGGATGCTGAACAGAAAAGTTTATGTAAGAACGCCGCACTCTTTATTATCTCCGGCGTGGAATTCAAGCGTAACATCTGCTGACGGCACTACGGTTTATGAGATTGGGTCGGCTCCTGTCCTTTTGATGTCTGATAATGGAGCCATAGTCCGTGCTACAATTTCCGCGAGGGCAGATAACGATGAATAACAACACAGAAGATGAAGACAACAACGAATTTCTGGAAGAGGAATTCAATACTGAAGACTTCTCTAATGACGGCTCTGATAATATGAATTCGGATGACGAGCCGAGAGATGAAATTACACAAAAGAACACTAATCCGTTAGTGAAGTTTTTGATATTGGTTATAGCTGTTTTTGCAGTTATAGCAGCGGCCGTGAAGTTTTTCAGCAGCGAAGATAAGACTAAACTGATAACTAAAATGACTCCGCCGCCCGCATTGAACGAGGCACCCGGAGGAGCGGCTTCTCCGTATCACCAACAGCAAACGAAAATGGCTGACGAGCAGAGAGTGCAGGACGCCATTCAGTACGGACAAAGCGCAATGCCTACTCCTATAGGCAATCCGGCAGATAAGTCTGATTTCGGAGGCTTTGCCAGAAAAGAGGATCCGTTAAGAGAACTAAGAGCGGAGCAGGAGCTGTTAAGAAGACAGATTCAGCAGGTACAGCAAAGACCTGCTGCGCCTTTTGATGCGTCTTTGGCAAGGATAATGCAGAGATATATGGAAGGACTCATTACAAGCTGGGCGCCAAGCAGAATGGCTGTAATACCGGGATTCGGAGATGAACCTGCTGCCGGAGGCGGTCAATACGGAGCCGGAGGCGGTTATCCGGGGTATGGAGCCAGAACCAATGATAATGTGCTGGTAAGAGTCGGAACAGTGAGCTACGCACAATTATTGACTGAAGCCAATTCTGATGTACCCGGACCTATACTGGCGCAGATAGTTTCCGGACCTTTGGCAGGATCAAGAGCCATTGGGTCTTTCCAAGTAGCTTATGGATACGATCGTTATTTGGTGATGCGTTTCACGGTAGCGGCAAAAGACAAGAAGGAGTATCAGATAAATGCTATCGCCTTAGACCCAGATAACACTCTGGCAGGCATGGCAACGGAAGTGGACGAGAGATATTTCACAAGAGTAGTTCTGCCGGCAGCAGCAAGTTTCTTGTCAACTTTCGGAAATGCTTTAGGCAGTACGGATACGAATGTAGCAATGAACGGCGGAGCTACAGTGATAACGTCCTCCAAACAGGGCTTCAAGGAAGGACTGTATTCCGGACTCGGAGGAGCGTTTGATACTGTAGGAACGTTTTTTCAGGATCAGGCTAACCGCACCAGACCGCTGGTTAGAGTAGCGGCCGGCACGCCTATGGGGTTGTTCTTCGTATCCTCGGTCATGGAGTCCGGAGCACCGGCAGCAGGAGCAATGCCAATGCCCGGTGCCGGAATGCCGGGGCAGCAGGGTATGGCAGGGCAACAGCAGCAGCAAGGACCATACAATCCGCGTCAGCCTTCTTATGCGCCGGTTTACGGCAGCCCTCAGGCTAATGTGGGAAGTTTTCCCAACAACCACCAAGTAGATCAAGGCGTCTATAACAGCGGAAACATGACTATCTATGGAAATAGATAAGTGTGGAGTTAAGAATATACACCAATTCCACACTCCAAACTCCACACTCCTTAAAAAGAAGTTGTGTCTTTGGTTAACTTAGTATACGCTGTACAGTGGATCGATTTACCATATTTGCTGTTAGGAGCTTTCGTATGACTGATGAACAAGAAACCCGCTTGGACGAAAATATTTCTGAAGAAGAGACCCTTAATTTTCAGCAAGATTCTGATATGAGGCCGCCAGAACAAGATTCTGATATAAGGCATCAGGAAGAGGTTGAGCTTCCTTTCGTCGAGTACGATCTTAACGAAGAGCCACCTGAAATGGAAGTCCAGCAACAGCCTGCTGCTACTCCCGGAAGACAGAGATCTCCTGCGCTGCCGATAACGGCAGCAGCTATAGCTGTTATAATTTTGGGTTCCGTGGCGTGGGTCAAATTTTCCGGGAACGAGATGGTATCTAAGGATTTGAGCGGAATAAGCGCACCTATGCCTGACATAACGCTGCCGGCATCAGAGATTAGAGAGAAGGAAGTGCTGGCTGTAGCCTCGCCGGATAATGGTAATGTTGCGGTGTATACTGCGGATATGGCGGAGCTTGCTCTCCCTGTTGCAGAGATAAAGGATATAAGAGAAGCCCCGGCTGCGCCTGCTGCGGTTATTGCAGAGGCTATGCCGACTAATGTAATTCCTATTCCTGAGAAGGCTGAAGCACTGGTTGCATTACCTGCTGAAAGTACGGAAACGTCTGTAAAAGAAGCCTCTTCAATTATAAAAGATGAGGTTGTTCCCGCAGAGACGGCTCCTGCTGTTGCTGCGGATGTTGATATGCTTAAAGCCAAAGTATCCTCTTTGGAAGAGAAGATAGCGGCATTGGAAAGCAGGATTGCTTTGTTGACTGCTCCTCCTAAGACGGCTGCGGCAACTGCACCGAAGGCAGCAGCAGCCCCTGCAAAGCCTGCGCCGAAGCCTCAGACTGTTGCGGCCTCCAAACCCGCCAACGCAGTTAACGCTGTCAATATAACTGATGACAGCAGGCCGGCTCAAAGACTTGAGCTTCCTAAAAAAGCCCAGACTGCGCCTCAGCTTAGAGCACCTACGCTGGACAGGGCTAAGCCTTCCAATCTTAGGGTTGTCAGCAATTATGTAATAAGAGCAGCAAAACCCGGTCAGGCATGGATAGCTAAAAGCGCATCCGCCACTGATTTGCGTGAGGTTCATGTAGGGGATACTGTCCCCGGACTCGGCAGGATTCAGTCTATATTCTTGGATAGTAACGGCTGGTCTATTGTCGGCACGGAAGCAGTATTAAGGTAAATATTCCCCTTCCCTTTCTAAGGGAAGGGGTGGCACGCCGTAGGCGTGACGGGGTAGTGGTTTAGCTGCTGCACTCACTGGCAGAGATGTTTTTACTTGAAATAAAGTCTGAAAAGGCTATTGTTTTCTTTTGGTTGCTTACTATGTTTGTAGTATACATAAGAAACTAACGCTCCATTTATAAAGAATCTCTCCATGTTTTATTCCCTATTCCGCAAAATTTTCGGTTCCCGCAATGAACGGGTCCTTGCCGCACAAAATCCTGTTGTAGCCAAAATAAACTCTCTGGAGCCTGTTATTAAAGGATTGTCTGACAAAGAGTTGCGCGCAAAAACAGACGAGTTCCGCACTAGGATTAACAACGGAGAGACTCTTGACAGTCTCCTGCCCGAGGCTTTCGCAGTCGCAAGAGAAGCCGCAGTCCGCGTTCTGGGTCAACGTCCGTTCGATGTTCAGCTTCGGGGCGGTATAGTTCTGCATCAAGGCAAAATAGCGGAAATGAGAACCGGAGAAGGAAAAACTCTTGTTGCCGTGCTGCCCAGCTACCTTAATGCTCTCAGCGGAAAAGGCGTGCATATTGTTACGGTCAACGATTATCTTGCAAAACGCGACAGCAATTGGATGGGGAAGATTCATAATTTCTTAGGATTAAGCGTTGGCTGCATAATCCATGACTTGACGGACGAAGAACGTCAGGAAGCATACAACTGCGATATTACTTACGGAACTAATAACGAGTTCGGCTTTGACTACCTTCGCGACAACATGAAATTCTCAAAGGGCGAGCTGGTACAGAGAGCATTCAATTTTGCAATAGTAGACGAAGTGGACAGCATTTTGATAGACGAGGCCAGAACGCCTCTTATTATTTCCGGACCTGCCGAAGACTCTTCGGAATTATATAAAAAGGTCGATTCCTTGATACCGCAATTGGAAGAGAAAGATTATGAAAAGGACGAGAAAGCAAAAACAGTAACGTTTACCGAAGCTGGCAATATAAAAATGGAGGAGCTGCTGACAAGAGCGGGCTTGCTGGAATTAGGAGGCTTGTATGATCCTATGAACGTAACAATAGTGCATCATGCAATACAGGCATTGAAAGCGCACAAGCTATTTACGCGGGACGTGGATTACATAGTCAAAGACGACAAGGTAATCATCATAGACGAGTTTACAGGACGCATGATGGAAGGAAGAAGATATTCCGAAGGACTGCATCAGGCATTGGAAGCAAAGGAAAGAGCAACAATACAAAGAGAAAATCAGACGTTAGCAAGCGTAACGTTTCAGAATTATTTCAGACTGTACCCGAAACTTGCCGGCATGACCGGAACAGCATTAACAGAAGCGGCAGAGTTCGCAGAAATATATAATTTGGACGTCATAGACATGCCGACAAATCTGCCTGTTAAGCGCGATGATATGGACGATGCGGTGTACGGAACAATGGCGGAAAAAAATGCTGCAATAATAAAACTTATAGAAGAATGCCGCGGGAAAAAACAGCCGGTACTCGTAGGCACAGTGTCTATAGAGAAATCCGAGGCATTGTCAAAAGAGCTGAAGAAAAAGAAAATACCGCACAATGTGTTGAATGCGCGGTTTCACGATCAGGAAGCCTCGATAATAGCGCAGGCTGGAAAGCCGGGTTCTGTGACGATTGCAACAAACATGGCGGGAAGAGGAACGGACATTCAGCTTGGCGGCAACCTTGACTACGTGATAGCCGAGTTCAAAGAGAGAGGAGAGCTGCCTTTTGACAAGGCGGATTATACGGAACAGAACAAGAATAAAATAGAGCGGCTGGCAAAAGAAATAGAAGAAGCAAGAGAAGTTGTGAAGCAGGCAGGAGGCTTATGTGTTATAGGCACGGAAAGACACGAGTCCCGTCGCATAGACAATCAGCTTAGAGGAAGATCCGGAAGACAGGGAGATCCTGGAATGTCCATATTCTTTTTGTCGCTGGAAGATGATTTGATGAGGATTTTCGGAGCTCACAATCAGACGCAGAGTATTTTGTCTAAGCTGGGCTTGAGAGACGGAGAGAAAATAACACACCCGTGGATTACATCTGCATTGGCAAAAGCGCAGCAAAAAATTGAAGCTAGGAATTTCGACATACGAAAGAATCTGCTGAAATTCGACAACGTAATGAACGATCAGAGAAAAGTGATATACGAACAGCGCAGAGAAATTATGGACGCAGCGGACGTTTCCGCGACTATACAGGATTTCCGCAGAGACGTTGTACATGATCTTGTGAGAATAGCTATTCCGCCTAACTCGTACATAGAGCAGTGGGACATAGAAGGGCTTAAAAAGAACGTTCAGGATATATTGGCGCTCAAATTGCCGATAGATGAGTGGGTGGATTCTGCGGACAACAGCTCGCACATAGAGCAAGAGCTGGAAGAAAAGATAAAGACAAAAGCTGATGAGATGATAAAGGCAAAGACATCGGTATTGGACGAAACAGCGTTTAAAAACGCCGAGAAATCCATATTGCTGAGTGTTCTGGATCAGACGTGGAAAGAGCATTTGCTGTCGCTGGATCAGTTGCGTCAGGGGATTCATCTTAGAGGCTATGGACAAAGAGATCCGCTGAACGAATACAGCCGCGAAGCATTTATGATGTTTCAGGGAATGCTGGAGACAATACGGATAGAAACAACGAAAGCACTGATGCATGCCGGAATGCGGCTTCCTTCGTTAGAAGATCTTATGGAGCAGCAAAGACAGGAGCTGGCGAGATCAAGAGCCATACATAACAACGAAGAGTTCCTCTCTGAAGGAGCGAACAATGTTAGAAGACGTCCCGAACCTGCCGTTTCGGTACAGATGTCTCGCAACGCCCCCTGCCCCTGCGGCAGCGGCAAAAAGTACAAGCACTGCCACGGGAAGGTGTAATGTGAAATTTGAAATGTGGAATTAGGAGCTAATTTCAAATTTCACATTATCACAGTTTCCTGTTCTGACACTCAATAAGTAAATCCCGTGCTATCGGCGCGGAAAGAGCACCGCTGCCTCCGTGTTCTATCACAACAGCAGCAGCATATTTCGGCTTTTTATACGGCGCATACGCAACAAATAAAGAGTGATCTCTTTCCCTCCACTCTAAATCCTCATTTTTCATAACGCCTCGTTTCCGCTCTGCTTCCGATATGCGCCGCACCTGCGCGGTTCCGGTCTTTCCGGCCATTTCTTTATCTTCTTCCAGTATCCGCGCTCCAAACCCCGTAGAGCCCGGCATATTAACTGCACTGAACATTCCGTACTGTACTATTTCCAGATGTTCCTTGTTTATCCCGATGTCCTGCCACCTCTTGTGAAACGGCTCTTCTAATTCTTGCTCCGAACACTTTGTCATACGGGGCTTTACTGCGAATCCTCCGTTAGCAATGCGCGCAGTCATCACTGCAAGCTGTAAGGGAGTCGTCAAAATAAATCCGTGCCCGATAGACGTAATAAGGGTTTCCCCCTGCTGCCATCTTTCTTTCTTTACAGTCTGTTTCCATATTCTCCCGGGCACTACGCCCGTTCTTTCGTTCGGCAAATCTATTCCTGTAATATCCCCCAGCCCAAAACGCAGCGCCATTGCCTGCAGTTTGTCTATTCCCATTCTTCTGCTGGCTTCATAAAAATACGGATCGCAAGAGTGCGCCATTGCCTCTATCAAATTCAGTCTGCCATGCCCGTCCCTCTTCCAGCAATGAAATTTTCTCTCTCCAAACTCATAGCTGCCGGAACAATAAACTCTTTCTCCGTATTCCATGACTCTGGCCTCCAGTGCAGCAAGCGCAGTCATCATTTTAAACGTAGAGCCCGGCGCATACACTCCGCTTATAGCTCTGTTCATAAGAGGGGCTTTAGTGTCGTTGTTCAGAATATCCCAGTTCTTTTTGCTTATCCCGAAACTGAATAAATTAGGATCAAATGACGGACGAGACACCATCGCCAATATTTCTCCCGTATGAATATTCATCACTACCGCGGATGCCGCAATCGTATGAGATATTCTGGCTGCTGCAAGCTGCTGCAAATTTATATCCAGAGACAGCTGCACATCTTCTCCTGACACCGGCTCTCTTCTGGATAAAGCGCGCACTACGTTTCCTCTGGCATTCACTTCCATTTCCTTTGTTCCGGAAATCCCGCGCATCTTCATTTCATAGGCTTTCTCCATTCCTTTTTTTCCTATCAAAAATCCGGACGTTCTGAGAAGCCTCTTCTCTATATCGTTTTTTACCGTGTCCGTTTCCTCTTTCGCCACTGCTCCTACATACCCTAAAATATGCGCTGTTATCTCTCCGTATGGATATACTCTGACTTCTCCTGAATCAACATCTGCGCCTATAAGATCCGGCGATGACACCGCTATAGAATCCATTTGCTCTCGGCTTATGTTATCCTTCACTATAATAGAATTCAGATCGTTCTGAGTTCGCAAATCTCTTTCTATTCTCTTTCTGTCGGATTCCTCTATGGTCACAAACTTGGACAGCTTATCCAACAGCTCATCAACCTTCTTCACTTGAGACGGCAGTATTACTACTCTGAAAGTCTGATCATTGATTGCCAGAGGAACCCCGTATCTGTCCAGAATCCGCCCTCTTTTCGGCAGAATAATACGTACGCTGATTCTGTTATTCTCTGCGCGGCGGCGGTACATTCTCCCTTGCACTATCTGCAAATAGTACAGCCTTCCGGCTATCACGGAAAATAGCAATGCCTGAGCTCCTCCCAATAAAAGAGCTCTTCTGGTAAAAATCTTAGCTTTTTCGTTATCTTTAGACATATATCCTGTTATTCTTCATGCTTGAGAAAGTACCGCTGTATTTTGATGAAGAGATAACACGGTAAAGGAAATAATGCTACAGTAAACAGCGACTGCACAAAAGCATTTTCATAAGAATAGAACTGCACGTCTATGATGCACTGTATGAACCACTGAAAGAAAATAGCCGTAAAAGAGACAAGAGCAAAACTTAGCCACAAGACAAAAAAGGACTGTCCTCTGAGGAAAACAGAGAGTCTCAAAATAGCCTGATACGCTGCGGTCCATACTAGGGCAGTAATGCCCATAGTAGTTCCGGCAATAATATCTGTCAGAAGCCCTATAGCAAAAGCAGCCAATACCGGAAACAAATCCGGTCTGAACGATGCCCAATAGAACAGAGCGATAAAAGCGAAAGGAGGCATGACCATGCCGATATACGGCACAGACCAGATGCTTGCTCCTAGGAACGCCAGCAAAACAGCAGATAAAAAAGGTATGGCTGTTCTTATAGGATACCGCTGAAAATTCATTGTTTGATTCCCTATTTTGCCTATTCCCGCCTTCGCGGGAATGACAGCCGGAGGGACAGCAACCTTCTACCACTACCCTGCACCAACTCCACACTTATAACTCCTAATTCCTAGTCCCTAGTTCCTCATTTCTGAAGTTGACTAGTTTCACGATGTTGATTTTGTCGAGTTTAGTATACGGAACAACAGAGAGAGAACCGTCTGCGCCTTCTACAATCTGCCCTACCGGAATGTTAGGAGGGAAAATGCCTCCGTGTCCGGAAGTAACGACAGCATCGCCTTCCTGCACTAGGGCATCTTTTGCTAGGAAGAGCAATTTAGGCTCCATAGAATTGTCTCCGGCAAGAACGGCCCTGTCGCCGGATTTTGCGATCATGACCGGAATTCTGGAATTGGCATCTGTGATGAGCCAGACTCTGGAAGTCCAAACGCCGACTTCGACGACTCGCCCGACTAATCCCTCACCTGTAACTACCGCCATATCGGGAGCCGCGTTATTTTCAGCTCCTGCCGCAACAATGATGTTTCTTGATAACGCTGCGCCTGCATCGGCAATGACTCTGGCAGAGATGAATTCTGTCTTAGGTTCTGTTTGATAATTAAGAAGAGCTCTAAGCTCGGTATTTTCTTTCGCCAAAGAAACAGTGCTGTTTTTCCAAGCCAGCAGTTTTTTGTTTTCTTCTATGAGCAGCTGATTTTCAGAGTACAAATTGACCATCTCGTCGACCGAGGCAATGAGATTCTGAACAGCGAAAACAGGTCTGGACAGAGCCGCCAAAACCGGAGCGGAAGTATCTATGACAGAAGTACGTACTGATGCGACAACTAAAGGCTGGGATTTGGCTAAAATAATAATGCAGATAGAAAGAAGTATGAAAAAAACAAAATAGAATTTCTGTACCAAACCTTTCCACTGAATGGCGATATTAGAGTTCTTAGCAAAATACGAACGCCCGGAAACCATTGCACAATCTTTGAATAATAAAAAAATAACTAAGTAAGGCTAACAAAAAGCAGTACCTTATTCGACTGCATTTTCAAACCATATTTTTAAAAAAAGGTTAAGTTTTATAATTTTTTTCAAATATATCGATTTTTTTAAAATTATCCTACCATCGGGATTTTTACGCGTCTTTTCTCCGGGTCCTTTAAGTAAGCATTCAGTGTAGCTACGGCATTATCGACTCGCGGAACAACTAGAGCTCTTTCTGCGAGTTCTTCTGCCATAAAGTGGGCCATGGCACCTGCTCCTTCAGAGTGAAAAGCCCTGCGCCCGAGATTGTTCAAAGGATACCATAAATTGCGGTCTTCAGCACGCAGCCACAAGAAAGCAGCAGGAGCTAAAACGCCTCCATTATCTCTGGCCCACTTCAAAGCAGCCAATACCGCAGTCGTTCTCCATGCGTGTTTTTGCATGATAAGCTCCAGCTCTTCAGTGTTTTTAGGGTCTGAAAGAATTTTTCTAATTTCAGCTTTAAGTTCACTGCCGAGCGCAAAACCGGTTTTAGGATCCCAAGCCTGAGCCAGCCTGCCCAACAGCTCGTCGCTTTCTTCTCTGCGCTGAACTCCCCTCAGGGCAAACGCAGCGAGAAGAGCCTGTATATGTAAAGGCATCGCCGTTACGGATTTAAACCTGCTTCCGAGCTGTTTTATAAAAGCTCTTCTTGCAGCCGCCTTATCCGGCACTCCGTTTTCTATTGGAACACGGTTCCACGCAATCCATTCTTCAGGAGACAGAGCTTCGGCAAACAGCGGCAGTTTTTCCGGAACCTTTCCGCCTAAGAGTCTTCCGGACTTGGAAGGATTAATCTTTAGCATAGGAGAAATAACGGGCCACATTTTAGCCTGAGCAGCAATCAGAGATTCCAGAGTATGCTTTGTTTTGAATTTGTTGTAAGGAGAAGTAAACAAAGTATACACAATGATTATAACCAGTGCGGCAACGGGAAGCCACCTGTAATACCTCGCGAAGTACGCTCCTAGCTGCACTATGGAAGTGCCTGTCAGCCGGTAATACTTATCAGCCTCCTCCGGATATAAAGAGCTGAGTATCTCTGTGCCGAAGCAGGCATGTGCTGCTTGGACGGACGCCTGAGAAACGCCGTCAATATGAGCGACTCGAAGCCAAACAAGACAGCCGTCCAACTCTCCGCCTTTGAAGAGATTCAAAATCCATATTTCGCCGAACCTGAGCCAGCGAAAGAAATTATCGAGCCAGAAATTCCCGGTTGCATACCAAATCAGCCACGCAAGCCCGCATACAAACACTGCCACCAGCAGCAGCATAATCATTGGGTCGTCTTTATTATCACTCATCTTAACTCCTCAACTTCCTAATAATATCATCAAGCTGATCCAAGTCAGTATAATATATAGTCATTGTACCGGATTTGCCTTTAGGAGCTATTTTAATTTTCAGACCTATAACACGTTCTATCTCTTTTTCCAATGCCAGAGTGTCCGCATTCCGCTGTTCCGTAGAGCTATGTTTTTTATGTATCTGAGGATTTTCTTGACTCTTTTTCGCCAGAGTCTCTGCCTGCCTAACGTTTAACCCTTTTTTAACTATTTCCAAGGCCAGTTTCATAGGATTGTCCGCCACTACTACGGCGCGCGCATGACCTACTGTTATTTTGCCCTCTAACAGCATATCTTTTACTCCTTCAGGCAACCCTAGCAACCGCATCATATTGGTAATATACGGGCGGCTCTTTCCTACTATCTTTGAAAGAGCGTCCTGAGTATGCCCGAATTCCTCTATCAGCCTTTTATAGCCCTCTGCCTCTTCCAGCGGAGACAACTCTTCTCTTTGTATATTCTCGATAATCCCGAATTCCATAGCCTCTCTGTCCGAGAGGTTTTTCACCAGAACAGGCACATTATGCAGCCCTGCCAGCTGCGCCGCGCGCCAGCGTCTTTCTCCGGCTACTATTTCGTATCTGTTTTTTTCATTTTTAAACGGTCTTACTATCAGAGGTTCCAGAATGCCCCTCTCCTGCATGGAAGCTGCCAGCTCCTTCATAGCTCCTTCTTCAAAATACCTTCTGGGCTGAAACTGTCCGGACTGCAGCCACCCGGTAGGTATCTTTTGCAGCTCGCTTTTTTCAACGCTGGCTTGAACAACAGAAGTTTTCTCTCCCGCATTATAAGAAGTGTCCACGTCTCCTAGTAATGCAGAAAGCCCTCTTCCCAACGGGGACGGTTTAACAGCAGGATTAGCCATATCTTTCTCCTCTTTCATTTTCCATTTCTTCACTCTCTATAAACTCTCTTTTAATAAACTCACTTGCAAGCTGCATGTACGCCTTAGAGCCTGAACATCTTAAATCATATAAAAGTACAGGCTTACCGTAAGACGGAGCTTCCGAGACTCTCACATTTCTGGGGATAACCGTATCGTAAGTTTTTTCTTTGAAAAATGTCCTTACATCTTTAGAAACAGCGTCCGAAAGGCTGTTTCTTTTATCATACATAGTTAAGACAACGCCCTGAATATAGAGTCCCGGATTAAATCTGACTCTTACTGCTTCTATTGTTTGTAAAAGGCTGGAGACTCCCTCAAGAGCGTAAAATTCCGGCTGCAAAGGTATCAAAATGGAATGCGAGGCTATCAGCGCATTAAGAGTTATAAGATTCAAAGAAGGAGGACAATCTATTAAAATAATATCATAATCTTCAGAACTTCGAGTAAGAGCATCTTTCATTCTGAACTCTCGCCCGGGAGTATTTACAAGCTGTATCTCTGCACCGGCCAGATCCGTAGAAGACGTAACAATATGGAGGTTCGGAACCGGAGTCATCTGAACGACATTTTCTACAGCCAGCCCGTCAAACATGAGTTCATAACAGCCGGGACCTCTGGCAGACCGTACAAGCCCCAATCCGGTGGAAGCATTTCCCTGAGGGTCAGCATCAACCACCAGCACCTTTTTTCCTATAGCCGCCAGAGCAGTCGCCAAGTTTACGGCAGTAGTCGTCTTCCCTACTCCGCCTTTTTGGTTTACTATAGATATGATTTTACAATCTGCGTTCATTCTCTTTTGTCATTCCGGCTGTCATTCCCGCGAAGGCGGGAACGGGAATAGGGTCCTCCAACAAAAATTCAAAACTTCGCTTGGCGAAGTTTTTCAATAATAACAATCCGCCCTGTATCGGACGTTTTCGAGGGTATCAGTCTTTCGTCAAAAGTCCAGTACTTTTTCGCTTCTAAGAGCTCTTCCTGTACCCTTTCACCTTTAAGAAAAATAAGCATAGTGTCTTTATGTGAGATTTTGGAAGAATATTTGAACAGCTCATTCATGGGCTTCAAGGCTCTTGCAGTTATAATGTCGTATTTTTTATTAACTATAGCCTCTATTCTATGGTTCCGGACTATTACGTTCAGATTGAGGGTTTTAACCATATGACTTAAAAAAAGAGCTTTTTTCTTGATGCTTTCTATAGCTTCTATTTTGATATTTGCGTTTTTCTGTTTTGCCAGAATTGCCAGTACTAAACTTGGAAAACCCGCCCCTGCCCCAAGGTCAGCTATGCTGACAACCTTCTCATTTTCCATTTTCCATTTTCCATTTTCCACTAAAAGAGGGTATAGCTGTGCACTATCCAAAAAGTGCCTCTCGTATATATGCGGTATCGTGCCGCCGGAAACTAAATTCATTCTCTCATTCCAAGAGACGAGATTTTTCTCAAACTCTATAAAATCATTTATAGAAAATTCCTCTCCGGTAACTTCCGCCAGTCTTTTTTCAAATTCTTCTATTTCGTTCATTTTTTCGTTCACCATGAAACTTTATGAGTCAATTCAACAAGTTAACAAATGGTTAAAATCCTCCCTCATTCTACTTTCCTCTTTACAAATCTCAACAACGCCACTACAGCCGCCGGCGTCATTCCCGGTATTCTCGAAGCAGCCCCTAGTGTTCTCGGCTTTATTTTACTAAGCTTTTGCTTCAATTCAGTAGACAAACTGCCGACCGCCTCTAAATCCAAATCCTCCGGCAAAACTAGGTTTTCATCTCTCTTAAAAGCCTTGATGTCCTGCTCCTGCCTGCTTACATAGCCCCTGTATTTAGCCTCTGTTTCTATCTGTTCTCTTATATCAACACCTATACTGGCAAGCTCCGGCCACTTATTCAACAACTGTTCGAATTCTATGTACGGGTATGACAATAAATCAAACGCAGACCTTATAACTCCGTCCGAATTCACCTTTATCCCATGGGCTGTCAGCTTATTGGGCGAATCCTTGCACCTATCCGTTAAATCTCTGGCAGCAGCTAATTTATCCATTTTCCCATAAAAAGCCCCTGCCCGCCTCTCACCTACACAGCCTATGCTTATTCCCTCTGGAGTCAGCCTTTTATCCGCATTATCAGAACGCATGGTCAGCCTATATTCCGCTCTGGAAGTAAACATTCTGTACGGATCTGTCACACCTTTTAAAATTAAATCATCTATCATTACTCCGATGTATCCCTGCGACCGGTCTATTACTAATTCCCCTTTTCCCAGCACTCTAAGAGCTGCATTCAGCCCCGCCATTATTCCTTGAGCCGCAGCCTCTTCATATCCGGTTGTCCCATTAATCTGTCCGGCAAAATACAAATTTTCTACCGGTTTCGTCTCCAGAGTCGGCTTTAGCTCTCTGGGATCACAATAATCATATTCTATAGCATACCCGAATTGCTCTATTTTCACACTCTCCAGTCCGACAATACTATGTATAAACGCATCTTGGATTTCTATAGGCAAGGACGTAGATATTCCGTTCGGATACACTGTGCCGGTATCCAGTCCCTCCGGCTCTAGGAATATCTGATGGCTCTTTTTATCGGCGAATCTTACTACTTTGTCCTCTATGGACGGACAGTACCGCGGACCTATGCTTTTTATCTGCCCCGAATACATAGGCGCAAGATGCAGATTGCTTTTTATAATCTCCAGCGCCTTATCCGTAGTTCTGGTTATCCCGCATTCTATTTGTTTATTGGTTATTTCTTTGGTCATAAAAGAAAAGACCGGAGGCGGATTATCTCCGGCCTGCATTTGAACTGCCTCCCAGTTAATGCTCTTTCCGTCCAGTCTTGCCGGAGTGCCGGTCTTGAGCCGCCCTAATACAAACCCGTGCTTTTCTAAGGAAAGGCTAAGTCCTTTGGACGGCGACTCCCCTATTCTGCCCCCCTCTTTTGTTTCCAGTCCCTGATGCAGGATTCCTCTTAAAAAAGTCCCTGTAGTAACAATTACTGTTTGAGAAAATATTTCTTCATTATTATCTGTTTTTACGCCTATGGCCCTTCCTCCTTTGACCATAATTTCTTCAACAGAAGCCTGTTTAATGATTAGGTTTTCTTTCTCGCTTAGTATCTTTTTCACTGCCTTCTTATACAGTTTTCTGTCTTCCTGCGCTCTTATTCCCTGAACAGCAGGACCTTTGCTGCTGTTCAGCATTCTGAACTGAATGCCGCCCATATCCGCAGCCCTTCCCATTAGCCCGTCAAGCGCATCTATTTCTCTTACTAAATGCCCCTTCCCCAGCCCTCCTATGGCAGGATTACAGGACATTTCGCCAAGAGTCTCTGTTCTTTGAGTAATCAACAGGACGCTGACACCCATTCTGGCAACAGCGTATGCAGCCTCACACCCGGCGTGTCCCCCGCCTATAACTATTACTGAAAATTTTTCCATCTTTCTTTTTTAAAAATTTTGTTTATGCTCTAATAAAATACAGCATGATTTATACAACGGGTGTTTAGGTTATGAAAGATAAAAATTTCTCATCACTGATAGACAATGCAGCCCTTGGCATGGCTGTATTTCAGGATTTTAAGCCTGTTTATGCGAATGCATTCTTTTCTAAACTGTTCGGATACAAAAATTCAAAGGATTTTTTGAAAATCTCTCATCTTAAGGATATTATATCTAAAGACTCTTGGGATTTGTTTACGTCCGATAAAGACAACCTTACTCTAAGAGTCAAGGGCATCAAAAAGAACAAAACAGAATTTAGGGTTTCCGTTACTAAACAGCTTACTGACTTTGAAGGCAAAGAATCTGTATTTTTTACTGCTGTGGATATTACTTCTCAGGTAGAAATGGAGCACCTTTTACTGGAAAATGAACATCGGCTTCGTTCTGTTCTTGAGGTCCTGCCCTATCCCATATACATCGCCAGAAAGAATGACGGCAGGATTCTTTTTGTAAACAGAAAATTTTGTTTATTATTCAAACAGAGTCCTTCAAAACTTTTACATTCCTCTTCGGAATCTCTGTATGTGGATACTAAAGACAGAGACCATTTACATAAGTTGTTTGAGAGTGTGAATGATATAACCGATATGGAAGTTAAGATGAAAACTTCTGCCGGCACGGTTTTCTCTGCCGAGCTTGCATCTATACTGGTCAATTACAATAACGAGAACGCTTTCATAGTAGCTATAAACGATATATCTCAGAGAAAGAGGCTGGAGCAGGAGTTATTTCATCAAGCATCTACCGATCACCTTACCGGAATAAACAACAGAGGGTATTTTTATAGCATGGCGGAACAGGAAGTTCAGCGTTCCAAGAGGTTTGTGAGAGATACATCTGCGATAATGATAGATATAGATCACTTTAAGCTGTTTAATGATACGTATGGTCATGCCATAGGGGATAAAGTTATAAATTTTGTAGTGAAGAGCATAATGAATATTTTGAGGCAGTCTGACATTGTGGGCAGAGTGGGGGGCGAAGAATTCGCAGCTATTCTGCCGGAGACAAATCTGGAAGGAGCGTATCTGGTAGCGGAGAGGATTCGGGAATACGTAGAGAGTAAAAACATATCTGTTGAAGATAAAAAATTATTGTGCACCGTGAGTATAGGAGCGGCTCAGTTATCAGCCGGCGATGCTAATTTTGATGATTTAATAAAGAGAGCGGACGAGGCTTTATACGAGGCAAAAAACAGCGGACGTAACAAAGTAGTGGTTTATAATGGTTAACAATGCTTTCTGTGAAACCCGCAGCAAAAACCTGCGAAACATTCATGTATATTTATAAAATACTGTGTATAAGTCGCTTCCTTTTACAAATGCAACAAATACAGCCAACACAATTAATTATTAAATAACATACAATTAAACACAATAATAACTATAATAATAGGTATGTGAAACACGTGCATAAACCACCCAAATTTTACCAACACAACTAACACACAATAACAATATATTGTTAATACAATCTTAATAATAGTTACCAACAGCCTTTTCCATTAACAAAAAATTAACACTTTATAAATAATTTGTTAATAATTAATAAATAAAAAAGTAACAATTTTAATCCACACATTTAAGACATACAACTAACAACCACATCTTTTAAATTTATTTTTATTATTTTTAAGAAAAAATTCAAAAAATTATTGACTGCCTTATCAAACAATGCTATGTTCCTACCCAACTCGGATACACTAGTTACCTAATCTAATTTATCTCCGGGTCATATTCTTACAAAAAAACGAGCTATATAATCTATCGTTACATAGAATATTATCGTTATCCCCACAATAAGGTTTTTTATGTCTATAATGAATTTACGTGACCTCAAGGCGAAAACTCCTGTTGAGTTGCTGAAAATGGCAGAACAATACGGAGTCGACAACGCCAGCTCCATGCGCAAACAGGATATGATTTTTGCTATCCTCAAAGCTGTAGGCGAAACTCAAGACCAAGTAATATCCGGCGAAGGCGTACTCGAAGTCCTTCCTGACGGCTTCGGCTTTTTAAGGTCCCCTGAAGCCAACTATTTACCCGGTCCGGACGACATATACGTATCTCCTTCCCAGATTAGAAAACTAAACATGCGCACCGGCGACACAGTCGAATGCGAAATACGCTCTCCAAGAGAAGGTGAGAAATATTTTGCTCTCGTCAAAGTGAACAAGATTAATTTTGAATTGCCGGAAAAAGCAAGACACAGAATAGGCTTCGACAACCTGACTGCGCTGTATCCTAAAGAGCATTTAAAACTCGAAACTCAAGATCCAACCAAAAAAGAATACATCTCTAGGATTATCGATCTCGTATCTCCCCTGGGTAAGGGTCAGAGAGGGCTGATAGTAGCTCCCCCCAGAACAGGCAAAACAGTTATGATGCAGCAGATAGCTCATTCAATAACTACAAACCACCCGGAAGTATATCTCATAGTTCTGCTTATTGACGAACGCCCTGAAGAAGTTACGGACATGGCAAGATCAGTTAAAGGAGAAGTTATAAGCTCTACCTTTGACGAGCCTGCTGTACGGCATGTTCAGGTTGCTGAAATGGTCATAGAAAAAGCCAAAAGGCTTGCGGAGCAAAAAAGGGACGTTGTGATTTTGCTCGACAGTATTACAAGATTAGCCAGAGCCTACAACACGGTTGTTCCTTCATCTGGAAAAGTGCTGACCGGAGGCGTTGATGCGAATGCTTTGCAAAGACCGAAAAGATTTTTCGGAGCTGCCAGAAACATAGAAGAGGGCGGTTCTTTGACGATTATAGCCACGGCATTAATAGACACCGGAAGCAGAATGGACGAAGTGATTTTCGAAGAGTTCAAAGGAACCGGAAACTCTGAAATTATTCTGGACAGGAAACTTTCCGACAGAAGAACCTTCCCGTCAATTGATATAACCAGATCCGGAACCAGAAAAGAAGAGATGCTGGTTGACAAGGGCACTATGTCCAAGATGTGGGTGCTGAGACGTGTGCTTAGTCCAATGGGCGTGATTGATGCGATGGAATTCCTGCTGGATAAACTGAAGTACTCTAAGACGAACAGCGATTTCTTTGACAGTATGGGAAATAGTCCGGTCGGCGGGGCAGGAGGCGAAGTTCCTGTTCAGCGGGTAGGACGCGGAAGGTCTTCTTCATCTGGGAGTACTAATTCTGATAAGGAGTAAAAAGTGTGGAGTTTTTATAATCTTACATTTTACATTATCTTAACATGGCCTTTCATATTCACCTAATATCCGACTCAACAGGCGAGACTATAGAAAACATAGCCGGCGCATGTCTGGCTCAGTTCGAGGGAGTCGAAGTAAAAAAACACCACTGGCATCTTATAAAGACCATGCGTCTTTTGAATACCGTGAAAGAGAACATAAAGAATACTAACTGTCTTGTTTTGTATACGCTTGTGAACACAGACCTTAGATATGATTTAGAGAAGTTTTGTAAAGACAACAACATTCCGTGTATAGCCGTGTTAAGGTCTGTGCTGATTGGAATGATGGATTTGTTTCAGGCAGAGCCTACTCATAATATCGGAAGGCAGCACATACTGGACGACAAATATTTTGCCAGAATTGACGCTATAGACTTTACTATGGAGCACGATGACGGGCGGGGAATCGATACCATAGAAAAGGCGGATATAGTGGTACTCGGAGTATCCCGCACATCAAAAACGCCTACGTGTTTTTATTTGGCGTGCAAGGGATATAAGGCGGCTAATATACCGTTTGTTACCGGAGTTAATTTGGATTACGTGCGCGAGTTGAAAAATCCTATTATAATTGGGCTTACCAGAGACATGGGGAGCCTGATAGCTATAAGGAAAAACAGGCTTTTGTCTCTGAATGAAACTCGTGAAACATCGTATACGGAGCCTGAAATGGTTAGGGAAGAGATGCAGGAAGCAAGGAGATTTTTCTCTAAAATCGGGTGTCATGTAATAGACGTTTCCAGAAAATCCATAGAAGAAACATCATCTGAGATATTAATGCTGTTGTCTGCGGTTAAGGCAGCCAGAAAACTAAAAGAAGGCAAGAACGTATTCCCCTCTTAATACTCCACACTTTTTCCTTGAATTTCCTCAAAAATTAACACAAAATTAAGAAATGGTTAGTAATTACTTACTTTAGGGGCAATAAACTGGTATGACCGGTTGCTTTTATTATATAAATGATGTACTGTGCGTTGTTAGTATAAATACTCATTTATATGTTTATAACTTTTTCACTCTCTTGAAGGAGACGGCAATATGATAACTTCGAAAAAAATGCGTTCACAAAAGGGTTTCACCCTGACCGAAATAGCGATTGTTCTCGGTATTATGGGATTGATCTTAGGTGCTATCTGGACTGCAGCTTCTGCAGTTTATTCTAACAGACGTTCTGAGGAAGCTCAGATAGCTGTTTTACAGGCTGTTCAGGCTGTACGTGTTCTTTACTCCACCCAAGCCCAGCTTGATGAGTTAGGAAATATGAACGAGCGTCTTTCTATGGCGGGAGCTTTGCCTAAGAACCTTGTCGTTTACAATAACGACGGCTCTTTCAAAGACACTGCCGGTCCTTTCCCTAATGGTAAGTTCGAAGTAACCGCAATCGATGAACGGACATTTGCTGTTACTATGTCTTTAGTTCCCAGAGAGAACTGCATTAACATAATTCCTATTATTGGCGGTAACTCTCGTGATCCCGGGCTTCTCGAAGTCATAGTCTCTCCCAGCACCTCTAGCTATATATCGCAGCCTCAATGTGCTAATGAGCATCCTATGACACAACCTGCTACGGTTGGCGGTGCTACTACCGGCGGCGACAATACTACAACGGGTCACTGTGCCAGTGCTATGAACCAAGTTTCTTTCTGTTTCTCACTGAAATAAGAAAAAACTAACGTTGCAAAGAAAGCGGGCATCCATTCGGGTGCCCGTTTTTTATTTATTCCCTTTCGCTTTGCTAGTTGGGCGGTTGCAACCCCCACGCTGTCATTCCCGCGCAGGCGGGAACAGGGCAATAAAACAAAATTTTAAAACTTCGCTTTGCGAAGTTTTTCCTTAACTCCACACTCCACACTTCTAATTTCGCCTTTCACATTCCCTCCTCAAACGGCAGCGGCTTTGTTCTGCAGTTACGGAACATATCTAAATTGCGGTCATACTCCTTGGTTTGTATTTCCAATAATCCTAAAATAGAATGAAACAGATTATCGTGGGAATATATGTTTTGTTTAGCTTCTTTTTTCATACAGCCATAATCTACGTAATCAAACGTTTTCATATTTTCATTCATCCATAAAATCATAGGCACTTCTGTTTGCTCTGTAGGAGCAATTTTGTAGGGCATTCCGTGCAGGTAAACATTGTTTTCGCCAAGCGATTCCCCATGATCCGATACATATGCCAATCCGGCTTCGTACTGCGGAAATTTCTTTAAGATATCGATAGCGGAAGACACAATATAATCTGTGTACAAAATAGTGTTGTCATAAGTATTCACTATTTGCGGCAGAGTACAGTTTTGAATATCCGCCGTATCGCATGTTGGAGTGAATTTCTTAAATTCATCGGGATAACGCTGATAATAGGTCGGACCATGAGACCCCATAGTGTGCAGAACAATCACAGTGTCTTGTTGGATGTTTTTCAGAATATCTTCTAAGCCCTCCAGCATCACGCCGTCATAACAATATTTGCCGTTGCAGTATTTGGGATTGTTTGTTTTGATCATATGCTCTACGTCTTCAATTCTGTCGCATACGCCTTTGCATCCGTCATCATTTTCTTTCCAAATAATATGGTAGCCGGTTTTTTGCAGCAAATCCATTAGGTTTTCCGTATATTTTGCCTCTGTAGAATTGAAATTAGAACGCAACATATGTGAAAACATACACGGCACGGAAACAGACGTTGTGGTTCCGCATGAAGTTACTTCCTGAAAATAGATAATGTCCTGTTTTTTTAAGAGAGGATTTGTTTCTTTGTGATAGCCGCTCAATGAAAAGTTGTCTGCCCGCGCTGTTTCGCCCAGCACAAAAATCAAAACAGTATAATGTTCGTCTTCATACGGCACATGTTTTGCATCTTCATCTAGGATTTTAAATTCTCGATGGGCTACATTCAATCGCTTGGCATAACTGATTGTTCCGGCCGCAACATTCACAATGTTAATCAGTCCTTTGATTTGTTTATGATTGCGCCCGACAGCAGCATATTCTTTGAAAGACATGCCGATTAATAATGCCAAAATTAATACGGCAATAATGATTTTAATGCTTCTGCGCTTTAGTTCCTGCCTGAAAGATTGGTACTCTATCTTTGAAAAAATAAGTAAAATGCTGGGAGCAATACCTGTTAACAACACCCAGAACAACAAAGAAGGCGTGATTAAATCAAATGCCTCTCGGGTGTTGGTTTCCAAGGCATTTTGAATCATATGCCTGTCAATGTAAATGCCGTAATGCACCATCATAAAATTGGTTATGCTGCCCAATACCAGCAAAGCAATTAAAAGCGGCTTTGCCGCTTTTTTAACGATAAGCAAGTTGAAGATTAAGAACAGCGGAATGGCAATAAAAAAGATAAGAGAAAAAACAAACCAAGCTGTTTGCCAGTTGGTTATTTCAAGATTTTGCCATATGAAGCGCCAGAAACTGATGTTCAGAACTGATGCGAAATAAATAGTCGCAGAATAAATCAGAACCGAGCCTTTAATATTAAAATAAATTTTCATCTAACCTCTGAAATAAATGGGATATAAAATAATTCCCCAAGTCAAAAACATATTTATAAACGCTAATAGAACCAACATGCTGCCGATGTCTTTGGCTTTTTTGGATAGACTGTGAAATTCTTCGCCGATTCTGTCAATAACAGCCTCAATAGCTGAATTGAGCAGCTCTATGATTAAAATCAGCAGCAGAGAAAAAGACATAAACGCCAGTTCAATTCCGCGAACCGGCAGAAAAACTAAAATAACAGCGGCAAAAAAGCAAAAAAGCAGCTCCTGCCTGAAAGCAGCTTCTGTTTTAAATACGGCAATAAAGCCGTCATACGAATAGCCGAATGCTTTTAATATGCGCTCTAAACCCTTGTAGGGCGATTTCATGGCAATCACTTTTGTTGCAGGTTATAAACCCAGAAGATGTTATTAATACTTCAGTATGCCTTAATCTGCAAGCAGAATTCTTAATTCCTAATTTTCCATTTTCCATTCTACATTTTTAAAACCTCACCCTAACTCCCACATTCCCCGAAACGCCCTCATAAACAGAGCCTTTTTCATAAGACACATCGCCGTACATGTAAGCATTGTCTGTCAGCTGCGCATTTAGCCCGACAGATACTTCTCCGCCGACTCCGCTTACATCGGATTTCATGTTTGCGCCGGCAAATTTAATATTCGTTTTTCCCAGCCATTCATTGTATACGCCAAGCTCAACAAACGGCTTGATTTTGGATTTTTTCCCTTCCGGCAAATATGCGGCCTGCACGCGGAAGCTCGTCAGCAAGCTCTGCGTAGTATTATACTGTATGACGCTCGTTGCGCTTGTAACGGTCTGCTTTTTACCGGCATATGCGTATTGGAGTTCAGCTTTAGGCTCGATCAGGAATTGAGATTCATTCGCATAGGATTGTGCCCAAGCCGGCGCATCATAATACAGTGCCTTGCCGGCTTCAAGACTGCCGGTAATAAAATTACGGCGTGCGTCAAATGTTATAGGCTTTCCGGAAGCCAAAATATTCTTCATGTCCATCATCACCCAAAAATGGCGCATTGTAGCATCGGCGAACCACCCGCTGTCGTTGAACCATGTGGCATAAAGTCCTGCGCTTGGAACATTGCCATGACCTGAGCCGTCAAACTCGTTGTCTTGGTCGATTCGGATATTTCCTGCGTGCATATATCCGCCCATAGCACCGACATACAGCCTGCCTTGTTCTATGGGGATTTCCGCATCAATGCCTGCTTCCATGCCGCCAAGGTTCATGCGGGCGGAGATTTTTTCATCTACGTTAAGGTGTTTTCCATATGCGCGCGCCCATAAGCCGGCTCCGTTGCCGCCGCTCTCAGAGCGTAAATCGCCGAGACGTTTGCGCAGTTCGTTCATGCCTGTTTTCACAACGGACAAGTGCAAAGCAGGCATATTCGCAATGGTTTTGCCGATGTTCGATTCTCCTCCTTGATTGAATCTGTAATATCCCGGTTGACCCTCGTTTTGCAGCGAAGTTATGGTATACTCATATGCTCCGGAGTCCAAAATAGTTTGCGTAGTCGTAAAGCCATAGCCGCCAATATCTCCGCCGAACACCTGCACATCGAATGTTTCCGCTGTCGGGCTGTTAAAGGCGTTAAAGCTGCTTACATTCAGCGTGCCGCTCCCGCTTCCTGTTGTGATATTGAATAAATCAGACGTGAACGCCGCGCCGTCCAAATCAATAAAAAAGTTGTTCACGCCTGCCGCAGTCAGCGAGGCAATACTAAAGGTGTTAACCTGATTGTTGATAGTATTGACCGCCATATTGTTCAAACTTAGTATTCCCAAATTGACTGCCGCTGTATTCTGCCAGAGATTCAATGTCGAGTTGGAATAGTTGTTTCCCAGAGCGTTTTCAAAAAACTGTCCGTAGAAAGTAGTTGTACCGCCGGAAGCATTAAACGTGCCGGTAAAGTTGGTATTGAGGGCATTTGCTCCGAAAGTAAGTATGCCGCCGTTAGTCTTGTTGATAGCGGTTGTTGCGCCGATTGCTGCAGCATTGGCAAGACCGCCTTCAAAAACAGTTTCGCCTGCCGCACCGTTTATGTTTATGTTCAGAGTTGCGTTGGCGGTTCCGTTCAGATAAATATCATTGTTGCCGCTTGAATCCGTATTGCCGGTAAACAAAGTTGTGCCGCCTGTAGTGGTAATGTTCATAGTAGCCTGAGCTGTTCCGCTTGCCTGCGTGTTATGCACCTGAAAGTTTATTGCGCCGCCTAAACCGCCGGCAGTATTGGTCGAAAACTCAACATTGTCTCCTATATTCATAGTGTTGATATCAGTGCCGGTTGCAATGCTGTATATTCTGGAATAAATCGCTCCGCCTGTGCCGCTGGATTCATTGTTAGAGAAGGTTGTTCCGCTCGCAATAGTCAAAGTACTGTCGGCATTGCTTGTAGCCGAGGCATTGTAAAAATCCTTATAAATAGCACCGCCGCCATATCCGGTTCCGGTAGTTGAGACAGTATTTGTGTCGAAGGTTGCGTTATCGCCGATGCTTATCACGGAACCGCCTTGATTGCTTGTGTTGTATATGGATATTGCACCTCCTCCGACTCCGGCAAGAGTGTTGTTATTATAAAAATATGAGTTGGTGCCTATGGTCAAAAGTAAACTGTTTGCAACACCTGTTGTGCTGAAGGCTATGGCACCGCCGGTAGCTGTTGAATGGTTATTGTCAAAAGTTACTCTGTTGCCGATAACAAGAGAGGCAGGATTATAAACCGGCGGAGAACCGGAACTTCCGCCGCCTGTCCATATGGCTGCTCCGCCAGTGGTTCTGTAAAAATTTGAGAAAGTCAGTCCGTCTCCGATAGTAATAGTTTTGGCTACAGACGGGTCGTTTCTGATCACTAAATCGTTGAACAAACCGCCGCCGTCTAAAACAAACCCGTCTCCGAAGATAGAGTAGGCGGCAGCCGCCTGCTGCCAAGACCCTGCGCCGGTGTTTGGAATGCTGGCGGTAAAAGTAATGTTGTCTGTCAGCGTGATTGAGGTATCGCCTGTGGTCAGTGCCGTTTCAAGTTCGCTGAAAGTAGCAACGTTTGCTGCATATGCAATATTTATGCTGCCGATTAATGCGGCTGTTGACATTGCAAGACCGCTTATTTTTGAGAACGCCATTTTCCCTCCCCTAATTTTGGTATGTGCGTTCAGTCTAATTTTCTGTTTTTTTGAAAACAATGCGTGCATACCGCGCTATTAGGACAGTGCAGGGGGCATGGCTTACTTGGAGGGGATCGAGGTAAATAATAAAGTTGAAGGTGAAAATATTTCCATTTTCAACTTTCCGCATTTCAATTTATTTTGGTGCCCTGGAGAAGACTCGAACTTCCACGACCTTGCGATCGCTAGCACCTGAAGCTAGTGCGTCTACCAATTCCGCCACCAGGGCACAAACAGCCTCACATACCACAAATCACTTCCAAATTCAAAGCCTTAATTTTCCATTTCACACTTCTCCACCCACCACTTGGGACGTATGGTTTTTATCTGTGCTGCTGCTGAATTCGCAGACATCTCGTCCGGATATATGCCGAAACAGGTGGCACCGCTGCCGGACATGCGGGCGAACAGGCAATTGTCAGAGGCTTCCAGCATGGTTATTATCTCGGATATTTCAGGCAGCAAGGTTAATGCTGGTTTATATAAGTCGTTATTTCTTTTCTTTAATTCCGCTACCAGCTCATATACGGTCTCCGGCTTGTTTTCCAGCTGAAATTTCGGTGAGAACGGATAATTTCCCTCTCTGTACGCCTTGTATACCGCTGGAGTTGGAACTCCTTTACAAGGGTTAATCAACACTACATGTGTTTTTGGTAAAGGAAAGCTTTTTTCTGTGCCCTCGGCTGTGATGTATACGCTGTCCGTGTGCAAACATACAGGCACATCTTCGCCTAGCTCTTTTGCCGCTTCTAAAATGCGTTCGTCATCTTTTGAGAGTCCCCACATTCTTGCCAGCAATCTTAATGTTGCCGCAGCATCTGCCGAACCTCCTCCTATGCCTGATGCCAGAGGCAGGTTTTTTATCAGCACCAAATGCCCTTTCAGCGGATTGCCTGTAAGTCTGGATAAAGACAGAGTCGCTTTTATTACTAGGTTGTCTTTCATATCGCCGGCATTGAGCTCTTCCCCAAATCTTCCGGAAATCTCGAAACTAAAATCCTTAGCCTCTCTTATAGCCAGCTCATCTCCTACAGACGAAAACGCTGCTAGACTATCCAAATTATGATAGCCGTTTTCCCGCCTTCCTGTAATATTAAGATACAGATTTAACTTCGCCGGTGCAAACTCTCTTAGAATACTCATTTTCCATTCCCTCAAAAGTCCGTAAAATCATAAACCGCCTCCGCTTGTCCCTTTACGTCAACTTCCTCAAAGCCCAGCATATACAGTTTTCTTTCCAAGCAGTCTCTTCCGCCGCCGTCTGCGCTTTCCAGCTTAAATGCAGCACCCTTTACGCAGAACATGTATTTTCCGTCCCATGCTCTCGGCTGATACGTTCCGTCAGCCGCCGACACAGTATTCATTGCAAGAGAATGAGCATAGGCAAAATAGAATCTCTGCGTTAAAGGTTTGTCGTATACCACGGCGCACTTGCCGGGCTCTATGTGCCACCAGCCTTCGGCAGTCCATTTGTTTGGACTATCCGCTGTAGACTCTCTGTATCCCACAGCCGCCTCTATCGGCGCACTGGTCTTATTGCAGAACTGCAGCTTTGCCTGCGCCGCCACCGGCATAACAAAAACCACAGCCGCCAAAACAATAGTTATTTTCCATTTTCCATTTTCCATTTTCCATTCCCTCCTTAGTCAGCAAACGGATCCTTCATCAGCACCATATCGTCTCTCTCTGGGCTTGTAGACAACAATAATACCGGAGTGCCGATAAGTTCTTCTATTCTGCGGACGTACTTTATAGCTCTTGCCGGCAGCGCAGCCCAGCTTCTTGCGCCCATAGTAGATTCTTCCCAGCCCTTGAACGTTTCGTATATAGGCTGTATTTTAGCCTGAGCCTCTTGTCCGGAAGGCATATAGTCTATAGTTTTTCCGTTCAAAGTGTATCCGGTGCAGATTTTTATTTCTTTAAACGGATCCAGAATATCAAGTTTCGTCAGAGCAATACCGTCTATGCCGCAAGCCTGAACAGCCTGTTTGACCAGAACCGCATCAAACCAGCCGCACCTTCTTTTGCGTCCTGTAACAGTACCGAATTCTTTTCCGCGCATTCCGAGAATATTTCCGTCCTCGCCCGTATCTTCCGTAGGAAAAGGACCCTCGCCGACTCTGGTAGTGTATGCTTTGCAAAGACCTATAATCCTTCCTATGGTTTTTACTCCGGTTCCGGAACCTGTCGCGGCATTGGAAGCCATAGTATTGCTGGAAGTTACGAACGGATACGTCCCGTGGTCAATATCCAGCATTGCCCCCTGAGCACCCTCGAACAATATAATCTTTCCTTCTTTGCGCGCTTTTTCCAGAGTCTTATGCACTACTCCCGTATACGCTAAAACCTTGGGAGCTATTTCCATCAAATCGCTGAACAGTTTCTCTGCATCAAACGTCTCTGCTCCGTAGTGCTTCAGCAGAGCATTATGATTAGAGAGCATATGCTCTATTTTCGTCTTCAAAGTTTCCGGCTCTCTTAAATCGCAAAGCCGGAGCCCCCGTCTTGCCGCTTTATCCTCATACGCAGGGCCTATTCCGCGTCCTGTCGTGCCTATGCGTGCTTGTTCCCGCGCTTTATCCAACGCCTGATGCACCGGCAGGATTATATGACAGTTATCTGCTATCAAAAGATTATCCGGCGAAATCTCTATGCCTCTTTCTTGAAACCCGCTTATCTCTTTTAGAAGATGCCACGGATCTACAACTACTCCGTTGCCTATAACGGACAGCTTGCCTTTCCTCACTATTCCCGAAGGCAGCAAACTTAGCTTATATGTTTCTCCGTCTATCACCAAAGTATGTCCAGCGTTATGACCGCCTTGGTAGCGGACTACTATATCCGCTCTGTATGAAAGCCAGTCTACTATTTTTCCCTTGCCTTCATCTCCCCATTGGGCTCCGACTACGACTACGTTTTTCATGGTTATACCTTATGGTTAAGTTGCGTAGGCTTCAGTATACCGCCAATGCGCACAGGTTCAATAGAAACTGCTTTGCCTGTCGCATCGTCTGATATAATTAGTGCGCCGCAAACACTGGCCTCTCCTTTGGCCGGTTCGCGTTTTTCTATGGGAGGAGTTTTTTTCTCAAAACCCCACAAAGAAATTTCTTTTCTCATGCCGATGACGCTGTCGTAATCTCCGCACATTCCGGCATCAGACATGTAAGCGGTACCGTTAGGCAGAATATGTTCATCAGCAGTAGGAATATGAGTATGAGTTCCGATAACTGCAGTGACTCGCCCGTCCAAAGCATGACCCATAGCCATTTTCTCGGAAGTAGCCTCTCCGTGGAAATCTACGAATATTTGATAATCTCCGGACAGCGGGTGTTTTTCTAGGAATTTGCGCATAATCTCAAAAGGGTCGTTTAAAGGCTTACTCATAAGAATAGTTGCCATAATGTTTATTACCAGCAGTTTTTGCTTGTTTTTAAGAGCTATGAAGTGAAAGCCTTTCCCGGGAGTTCCTACAGGATAATTCAGAGGTCTGAGTACTCTGGGCTCTTTATCAATATGCCTGAGAAGTTCTGTCTGATCCCAAGCGTGGTTGCCCAGAGTAATGCAGTCTATGCCGGCATCGAACAAAGCGTCTGCTATTTTAACAGTCAGCCCGAACCCGCCCGCAGCATTTTCAGCGTTGATAATAGTAACGTCCGGAGACAGTTTTTCTTTTAATAACGGTAATTTTTGTATTACGGCATCTTTGCCTGCGCGGCCCACAACATCACCTAAGAACAATATTCTCATTTTGAATTTCCATTTTATAAGTCCAATCCGTCGAGATAGCCGGAGGTGCCTGTATGAGAGGTCTCGGTTACAATATCTTCATCTATAGCAGAGTTTTCATCTGATTGATACAGGTTTTCGTCAAATTCCGTATCGGATGCATGAGGATTATGGCAAAGTCCGTTTCCGAACATAACGGATACGGCGCAGTTGGAACCGTATAAGTTCAAGGCATTATTATTGCCCGCAACAAAATTAAAAACATGATTTGTATCGGAAAGCGCACCGTAAACAGAGCTTAAATACTTTTGATAATTGTCAGCCCTCTCAAATACGGAAGCTCCCTGCAGCATAGCCGCACAGCTTGAATCTGAAACAGGTTCTGCGCCTTTAGCTGTGATATAGGTTACGGCTCTGGTTCCGTAATTAACTCTGGCGGCGTTTTTGCCGGTTTTTCTTGCGTAAGTGTTCAGGTTATCCATTCCAAAAGGATAGTCGTTCATTTCTTTGCACTGAGCGGCATTGCCGGACGCTCCTTCTATAACGAGGCTGTTTTTGTATAGGTTGGGTCTGTAATCCGTGGGATAGACATAAGAAGAAGCTCCGAGTGCGAGAAAATGTATAGAAATTCCGTTTAATAAAGAATCTTCCGGAATGCTTGTGAACATTGCATAGCGTTGTACAAAGTTAGCCCCGAGACCTCTGCCTGCAATGATTATAGTATTAAGATTGGGAAAAATGTCTTTTTGCGCTAAGAATAGAACCAGCTTGTCTGTGACATCGAAAGAGCTGATAGAGCTGCTGTTTCCCATATCCTGATTTATAAAATCCGTGCCGTCTTCATCGGAAAGCCTGCTCTGAGCATTGCTGTTTATAGACTGATTCCCGTATGCCCAATCGGAAATATCCCATATTGCAAAATACTTTTTTTCTTCGGGCGATAAAATATCGAACTGCAATAAATCGGCAGGTATCATAAACTGAGGCGAGATAATAAGCGCGGAATTATTCAAAGAACCGGCGAATTCAGCCAAAAGCTGTTTTAGTGCGCCTGCATTTCTGGTTTCGTCCGGTATGGCGATAACGGCTCTGGTAATTTTAGAAAGATTGCTCTTATTAAAATCGTAATTGGACGCAACAGGGATAAGTTTAGGCTCTGTATACTCTTGAGCATTATCCGGCAATACCGGAAAAAACATAGACACGTCTTGTGCTGCTGCAGGGGCAGGAGCAGCTAAGGAAACTATACTTACAAAGGTTAATACACACCAAATCCATTTTCCATTTTCCATTTTCCATTTTCCATTTGTATGTTATAAGAGCTCTTGTGCAAACCTTTTTAAGATAGAAAATAATGCTCTCCTCCTCCCTCACAGTCGCCTTCGAAGGAACCTCTGCTTTTACAATCAATGTTCAGGTGCTGGTTTCCAGCGGGAAAGCAGTAATGAACATAGTTGGTTTACCGGACAAGGCTGTTGGCGAAAGTAAAGAACGGGTGCGCGCAGCTCTATTATCTATGGGAGTAGATTTGCCGTCAATACATATTTCTGTGAATTTGGCACCTGCGGATGTCATTAAAGAGGGCACTCATTTTGACTTACCCATAGCGGTTGCATTGTTGGGAGCTTTGGGAGTCGTGCCTCAGGAGACTGTTTCGGAGTATTTATTTTTAGGCGAATTAGGCTTGGACGGAAAAATATCTCAAGTGTCCGGAGTTCTGCCTGCCGCCATACACGCTAAAAGTTTGAGCAAAGGCATAATCTGTCCTCCTAATAACAGCGCAGAGGCTTTATGGGCAAGCGGAATTTCTGTTCTGGCTCCTCCTTCTTTAAAGGCTCTGGTCAGGCATTTTAAGGGCGAAGATATTCTTGTGCCTCCGGAGCAGTCTTTGAAATTGTCAACAATGTCGTATCCTGATTTGAGCGATATTAAGGGACAGGAGACAGCAAAACGAGTCTTGGAAATCGCAGCCGCCGGCGGTCATAATCTTCTGATGACAGGACCTCCGGGTTCCGGCAAAAGCATGTTAGCCTCAAGATTAATCGGAATACTTCCTCCTATGGAGCCGGAAGAGGCTTTGGAAGTGTCTATGATACACTCTGTTTCCGGAATGCTGGGGGAAGGGGGCATAGTTCATCAAAGACCGTTCAGAGATCCGCATCATTCTGCGTCTCTGCCCGCTCTGATAGGAGGAGGACAGAAAGCGCGCCCCGGAGAAGTTTCTCTTGCGCACAACGGAGTTTTGTTTCTGGACGAGCTGCCTGAATTCCAAAGGTCAGCACTGGAAGCACTAAGACAGCCTATAGAGAGCGGGAAAGCAGTTGTAGCAAGAGCTAATAATCATGTTACATATCCTGCCAGATTTCAGCTAATTGCCGCAATGAATCCTTGCCGCTGCGGGTACATGAATGATGCGAAAAGGTCATGCGGAAAAGCCCCGAAGTGCGCCATAGATTATCAGTCTAAAATTTCAGGACCTATCTTTGACAGAATAGATTGCCACATAGAAGTGCCTGCAGTGAGTGCTATGGATTTAGGGCTGCCTTCCAATGCGGAAAGCTCTAAGGATATAGCGGCAAGAGTGATAAGAGCTAGGAAGATACAAAAAGAACGGTATGCGGAGATAGCGAAAAAGCATAATATGTCCAAATCGCAGCTGCCGAGAACAAATGCACTGGCGGACGGCAAGCTGCTGGAAGAAGCGGTGGCTATAAATGACGATGCCAGAGCGGTTTTAGTAAAGGCAGTGGATACATTGCAGCTATCTGCCAGAGGGTATCATCGTATTTTGAGAGTGGCAAGAACGCTTGCGGACTTGGAAGGCAAAGACACAGTGACAGGGTTTCATGTGTCTGAGGTCGTTAGTTACAGACAAATAAGAGCATCTTAAAAGGAGCATGGAGTGTTTAGAGTGGAATTGTTAGTGATTGGCGGTTGCTGTACCCCCATTTGTCATTCCCGCGAAGGCGGGAATAGGGCAACAAACAAAAAGACTCAAAACTTCGCAGAGCGAAGTTTTTCAATAACTCCACACTCCACACTCCACATTTCACACTCAAAAACGAAAGAAAAACAAAGTGGAAGAAAACTTTAGAGCTTTTCTGGAAGAAATAAGAGACAGAATAACGCTGTCGCACGTGATAGGAAAATCAGTAAGACTGGTGCGTGCAGGCAGAGAGTACAAAAGCTGCTGTCCGTTTCATGAGGAAAAAACGCCTAGTTTTTACGTGAATGATGAGAAAAAATTCTACCATTGTTTTGGCTGCGGAGCGCACGGGGATATAGTAGGCTGGACTATGAGGGTGAAGAACCTGAACTTCATAGAAGCTGTAGAAAGTTTGGCACTGGAAGCGGGGCTGCAAGTACCAAGAAAAAGCATAACTGATGACAGGCATTATGAAAAAGAAAAACAGCTTTACAACATAACGGAAAAAGCAGCCGCATGGTTTGAAGAGCAGTTGTTTTCTGCGGAAGGAAAACAAGCGTTGACGTATCTGAGGGGCAGGGGGCTGAGTGACGAGGGCATAAAGAAATTTCATATAGGATATACGCCTGCAAGCGGACAAGCCTTCATCAGCAAGATGAAGCAAAATGGTTTTGCAAATAAAGAACTTTTAGAGCTTGGACTGATTAAGCGGTCGGAAAATTCGGAAGAGTATTACAGTTTTTTCAGAAACAGAATAATGTTTCCGGTCGTAGACAAAAGAGGGCGTCCCATAGCTTTCGGCGCAAGAATATTAGGCGATGGAATGCCTAAATATTTGAACTCTCCTGACAGCCCCCTGTTCCGCAAAGGCAATCTGCTGTACGGACTGTCAAGGGCGCGTACTGCCGCATCTCAGGGGCACCCGATAATAGTCGTAGAAGGTTATATGGACGTTATATCTCTGGTTGAAAGCGGGTACGCCGGAGCAGTTGCGCCGTTAGGAACTGCTCTGACTGAAGCACAAATGGAAACGCTTTGGAAGCTGCTGCCTGCAGCGGAATACAAAAACCCGCGGATAGACTATACGCCGGTACTGTGCTTTGACGGAGACGAAGCCGGAGTCAAAGCTGCCGAACGTTCTGTAACCAGAGCTTTGCCGTTGTTAGCCTCAGACCACTCATTCAGAATTGCTAAAATCACCGGAGCCAAAGACCCGGACGAGCTTATAAGAAAGGTTGGAAAAACTGCTTTTGATGCTATACTGAAACAGGCACTTCCCATAGCGGATATGGTATGGCAAATGTCGTTAAGCAACAGAAGTATCAGAACGCCGGAAGATGCAGGCAGTTTTTTGAAAGCGATAAAAAGCAAAATAGCGTTGATTAACGATAAGGAGCTGCGGAATCTTTACTGGCTGGATTTAAAGGGCAGGTATGACGAATTTTTGAAAAATAATTTCGGACGCAGCGACAGCATAAAACACAATACGGCAACAGAACCTTCCATAGTAAGAACCCTGCCTGGCGATAAGAATTACAAAAGGGAAAGAGGCATACTGGCTATAATTCTGAATCACCCTGAGATTTACGATGACTTCGCGGAAACTATCGGAGTTATGGAGTTTACGTCTAAAGATTTTATTTCTTTGAGAGACGATATAGTGTCGTATATGGCAAGCCATGAAAGCGGGGTTCCTGCGCCTGAAGAGCTGATACGGGACATGATGCGCGCAGGCGGTTCTGATTTTGATTTTAGCAGGAAATCTTTGATAGAAGAAATGCTGAATCCGAAAACTATGTTCGGAGAGCTTTCCGGTGCGCGCAAGGAAGCGGATTCGGAGCAGGCGCGGCTTTCAATGAATGCGTTGATACAATCTATAGAGCAGGACAAAATGAATCTTGAATATGAGAAGGCAAAAGAGGCATTTAAGAACAATCCGTCAGAAGAAAACGCCGCCCGTCTTTTGTCCTTTCCGGGCAGGCGGTGAGTGTCGATGTATTCCCCTTTTGTCCTTTCCGCACAGAATAATAAAAAATTATAGCATTTACCGAAAATCTGATTTATAACTATCAACGTGGCAGATGACTACTGCCATGAGGGTTAGACTCCTCGTACCAAGTTGCTCTACCAGTCGCAAACAAGGAGCGTGAAAATTTGCACCCCCAACCTTCGGTTGGGGGGCTGCAAAATAAAGCGGTCTGTCCGCCGAATATGCACACTATCTTGGTATAGGGTCTAACCTCCAACCGCCTCTAGTCAAGGCGAACGGAGGCTGTTATGAATGTGAAGCGTGAAATCGAAAGCGGCATACACAAAGGTGCTGCGTTATATGCTTATGTAGGCGGAGGAGGCTCGGGCGGCCCGAGCGGCGGATGGGCTGGCTGTGGAGCTGGGTGGAAAGGTGGGACAATGGTCTGTATGCCACAGGTAGGTGTTAGGAGTACTACATGCACCGGACCTCTTGCCGGCTCTCGGTTCGTGGGAGGTACTCCCGGAGTGGTGAGGTATGACGGAACGATTGTCGCCAACCCGGGCGGAAGAGGAGGAAGAGGAATGTCGGGTGGAGCAGCAGCATCTGCTGGCACGGGAGGAGGCGGCGGCGGATTCGGCAGCGGAGGGGGAGGAGGAAGAGCAGCAGGAGGCTCAAGCGGAGGAAATGGCGGAGGAAGCGGCGTGGGTCTTGGAGCAAATAACTGGGTAAGTGCAACAACGTGGCCCAGTGCTGCCGGCGGAACGAGTACATACGGAGGCAACGGCGGTCTTATAATGCTAAACTACATCACGCCGACCGGACAATGTTTGTTGGCTGAGGTGGTGAATGGTGCTTGCGGGACTGCTGTCGGAGTCGCAAGTGCTTCGGCACCGACTGCAAACCGCTGCATCTCGGGAATCGCACTCGAAGCCAACGGCGATGAGGACGAAGGAACCACTTGGACATGGACGTGTTCTGGAGTCAACGGTGGCACCAGTCCAACCTGCACGGCACCTCGTATAGTCAACGGTACCTGCGGAAATCTTGACGGAGTCGCAACTGCCGCTGCTCCGGAAAATGCGGCTGCAGTATTAGAGGAAGAAATTGAAATAACGCCTGCAAAGACACTCTGTGCAACCGGTGCTGCAACCACAGTCACGGATACCGGAACAGCATTCACTTGGAGCTGCAGCGGCATAAATGGCGGAACTGCCAGTACTACTTGCTCTGCTCCTAAGATGATAGACGGTGTGTGCGGTGCTTCTGCTTATCCTAATATTACTACCGGAGTAACTTCTGCGCCAACGGCAAATCTTTGCTCTGCCGGAAATCCTTCTACAACTAATCCGCCTGCTGCAGGAGGAAACACAACCGCAAGTACTGCCGCACCAAATACTGCCATTAACTATAGTTGGTCATGCACAGGGTTGTACGGCGGAACTAACACGAACTGCTTGGCTTTAAGGCGCGTGAACGGAAGCTGCGGCACTGCTACAAGCGGCAGCAGCAGCACGCCTCCTACTACTAACCTTTGCGCTAACGGAAGAGCAAGCGGCGTGACAACAAACACCTCGACATATACTTGGTCTTGTTATGGTATAAACAACGGAACGAATGCGAATTGCTCTAAGCCTAGGGGGGGATTTGATATATACAACCCTTTCTAGTTATTGCAACTGTTAAATAAATAATGGGGCGGTTTTGTGCGGTGGTGAGCTTTACATCACCCAACGGTCAGTGTTTGATTGATAGGAAATAGATAAGAGAAATGCTTGCAAAAAAAATCTAGCCGGAGCAGGGAGGTGCTCCGGCATTGATCTGCAAACGGTGAAAGCGGGAGGAAATCGCTTCACCTCTTCTACTTTAGCAGAACCATATAATAGCGAAAAACCACCCCCCAAGTCAAGGAAATGTTCGTTATTTGTTCTTTTATTTTTTGTTATTTTAGGCAAAAAAAGGCTTGCTTTTTCTTATTTTCACTTTCCGCTTTTCACATTACGGAAGCACATACACGCCGCACAAAGAGCCGCCGCCTGCAACAGGCACTCTGCCTGAGCATGTAGTAGGCTCCCAGCCGCGATACCTCATGCACTCTGTGACGATAAGAGCAGGCGACTGAACGCAAGTCTCTGTCTCTTTATCCATTTGCACGGTAGTGCTTGTTTGCACTAGACGCTGTTTGTCTTTTTGAAACTGTATGGCAGTGTCTCTGGGAATATTAGTCGGGAAAATACCGCAGTGGCACTGGCTGAGATCGAATTCAAGCTTCTGCTGTAATTTGTCCGGAGGCATGAGAATATTGGGCTCGCTTATAGGTCTCCAGAACTGAACAACAGAGTCGCCCATTTTCCAGATACTATCGCTTTCACAAGCAGTAACTAACAGTGCAGTTGCCGCAACAGTACATATAGTAGTAAGTGAACGCCTCATGCAAATCTCCATTTTTAGACACTCTACAAGTAAAGCAATATACTCAATAGCTTAAAAAAGATTTAACATACACAACTTCACACTCCACACTTCTAACTATAACAATCCATTGTGTTTGAAGCTGAAAAACGAACCGGAACTCATAATCATATGGTCTATTACGGTTATGTCTACGGCTAAACAAGACTGTACCAGCTGCTTTGTTATTTCTTCATCTTCCTTGCTGGGCTGCACATCGCCGGACGGGTGATTATGTGCCAGCACTATCGAAGACGCATTCAACTCTACTCCTTTTTTCACTATCTCTTTTATCAGTATCGGTGCCCTGTTCGGCATTCCAGCTTCTTTTATTTCGTCTTTGATGATGCGTCCTTTTGTGTCTATGAACAGCACTCTCACATGCTCTACGGCTTCATGCCCTATGCTCATTCTTAAATAGTCTATTATGCGCTGCCAGCTGTTGAACACGTCTTTGTCGAGTATTTCTTCTTTTGCTGCGCGCAGTGCTATTGTACTTACTATCAGCAAAGCTCCTATGACAGCCTCGGATAGTCCGGAGGCTTTCAGTCTTTCCGGCGTTGCGCTAAGCAGTTTCCACAGCCCGCCGTATTCTTGCAATAGCTTTTTTGCCAGCGGCTTTACATCTTGTCTTGGTATAGAGGCGAACAAGAGGCATTCTAAAATCTCATAGTCCAGCAAGCCGTCGCCGTGAGTGATGAATAATCTCTTCCGCAATCTGTCTCTGTGCCCTTTTTGGAAATCTTTTAGGGCATGGTCTTTTGGTGATTTATTCATGGTGGAGCTGCAAAGTTGAATGTAGAGAATTCATACTAAGCAGCAATTCACATTTTTTCAACCATTTATCTTTGTAAATGCAGACTTGCCTCCGGACAGCGAGAATCTTCTCTCCGGCTTTGGCTCCATACATTTGTTCCAATAGCCCGGAGCCTGCAGGTTAGCCAGTCCTTCGTTTACATTTTTTAACTCTATGCCGCTATTTTGCAGAACAACCGCCAATACAGGTGCTAGGCTGCGCATAGTGTTGAGATAAGAGTCATCAGTAGCATCTTTGAGGATATGTTCGTCAGTCGTGGAGTTGCTTGGAGTTTTATATCCCAGACTCGCGCCTGTAAAGTAGAAGTTTCCTTTATCATACCCCTCATTTGTAGCAACCCTGCCAAGACATTTATTTTCAGCGCAGAGCCTTATATAGGCTTTGTATTCGTCATCATTTTTCAAAACAAGTCTTGCCGCCAGATTTGTTGCTCTGTCCGCAATACCTGTTTTAGCTATCATACGGTTGTCAAGAGATCTTGTGCTGATTACTACATAAATCTCATCGTCTTTTAACCCTTGCTGAAGCATCAAAGCCAGAGGAGAAGCCATGGAGTCTGAATAACGGTGCCCGTTCAAAACTTTAGGATACCCTCCTATTCCCGGTATAATACAAGCAGCTTCGAATCTATCCAGAGTGTCGGTCTCGTCTGCCGGCTGTATCCCCAGAAACTCCAGTTTCATAGTGTCTAAATTAGCCGCCGCGAAATAAATGGGCACTCTGTTTTCTTTTAAGGCGTCAAAATGCAGCTCGTTTTCTACGAGATCTTTTGCGTATTTCAAGTCCATAGGAGGAGCAAAATTACCGTTTGAACCGATAACCTCTTTTGTCGCTAACGCCCATATTACAGACTTCATTCTTTTCATATCTAAAAATTTAGTGCCGGCCATGTCATGGAATATTATAGGAGAAGTAAGCCTTGCATCTCCGGTTACAGCGAACAAGGACAGCGGAGCACCTATAGATGTTGCGGAAATCTTATCGGCAACGGCGGCAATGCCTTTTGCGTTTCTGTAAGCAATTATCTCCCAGCTTTCTTGTTCTTTGTTGAGGCTCTTTACTGCAAGAGCGAAATCGCCGTTATGTACTACGGTTAACTGCGCCAAACGCCCGAGAGACTCGAACGCGGATAATGCGCCGGCTCCTATGACGCCGCGCATTCCGCCGCCTTCGAGTACTACGTTTATCTTTCTGGTATCCGCTGGTTTTTGTTTTAAACCGGTGTTCGCTTCGACTATACGGTTTATTATGGCGTATTCCGTTAAAATTTTTCCTGACATGATAATACTCTTCAAATTTGATTTATATATTCATTATAACAAATAACAGTTGCTACTATGTTGCTAATTATAGCTGCCGGCACTACTTTTATCAACTATTATTACTTTAACCAACTCCAAACTTTAAGCATAAATTAAGTAGTTTATGATACGAAAAATGGTTAATTTACAGGAGATTAAAATGACCTTTTCAACAAGGACGGCGTTCACGGTATTATTCCTAGCCTGCGCCTCCTATACTCTTAGTATTTTCCTGAGACTATTTCCCACTGTACTTGTAGAAGATTTCACAATAGATCTCGCAATTAACACTGCCGAAGTGGGTCTTTTCAGCAGTACGACCATGCTTGCCTACGGACTCATGCAGCTGCCTTCCGGATTGCTGGCAGATGCTTTCGGAGGCAAAAGAACTATTGTCTGGCTTGGTATCTTAGCCGGCTTGTGTACGCTTGTTTTTGCGTTCTCCGGCGATATTACGGTAATGACATTAAGCAGAGTTGTGACCGGTTTTTCCATAGCTGTAACAATTCCGGCTCTGGCATTGCTTGCGCATCATTTTCCTGCGCACATGTACGCAAGAGCCGCCAGTATTTTGCTGAGTTGCGGAGGTCTCGGCACTATCCTTGCTGCGCCTCCGCTTATAGCTCTGTCCGGTGCTTTCGGCTGGCAGTATGCTTTGGCTTTCTTTGCTGTTCTGGTTTTAATAGTAACTTTTTTGATTGTAATCCTTATACCAAAGGATAAAGCGGCATCTGATATGAATAAAGTTCCGGTGAAAGATTTGTGGATTGGGATTAAAAAAGTTTTCTCGTCTTTGCAATTCTGGCCTTTCGCCTTGTGGCAGATGTTTATGTCCGGCACGTACTTTATGCTGGCATCTTTATGGTGGGGGCCTTACATAACGGAAGGTTCTGGGTTTTCTGTGACAGAGGTAGGCATCATAATGACAGTAGTTGCCGCAACGATTTTCATTGGTCAGCCTGTGCTGGGATATTTCTCTGACGTTGTGGTGAGGGCGAGAAAAAAGCCGGTGCTTATAATTTCTGCAATAGGAATGATAAGCTCTGTAGCGATGGTTATGTATACCGGACAAATGACTTTTACTATGCTTATTATTCAAACGGTATCTTTAGTGATAGGAATAGGGCTTGGATCTCCGCTGATTTTCACTATGGTAAAAGAGACATTTCCGCTTAATCTTGCAGGCACTGCATCAGGGAGCATGAACATGCTGTATCCTATTTGGGCGGCTGTTATGCAGACTTTATTTGGAATAGTTTATGAGTATAAACTTGCGGATAGCACTCCTGCTGAAGCAATGGGAGCAGCCTCATGGATTGTAGTAGCGAACTGTGCTGCGGCAGTGATAGTGTGTTTTCTGATGAAAGAAACATTTATCGGCAAACAACCTGAAGCGACCTAAACCAATTCTACATTTCACTATCTGTGCTTATATCCGGATAAGTTCTGGGAAACGGCCTGTCTTTTTTGCCTAATGGAGAATCCACATGGCTTGCTTGTTTTCCGCAAGCGGAAACGGACACAGCGCATATAATCAGCACTATGCCCGTCAGTAAAACTACTATTGTCCTTTTCAAATTACGCTGCCTTAGAAGTCATGCTCTTAACAACGCCGTACACTTCATTAAGGCTGTCGTTGACGCACTGGCTTACGGTTTCTACCGCCTGAGAATTGCAGCGGGCAAAAGTTTCGGAAGCATCACGCAGAGTGTTCATGTACTTTTCCATAGCGATTTTGCTCATCTCTGCCTGTTTCTTAGCTTTTTCCTCTGGAGTAGGAGAAGCCATAATATCGCGGAACATCTGAGAGTTATCTTCCATTAACTGGCGGTAACCTTCCATTTGACGTTTAAACAGCGATTGCAAGGTTTCAAAAGAGCTTTGGCTGAAAGCACCCAAAACTTCCATATTCTTGCGTTGAACAGCAATCAGGGCTTCCATATCAATGAAAGGCACAGTCTTAGCACCGCATTGCGACATCATCTGCTGCATCTGTTTTTGAAAGTCACCCATGTTTTGCTGGGCTTTCTGCATTTGTTCAGACCAAGCCGAAGAGAAATCCTGCCCCTGAGAGCCTAAAGGCTGGAAAAAAGCTGGACTCATCATCTTTGACATATCAAAAGACTTGTAGAAGTCAGAAATTTTAGACATATCAAAAAATTTAGACATATCAGCGGAACAGAAAGGATTATTGAACGACATTAACACCCCCAGAAACGTTGCAAAAGAAAAAAATTATATATGAGACAACCCACGCAAACAAGACACTCTGGCATTAAACCAGAATAATATTTACCCTCTATAATTATTGACCCACACAAGAAACTGCATGGATGCAAGATTACCAGCACCACCGATTATGGTTAATTTATACCCTACTTTCTTTCTGTTGTCTAGCTCTTTTTTTGCATCGCACATACTTTTTTATTTCCGCTTTTCACTTTCCGCATTAATAAAAAATGCCGCCTAGCCTTAAACTAGACGGCATTTAATACACTTTCAAAGACTTACAGTACCTGACCGCCCTTACTCTTGTCTTCTTCCACGGCTGGAGAGAAGCGGGTGGCATTCTTGAAAGAAGACACCGGGCCAGTCTTAGGAGACATAGCACCGTTAGTGACTTCCAATTCGCCGATTATCTGACCACCGACATTGACTTCGAGTTCGCCGTACTTGACTCTGCCGCCGACTCTGCCGGTGGAACGAATGGTGAGTCTTCCGTGCACTACTAGGTCGCCGTCATATCTTCCTGCGATGTCGGCATTTTCAATCTCAACATTGCCCTTGAACTGACCGGTTTCTTGGATTTCCAGCAGTCTGCCGTCCGTAAGAGTAACTTCTACCTTACCGGCAACAACGAGAATATCGCACGAAACAATCTCTCCTTTAAGAGACAGGCCGTCTCCGACAATCAGCTTTCTGCCTTCGCCGGATGCCGCCTGAACTCTTTTATTACCAACATCAGCCAAACGCCTTGGCACGCCGCCGACACGCGGCATAGTAGGTATTGCATCAGAGCGAGGCGAAGAAATAATGGAAGTATCTTCCATCTCTTCCAGTTCATCTCTAAAATCTGTTTTATTTTTTTCCTTAGGTCCAAACATCCGTTACTCCTGCGAAATGAGGTATCGAAACAACATATTCGAATCATTAACACATCTTTAATAAAGTTTGCAAGAACCAAAATAAAACTTCTCGAAATTATTAGAGATTCCTGAAAAAAGATATAGATAGCGGGTGTTGAGCCTGTTAATAGTTTATATCTTTTATTTACTTGCGCATTCAATTATTGTTCGTATAGCCTAATACTCTATATTTCTTATGCGAATCACCAATTAAGAGAAAATAATAACATGATCGATATATGTGCCGTAGGCAATGCTCTTGTAGACGTAATTATTTCTGTCAATGACGAGTTTCTCATTGAAAACAATATTGTAAAAGGCACTATGCAGCTTATAGATGAAGATGTATCTGATGTGCTTCTCTCTAAAATAGGCGGCAATAATCACTCTGCTTTTAAAGGGGAAGTTGCGAAAATGTCGTCCGGAGGCTCTGCTGCCAACACAGTGGCAGGAGCTGCGAATTTAGGCTCTAAATGCTGTTTTTTCGGCAAAATAGGCAATGATGTACTAGGTAAAGTCTTTGCTAATGATTTGAAAAATCAGAAGATTTCTTTCTCGACTCAGCCCTCTCATGTTTTATCTACAGGGCGGTGTTTGTCTTTTGTGACTCCGGACGCGCAACGGAGCATGGTTACGTTTCTTGGAGCTGCCAGCGAATTCGATTCGAATGATCTTAATCCCGGACTCATAGAGCAGTCTAAAGTAATTTATTTGGAGGGCTATCTTTTTGACAAGCCCAGTGCTCAAAAGGCTTTTGTCGCCGCTGCTAAAATAGCGCATAAGGCGGGACGGAAAGTAGCCATGACTCTGTCCGATGCTTTTTGCGTAGATCGGCACCGCGAGGCTTTCTTAGCTCTTATTCAGAAAGATATTGATATAATATTTGGCAATAAGGCGGAACTGACTTCTTTGTATCAGACTGATAATTTCGAAGAGGCTATAAGAATGGCTCACAAGTCCGTAGATATAGTTGTGGCTACACAGTCCGAAGAAGGAGCTGTAATCATGGACAAGCACGAGATGATACACTCTCCTGCGCACGCTGTTCCTGCTGTAGTAGACACTACGGGCGCAGGCGATTTGTTTGCCGCCGGATTTCTGCACGGTCTGACTTCAGGAAAAACACTTAGAGAATGCGGGCACATAGCCAACATTATTGCTGCCGAGTGCATAAGCCACTACGGCCCCCGCCCTCCTACGAATCTCAGAGAAATCCTCAACGCAGAGTTATAAAGCCTTTTGCCGGCGAATGGGCGGACTGTCGTAATGCAGTGAAGGCAAGACGGGGTGCGGGGAGTACTCTTTATACTGCTTACCCATCATTTTTATTGAAGCCTTTACAAGAGCATCTACGGAATCAACACGCTGCGGAAAATCATTATCTTGGACAAACCACGAAAGATCTGTACAGCCGGTAATTATATACTCGCATCCTTGATCTAACAGGTGTTCCAAAACCATGTTAAAGTCTTCTATATTTCCTTTTCCCGTTTTCTTTACTTGGGAATAAATAATTTCCATAGTCTTTGCCTGCATATCCTTGCTGGGCGACACAGGGACAAGACCTACACGTTCCAGTGCCTTGTGATAAAGACCCATTTGCACAGTGCCGTCGGTTGCCATAATCCCAACCTTTACCTCCCTCTCACTCTCTCCTCTCTCCTCTCTCCTCTCTCCCGCCCTCTCCTTTACCGCTTTCACGGTTTCATCAACTATATTAATTACTTTTACTTTACTTTCAATAAAAGGAATAAAGTATGTCAAAGTATTACACGTAAGCACCACGGAATCAACACCGGCATCGGCAAATAGTTTTAGACTGTCGTTAAACTCGTCCACAACAGCCTGCACAAGAGCAGGGTCATTGCTTAAAATTGCCGTGGTTCTATCGGGTATGGCAGTGTCGCTGTAGATAAGAGCGCGAATATGCTCTTGATCTTTTTCAGCACAGGTATGTTTTACGATTTTATCATAAAACGAGACAGTGGCATCTGGACCCATGCCGCCGAGAATTCCAAGAATAGGTTGTTTATTATTTCTCATACAAGCAGGATTAACACACTTATCCCTGAATAACAAGATAAATTTTTATGTACCGGAGCATAGTTGCTGCGTATTACAAGCCCGGAGCCGTGAGTTGCTTCACTGCCCTGCCTCTTGTTGGGGAATGCGAACTCTTCGTCCAAATAAAAACCTCTGCGTTCAAACTCCTCTATTACAATCTCAAGGCTTATGGAATGCCCTGTTATCTTGTCTCGCCAAGCGCAGTAACATGGGCAGTAACGCTCTCGGCTAAAGCCTTAAGGTTATATCCGCCTTCAAGAAAAGAAATAAGGCGGCCGTTGGCGTGCTTGTTTGCCAGAGCAACAAGATCGCGGGTTAGCGTCATGTAATCTTCTGTTTCCAAGTTTTGTGCGGACTTAGACTCATCTTTATGCGCATCAAAACCCGCGTTGATAATAATCAGTTCCGGACGCTCTTGTTCGATGCGGGGAAGGATTTTCTCTTTCCATGCCCGAAGCCAGTCTTCGCGCGAAGTATCCGGAGCCATGGGAACATTCAGGATATTTCCGCAGCCTGTCTCGTGTGCAAAGCCGGATTCCGGCCATAATGGAAGCTGGTGAATGCTGATAGCGCATATGCTGGGGTCGTTTTCAAATATCTGATGCGTTCCGTTGCCGTGGTGGACGTCAAAATCCACGAACACTACCTTTCCGATGCCATAGGTTTTTTGCGCATACCGCGCTGCAATGGCGGCATTGTTAAAAACGCAAAAGCCCATGGCCTTGTTCGTAAGAGCATGGTGTCCGGGCGGACGCGTAGCGCAAAAGGCTTTCGTGTCCGTCCCTTTCATTACAGCATCAACTGCCATGACCGCTGCGCCGGCGCAGCGCAAAAGAGCCTCTCCTGATTCAGGTGAAAGAGTCGTAACTTCGCCGTCATCATGGTCGGATACGATTTCGTTAACTTCAATGTCTTGATACCCCTCTTTCGGGACCGAAGCGAAAACAAAGTCAATATAGTCCTTTGTATGGACAAGTTCTATTGTTTCGCGTGATCCCGTCTGCATTTCAATGAAACGAAGATTCGGCAGGTTTTTTGCCTTTAAAGCGTCCATCACAACGGTTAAACGCTTTTTGTTCTCGGAATGCGCTACGCCCGGGTCGTGCTGTTCACAAGCTGGGTGATAAAAGCAGAGAGTCATTGTCTTTCTTTTCCTCCTGTGTACGAGTAGCCAGCGTAAAAGAATGGTTATGCACCGTCAAGGCGTTTTGCGACTCCATAAAGGATTCAATCAGGTTGGGTTTCGATTTTGCTGCGGCTTCGAGTGCCTCGCCGCATAAACAGCGCGGTACCATACGGTCATCGCCGTAGGACAAAGGCTCAAAACCAAGTTCCCGTATAACCGGCACAAGCGACTTTTTGGAATCTTTAGAAATCGTTATATCAGTATGCCCTGTCCAGCCTTTTGCCGCTTGGATTTGTATTTGTTTTTCAAGCATGGCAGCGGCAGTTTCCTTGCCGCACCCATTGGGAACGAAAGTTTCAACATGCATACCGCTGACAAGCCTGAAAGTTGAATAGCTGCGATAAGCAATGCTCTTTGCAATAGGCGTGCCCGCCTTGTCAACTGCAACCAGCACGACCATATTGGGATTTGCCGGATTGAGACCGCAGTCATATTCCGGCAAACAAACCGATGCAGCATTTTCTGAAAAGAGCTGCACAATGCTCTCTTTGTCCTTCGGCTCTGCAAAGGGACCTTTAAAACGCCATGTCAGGAGATCGTCATGCCGTTCGCAGCCGAAACTGTCATAAAAACGATGGGCAACCAGATTGTTTGCGGCGCATTCCCATGCCAGATAGGAATAGCCCTTGCACAGCGTTATCTGCGCCAGCGCAGCCATTGCAAAATGACCAATGCCCTTGCCGCGTTGTTTCTTGGTTGTTACAATGTCTTCGAGATAAACGCCGGGACCGTGCGCTGTCCAGCAATCGACGAATGTAACCGCGCAAAGAGATTTGTCTGTTTCACGGTCTGCAACGAGAAAGGCCTGCAAATCTTTTCTTTGAACAGCCTCAAACAATTTTCTGATTTCCGCCTCACGGCTGCTGTGACTGACAAAAGAGTGGTGTTCTGCTTGTTCTTGAATCAAATCATAGAAAGGCTCTACGTATTTTTTCGTAACAGGCTGTATGAAAAAGGGCTCATTTGTCTCTTTGTGATAAATATCGTGCATTTCAAAATTTATAAAAAAACAACAATTTCTTACGCTAACATGAAAACATATTAAGAACAACAATAAAATGCGATAATATAGTAAATAAGGAGCAAAAAATTAGAGATATTTACGATAACCGTAGCGTTTATGTCCGGGAGGAAAGTCATCGAAAATAACAAAAGTTTCATACCCGAATTTCGGATAAAAATCTGGTGCCTGCCAAGTTTCTGTCCATAGATATATTCCGGTAAGCCCCATTTCTTTGGCTTTCTCTTCGGCAATAGTCATAACTTTGGTTCCGAGACCTGTTTTGCGGTGGTTCTCACTAACCCAAACCAGATCAATATAAAGCCAGCTCCAGAAGACTTTGCCTATAACGGCGGCGATTAGCTCCTTTGCCTCATAAACTAAAACTGAAAAAGACTCTTTATCTTTATCGTGTACAACTCCCCCGGCCTCACTGGTATGTTTGTTTAAGCCTGCAAGGACGGCTTCTTCTTCTTGTTTTGTTGCGGGGCGGAATTCGATTTTGCGCTGGGGCATGGCGGGTCTTTGATTATTGTTTACAGCTGCCTTCAAGATAGCAGTTGTTACAGTGCAACGCAACCGCTTTTAGCTAAATGTCCATGCTCAGTCCGACACCGACATCTTTAACATCGGAAAATTTTGAAAGGTAAATTTTTGCCTGCAGTCCGGTACAGTGGCATGGATAAATGCTTTCAATTTTGTTATCAACAAGAAGTTTTCCAATATGTTCCAAATAAGCATCGCTTTCTTGTATTAAATGCCAGCCGCCGATAATTGTCTTTATTTTGTCATTTCCGGTTACGGATTTTGCATATGATATAGTATTACATATGCCGGAGTGCGCACATCCGGTAATTATAACCAGTCCGTCTTCGGAATTATAAACCAGCGCAGTATCATCTAAGATGCAGTCTTTGTACTCGTTGCCGTCAGAGGCAACAAACTGTCTTTTGCATTCGAAATCGTCCAGCCTAGGGATCTCGCCCAGAAAGAATAATTTATCGGTTATTTGCAGCGGAGTCTTGGAGAATCGTACATTAAAATTATCGTGCAGATATTTTTCCGAAACCGAAATGCCTATGTCGCAGTTTTCTATAAGCTTGGGCAGCATAATGTTCGGATGTGCGATAAAATCTATTTTCTTATTTTGTAAAAAATCAACAAGACATGGAATGCCCCATGAATGATCGTAATGTCCGTGAGATAAAACGAATGTCGTCAGTTTTGATAAATATATTCCGTAAATTTCGGCATTTTTCAAAAACACATCGGATTCGCCGGTATCGAATAATATTTTTTTATCGTCTTCTTCGATATAAACGGAAAACCCGTGCTGACCGCAACCTTTTTTACAAAAACAAACATTATTATCGACAAGGACTGTCAATTTCATCGCAGTATCCCTTCTTAAGGTCTGCTCAGCACGCTATGCGTTGCCGGCTGTCTAATAAACCGTATTTGATAAGTTCATCTCTCAGCCTATCCAATGTACTTTTTTCGACATCGACTAACGGCAGGCGGCACGGACCCACGTCCATTCCCATTAAGTTCATCGCTGCTTTTATCGGCATCGGACTGGGTTCACAGAACAGCGCACTAATCAAATCTAAAGTTTTAAGCTGAAGTGCTATTGCTGCTTTTAAATTCCCTGATAGAAATTCCGAAGTCATGAGATGAGTATCCTCGGGTATAATATTTGCCATGACGGAAATTATTCCTTTGCCGCCCATGGACATTATCGGCAAAATAATATTGTCATCACCTGAGTAAACCGAAAAGTCCTTTCCGCAAAGATTGACCACATCTCCGGCTTGATACAAATTGCATTCTTTTACGCCCACTATATTGCTGTTATCGGATGCTAATTTACATATTGTTTGAGGGTTAATGTTGTAATTGGTTCTCGAGGGCACATTATAAAGAATAACCGGTATTTTTACAGATTTGGCAATAGCGGTAAAATGTTCATACAGTCCTTTTTGCGAGGTTTTATTATAATAAGGTACAACCGCCAATATGCCGTCAGCACCTGCTTTTTCAGCCTTTTGCGTCAGTTCAACCGCATGATGTGTGCTATTGCTTCCGGTACCGGCTATAACAGGTATTCTTTTTGCCGTTTGTTTTACAATAAATTCAACAACGGCTGTATGTTCGTCATCTGTCATTATAGACGCTTCGCCCGTTGTGCCGCAGGCAATAATGGCATCTGTCTTATTGGCAATCTGAAATTCAACCAACTGCGCCAGTTTATCAAAGTTTATTTTACCGTCTTTAGTAAAAGGTGTCACAACCGCACAACCCGAACCGCTGAATAGAACTTTTTTCATAGTAAATTCACCTATCCACGGAATAATACAACATGGAAATTTGGTGCTCCCTGGTTAATTGTTTGTTTTTGACTCTACTTTTTACAAGCGTATGTTAGCACCTTATATCATATATATCAAATAGTAAATTGCCTTTTTTACATAATTCCGGATATTTCCATAATCCGACCTTTCATGTACTATTTTTACCCCGGAACTTGTGAGCATAGCAAATGTTTAAAAACCGTGGAAAGGGCTTGACAAGCGAGAGTGCTAATATGTTATAATCCTATTAGCGCGTTAAGAGTGCAGGTGTGTGGTCGCTGTTAGTGGCAGCCCTTAATGATGTTAACGAAGCTAAGAAAGTACACCTATAAAATTCGTTATAGATTCCCTTGGTTGCAAAATAGGGACAACGAGAGCTCCGATTGTGGAGATGAATGACTTTAATAAAGAAAGAATAGCAAAATTAATTAATGAAATTAGAAATGTTTTTTAGTTCGAAATAAACTAAATATAACGATTATTCAGACAATTGAGAAATGAGCATGAGCGGGTTATCGCTCGCCAGCGCATTAAGCAAATGAATAAAATAGGATATATTAAACATGGGTATATGCGACACAACATTAAGAGATGCGCGATTTTCTCCAAGTGTTTTTTTGTCGAAAGACGAAATGCTGAAAATAGCAGATATTCTTGATAAAATATGCGTTGATGAAGTTGAGCTTGGAATTCCTAATACATCGGAACAGGAAATTTCTATAATTAAAGAAATCAATTCAAGAAATTATAATTTTGTTTCGTCATGTGTGTATTTTTGTTTGAATGACTCGAATATAGATGAATCTATAGAAAATGTCCTGCGTTCCGGATGCAGTTCGGTGTGTATTTCAATAGCTACTTCAAAAAAATTAATGGCACTAAAGACCGGGAGAAATGAAAAAGGCATAATTTCTTTAATGAAACATGCAGTATCCTGCGCGGTTGACAAAGGACTAAAAGTGGTTTTTTCGGGAGAAGATGCCTCCAGAGCAGATTTATCGTTTTTAATTGATTACATTTGTACAGGAGAAGAATGCGGCGCATCACGGTTTAGATTCGCAGAAACCGTCAGCTGTATGGAACCTTTAGACGTCAGCAATGTTATAAGTAAAATCAAAGCTTCAACAAATATAGATATTGAAATACACTCTCATTCGGCATACGGGTTAGCTCTTGCAAATTCTGCAGCGGCTTTGCACGCAGGTGCCAGCTGGGTTTCTTCAACTGTAAACGGCATAGGAGAAAGAGGCGGGAATTGCAACACCATTGACATGATACTTTATTTGTACAGATTTAAGAAACAGGAGAATTACAATACGCAATATTTAAAAGCTCTTTCGGATTATGTCGTATCCTGCACAAGGGATACCGGATATAAATTTACCCCTATAATAGGGAGTGATGCTTTTTATTATGAAAATTACAGCAATTATAAGCATAAAAAACTATATCAAGCTTATCCGCCTGAGTTAGTCGGAAATACTGATGCGCTGGTATTAGGTAAAACAATGTATGAAAAAGTGCTTGAAGTGTGGGGCTTTACACTAAGCAATGAAGAAAAAAGCTATATATTAAACTATATGTATGAACATAAAAAGTGTTTAACAAAAAGCGAGCTGGAGCAGTTGCTAAAAAGTCAGCACTTACCGTAGACAGGCTATATTGGAATATTATTTCTAAAATAACTAAAGGAGGATCTTATGAAAAAGTATAAAACAATTTGCAGTGAATGCGATTTTGAGTTTCTTTTAGATGAACCGGAACTCGGAGAGGTCATAGTTTGTCCGGAATGCGGATTAAACCTCATCATTAAAGAAATTGAAGAGGAAAGTGTTGTTGTCGAACTAACCGAAACAGATATTGAAGACTGGGGGCAGTAAATGAAAATATTTGTTGTTATTGAACTTCTTAGATATGAAGAACGTTTGATAATACAAGAATTAAAAAACAATAATTTAAATCATGAAGTTGTACTGGCTGATTGTTTCGAACGTGCCGCTGCCGGTAATTCACTGTGTTTAATGCGAGTGCCTTCTTATTACAAGGGTTGCTATATAAGCGAATATTATCGCAGCAAGGATATAAAAGTTATTAATAATTATGATGTTTTGCACACATTCGGCGATAAATTTAAAACCGATATTTTCCTTAACAAAAAGGGATATCGAACAATTGAAAGCTATTTATGTTTTAATAAAAAAATGGCGCATGATTATGCAAAAATATTGTTGTTTCCGCTTATCATAAAGCCGCTTATAGGCGGATTTGGAAAGTTGGTACACATAGTGCGGGATAAAATTGAATTAGAGCAATTGTTTGAAATGTACGAAAGTAGCGGCGGAATAAACAAGAGGGTATACTATATCCAAAAATATGTAGAAATTTTAAAAGATTTGCGAATTATAGTTGTTAATGGAAAAATAGTAGCATCAGTGGAAAGAAAAAATTCACTGTTTAAAAAAAACATACATCAAGGCGGGAATTCAATTCCTTATGACTTATCTGATGATGTGAGAAACTATATCAGTCCGTTATTGCAATACTTCACGGATATGCATTTGGGTATTGATTTGTTGGTTTCACGCAGCAACGATATATATATTTGCGATATTAATCCTACGTTTCTTTTCAAAGATTCAATGGAGGCAAGCGGAGTAAATATTGCTGACCATATAGTTCAGCATGTTAAATCGCTAATAACTATTTAATTTAAAGAGAGAGATATATGAAAATCGGAATTTTAGGTGCTGCAGGTATAGTAGGCGTTCAACTTTTATCTTTGGCAATTAAACACAAAAAAATAAATAAAATATATGCATTCTCAAGCAGTCATAATGGGAAATATCTATGGCATCTGTATCCGCATTTAAAAGGTGTATATGAAGATATTTTATTGGAACCAACAATAGAGAATCTCGGATTGTGCGATGTGATTTTTATAGCCTTGCCTCATGGCGAATCTATGAAAGTTGCAGAGAATATTTTGAAATCAAAATGTAAAATTATTGATTTGGGTGCGGATTTTAGATTTGATGATTGCCGTAAATTCGAAGAAACATACTCGGCAAAGCATTTATTATCGCAATATAATACTATGTTCGAATATGGTATTTGCGAAGTGAATCACAAGAAGATTGCTAAAAACAGTAAATATATTGCTTGCCCCGGCTGTATAGCAACGGCAGTTGTTTTGGGCATATACCCTATTATTAATGAGAAATTGGCAAAGAACAATAATTTTATAATTGATGCCAAGGTGGGTTCGTCAGGAGGAGGAAAAACAATAAGCGAAGCTTCCATGCATATGTTTAAATTTAACAGTATAAGGGCATACAAGTTAGTCTATCACAGACATATTGAAGAAATCGCCAATTATTTTAATTGTCAATTTAATGAGGAGATTGAATTATCATTGAATTGTTATTCGGTCAACATGGTTAGAGGTGTACTGTGTTCAATTTATTTTGAATTGAAAGATGAGGTAGATAATACAAGATTACATTCAATATTTACTAACATTTATCGTGATTCAAAATTTGTCCGAATTTTTAAACATAAAATCGGAAAAGACCAGCATCCTAACCCGCAGTTATTAATGGGCTCAAATTTTTGTGATATAAGCGTTTCTTCCCGCGGCAATAAATGTGTAATTCTTGTTGCCATTGATAATCTGATGAAGGGGTCGGCAGGACAAGCGTTTCAGATATTCAACATTATTAACGGTTTCCCTGAAACGGAAGGCATTGATATGATTCCTATTTATCCTGTCTAGATTTGGAAAAAATTATGAATAATATAAATCTTATAAAATTTGGCGGAAGTATACTATCACATGATATAAATAAATGCATAAGCATTATTGCAGACTCAGCAAGAGGTGCGAATAAAACGCTGGTGGTTTTTGGATATTCGAGGATTCTTGCCGGTCATTTAAAACTGAATAATTATATAAGAGGATCTTATACCAATTCAAAGGGAGTTTCATCATTTACATTAGATGAAACGGTTTTAGAATATTCAAAAAAGAGTTGCTGTACACAGGGTGAAGTTATAGAAGCATTGTTAAAAGAGAGAAAAATTAAGGCTGTTTATTTAGACGGTTCTGGTAAAGGAATCGTCATTGGTGAAAGAAAAAAATTGCGGGTTTTAAATAATGAAGGCGTATTAGAAAAATTAAAAAATGATTATTCTGGAATAATACGCAATATACGCGTTGATATAATTCTGAAAATGTTTGATGAATTTGATGTTATATGTATGGGACCGACCATGTATGCTAATGACGATGAAACGCTTGCTTGCGATTCCGATAGTTTGATATTTGCCTTAGCTGATTGTTTGAAATTAAACTCCGTTGTTATATATACAAAAGAAGGCGGCGTTATAATAAATGATAGAATTGTGAACAGCATTAATGAAGAAAATATTGATGAACTGATCAATATAGCAACAGCGGGAATGAAAAAAAAGCTGTATATAATCAAAAAGAACATCAAGAATAAAAATATTGCGATTAATATTCAATAACGGAGCAGACTCTAATGAAAATTTTATTAATAGATAATAACTGCGGACGAATTAACACGCTTATTAATATAATATATAAGTACAGTATTAATGTTGATGTGATTTCACCAACCCAGTATGCAAATCCAAACGATTACGATTGGGTTATATTAACTGGAACCGATATTGCGCCTCATCTTAATTTAGACTATTACAGTAAAGAGATTGAGCTTGTTAAAAACTGTAAAGTGCCGTTACTGGCTATATGCGGGGGGCATCATTTATTGAATTTAGCATTTAACGGTACAATAAAGAGTTTGGATCAGGCTATATATGGAAAAATAGAATTTAATAAAGGGTCTGATATATTTTGTGATTACAAACAAGAGAAATACTTTACTAAAAACAGATATGTTATCGACAAACTATCAACGGAGTTTATCTCTATAGCGGAGTATAAAGAAAATATTTATGCAATCAAGCATAAGGAAAAGCCTCTGTATGGTTGTCAGATTCATCCTGAGCGCGGAAAAAATAAACACTATTTTTTTGAAAACTTCTTTAATAAAGTAGTTCAATATAATAAATATGCTTCAGAGCGTATTACGAGACTTTCGGTAAATAATTTCAAAGGAAAAATATTAAATAAAAAAACAGATAATGTTTTTTCAAAAATTGATATGGGAGAGGGCAACCCCGATATTCAGCCGAATGAAAGAATAATTAAGCAGCTCCATAATTTTTGCTTAGAAAAGGACATTATTAACACATATCCGTCAAGAAGAGGCAGCAGGATATTACAAAACGCATTAAAAAATTATTATACAAAAAACAAAGGATATGTTTTAGACGACAATACGGTTTTCATGCCTACTTTAGGTTCAAAAGAAGTTATGGCACATACAACTTTGGCGTTCTTAAACAGAGGAGATACCATTCTTATTCCTCAGATAGCATACCCTTTCTATAGAAGAGCCGCCGAATATGCCGGAGCAGCAATATTTGATGTGCCTGTAGACAGACGATATATTCCTCTTATTGACAGAGTGAGCGAAGACGTTTTAAAAAAAGCAAAAATGATGTGGATAAATTATCCGAACAACCCAACCGGTGCAATGATTGAACAGAGCGATTTGATACATTTATATAACAAATGTTTGGAATATGACATAATTCTTTGCAATGACATGGCATATGAGAGCATTGTGAATATTGACAATAAAAATTCCAGCAGCCTTTTTATGACAAATGAGAATACGAAAAATTATATAGAATTGCATTCTTTTTCGAAATCATATTCCATTCCCGGCTGGAGAACCGGTTTCATTTTAGGACAAAACTATTTAATTGATTTAATCGAATCGTCGAAGTCGGTTTTTGATACGGGATTGTTTATTGGATTTCAAAAAATGATAGTGTATTTATTGAAAAATGAAGATGTATTCAAAGAGGAGATCAGAATAGCATACAAAGAAAGAGCAGAGTATTTCACTAATGAAATGAAAAAGCTTGGATTTGATGTCAATAAAAGTGAAGGGACACCTTATTCTTGGGTGAAAACACCAGCCAATTATACAAGCAGCGAGTTTGTTGATTTATTATATGAAAAGTGTAACATCATAATTTTGAGCGGTGAAGTATTCGGCACTGCGGGAACCGGATATATAAGATTTTCTCTTACGCAGCCAATGCATATTTTAGAAGAAGCTATTTCTAGAATACGCTGTTTGCTTGTCGAGATGTCTGATCGTTAAGTATATTTAACCGTAACGTATCTGCCTTATTTTAAATCTGATTAACCATATACTCTACTTTACGAAAGTATTATTTTAATTTATCCTGACTGGACAGAAAAATTTCTTGTTTAATAGGAGATAGAATTGACAGTTGTTATTACAAATATTAGTGAAGCTATAGAATTTGTACTCGAAGAACAGCGGGCAGGGATTTTGCACGGGATTAAGGCAGGGGAATTGGCCTGTTTTGCGGATCATGACGGAGCTACCGGAGACAGAAACCCGAAACGTGATGACGACACGAGTTTATCAGAGCCTCAATGGATAAATGTTATGAGTCTGGCAAGAGCCAGCACCGCTTTTTGTATTGTTACAGCTCGTGATTTATCATTTATACGCGACATATACTTCAAAGACCATAAGAGAAACAGTTCAAGGATTCCAAGATCATTTTCTAGCGCAGGAAGCTCTGGCTATCATTTTTCAGAAAACATTAGAAATTATATAGAAGATTATGCTAACGAAATAACCATGCCTATTTTCGACAAAAACGGAAATCCGCACAAACAAGATGATGTTGAAGATGCTATTATAGAGATGTATTATATTACAGAAAAACTTGAGAGAAAATTTTGTAATAATGTGGAATCAGATCAGCGCCGAATTAGTGCAACGGCTTTAATTACAAAAGGCTTTGAAACAAACGAAGCATTGGAAGAATTTAAAAAAGAAGGAAACAGACTTCTTTTGAAAGCACAAGAACAGCTTGGTGATTCTATTAGTATTAAAAGCAAAAGTTCGTTCAATGAAAAACGCACGGGATATATAGATTATACACTGGAAGACGCAAACAAAAATGCTTCGCTGAGCTGGCTTTTGCAAAACAAAATAAATACTAAGAACACTAAGGCTGCCTTATCTTGGGGAGATACTTCTCCGGACGAAGAGATGATGAAAGCAATCAGTGACCGCATAGGCAGAAAGAAAGTCCTGTGTATTGGAGTCGGACCAAAGATAGAAGGTAAAACTCTGGACGGCGGTTTAGACGCAAGCATTTGTGCGGAAGAAGGAAGCGGTTTTTCTCATGTAGACCTTATGCACGCAATTATGATGACAGTGCACTCGCCAAGGAAGATGAAAAAGTTATTGAAACAGAATGTTGTTACTAAAGATGATTTATATGCTATAGACAATACAAAGAATGTTCCGCACAAGGGGCTAAGGAGGCATTCGTACCTTCTTGGTCTGCGAAGGTAAGGTTAATTAGAGCTTTTTATTTGAATTGTACACAAGTTATAGGGTAAAATAGTACATGAAAGCTCTTATTTTTGATCTTGACGATACGCTGCTCAATTCCCAAAAGCGGATAGGCGAAAAAACTAAGCGTGCGCTGGTTGTTTGCAATAACGCTGGTTATAGACTCATTATCGCAACCTCGCGGCCTATTCGCTCTGTTCAAGACTTCATTGACAAAGAAATCCTGTCTCTCTTCACAATAATCACGCTCAACGGCTGCGTGGTTTATGAGCCTGATGCCTTAGAGTATCCTCGCACCATGGGTTGTTTAGGATCATGCTTTTTCGAACTTCTGGGCAAAGTCATGACGCTTGAACCGATGCCTCATATTTCAATCGAAATTGACGGCAGAAAATTCGCAACGAACCAGCAATTGAGCGAAAAGGAGTTAAGAGAATATCATTCGGCAACGCCGGACATGGTTATTCCTCTTGATAAAGTGAGTCCTGAAAAAGTCTGTAAGCTTGCAGTGGACGGGCTGGGGCATAAACTGGACGCGTGTATGCAGTTTTCTTCAGATTATAGAAATCTTCGGTTCATTCCGGCAGCCGGCAATACCTTTGTCAATATCGTTCCTTCCGGCATTGATAAATCGACAACGATTCTGGCATTAGCCGAAAAAGAAAACATCGACCTGAAAAACTCTTATGCCTTCGGCGATGATTTTCCTGATTTTGAGATGCTCCGCATTGTCGGCAATTCCGTTGTAATGGGTAACGGCGAGGAAAGTCTCAAACGTAACGCTGACTTTGTAATCGGTCATTGTGATGAGGATTCCATTGGTACGTTTCTCTTTGAGAGAGTCTTAGGGTACTAACATACGCTTGTTTACTTTGAATGGAGAATACGGTTAACGAAAAAGGTTCTTTTGAAGCAATAAAACCCGAAACATTACACCTGTAATGTTTTTTAAGGCGGGGCTGAAACCTAACCCCTTGAAAACTCTGGCTTGCCACATATTTAAACATAAATACTGTCTGAAACAGAAGCCCTGAATCGCATTGACTTTTTGCATTTTTATAAGTATACTTATAAAAAAACACAAACCATACTTACAAAAATGCAAAAAGAGGGAAATATGGTGCAATTACAAAGACAAATGAGCAGTATTCTTGAGAAAACTATTGAGGAAAGACCTCTGGTTTATCTAAACGGACCGCGCCAAGCAGGTAAATCTTGGCTGACCAACCATATGAATATTGACCCGCAAAGCATAAATTACATCACATTTGACTCTCCGCTAGTACTAGCAGGCGTTAAATCCGACCCGGAAAGTTTTATAAAATCTCTGTCTGATGACAAGCTGTCAGTGATAGATGAAGTCCAACTTGCTCCGGAGATCTTTCGGTACTTAAAAATAGCGATTGATGAAAGCAGGACAAAGGGAAGGAACTCTCGCCTCTATCTTTTGACGGGTTCGGCAAATCTGATGGCTTTGCCAGAGTTATCCGAGTCGTTAGTCGGAAGAATGGCGGTTCTTACGCTTTTGCCTATTTCGTCAAGCGAATATAAGGAAACAGGTATAAACTTTATCTCACGCCTTTTTAACGAGGATTTATCGTATAAAAAATACGAAGATTATGACCTGCTTGATGTAATTACTCATGCGACTTTTCCGGAACTTGCAAGCACACAGAAGAAGACTCAGAAAAACCTTTTCGGAGAAATAGAAAATCCCTCTTTGCCAACTTCAAACAAATGGTATGATCATTATCTTACAACTATACTTCAAAGAGATATTAAAAACATAGCAGACATACGTAAGCCGGAAAAACTTGTGATGCTGCTTTCGTTCTTGGCTCTACGGGCTGGAAGTCTTTTGAATGACAGCACAGTTGCAGGGCTGGCTGGAATATCTAATCAAACATACAAAAATTACAGAGACTTCTTAGTAAACACCTTTATTATTTTTGAGCTTCAGTCATGGTCTACACAGCGCAATTTGACAAAACGATTTACAAAAGCACCTAAGGTGTTTTTCAATGATACGAACCTTTTGGTCTATATGTTAAAGAGAGACATTTACGATATTTTCAAAAATGACAGACCTGCTGCCGGGCATGTGTTTGAAAACTTCATCGCAACCGAGATAATGAAAAACGCCGCGTCACTTACAGATATAAACATTTCTCATTTCCGCACCTCTGATAATAAAGAGGTTGATTTTGTTGTTGAAAAATACAACGGCGATACAGTCGGGATTGAGGTTAAACTTGACAGAACCGTACAAAAAAGCGATTTCAACGGTCTCAATGTTTTGCAGCAAGCAGCAGGAGGCAAGTTCAAAAAAGGCATAGTAATTTACACTGGCAACGACATAGTATCTTTCGGTAATAATTTATGGGCTGTGCCGGTTTGTTATTTGTGGGAGAGGTAGGGGCAGTGAATCAATAAATATTGAACAGTATTTTGTGATTTTTTCTAAGACAGATTCAAATGCGCTTTTAGCCAAGTCCAAAACCTGTCTTCAGGTTTTGTGCCAGCCTTATGCAGGATTCTCTTGTAATGCCGCTGAACATGTTTGCATCTTTGGGCGAAATGGTTCCGGCATCAAATGCATTGTTGGTGATTTCATTAGCCATAAGTGCACATACGTTATCTGTTCCCTCAGGCAATGCAGAGCTTGTGCCTAATTTGCCGGTCGTATAATAATCTATGCATGCATCTTTGAAATCAGCATATAGCTGGTGTGCATCTGTGATCGCAATGTTCTTCGTTTCAATCGCAAAGCTTTGCATACAAAGCAGCTGTAGGGCAGGTATCTTGTGCGGAATTTATATCAATTCTTGATACTGTTGTATCGAATATTGGTATATATGCTACAGCTTGTTCAGCCGCAGACATCATATGCGTACCAAGTACGATTAGCGTGCCCGCGAGTACCAAATTAAACAATACAGCTTTAGTTATAAAATTCCTGTCTTCTTCGGTGTGCCCCCCCGGCAATGCGCAAAGGGATGCTAAGCCAAAAAAACCAAATCCAATAAAGCTTACAACGGCACCTGCTGTACCCATGTCTACAAATGCGTCGTCTCTCTTAGCGCAATGCTCTTTTGCAGAAGCAATAAATCTGTTAATACTTTTCATAATATGCCTTTTTTAATAAAAATATTCGCAATCAATACAAGATTGATTATTACAAAAAACAGTTTTTTACAATAGTTTTGTGGAAATTAACTATAAAAAACAAGCCCGTGTTACAGCTGTAACACGGATTTTTGAAGCACCGCCGGCTAAGTCCCTGATTTAGCTGGTGGGTGCGACAGGGATTGAACCTGTGACCCCTACCGTGTGAACCAACCAAAAAGCAAAGAAATACAAGAAAATCAAAGCGTTATCGCGCAACAAAAGTCATAAAATGTAGTCCTGCGCAGCCCTTTACTCGCACATGACTCGCACAAATTGTGTTTAGTAGGAATAAAATTACAGTGTAATATTATTGTGAAAAATTTTCAAGATATTCTATAAGCCTTTCATATTTAGTTTTGAATCATGTCTATTGACATTACACCATAAGATACAATCAAGCAACCTACTTCTCATATGGCGGGTAGAAAGTACCTATAATAACATAAGGATTCGGGGCTTTGCGTATATGCCATTGACGGGTAGTTCCGAGAAAAAGATACAAATCTTTGGTACCTACAAAATTGTCCATGTATTGTTCACGTACTTTTTTCAAAACGATTTCTTCACCATGCCGCTTCAAACAATTCCAGTAGAGTGCTCCAATTTCCCAATCTTCTATCATCAATGTACTTTTGATACCTTCGTCATCAAGAAAACTATATGAAAACTTATACGGCAGCTTTCTCACATGCTCAAAATCAACCAAATCATGCTCATCTAAAATATTTTCCCGTTTCAGCCTGTCTTGAATAGCTTGCAGCTTATCAGCAGACAGCTCTGTATTTGCTTTTTTGATTACAAAATCAGTGATTTTACTGGGCTTAAAAATTACTAGAGAAAGCTCGTTCGCATGTGCTTTTGTAATGATTTCTTTTTTATTCGTATAAATCTTATTTTTATCTAAAAGAAGTTGCCGCCGTTGCGCCCAATCTCTGTTCTTGCCAGTATCTACCTTGTCCAGCAATACTATGCCATCGCCGTACACATCTGGAACTCGGCGGCTTTCAGGTCTAATATCCTTGCTATATTCGACTTCCGCTTCAACCCACTGATATTTAGCATAGCGTTTATCGCGTTCTAAAAGGCGGAATGGAATCGGAAAAAGCCGTACCCAAGAACCGTCTTCTCGGACTCCTGCTGTGCAAGCAACTTCCGTATAACTTTCAGACATTACCGGATACGTCTTAATTACAATAAGAATTTTTTCTTTTGTCATGATATACTCTTAAATATAAAGATGTCTAAATATGCCGCACATCATATTGCCAATCATGGCGTTGCGAGAGGACGTTAGCGATACGTCCTCTGTGGCATTTGTGAACGTCTGCTTCAAAACAGGTGATTGCAATGCGTTTGCGGTTTTTGAAAATTTCAAACAAATTGTTCAGCGCAGCTTGATTTTCTTTCAGTTCATTTTTTTCATAAGAAGCAAACAATCGGTCATAATCAGCTTGAATATTCAGCTCTTGCCGTTGTGCAGACGATATACCTAATTCGGGAATATGAATATATTCTATATCCAATTTCGCAAGAGTCTCCGAAAGAGTCTTTTGCGAAAAGCCGTATTTGTGACTAAAGGCATTGCGACGCACGTCAACCAACGTTCTGATGTTGTTTTTAATAAGACGATTCAGGTACCCTTCAAAAGACGATCCTTCATAACCAATAGTAAAAAAGCACTGTTCAGCAGCTTGAGGATGTGCAGCTTTTATCTTAGCAAGTTCTTCACCGCTCACCAAACTAGCAGCGATTTCGCTTTTAATAGCATAGTACGGATAACGGCGATAAATGTCTCGCAATAAGTCGTCACCTTTTAGTGCAGAATATTTACGATATAAATTGTTGAATGCGTCATCGACAAAGAAACTGTCTGCAACATAGTTTTTACTCAAACACCAGTCTTCTGCATCAACCAATGCACCGATTTCTACCATACGACGCTTGTCCGCATCAGACTGAAAAGAAAAACATCCGTATTTGTATGGAACAAATTCAAAGGACGGTTGTTTTTCAAATTCCTGAGTATATAAAAACAAATAGTTTTGAAAATCAAGACACGGCAAACACCCGCCAAAGACTTCTAATAAATCGAGCAGCGTTTTCTGGCGATAATTCAATGCGGGCTTTTTTGGATACACCATTACGTACATTGTCTATAGCCGATTTTTGATTATAATGCAAGAGGTAATTATGTAGAACGGATTTATTCGCGAATATAATTTATGATATTCCTAATTTACAAGTTATAAAAATAGTATTACTGTAAATAATAATTAAATCTAAATCCTATATTGCAATATAACAAAAAAGGAAAGAGTCATGAATCTATGGATACTAACTGAAGAACGTCCGAAGATTGAGGTATTGCGGCAAATACTAGCCAAGTTTGCCAACGATAGAAAACTTGGCGGATTCATGGATAATTTACGGATTTTGCCCATTCTTAAAGGAAATAAATTCACTTTCACATATGAATTGACAGGCTTTAGATGTAACAAAGTTGATAAGGTTTTTATTAAAACTGTAAGCGGAAAATCAAGTTTTGTTGATTTTTTAGTATTTTATCAAGACAAAGAACCGACAATAAAAGATATTCCAATATATGCAATAGAAGAAACCAAGACTGACGATAGCGAGAGTCGAAACACTGGTGTTTATCAACGCTGCTCTAAATTTGTTTATATAAATCGCTTCTATCCGAAAGTTACAAAAATTATGCTCTACAATTTGCAGATAGAGCAAAAAGAAAAACCAACAGAAACAAATATATTCGGTACTCGTTTGCTTTTGACAATGGGAGTCGAGATTCTTGGAAAGACTTTGGACTCCAAGATATTCAAACCTTTCAAGTCCATTGATGAGCTTATTGAGTTCAAGAATAATATGAGAAAGCCTCCAAAAGGCAATGTACCTATCAATATAACAAAAAAGAAAAATCAAATATGTGTATCTGGTCGGCTGTTCAAATCAGGAAGTTTATCGCACGATCCTAATATAGGTGCTCTTTCGATAATCTGTGCAGTTCTAAGACGGCTTGGCTGGAAAAATGACATAGTAATCACTTCGCACGGATTGAAACAAGAGCATATAAAAAGTAAGAACAAATTTATCTTTATCGCTAATAAACTTGAATTGAAATTTAGCGGCTTAAAAATGGTGAATGCCGAGTACCCTAAAGATTATTGGCATTATGATTTAGAAGGCGAAAAACTTGGCACTATATTTTTGCATATCGTTGTTGAGAGTTTTACTAAAGGTTATTCAATATTTGAAAATCATGCCGGCAGTGAGAAAGGGTACTTTATCACGCCTTCAGGAGAACATATTCCGTTGGCTAAATATAACGACAGAACCAAATATAAAGCCGGCGATAAAAATGCCATCATAGCAATTCCAGACTTGATACTGATAGATTTTGATCGAAGCGAAATAATAAACTGTGAAGGCAAAAAGTGGAAATTCCGTCAAAACGGAATAAACGAAGTCGCTAATTATAATTCGGTTGAAAAGAATTATATCAAAAAGTATTATCCGAAGTTTTCTATAATACGAACTGTTGTTTTGTATGGAGGCACAATCGAAACTCCGCCTGTTGAAGTTGAAATAGGATTTGTTTTGAATGAAAGAGGCGGATTAGTACTTGGCATTAAAGCTCCAAAACTGTTCAAAGACGCAATTAAAAACCTGCTGGATTTTTGGAGATAAAAATGCACGATGTTTTTGTAAAATCTCCTTTAAATTATATCGGCGGAAAGCATAAGATTCTCAAACAGATAATACCTTTGTTTCCTCAAAACATAAATTGTTTTATAGATTTATTTGCAGGAGGAGGAAATGTCGGACTGAATGTTGAAGCTAAGAAAATTATTTTAAATGATAACTTGGTTTATTTAATAGACTTCTACAAAGAATTACAAAACAACAGCAAACAATCAGTTCTTAAACATATTCACAAAAGAATAAATCATTATAATTTATCTCTTACAAATGAGGATGGCTATAAGGCTTTGCGTACACATTATAATCAAACAAAAAATCCGCTGGATTTGTTTGTTCTTGTGTCCTATTCGTTCAATCATCAAATTCGTTTTAACAATAATCATGAGTTTAATAATCCGTTCGGCAAAGAGAGAAGCTGCTATAATCCTTCAACGGAATCCAATTTGAAAGACTTTATCGATAAACTGCAAGACAACAACATTGAGTTATATTCTAAAAACTTCGAAGATTTTGATTTGTCATTCTTAGGCAAAAATGATTTTGTTTATTGTGACCCGCCGTATCTTATAACTCTCGGAACATATAATGACGGAAAACGCGGTTTTACTGGCTGGAGCGAACGAGAAGAGCGGGCGTTGCTTTACAAGTTAGATAAGTTAAACAAACAAAACACACATTTTGCATTATCTAATGTTTTAGAACACAAAGGAAAGAAAAATGATTTACTTGAACAATGGTTGCGTGCTAATTCAAATTATATAGTAAATGATATAGCAATGAATTATTCTAACTCTAACTACCAAACAAAGATAAGAAATAAACAGGCAACAAAAGAAGTTTTAATAACAAACTATATGCCTAAAAAGCATTTATTTGAAAACGAATTGCCGTTATTTAAGAACACAAAGGATTGTTGCGATGAGGTTTATTGGGAACAAAGAAAATCTGCTTGACCGGATTTATTTTGCTCTCTCACAGCGGAATATCTATGGCAAAACCTTTTTTGATTTTTTTTCAGGTACAGCAAGTGCTGCGAAATTCTTTAAAAAGCAAGGCTATAGAGTGTTTTCTGCCGATATACTTTATCTTTCGTATTGCTTACAGCGAGCTTATATAGTCAACAATACAGAACCTAAGTTTGAGAAATTGCTTTCGGCAATTAAATTTGAAAAACAGTCTTTATTCACATCTGCTTTGGATGCTGTTTTAGAATTCTTAAACAACATAAAACCAATTGAGGGCTTTATTTATAAAAATTATTCGGTTGGCGGCACAATCCATTTGTCGCAGCCTAGAATGTATTTATCAGATGATAATGCCAAAAAGATAGACGCTATACGAATTCAAATTGAAGACTGGAAAAATAATAACCTCATAACCGAAGATGAATATTTTATCCTTATTGCTTGCTTAATTGAAAGCGTGTCGTTTTTCAGCAATGTTGCAGGTGTTTATGCCGCATTTCAAAAGAAATGGGATCCGAGGGCACTAAAGCCGTTTGTTATCAAACCCATAGAATTAGTGTTTAATAATGAGCAAAACGAAGCCTTTAATGTGAATAGTATGGATTTAATTCAAGATATAGATGTCGATATTTTGTATCTTGACCCGCCATATAATGAAAGACAATATGCTCCTAATTACCATTTAATAGAAACTATTGCAAAATACGATAATCCAGTAATCCGCGGAGTTACCGGAATGCGTGATTATAGTAATCAGAAGTCGGTTTTCTGCAATAAGGATACTGCATTACAAGAATTAGACAAGATTGCTTTAATAGCGAAATATAGGTATCTGCTTTTAAGTTATAACACCGAAGGTATAATGCCTCAAAAAAATATAGATGCTATCTTGCGTAAATACGGCGAATTAGAATTTGTAGAATTCGAATATCTGCGGTTTAAAAGTAATAACAACGGCGAAAGCAAAACAAAAAAACATATCCGCGAACAGCTTTATGTTTTGAAAACATAGTTGATCTTTTTGATTTTGTCATTTGCTCCCCTTCTTCTTTTTGTCAGGAGTAGACATATTCCAAAAGATATCGAACTCTTTCAAATAGCGTTCTGTTAACAGCTTAGAACGAATGGTGATAAACTCACGCTTTCCGCCTGTTTCGTAAAGCGATAGAGTCAAGTATTCGCCGTAAAGATACCATGGCGACATATCTTTGAATTTTTTATCAAGTTTACGGTATGTGCAATACTGTAATTTATGCTTGGTTTCATCGCCTGTTTCAATTACTCTTGCGTCCAGTCCGCTAATTGTACCCATGCGCAGGAAATGGTCAGCTACAAATGCTTCTTCATTAGGTAAATAACGCATATCGCCGAAATTGAACTGGCGGATATTACCGCCTTTCTTTAGCGTCTCGTAAACATGATCAAGAAATTGCCTGTAACCCGCTTTTCCTGAATAACTGCGAACATCTTGTTTGCGAATTCGCATACCTTCATCAGGCAAGAACTCAATTCCGAACTTATCAAACACAGCGTAAATCTTTGCCATAGATTTTTCCTGCGGTTGAACAGTTTCGTTTTCAATCTGGCGAATGGTAATGCGAGTGAGATTGGCTTTGTCGGCTAATTCTTCCATTTTCCAACCAAGCAATCCTCTAGCTGCTCTTATTTGTCTTCCAGTGATATTCATTGTTTGCTCCTTATGTTCGTTATGAATATCATAAATCATGTTAAAGAATAACGCAAGAGGAAATATCATTAACCATACCGGCACTTTTTAACCATAAAATGCGCTGTTTTTCGTATATTCTATGGTAAGATGTGTAAAATATCATACTGTATATATTTCATGGAAAGAATATTTATTCAACATGAATATTTTGCTTGACAAATGGAAATTCCGTGCTATAGGTATAGTATAGTCAGTGAAATGTCAGTGCTGTTTAATCCAATAATTTTAAGGAGAAGCACAATGAGTAATTTTCAAGAGAATTCGACTTTATTCTTGCTGAAAGTAAAAAAAATGCGGTATACTTTTATATAAATAACAAATACAATACTTTCGGATATTTTTTATTAATTTTATTATAGAGAACAATATTATGAAGAAAAATGAAATAACTATCAAAAAACCTGAAGAATTACTGCATGTTATGGGAGACAGCAGCTATACAGCGATTATTGTTGACTGGGATATCAACGATGAACAAGCTACCAGTCTGGTTACAAGACTTTATTCCAAAGGCGGCAACGAAAATGGCGGGGAAATTACGGCAGATGGTGCAAGTGGTTTTTATGAATGGTTTAGTGATAGCCATAAAACAGAAGATTCTACTGAAGATAGAAAGAACTTTATCAGATGTTTAGACGAATATTTAGGAAAATCTCCTGAATCAACAAAAATTATTGATGCGGCCTGCGGAGAAGGTAAGGAACTAGAATACTTTGCTAGTTTAGGATATAAAGCGTCAGGATTTGATGCTACGCCGGATTGCGTGGAAGCGGCAAGAGTAAACTCAGGATGTGAAGTAGTAAATGCTACGCTTAAAGACTTTCGTTCAGATAAAAAAGTTGATGCGATATGGACAAGAAAAGCATGGCACCATGTAGCAAAAAGCGGATCTCAAGCATCACTTCAAAATTTAACGGATCATCTTAAACCCGGCGGAATTTTATTCGTAATAACGAAAAGTGACCCTGCGCCAATCAATGGGGTAGGCAGACAACTGTTCACTGGCAGAAGAGCATTTTTTAATCTTGTTACTGAAGATGAAATAAAGGGCATAGTTGCGAATATGCCGGATGTTAAACTGCTGAAAATGACACGCAGTACAAATAACAATCCTTATAGTACAGTAGATGATGGTGATCTTATTACATTTGTTTTGCAAAAAGTTCCTGAGAATCCTCTATACCCATCGCCGAAACGTGAAACGGACAAGCCTTGCAAACTTGCCGGCGACACCTTTCACCCAATTTATAAATAACGCAATGCTGCTCCAACAAAAGAACATTATCAGCATAACGGCGGAGTGAAAGAAGAAACTTTATTACAAAATTAGAAGACTAAGAAAAAGGAAAATGAAAAGTTAAGAGTTTAAGAAATTAAAAAACAAAAGGCTTTCTAGGTATTAACCGGAAAGCCTTTTTTATGTCCCAGATATACGCTCTAACACCCAAAGGAGATTTGGTATGTCAAAATACGATGTGCTTACGTCTATTCATAAGCAGTTTAAGCAAGCTGCAAAAGAAGTATGTGAACAAAATTGTCAAACACAAAATGTCGGACAAAAGGATACAAAAAATTTTAAAAGCTGCGCGCAAGTTGAGCGTTCGGTGAAACCTCAGGTTGCACCTTTGGTTGCACCGAACTCTGCGGGGAGTTTCCCCAGACCCCAAAAAACATATTCTTACGGACTGAAACTTCGTGACGGAGAACTCGACATTATACGCCTGAAAGCACAAGACCTGAATATGAGTGTCAACGCTTATATCCGTGCTTCTGTCTTAGGCGCAGGATATGTGTCTGCTATTGACCCAACCAAACACCAGCTTTTGATTAACATTCAACGAGAGCTAAACAAGCAAGGAACAAACCTAAAC